>NZ_JADWYU010000205.1 GCF_016786325.1 Frankia nepalensis | reverse complement strand
ATACACGGGGCTCTACCGGACCAGGAACCACCACGAAAATCGATCACGAAAAGATCGCAACCAGATACACGCCCTAGAGCTGCGCCAGCCTCGGGGCGGACTGGTGGGCGCGGAGGTGGGCGCCCGCGGCCCGGGTGAGCTCGCGGGTGCTGCCGAGCAGGCCGTCGAGGGTCAGAGCCCGGCGGATGTGGTGGTGCAGGGCGTGCTCGGCGGTGAAGCCGATGCCGCCGAGGACCTGCTGGCAGTGCCGGGCGGCGTCGAGCGCGGCCTGGCCCGCCGCGGCCTTGGCGAGCAGCGAGCCGAGCTCGTCCTCGGCGACGGTCAGCGTGGCCTCGGCGCCCTCCAGGGCGACGTGGGTCTCCGCGAGCCGGTGCCGCACGGCCTGGAAGCCCGCGATCGGCTTGCCGAACTGGGCCCGGTCCAGGGCGTGGGTGCGGGCGAGGCCCAGCATCGCCCGGCCGGTGCCGACGAGCCACCAGCCGAGCGCGCGGCGCCCGGCGGCGAGCGCCGCCGGGTCACCGGCGACGGACGTGTCCTCGCCCGTGACGACCCGCAGCGGCAGCGGGTCGTCGAGGATGACGCCCTCGCCGCCCGGGTCCTTGCGATCCCAGACGACCGTCCGGCCACCGGCGTACGGCAGCGCGACGGTCCCGCCGACGGGCGTCCCGGCGGCGGCGAGGACGACGTCGTTGAGCAGCGGGGCGTGCGCGCCGGTCTCGCCGAGCAGCGAGAAGACGAGCGGGACGGCGACGTCCGGCTCCTCGGCGAGCAGGTCCTCCCAGCCGAGCTCGCCCAGCGCCGCGTCCAGCGCGGCGCCGGCCGGCGTCTCGGTCATGGTGCCGCGCAGCGCCTCGGCGAGCAGCTCCCGTTCTCCGACGTCCACGGCTACTCCTTGCCCAGGTCGAGGAGGCGACGGGCGACGATGTTGCGCTGGATCTCGGCGGTGCCGCCGTAGATGGTCGCGGCCCGCGAGTACAGGTACTCGGTGCGCCAGTGCGCGTCGGTGAGCTCGATGGCGCCGGGGAGCACCTCGCGCGCGGTGTCGAACAGCCGCTGGTCGGCCGTCGCCAGCAGGATCTTGTCGACGGATGTCTCCGGGCCGAGGTGCGCGCCGGCCGCGAGGCGCCGCTGGGTGTTGCGCGAGCGGCAGCGGATGGTGTGCAGCGCCAGGTACGCGGCGCCGAGCGCGGCGTCGGTCGTCGGCTCGGGCTCGGTCTCCTGCGCCGACGCCTCGGCGACCAGCATGTCCAGCCGGGTGAACAGGTAGGTGATCCGGTGCCAGAAGCAGGTGGACCGCTCGTATGGAAGCAGGTCCATCGCGAGGCTCCAGCCGTCGCCCAGCTTGCCGAGCATCCGCTCGTTCGGCACGACCACGTCGTCGAAGAACACCTCGGCGAACTCGTCGACGCCGTGCATGGTGCGCAGCGGGCGGACGGTGATGCCGGGGGTGTCCATGTCGACGAAGAACGCGGTGATGCCGCTGTGGCCGGGCGAGGTGCGGGTGAGCAGGACGCAGCGCCGCGCGTACTGGGCGAGGCTCGTCCACACCTTCTGGCCGTTGATCACCCAGGCGCCGTCCTCGCGCTGGACGGCGCGGGTGGTCAGCGACGCGAGGTCGCTGCCGGAGCCGGGCTCGGAGAAGCCCTGGCACCACTGCTCGCGCCCGGACAGCAGCCGCGGCAGCATCTCGGCCGCGAGCTCCGGCGCCGCGTACGAGATCATCGTCGGCGCGAGGACCTCGATGAGCGAGTAGTTGGTCGCGTCGGTCAGGTCGCGCTCGGCGACCTGCTCGCCGAGCACCGCGCGCAGCACGTCCGGCCCGCCGAGGCCACCGGCCTCGACCGGCCAGCCGTAGCGCATCCAGCCGGCGTCGAACAGCGCCCGGCGGACCTTGCCGAGCTGGTCGACCTCGGCGTCGAGCGAGTGGTCGGCCGGCTTGGCCAGCTCGGCGGCGTGCTCGTCGAGCCAGGCGGCCACCGCGGCCCGGAACTCCTCGACGGTGACCGTCTCGGCGTCCACCGGCGGCGTGAAGCCCGCGGGGACCAGGTCGGTGACGGTCACGCGTTGTTCAGCCGCTCGATGACGTGCGGGATGCCCGAGTCGTGGACGCCGCTGCGGCGGATGAACGTCATGGCCCTGGTCCGCAGCCGCCAGCCCTCGTCGGTGCGCAGGTAGGTGTCCCGGTAGTAGCCGATGCGCATGTCGTGGCTGGCGTGCTCGATGAAGCACAGCGGCTGGGTGCCGGTCGCGTTGATCCCGTCGTCGGCGAAGTCGATGGCGGGCGTGCCGGTGAGGAACAGGCCACTGGGCGCGGCGGCGACCAGCGTCGGGAAGTCCTTGAGCGCGAAGGTGTCCCCGAAGGCGGTGTAGGTGCCGTCGGGGGTGAAGACCTTCAGCAGGCCCTCGATGTCGCCCTGGGTGATGGTCACCGCGTAGCGGGCCAGGGTCTGCTGGATCTCGACCAGATCCTCGATCCGGTTCGGCTTCGCCACGTTGCTCTCCGGTGCGCTGGACGCGGGCTGGGCGGTGGTCGCGGGCTCAGTAGACAAACTGCTTACCGCCCTTCATAACGAACGGGACCCGCGTGAGCACCCGAATGTCGTCGAGGGGGTTGTCGCGGACGGCGATGACGTCGGCGAGCAGGCCCTCGGCGAGGCGGCCGCGGTCGGTGACGTCGATGAGGTCGGCGCCGACGGTGGTGGCGGCCTGGATGGCCTGCAGCGGGGTCATGCCGCGCTCGACGAGGGTGACCAGCTCGTTGCCGTTCTTGCCGTGCGGGATGGCGGGCGCGTCCGAGCCGACGGCGATCTTCACGCCGGCCTCGATGGCGTTGCGGATCGACTGCTTGGCCTTCGGCCAGTCGCGGGCGGCCTTCGCCTGGATCCGCGGGTCGGAGGACTTGAGGACCTCCATGCCGTCGATCAGCGCCTGGGTGGCGACCAGGTAGGTGCCGCGCTTGACCATCAGGTTGATGGTGTCGTCGTCGATCATGAAGGCGTGTTCGATGCAGTCGACGCCGCACTCGACCATCTGGGTGACGGCCTCGGAGCCGTGGGTGTGCGCGGCGACCCGCAGGCCGCGCCGGTGGGCCTCGTCGGTGATCGCGAGGACCTCGGCGTCGGAGTAGTGCTTGGCGCCGGCGGGGCCGGTCAGCGTCATGGTGCCGCCGGAGCCGCACATCTTGATGACCTGGGCGCCGTGCTTGATCTGGTGGCGGACGGCCTTGAGGACCTCGTCGACGCCGTTGGCGAGGCCTTCCTCGACGGTGAGCTGCAGGACGTGCGGGGCGAACGAGCCGAACATCGTCGGGTCGAGGTGGCCGCCGGTCGGGGTGATGGCGTGGCCGGCGGGGACGATGCGCGGGCCGTCGATCCAGCCGGCGTCGATGGCCTTCATGAGGGCGACGTCGAGCAGGTAGCCGCCGGTCTTGCAGAACAGGCCGAGGTTGCGCACGGTGGTGAAGCCGGCGCGCAGGGTGCGCCGCGCGTTCTGGGTGGCGCGCATCATGCGCAGGGGCGGGTCGTCGCGCATCTGGCCGGTGAACTGGTTCTCGCCGGGGCCGCCCATGACGAGGTTGAGTTCCATGTCCATCATGCCGGGCATGAGGATCAGGTCGCCGAGGTCGAGGACCTCGCCTTCGGGCGTGCCGCCCAGGCCGACGATGTACTCGCCGTCGATCTTCAGGATCCCGGGTCGGATGATCTCGCCCGTATCCACGTCGAGCAGCCCGGCGGCCTTGAGCGTCAGCATCCCGCGTCCTCCTGGTCGGCGGTGACGTCTGGTCACGATCCTCGTCGCAACCAGTGGAGAACCTCGTTCTCAGAGTTGAGTGGAAGATTCTCACGCGCCGGGCGGCGGCGTCAAACGGCCCTGGTGGGTTAGGGTCGCTGACCTGCGCGGATGGCCCTCGGGATGCCGCCGGACCGGGCTTCCGTCCCGGTCGCGCGGTTGATTCTCCCTTGGCGAGAAGCTAGTTTTCAAAGAGGGGGCTATGTGACCGGCGGCGCCCGACCGGCCCGCGGCCGGGTGGCCCGCGGCCGGGTGGGACGCGGCCAGCCGCTACGCGGCGGGCGCCGCGCCCGCGCCGGGACCGGAGGGGACCGTCATGAATCTTGACGACATGATCTTGATCAGTGTCGACGACCACGTCATCGAGCCGCCGGACATGTTCGTCGGCCGGCTGCCGGCGAAGTACGACGCCGACGCGCCCCGCCTGGTGCACCGCGAGGACGGCACCGACGTCTGGAAGTTCCGGGACACCGTGATCCCGAACTCGGCGCTCAACGCGATCGCGGGGCGGCCCAAGGAGGAGTACGGCCTCGAGCCGCAGGGCCTCGACGAGATCCGCCCGGGCTGCTACGACGTGCACGAGCGGATCAAGGACATGAACGCCGGCGGCCTGCTGGCGCAGATGAACTTCCCCTCGTTCCCCGGCTTCGCCGGCCGGCTGTTCGTCACCGAGGACGTCGACTTCTCCCTCGCGCTGGTCCGTGCCTACAACGACTGGCATGTCGAGGACTGGTGCGGCGCCTACCCGGGCCGGTTCATCCCGATGACGATTCCGGTGATCTGGGACGCCGAACTGTGCGCCGCCGAGGTGCGCCGCAACGCGGCGCGCGGCGTCCACTCGCTGACCTTCAGCGAGAACCCGGCCGTGATGGGCATGCCGAGCTTCCACGACGAGTTCTGGAACCCGCTGTGGACGGCGCTGTGCGACACGAACACGGTGCTGTCGATCCACATCGGCTCGTCCGGGCGAATCACGGTGCCGGCGGTCGACTCGCCGCCCGACGTCATGATCACGCTGCAGCCGATGAACATCGTCTCGGCCGCGGCCGACCTGCTGTGGTCCCGCGTCCTCAAGGACTTCCCGGACATCAAGATCGCGCTGTCCGAGGGCGGCACGGGCTGGATCCCGTACTTCCTGGAGCGGGCCGACAAGACGTTCGACACGCACGCCACCTGGACCATGCAGAACTTCGGGGGCAAGAAGCCCTCGGACGTCTTCCGCGAGCACTTCCTGACCTGCTTCATCACCGACTCACTTGGCGTCGGGTTGCGACACGAGATCGGCATCGACAACATCACCTGGGAATGCGACTACCCGCACAGCGACTCGGCGTGGCCCAACGCCCCCGAGGAGCTGTGGGCGGACTTCTCGAAGTGGAACGTCCCGGACGACGAGATCAACAAGATCACCTACGAGAACGCGATGCGCTGGTACTCGTTCGACCCCTTCGCGCACGTCGCGAAGCAGGACGCGACCGTCGGCGCGCTGCGCCGGGCGGCCGAGGGCCACGACATCAGCATCAGGCCGCGCAGCCACCAGGTCATCCAGCCACAGGACAAGCTCGAGCAGTTCCGCCTGCGCGCCCGCGCCGCCCTCAGCAACGCGACCCCGAACCGCTAGCCCCGTGACCGCCGACGTCCGCCCGCTTCGCATGATCGCCGATAGTGCCCCGACGGGGTTGTGATGAGGCCCTGTTCACGACCCCCGGAGGGCAGAAACGGCGATCATGTCCGGCGTCGATACAGGGCGAACCTTGGGGGGGGGGGCACCAGCCCGATTGCCTCGTCCGGCCACTGGGCGCCGATGACGGGCGCATCCCGTCGTTCGACGCTCGGATCCCGCCGACGGCCGCGGGGGTGGTGGGCTTCCGACGCACGTTGGTTGAGCTTGCTCACAGCGGGGCGGCGGGCCGCGGCCTGGCGGGGAAATCCCTGTCGAGGCGCGGGCGTTGGCGAGCCGTATAGCCGCCAACGGCCCACTCGGCGGCGCGATCACGAAGAAGATGAGGCGTGAGCGGCGCCGGGCCGGTCCGGCGGAGATCGACGCGGTGTTCGGGAGCGACGACGCTCGGAAGGCGCCCGCGCGTTCGCCGAACGCCATGCGCTGGGGTGGAAGGGAAGGTAGGCAGGGTGACCGTCACCGATGCCGCCGCGGCGGCCGGCGCGAGGCCGGCCGGCACCGCGGGCGGGCCGCGCCGGCACGAGCACTGGATCAACGGGCGGTCCCATGCGCCGGGGGCGGGTAGCTACTTCGCCACCCGCAACCCGGCGACCCGCGAGGCCGGCGACGAGATCGCCGCGGGCACCGCCGCGGACGTCGAACTGGCCGTCGCCGCGGCCGAGGCGGCCTGGCCTTCGTGGGCCGCGCGGCCGGCGCGCGAGCGCTCCGACGCGCTGCACGCGGTGGCCGACGCGATGGCCGCCGCCACCGACGAACTCGCCGCGCTCGAGTGGGCGTCCACCGGCAAGACCGCCGGCCAGCTGGACGTCGAGATCCGCCTGTCGATCGACTACTTCCGCTTCTACGCCGGCGTGGTGCGCGCCCACGGCGGCCGCACGATCGACCTCGGCGCGGGGGCGCACACATACACCCGGCTCGAGCCCTACGGCGTCATCGGCGCGATCACGCCGTGGAACCTGCCGCTCAACCAGGCCTCGCGGGCGCTCGCCCCGGCGCTGGCCGTCGGCAACGCGATCGTCGCGAAGCCGAGCGAGTTCACCTCGCCGTCGACCGTGCTGCTGGCCAGGCTCGCCACCCAGGCGGGGCTGCCGGACGGCCTGCTCAACGTCGTCACCGGCACCGGGCCAGCGGTGGGCACACCTCTGGCGGCGCATCCGCTGGTCCGCAAGCTGGCGTTCACGGGTTCCGTCGCCACCGGGCGTCACCTGGCGAAGGTCGCCGGAGACCGGCTGATCCCGGTGACCCTCGAGCTCGGGGGCAAGTCGCCGGTCGTCGTGTTCGCCGACGCCGACCTCGAGCGGGCCGCGGCGGCGGCGGCGCTGGCGATCCAGACGAACTCCGGCCAGGTGTGCTCGGCGACCACCCGGCTCGTCGTCGAGGACGCGGCGCACGACGAGGTCGTCGCGCGCGTCGTCGCGCGGCTCGAGAAGCTCCAGCCGGGCGCCGACTTCGGGCCGATCATCACCGAGGCCCAGTTCCACAAGGTGCTGGCCGCGTTCGCCGACGCCGAGCGGGACGGGCTGACGCCGCTGACCGGCGGCTCCGGCTACGCCGACGGGCCGGGCGCCGCCGGGCAGTACGTCCGCCCGACGGTCTACGCGGACGTCCCGGTCACGCACCCGCTCGCCCGCGAGGAGGTCTTCGGCCCGGTCCTGGTGACCCGGCGGTTCTCCGGCGAGGCGGAGGCGGTGGCCGTGGCCAACGACACCGAGTACGGCCTGGTCGCCACCGTGTGGAGCGGCGACGTCGCCCGCGGCCTGCGGGTGGCCGAGCGGATCCAGGCCGGGCAGGTCGCCGTCAACGGCGGCCCGCTCACCAACGACACGCCGTTCGGCGGCTACAAGGACAGCGGCCACGGCCGCGAGAAGGGCCTCGAGGCCCTGCACGACTACGCCCAGACCAAGACCATCAGCCTCTCCCTGGGCCAGGGCACGCCCTAGCCCAGGTCGATCGGCGCGACCGGGACCGCGACCAGCGGCCAGGTCGCGCGTCCGCGGCCCGCGGGTGTCCGGGGACGACACCGCCACGCGGCCAGGGCCGGCCGGTGCGCGTCACCGGTCAGCCTGCCGCCGCCTTCTCGATAGTCAAAGGAGCACGACCGTGGACGACGCGCTGGATGCCGCGTACGCGCTGCGCCGGGCGATGCTGGGCGATGCCTACGTCGACGGGCAGAAGGCCGAGACCGACCCGGTCGCGCGGGAGTTCCAGGACCACATCACCCGCCAGGCCTGGGGCGTCTGGACCCGCGGCGGCCCGCTGTCCACCCGGGACCGCAGCCTGCTGGTCCTGGCGATGACGGCCGCGCTGGGCCGGATGGAGGAGTTCAAGCTGCACGCGAGCTCCCAGGCGCGCACCGGCGTCAGCGACGCCGAGATCGACGAGTTGCTCTTCCAGGTCGCCGCCTACTGTGGTGCCCCGGCCGCCATCTCGGCCAAGCGGGCGCTGCGGGAGGTCCGCGCCGCCCGCGCGGCCGAGGCCACGGTGGCGGGCGACACCGCGGGCGGCGCGGCGGGCGGCTCCACGCCGAAGGAGGCCTGACGATGGCTGAGACCGCGCCGGTGGTTGGCTTCGTCGGCCTGGGCAACATGGGCGCCGCCCTGGCGGGCAACCTGGTCGCCCACGGCTTCGAGGTGGTCGTCTTCGACGTCGCCGGGCCGGACCGGGCGCCATACGGCTCCCGGTTCGCCGCCGACGTCGCCGAGCTGGCCCGGTCGGCCGACATCGTGGTGTTCAGCCTTCCGGACGGCAACGTCTCCGAGAAGGTGGCTACCGACGTCGTGAACGCCGCCGGGCGGGTCACGCACATCATCGACACCTCGACGATCGGGGTCACCGCCGCGCGCCGGATCACCGAGTTGCTGGCCGCCGCCGGCATCGGCTACGTCGACGCGCCGGTCTCCGGCGGGGTCGCGGGCGCGCGTGCCCGCAGGCTCGCGGTCATGTACGCGGGCACCGACGACGCGGTCGAGGCGGTGGAGCTGGTGCTCGCCGGCCTGTCGGACAGGATCCGCCGCGTCGGTGACCGGCCGGGTCTTGGCCAGGCGCTCAAGCTGGCGAACAACTTCCTGTCCGCCACGGCGCTCGCGGCGACGAGCGAGGCGGTCGCGTTCGGCGTCCGGGCCGGCCTCGACATGGGGACGATGATCGAGGTGCTCAACGGCTCCAGCGGCCGCAGCGCCGCCACCGAGGACAAGTTCGTCAACGACGTCCTGACCGGCCGCTACGGCTCCGGCTTCGCCAACACCCTGATGGCCAAGGACGTCCGGCTCTACCTGGCCGAGGTGCGCGACGCGGCCACCCCCGACACCGTCGGCGCGGTCACCGAGGAGATCTGGCAGAGGTTCGCGGCGGCCGAGCCGAACGCCGACTTCACCCGCATCTACCCCTTCGTCGAGGGCTCCGCCTGACATCCGCCGCCCGGCCGGGCGACCTCGACCAGCCGGAAGCCAAGCTCAAGGTCAGTCAGACCGTGCGCGTCAGCGACGACGCGCGGCGTCTGATTGATCTTGGGCCGCCGGCGCGCGACCCGCGGCAGCGCCAAAGGGCGGCCGGGCCGCGGGGTCACCCGCGGCCTGGCCGCCCTCGTGGTGAGAGGCCTGACTGGTCAGAACCGTCAGTTGACGGTCTTGACGGTTTCCTTCATCTGGTCGAGGTTGACCAGGATCGGGAAGCCGCTGACGCTCAGGGCGTTGCCGTGGCCGGTCGAGTGGACGTCGAAGACCGACTGGATCGCCGCGTAGAAGCCCTGGACGTCGAGCGTCTGGTTGACGGCGCGCTTGGCCTGGCGCAGCCCGAACGACGGCATCTTGGCGATCTGGGCGGCCAGCGCCCGGGTCTCGGAGTCCAGGTCGGCCCGGGGCACGACCTTGTTCACCATGCCGACCTTCTCCGCCTCCTCGGCGGTGATCGCCCGGCCGGTGAACAGGATCTCCTTGGCCTTGCGCGCGCCGAGTTCCCAGGTGTGGCCGTGGTACTCGACGCCGCCGATGCCCATCGCGACGACCGGGTCGGAGAACTTCGCGTCGTCCGCCGCGATGATCAGGTCACATGGCCAGCACAGCAGCAGCGCGCCGGCGATGCAGCGGCCCTGGACCGCGGCGATCGACGGCTTCGGGATGTTCCGCCAGCGCAGCGAGAACTCCAGGTAGCGCCGGGCCTCGATCTGGTAGATGAGCTCGAGCGTGACCTTCTCGGGCGCCGGAGTGGAGGGGTCCGGCTTCAGGTCGTGGCCGGCGGAGAAGTGCTTGCCCTCGCCGCGCAGGATGATGACCTTCACGTCCGGGTCTTCGGCCGCCTTGATCCAGGCGTCGTTGAGCTCCTCCAGCAGCGCGCCGTTCTGCGCGTTCGCGGCCTCGGGACGGTTCAGCGTAATCGTCGCGATGTTGTCCGCGACGTCATACAGGATGTACAAGTCAACTCCCATTGGCCGGGGCCCGCGGGCCTGAGCGGTTACGCGTGTGGGCTGGCGCGGCGTGCCGGTCCGGTGCTCTCCAGAGGCGCCACACCGGCGTACCACACCAGCCGGCCACCCGGGGGGTCAGCCGCGGGGCAGCCCGAGCACCCGCTCGGCGATAATCGTGCGCTGGATCTCCGACGTCCCGCCAGCGATGGTGCCTGAGAAGCTGCGCGCGTACCGCTCGAACCAGCTGGCGAAGAACCAGTCGAGGTTCATGTGCTCGAAGGGCCGGGTGACCCCGTGGCGGGGAAGGCCGTCGGCGCCCTGCGCGAGCAGCGCGTGCCGGGCGGCGGTCCGCACCGCTTCGGAGCCGAACAGCTTGAGCACCGAGATCGAGGCCACGTCCTCCTCGCCCCGCGCGGCGCGTGACAGCGCGGCGGAGCCGAGGAGTCGCAGCGCCTGGGCATCCATCGCGAGCGTGGCGTAGCGGTCGCGGTCGAGCGCCGTCGCCGGGCGGAAGTCCTCCACCATCTCGTCGAGCCGTTCGGCGAAGCTGAGCCAGAGCATGGTGCGCTCGTGCCCGAGTGAGCCGTTCGCGACGTGCCAGCCCTTGTTCAGCTCGCCGATGAGGTTGGCCGCCGGGACCCGGACGTCGTCGAAGAAGACCTCGTTGAAGTCCAGGTCGTCCCGCCCGACGATCGACCCGAACGGCCGGCGGGTGATGCCGGCGGTGTCGGTCGGGATCACCAGGACGCTGATGCCCTTGTGCTTGGGCGCGTCCGGGTCGGTGCGCACGAACGTCAGGATGATGTCGGCGTCGTGCGCGCCGGACGTCCAGATCTTCTGGCCGTTGACCACGAAGTGGTCGCCGTCGAGCACGGCCCGGGTGCGCAGGCCAGCCAGGTCCGAGCCCGCGCCCGGCTCGCTCATGCCGAGCGCGGCGGTGATCTCGGCGCGCAGGATCGGGACCGCCCAGCGCTTCTTCTGCTCGTCGGTTCCGAAGGTCAGCAGCGAGGCCGCGATGATCCCGAGCCCCTGCGGGTTGAAGCTGTGGTAGATGCGGCGGCGGCCCAGTTCCTCCAGATGGACGAACTGCTGCAGCAGCGTCGCGTCGCGCCCGCCGTACTCGGGCGGGTTGCCCGGCAGCAGCCAGCCGTTGTCGAACAGCAGCCGCTGCCAGCGCCGGGTCCACTCGGGCATCTGCGCGGTCGAGGTGGGCCGCTCGGCGGCCTCCTCCACGGTCGGCAGGTTCGCGTCGAGGAAGGACACGAACTCGGCGCGGAACGCCTCGACGTCGTCGTCAAACCGCAGCCGCATGAGGCTCCTCCGAAGCGGTGGCGGCGACCGTGGTGGCCGCGGGGGCGTCGAGCAGCGCGGCGGCGACCCGGGCCCGGTGCACATCGGCGCCGCCGAGCAGCAGTTCGCCGGACAGCGCGCGCTTCAGCGCGAACTGCAGGTCGTTCTCCCAGGTGAAGCCCATGCCGCCGAAGAGCTGGAAGCCGCTCTCGAACACGACGGTCGTGCACTCGCCGGCGGCGGCCTTGGCCATCGCGGCGGCCGTGGAGCGGCGCGGGTCCTGCTCGGCGATGGACAGCGCCGCGAAGTAGGCCAGCGCCGCCGCGCGCTCGATCGCCACGTGCATGTCGACGGCCTTGTGCTTGACGGCCTGGAACGAGCCGATCGGGACGCCGAACTGCTCGCGGGTGCGCACGTGGTCGATCGTGAGCTCGAGGACCCGCTTGCAGGCGCCGACCATGGTCAGCGCGAGACCGGTGAGCGCGACGTCGCGGGCGAGCGCCACGTCGACGTCGGCCCGGCTCTCCCCGGAGACCCGCACCTGCCAGAAGCTGACGTCGGCGACGTGCAGCAGCGGGTCGAAGACGTCCTCGCGGGTGACGGTCGCCTCTCCCGCGGGGACGGTGAACACGCCGGCGTCGGTGACCACGGCGAACCAGTCGGCGCGGTCGCCGTCGAGGACGTGCCGGCCGGTGCCGTCGAGGATCCAGCCGTCGCCGAGCGGCTCCCGGTGGGCGCTCACGCCGTCGAAGACGGCGGTGCCGGTCTGCTCGGCGGAGGCGACCCCGGGGGCGAGTGGGGCGAACCAGGTCAGGGTGGCGAGCAGCGGCGTCGGGTCGGTCGCCCGCCCGAGCTCCTCGAGCAGGATCCCGAGCTCGACGGCCTCGGTGGTCTCGGTGAGCTCGGTCCAGCCGAGGCCGGCGTAGGTCCGCCACAGCGGCGCGGGGTCCGTGCCCTCGTCGGCGACCGACCGGACCAGCGCGGGCGGGCACTCCTTGGAGAGCACGTCGCGGACGGTCTGGCGCAGCAGCTGCTGGTCGTCGTCGAACTCAAAGAGCATGCCGGCTCCCGGTGACGGTCGGTGATTTTCCAGCCACGAAGGCCCTCCTACCGGCATTCCGCTCGGACTCGTGGGAGAATACCATTCTCCCAAGATGGAAGCATTAGTCTCACCCTTGGCGCCATGGATGGGAGCGGGAAGCGCACGTGACTGCATGTACACCGGGAGTACGTTCTACCCATGGCGCAGGAGCAGGAGCATGCCGTGAGCACGCTGAGTGAAGAGCCCGCGTGGAAGCAGCGTGCCGTCGAGCGCTCCACCAAGGCCGCCCGGCTGCGGGCCGAGCGCAAGGTCCAGCAGTTCCTCGAGGCCGCGCAGGAGATCATCCTCGAGAAGGGGTCGACCGACTTCACCGTACAGGAGGTCGTCGACCGGTCCCGGCAGTCGCTGCGCAGCTTCTACCAGCACTTCGGTGGCAAGCACGAGCTCCTGCTGGCGCTGTTCGAGAACGCGCTGCGCCGCTCCGCCGACGAGATCCGCGCCGCCGCCTCCGCCGAGCCGGACCCCCTGGTGGGTCTAAGGGTCGCCGTGCGGATGCTGTTCGAGACGTCGTTGCCGGACCCCTCCACGCAGCATCCGCTGTTCACGGACTTCGCCACCCAGCTGTTGATGTCCTATCCGACGGAGGTGCGCTCGGCGCACGAGCCGATGCTCGCCGTGTTCGCCGAGATGATGGCGCGCGCTGACGCCGCCGGCCAGTTGCGGTCGGCCCTGCGGCCGCGGCGCGCGGCCGCGATGGTCATGCAGTCGGTGATGTTCCTCGCCCAGTCGACCGCGGTCGCGGGAGAGGGCGAGAGCGCGCACCCACTGACCGCCGACGAGGTCTGGGAGTTCTGTGCCGGGGGGTTCGCCCTGCGCGACGTGGCGTGACGGCCCCCCGGCGGCAAGGTCTGGCTGGCGACGGTCTGGCTAGGTGGTGCCGAGCAGTTCGTCCATCCGGTCCGTCGTGATCAGGTCGCCGCACAGCGGCTCGGAGTCGAACAAAGGCGTGAAGGCCGTGCCCTCAGGGTTGACCTGGACGACGCTGTAGCAGGCGCTCGGCTCCTTGTAGTTCGTGCTCAGGTCGACGTCGGTCGGGATGAGCCCGGCGCCGTGGTACCTCGTGACGGCGCGCAGCGCGGAGATGAACGACTCGCGGGTCGGGCACTCGCCGGCGAGCTTGAGGCCCTCGACGAACAGGTCCGCGGCGATGTAGCCGTCGACGGCGATGTCCGAGGTCGCCGGCTGGATCTGCGGGGAGTAGAGGTTCATCCTGTCCAGGAAGGCCCGCTGTTCCGGGGTGTTGGCCTGCCAGGGCTTGATCTGGCTGACGATGATCGCGTTCGCCAGGCTCTCGCCGTCCTCCTGGAGGAGCTTGTCGTCGTAGCCGAGTGGCAGCACGGCCGCCTTGAGTTCGACGCCTCGGGCGCGCAGCGCCGGCAGGAGCTCGATGGCGACGTCCGGGAGGACCACACCGGCGAGAGTGTCGATGTTGTTCTCCTTGATCTGGTCGGCGATGGCCTCGAAGTTGGTGACTGCTTCGGCGAACTGGTAGGTCTTGACGATCTCGACGCCGGACTCCAGCAGGCTCGCCGCGTACTGGCGGCTGAAGTCGGAGTTGGACTTGCTTCCCGAGATCGCGAGCACGGCCGCCCGCGTGCCGCCCCGTTCGCGGATGATCTTTCCCCAGGCGGTGCTCGAGCCCTCGCCGAGGTTGTAGAACGAGAACATGTTGGCGCGGTTCTGCCAGGCCGCGTCGCTACCTATCCCGGTGACCGGGATGTTCTTCTCGGCCAGCCAGGGGATGGAGCCAGCCCCGCCCCCGCCCGCCTTCATCACACCGAAGACTCCTTCGGCCTCGACCAACTCCTTGGTGACCCGGAGATTGAGGTCCGGATCGGCCTGGTCGTCCCGCCAGGCATAGGTGACCTCGCGGAAGAGCTCACCGTTCGCGTTGGCGAGCCCCAGCCGGGCGTCGATCCCGCCGCGGAAGGCCGTGAAACTGGCCGCGCCGTCGCCGGTGTCACTCCAGGTCAGCCCGAGCTTGATCTCCTTGTCGGTGATGCCGGGCGCATAGCTCTCGCAGGACACCCCGCCAGTCGTGTCGGAGTCCCCCTGGCCGCAGGCGCCGAGGCCCATGACGAGGGTGCCGACGCTGGCGGTCATCGCGGCGCCGCGCACTAATCGTTTCTGGAGCAACCACATGGCACGGCTCCTTTGTCGTGATCATGGGGATGCTCAAGGCATCCCGTGCGCGCCGGGAGGGCAAAATGCCGGTGACCTGGTGGTTTGGCGTCAAGGAGGGGGCTGGGCGCGGCGCGTATCGGCTCGGGGCGGCTCTTCCACTGGCTTCCGGGTCGAGGCGGATACTAGTAGGATTCGTATCGATCTGACACTAATAGGGCTTTGTCGGGTCGCATCGGGCGAGCTATCGGCGGCATCACTTGCTGAGGAGAAGGCTCGGCGCCGGCGGCGCCGGGACCACCGGCCACTGATTTGACGTCTCGCCAATGACGGACATGGGAGCGCCAGCTCGCCCGCTGCTTGTTTTGCTTACCGAGTCGAAATCCGGTGTGTCCTGAGGACGGTTCACTCCCCGCCCGGGCCGCGATCGTCCCGATCGGCTGGTCGTCACCGTCCGGCCCGCGCTCGCCGACTGGCCGACGGTGCTCCCGTGACGATGTCCGCCGTGACGATGTCCGCCGTGACGACGTCCGCCGTGACGGTGCCCGCCGTGACGGTGCCCGCCGCGGCGCGGGCGCCCGCGTCGCGGTCGGCGGGTGGGCGACCTGGCGGCCAGCGCTCCGACCTTTCCGCCCCGGCGGCCGCCTTCATCGGTTGACGGATTTCATCGGTTGACGGACCCCGAGTCCGCTGTCAGAGTGCACTGACATGTTGTCAGCAGGCTCTGACAACATGCGCTGTCGGCGCGGCGGGCGCGCTTCTTGCGCCCCGGCCGGATGCTGCCCAGGAGGATCGTGCTGGCTCGCGCCGGGCCGACGAGCGGCGGGATTCTCGCGCCCGTCGGCGGGATCGGGGCCAATGGCGCCGGGCCGCGCCGCCGTGCGCGGGCGCCGCGTTCTCGCCATTCTCGACCAGGGCGCGCCTGGCTGGTCCAGTTCCCTGCCGTGCGCGGGCAGGTTGGCCGCCCTCGGCTGGCGGCCAGGCGGCGCCTGGTACTCATGCGCGCTGGCGGGAGCGAGCGCTTCGAGGAAGGGGAGGACATGGCACGTCTGACCGGCAAGGTCGCCATCGTCACCGGTGCTGGGATCGGGCAGGGACGCTCCACCGCGCTTCGCCTCGCCCGTGAGGGTGCCAACGTCCTCGCCGCGGATCTGAGCGGCGCCGAGAACGAGACCGCGGCGGAGCTTCCGGACTCGATCACTCCGGTACGCGCTGACGTCACCAACGCCGCGGACGTCGAGGCACTCGTCGCGGTCGCCACCAGGACGTTCGGTCGGCTCGACGTCCTGTGCAATGTCGTGGGCGTCGCCGGAATCGCGCAGGCAGCCATTCCGGACATCGACGAGCTCGACTACGAGAAGCTGATGTCGATCAACCTCAAGAGCGCATTCCTTGGCATGAAGTACGCGATCCCCGCAATGGTGGCGAGCGGCGGCGGTTCGATCATCAACTGGTCCTCGGTGGGAGGCCTCGTGTCGTCGCCACACACGGCCGTCTACGGCGCTTCGAAGGCCGGAATCCTGTCGATGACCCGAACAGCGGCTCGCGAGTGGGGCACAGCAAACATCCGGGTTAACGCCATCTGCCCTGGGTTCATCTACCCGACCGGGATGACCCTCATGGGCGAGCGGGAATTCCCCGAGGCCGTCCGGCGTGCGGCCTCGAAGTCGGCCCTGAACCGCGCGGGCCACCCGGACGAGGTGGCCTCGGTCGCCGCGTTTCTGGCCTCCGACGATGCTTCCTACATGACCGGCTCCTATCTCGTGGTGGATGGCGGCTGGACCGCCGGCTGAACGGTTGGACCGCCGGTTGAGCGGCTGGACCGCCGGTTGAACGGTCGTCGGGCAGGCCGCCGATCGCCCGCTCTCCACAGGAGGACACGCGATGAGCAAGGACACCGAGGCGTTGTTCGACCCGACGGACGCCGAGCTGCGACGTGACCCCTATCCGACGTACCGGCGGATGCGCGAGGAGTCTCCGGTATGGCGCTCGGCCGAAGGGGTCTACTACCTGTCGCGATACGAGGACTGCCACGCGCTGTTCCGCGACCCGGCCCTGAGCTACGACACCCTCACGACCAGGGCCTTTCAGAACTCCTTATCCCGTGATCCGGACGTGCGCGAGCGTCAGCTCACCCAGGCCCGCAAGAGCCGGACGATACTCGAGCTGGATCCGCCCGATCACGCCAGGCTGCGCAACCTGCTCACCCGGGCCTTCTCGGTGCGCAGCGTCGAGGCGAGCGAGCCGATGATCGCCGGATATGTCGATCAACTCCTCGACGACCTGGACGGCCCGGCGATTGATCTGGTGTCGGACTTCGCGGTGATGCTGCCGATACTGGTCATCTGTGATCTGCTCGCGGTGCCACCGGAGGAGCGCCACCAGTTCGTCGCCATCGGCCATGCCGTGACCCGGTCGGTCGACCCGGACGTGCCGATTGACGAACGTAACGCCGCTAATCAGCGGTTACGCGACTATATCGCCACGTTAGTGGCGATTCGGCGTGATCACCCCGGAGATGACCTGATGAGCCGGCTGATCGAGGCAGCCGAGGACGGACGGCTCGCCAGCGAGGAGGAGCTGCTGAGCAATACCGGACTGCTGCTGCTGGCCGGCTTCGAGTCGACGACCAACCTCATCACGAACGCCATCTACCAGCTGCTGCGCCACCCCGATCAACTGGCCCTGCTGACCGCGGAACCCGCGCACATCCGGACCGCCATCGAGGAGGTCCTGCGCTTCGACCCTCCGGTCCACATGATGCGGCCACGGACGATCACCGCCGCTGCGCGGGTGGGCGGAGCGGAGTTTCGCGAGGGCGACGCGGTGGTGCCGCTGCTCGCCGCCGCGAACCGAGATCCGGAGGAGTTCGCGGACGCCGAGACGTTCGACATCCGGCGTCGCGTGAACCGGCACATGGGCTTCGGGCTGGGCCACCACCTGTGTCTCGGGGCCGCACTGGCGCGGATGGAGGCCAGGCTCGCGGTGAGCCGCATCTTCAACCGCTTCCCGAATCTTTCGCTTTCCGCGGCCGAGGAGCCGGAGTTCCGGCCCCATCTCACGGTCCGAGGGTTCGCCAGGCTGCCGGTCACCTTGTGACGGCGCGCCATCCGACGCGGGCCCGATGTCAGCGCCGGGCCCGCGCGCGGTCGACGGGCCGATCACGCGGCGCCTCGAAGAGGAGGCCAGACGGAGCAGGCCAGGCGTCGGTGCCTCCCGCGGAGCTCACGAGGCGACGGGAAACTCCCTCAGCCGGGGGAGCACCTCACGCGCGAGTATGTCGACCTGCTCCAGGTAGCCACGGCCCTGGTCGGCGGGCGCGAGTATGAACTCGGAACAGCCTGCCTCCCAATAGCGGCGGAGACGTCCGACGACGTCGTCCGGGTCACCCGTGACAAACAGACGGTCCGGAAACCCTCCGGTGGAGCCGGTGAGCCGTGCCCAGGCCGCGGCCGCGCTCACCTGGCCGTGGCCCTGCCGATGAACATGGACGGGCAGCAACATGCCGGTGCCGAACCCCTCGTCCGCGCGTCCTAGTTCGGCCCGGCACTGAAGCAGGAAGGCGCGGCGCCGGGCGAAGCTTTCCGGCGCGAGCAGGTAGCCGATCCATCCGTCGCCGTAGGTCGCGGCGCGCCGCAGCGACGCCTCCTTCCAACCGGCCAACAGAAACGAGACATCGGGTGCCTTGGGCTCGATCGCCACGTCGGCGAGCTCCGGACCGCCTCCCAGCAGGGATCGCACCTCACGGAGCACAGATTCCATGCGTCGACCGCGGTGTGCCAGCGGGACACCGGCGGCGTCGAACTCCGCCGGGTACTCCCCGCCGACGCCGACGCCGACGCGCAGCCGCCCCGGCGCGAACGCGGCGAGCGTGCCGAGTTGCTTGGCCAGCACGAGCGGGTGGCGCAGGGCGAACAGCAGCACGCACGGCCCCAGGGAGACGCGGCGGGTCGACGCCGCCACGGCCGCCAGCGTGACCACGGACTCCAGCATCGAGTGCGGGTGCAGCAGATGGTCGCCGACATAGACGCCGTCGTAACCCGTCTCTTCCGCCCGCCGCGCGCTTTCGATCACTCTCGTTGGATCGACCGCCCCTGTGTCGGGATTGGCCACCGTGGCGAGCATGAGACCGACCGCCGGCGGGCCGCCGGTCACGGGCGCCCCGGCCCGGGGACGGACGGACGAGAAAGGACGCCTGGAAAGCGCCGCGGAAAACGCGGCGGGGCACCGCGGGTCACAGGATCTCCTCGCGGACGGCGACGAACCACGATTCCGCGACCAGATCGTCCTCGCCGACGCCGTCGAAGTTCTCGGCGAACCACGCGATGCGCGCGCGCAGGCCCTCGAGATCGTCGAAATAGACCTCGTTCACGGCGTCGAAGGGCCAGTCATGGCCGTCGGTCGGCAGCGGATGGTTCTGGACATAGGCGTTCCCGCGCGCCTCGGCGGGGATGGGGGTGGCTCCGACCTTGCCCGCCCGGTTCCGCCACAGCTCGGAGAACTCGTCGCGGCTCAGGCCGGCGGCGCGCCGCGCGATCGCCATGTGCTTCACGGCGGTGCCGCCTTCGCGCCACCGCCGCTCCAGCCAGTCCGCGCCTCGCATCGGGTGCTCCCTGGCGACGACGAGCTGGCCGGCTTCCGCCGTCGCCATCGCCGTCGCCCTGAGCCCCTCGCCGGCCGCGGCGCCTTCGGGCGAGGCCAGCCATGACGCGAACCGTGCCTGGTGAGCGTCGTCCACGAACCACTCGAGGACGACGGCCTCGAACCGAGGAACGGGCAGCACGTCGGGCAGCGCGGCGCAGACCGCCACGCGTACTGGGCGGACGTCTGGCGGAGCCGAGAGCGCCGCCGTCGCCGCGGCGCGCCGTGCGGTCACCTGGCGGGCGGATTCCGCGGTGTGTTCCACCAAGTAGATATTCTTGATCATGGCGGGAATCCTCGAGGTGTCGTAGATGACCACCGACGGTCATTCTTCCGTGGGTCAGACCATCGCGATCGTCTTGGTCCGCTGGAACTCGGCGAGGCCGTCCGGCCCGCCTTCCTTCCCATAGCCGCTGTACCCCTGGCCGCCGAACGGGCGGTTCACCATCAGGTTCGGCGCGCCGTTGATCATCGTCGCGCCGGCTGTCAGGCGCTCGGCGACCCGGTGCGCCCGGCGGACGTCCCTGGTCTGGACGTAGGACGACAGGCCGTACCTGGTGCAGTTGGCGATCTCGATCGCCTCCTCCTCGGTGGAGAAGGGCATCATCGACAACACGGGCCCGAAGACCTCGACCTGGCCGAGCTCGGTGTGCGGACCGACGTCGGCGAAGACGGTCGGCTCGAGGTAGTAGCCGCCGGACAGCGGGCCGGGCGCCCGTCCGCCGCCCGCGACGAGCCGGGCGCCGTCCTGCCTCGCCCGTTCGATCATGCCGAGGATGCGGTCGACCGCGGCCTGGCTCACGACCGGGCCGATGTCGGTGTCGGTGTCCCACGGGTCGCCGACCCGGATCCCCTTGACGATGCGCGCGACCCGGTCGACCGCCTCTTCGTAGACGGACTCCTGCACGAGCATGCGGGTGGGGAAGGCGCAGCCCTGCCCGCTGACGGTTCCGAGGACGCGCAGCGCGCCCCAGGTGAGGGCTACGTCCAGGTCGGCGTCCTCGAAGATGAGGTTCGCGGATTTGCCACCGAGCTCGAGCAGCGCTGGCTTCATCTGCTCGGCGCACGCTCGCAGGATCGCCTTCGCGGTCACCGGGCCACCGGTGAACGAGATCTTCTGCACGAGCGGGTGCTCGACGAGCGCGGCGCCGGCCGCGCCGGTGCCCGGCAGTACGCTCACGGTTCCCGGTGGCAGGCCCGCCTCGGCCACCAGGTCGGCGAACAGGTCGGCGGCGAACGGCGTGAGCTCCGACGGTTTGACGACCACGGTGTTTCCCGCGGCCAGCGCCGGTGGCACCTTCATCGACAACGAGGTCAGCGGGCCGTTCCAGGTGATGATCGCGCCGATCACGCCGTAGGGCTGGGCGAGCGTGTAGCCGAACTCGCCGTCCGGTCCGAAGGAGGAGGCGACCCGGCCGGAGATCTTGTCGGCGAATCCGGCGTAGTACCGGGTCCACTCCACCGCGCCGGCGGCCAGGCCGGCCGCCGAGGTCACGGGCATGCCGTTGTCGAGAACGGCGCGGCGGACGAACTCGTCGGCGTTCTTCTCGATGAGGTCGGCCAGCCGTGACAGCAGCCGCCGCCGTTCCGCCGGGCGTACGTCCCGCCATGTCAGGAACGCCTCGTGCGCCAGCCGGACGCTTCGGTCTATCTCCGTGGGCCCGGCGAGGGGGATGACGGCGTCGACGTCGCCCGTGCACGGATCCACGTGCTCGAACGTTCCTCCCGATCCGGCGGCCAGTCGCTCGGCCCCGATTCTCAGGTGCACCTCAGGCCGTGTCCTGTCGTACCCGGAGTCCGCCATGACACCTCCTCCGAAGGGTCGAAGTGATCATAAGGCCGAGTGTCAGAGAACTCTGACACTCGGGTGGCGGCGCGGTCAACGGGCGGTTCGGAGGGCCGTCGGGGATCGGCTCGTCGACGGGCCGGTGGGGGATGCCGGCGGTCACGGACTTCCGTCCGGCCGGCGGGTGGCGTCCCGCTTGCCGTTCCTAGCGTCCTGGGTGAGCCGGGGGACGGTCCGATCGAATGGCTTCCTCGATCAGGCGGATCGCCCAGGCTGTTCCGCGGATCGCGTCCTGGGGTTCGAGGTTCCAGTCGGAGACGAGGCGTTCGTAGCCGACGACGCTCCACAGCAGGTCGAGGATCGCCGCCGCGACGGTGCGGTCGTCTCTGGACCAGGATCCCGTGTGCGGTTCCACCGCGGCGAGGAGCGCGTGGCGCTGCTTCGCGTTGGTCGCGGCCACCGTCGGGTCTCGTTGCGTCCGTGGGACCAGCGGGAACCGCGAGGAATGCTCGAGGATGCGACTGGCGACCTCGGCCACGTTCTCGAGCCGCAGGCCGTCCATTGTTACGTTGGCCTCGTGCTCGAGGTGCACCATGACCGCGTCGCGCAGGCCACGTTCCGACTGGAAATGGCGGTACACGGTTCGCTCCGCGACGCCGGCGCGCGCGGCGACCGCGGGCACGGTCAGCGCGCTCCAGTTCCAGATCGGAAAACCGTGGAGTAGGTCGGCTCCGGCCTCGATTATTCGTTGACGCGTCCTGAGCCCTTGAGGGGTGGGATGCGGCACCGCCGGCTCGCGGTCGGAAACTCTGCCAACGGACACGGCGCGAGTCTAACACGGCAACCGTCTTCACCAGCCCAGGCGTCTCGCCGCGGTGACGGGCGTGCCGTGGAGAAGTATTGCCGTCCCGACCCTATTAATTGCGCCGCGAAAAGGCCTGATCCTGCTCCCCGGCCGGCCGGCCCGAATATTCCGGCATCTCGTCCGGGTGAGCCGTGGCCGTCGCTCGATGAGGACCGCGCGCCCGCCGGCGGTCGATATGGCGGGCGGTTCCGTGTCGGGGGGCCGCCCAGCGCGACACGGCGTGACGGGCGACCCCCCTGGGTCGGCTACCAGGCTATTCGGCTACTGGACTACGCGGTGCCGAGCAACTGGTTCATGCGTTCGGGTGTGATCGGGTCACCGCACAGCGGCTTGGCGTCGAACAGCGGGGCGAACGCCGTGCCGTCGGGGGTGACCCGGACGATGCTGTAGCAGGAGTTGGGCTCCTTGTAGTTCGTGGTCAGGTCGACCGGCCGTGGGATGAGGCCCCCGCCGTCGTACGTCGTCACGGCGCGCAGCGCCGCGATGAAGGACTCCCGGGTCGGGCACTCGCCGGCAAGCTCCAGGCCCTTGAGGAACAGGTCCGCGGCGACGTAGCCGTCGACGCCTATGTCCGTCGTGGCCGGCTGGATCTGCGGAGCGTATGCGTTCATCGCCTCGAGGAAGGCCCGCTGCTCCGGGGTGTTGGCCTGCCATGGCTTGATCTGGTTGACGATGACCGCGTTCCGCAGGCTCGCGCCGTCGTTATGGAGAAGTTTGTCGTCGTAGCCGAGCGGCAGCACGGGGGCCTTGAGCTCGATGCCCCGCTCGCGCAGCGCCGGAAGGAGGTTGACGGCCATGGCCGGCAGGAAAGTTCCGGTGAGGGTGTCGATGCGGTTCGCCTTGATCTGGTCGGCGATGGCCTCGTAATTGGTGATCGCCTCGGCGATGTTGTACGTCTTGACGATCTCGACGCCGGATTCCAGCAGGCTCGCGGCGAGCTGGCGGTTGAAGTCGGAGTTGGACTTGCTTCCCGAGATCGCGATCACCGCGGCCCGCGTGCCGCCCAGTTCGCGGATGAGCTTGCCCCAGGCGGTATTGGCGCCCTCGCCGAGATAGTAGAAGGAGAACATGTTGCCGCGGTTTTCCCAGCCCGGGTCGCTGCCCATGCCGGTGACCGGGACGTTCTGCTCGGCCAGCCACTCGATCGAGCCACCGGAACCCCCGGGGGCCATCATCATGCCGAAGACCCCCTCGTCGTCGACCAGCTCCCGGGCGACCCGGGCATTGACCTGCTGGTCGGCCTGGTCGTCTCGCCAGGCATAGGTGATCTTGCGGCCGAAGATCCCGCCCTCCTCCTCGTTGGCGAGACCGAGCCGGGCGTCGATCCCGCCGCGGAAGGCGGCGAGGCTGGCCGCGCCGTCGCCGGTGTCACTCCAGGTGAGCCCGAGCTTGATCTCCTTCTCGGTGACGCCGGGCGCGGAGGCGTCGCAAGATACTCCGCCGGCCGTGCCCGAGCCGGCCTGGCCGCAGGCGGCGAGGCCCATGGCGAGGGTGCTCGCGCTCGCGGCCAGCGCGGCGCCGCGCACTAATCGCTTCTGGACGGGTAACGACATGACAAGACTCCTTGGTCATGATCGCTGGGATGCTCCGGGGTGCATCCCGCGCGTCGGGAGAGCATGCGCCGACAACGTCATGGCCTGGCGCCGAAGAAGGGCCGGCATGCATCGGCTTGGGTTGCTCTCCGCTGGCTCTTCCTATCGAGGCAGATACTAGTGAACCCTCTATGTGACATCAAAAGAGGGGCTCCCGACAAATTTCGGGAGCCCCTCTCGACGCGTTCTGCGCGGCCTTGGAAGCCATTCCGCGCGCCAGTCGCCGACGGCGCATGGCACGCGAACCAGCGCGGGCCAGTCGCGGCCGCGGCCGGTGGCCGCCACGATCGTGCGACGGTGATGCTCCCGCGCCCGGCTACGCGGTGCCGAGCAACTGGTTCATCCGGTCCGTCGTGATCAGGTCGCCGCACAGCGGCTTGGCGTCGAACAGCGGGGCGAACGCCGTGCCGTCGGGGGTGACCTGGACGATGCTGTAGCAGGAGTTGGGCTCCTTGTAGTTCGTGCTCAGGTCGACATCCTTCGGGATGAGTCCGGCGCCCGGGTAGTCGGTGACGGCGCGCAGCGCCGAGATGAACGACTCGCGGGTCGGGCACTCGCCGGCGAGTTTGAGGCCCTCGACGAACAGGTCCGCGGTCACGTAGCCGTCGACGGCCATGTCGGTGGTCGCCGGCTGGATCTGCGGGGAGTACGTGTTCATCATCTCGAGGAAGGTGTGCTGTTCCGGGGTGTTGGCCTGCCAGGGCTTGATCTGGCTGATGATGACCGCGTTCGCGAGACTCGCCCCGTTCTCGTGGAGAAGGCTGTCGTCGTAGCCGAGCGGCATCACGACGGCCTTGAGCTGGACACCTCGGGCACGCAGCGCCGGTAGGAGCTCGATGGCGATGTTCGGGAGGACGACGCCGGCGAGGGTGTCGATGTCGTTTGCCTTGATCTGTTGGGCGATGGCCTCGAAATTGGTGACTGCCTCGGCGACCTGGTAGGTCTTGACGATCTCGACGCCGGATTCCAGCAGGCTCGCGGCGAGCTGGCGGCTGAAGTCGGAGTTGGACTTGCTTCCCGAGATCGCGAACACGGCCGCCCGCGTGCCGCTCAGTTCGCGGATGAGCTTGCCCCAGGCAGTGTTCGAGCCCTCGCCGAGGTAGTAGAAGGAGAACATGTTGCCGCGGTTTTGCCAGAGCGGGTCGCTGCCCATGCCGGTGACCGGGACGTTCTGCTCGGCCAGCCATTCGATCGAGCCGCCGGCGCCCCCGGGTGCCGTCATCATGCCGAAGACCCCTTCGTCCTCGACCAGCTCCCTGGTGACCTGGGCGTTGAGCGCCTGGTCGGCCTTGTCGTCCCGCCACGCATAAGTGATCTTGCGTCCGAAGATTTCGCCGTTCGTGTTGGCGAGCTCCAGCCGGGCGTCGATCCCGCCCCGGAAGGCCGCGAGGCTCGCCGCGCCATCGCCGGTGTCGTTCCAGGTGAGCCCGAGCTTGATCTCCTGGTCGGTGACGCCGGGCGCGGAGGCGTCGCAGGACACCCCGCCGGCCGTGCCCGAGCCGGCCTGGCCACAGGCCGCGAGGCCCATGGCGAGGGTGCTCGCGCTGGCGGCCAGCGCGGCGCCGCGCACTAATCGCTTCTGGACGGGTAACGACATGGCGCGGCTCCTTGGTCGTGGTCGCGGGGATGTTCCTCGGGGGTAACATCCTCCGCGCCGGGAGAGTGTGCGTCGATAACGTGGTGACTCGGCGTCAAGGAGGGGATCTGGCGCGGAGCGTATCGGCTTGGCGGCGGGTCTCGAGCTGGTTTCCGTTTCGAGGCGGATACTAGTGAGGTCTCTATGCCATGCAAAAGAGGGGCTCCGACAAATATCGGAGCCCCTCTCAACAGACACCGTCTGGTCTCGGAAGGTCATTCCGGGACCGGTCGTCAGGGCGTGCGCTCGCCGGATCAACCTATCCGGCGAGATGTTACGGATTCGACAGAAGCTGGTCCATCTTCTGTGAGGTGATCTCCTGGCCGCAGGTCGCGTCCTCGCTCAGCGGAACGAACCGTTGGCCGTCGGTGCCGACCTGGACAAAGCTGTAACAAACGGAGATCTTGTTCCGGTTGGTCGACAGGTCCACGGAGTGAGGGATCAGACCGGCCCCGTTGTAGTCGTTCACGGCGCGCAGGGCGTTGATGAACGATTCCCGGGTCGGGCACGCGCCGGCCTCCCGCAGGCCGCGCAGGAGCAGGTCGGCGGCGACGTAGCCGTCGACCGCGCTGTCCTGCTGTGGCGGCTTGGCCTGCGGCGCGTACGTGGTCATCGCGGTCAGCATCGCCTGCTGTTCCGTGGTGTTGAGCTCGAATGGCTTGACGGCGGAGTAGATGACCGTGCCGGCCAGCTGTTGGCCATACCGCGCGAGCACGTTCTGGTCGTAGCCAAGTGGCATCATGACGACCTTGGGGCGTACGCCTGCGTCACGCAGGGCAGGCAGCAGTTCCGCGGCGGCGTCCGGCAGCAGCACTCCGGCGATGGTGTCGACGCCGCTCGCCTTGATCTGCTGCGCGATGTTCACGTAGTTGGTCGTACCGGCGACTTCAAAGATATTAATGATTTCAACGCCGGTCTCCAGCAGGCTGGCCTTGAACTGGCGGCTGAAGTCGAAGTTGGCCTCGTTCCCGGAGATTGCGAACACGGCGGCCCGGGTTCCGCCCCGCGACCGGATGAAGTCGCCCCACGTGGTGACGGAGCCCTCACCCAGGTAGAACCACGAGAACATGTTGTCGTACCGCGTCCAGAGTCGGTCGCTCGCTAGGCCGGTCACCGGGACGCCCTGCTGGTGGAGCCACTCGGCGGAGCCCGCCTCGGCGCCCGGAGCCTCGATGATCCCGAAGACGTTCTCGTCGGTGACCAGCTGCCGGGCCGCCTGCAGGTTGATCGACGGATCCGCCTGGTCGTCGCGCCAGGCATAGGTGACCGTGCGGCCGAAGACGCCGCCGTCCTCCTCGTTGGTGACGCCGAGGCGGGCATCGACACCGCCCCGGAAGGCGCGCATCGCCTCGGCGCTCGGCCCGCTGTCGTCATGCAGGAGGCCGATCTTGACCTCCGTCGCCGTGACCCCCGGCGCGGTGGTCTCGCAGGAGATCCCGACGCTGGCGGTCTCGTTCGTCGGGCCGCCGCAGGCGACAAGGGCGGCGAGGCCGACGGTGCTCGCGGCGAGCGCCGCCCTGGACCGCGGCGATCGCCGGTAAGGCGCTAACACCATGCGGGAACTCCTCCAGAGGTACTGGAGCGGCGCCCACTGGCGCGGCCCTCGGCCGCCGTCGGAACCCGTTCGCCCGTGCCTTCCGGGACCGCGCCCGGTGGGGAGCCCGCGCCGGTACGCGCCGGCCAGTGGCGCGCGTCTCCTGGTGATGTCTATGTATCGGTTCCGATGCTAACCAGCGCCGTTTCCGGGTGTGGCTGGGGGAGCCCGCGGGCGCGGGTCGCCGCGGGGCCGCTACCAGCGGTCAGGAAAGCCGCCGACGTAGGACCAACCCGGATGAGCGGGAAAAATGATGGTTCTCACCGCCGCGCGGGCGCGGCAATCCATCGGCCGACAGCGCGCCGGCTCTGGGGCGCGTTCCGTGGATCTTCGGCCGCGCGGATCGGCGTCCGGACGGCCGCTCGCATCGACCAAGATCTACGGGAAGCACCTGGTTCTGGTGATGTTCACGGCCGATGCCGCGCCGGCGGCCGGGGCGGGCGCGAGAACCTTCGCGGCGGCATTTCCCGCGCCCGCCCCGGCCGGATGTCACCGGACGCCGGATGTCATCGGACGTCGAGGACGACCTTCCCGACCGCCTTGCCGTCGGCGACATGGCGCAGCGCGGCGACCGTGTCGTCGAGGGCGAAGACCGCGCCGATGTGCGGGCGTACGGCCCCCGAGGCGAGCAGTTCGGTGAGCTCGCGGTCGTCGCGGGCCAGGTCGTCCGGCCGGTGGGTGGCGAAGTCGCGCATCTGGAAGCCCATGATGTGCGCGCCCTTGAGCAGCACCAGGTTCAGCGGGATGCGCGGGATGGTCCCCGAGGCGTAGCCGACGGTCACGAAGCGCCCGTCGAAGCGCAGCGCCCGCAGTGCCGCCTCCGAGAGGTCCCCGCCTACCATGTCGACGACGACGTCGACCCCCCCGGGGTGCGCCGCCTTCAGCGCCTTGCGCAGGTCCTCGGTCGCGTTGTCGATGAGCGTCGTCGCCCCGTTCACCGCGGCGATCTGGAGCTTGTCCGAGGAGTTCGCCACCGCGGTCACCTCGGCGCCGAGCGCGACGGCGAGTTGGACGGCCGCGAGGCCGACGCCGCCGCCGGCTCCGAGTACCACCACCCGCTCGCCTGGCTTCACCTGGGCGATCGAGCGCAGCACGTGGTACGACGTGCGGTGCGCGACGACGAACGCCGCGGCGGACCGGTCGTCCACCCCGTCGGGGATGGGCCGCAGCGACTCGGCCCGGCAGACGACCTGCTGGGCGAAGGCGCCGACGAACACCGTGCCCGCCACCCGGTCGCCGGGGGCGAGGCCGGTGACACCCGCGCCGACCTCCTCGACCACCCCGGCGAACTCGCTGCCCGGCACGAACGGCACGGGCGCCGTTACCTGGTAGGTGTTCGCGATGACGAGCACGTCGGGGAAGTTGACCGCCGCCGCCCGGACGCGGACCCGGACCAGGTCGGGCCCGATCGGTGGAGTGTCGATCTCCTTGACCTCGAGGACCTCGGGGTCGCCGTATTCCGCGCACACCGCCGCCAGCATGTCAGCGCCCCGAGTGGTCGTAGTCCGTGGTCGCGGCGAACTCGGCCGCGGACTTCATGGCCTGCTCGATGACCGGGCCGAAGGCGAGCAGCTTGGGGTCGTTGCCGGCCCGCTGGAAGCCGCGCTCCAGGACGATGGCGATCTTCCACCGGGCCAGCACCAGGTAGTAGTCGAGGTCGTCGACCTGCCGGCCGGAGACCTTGGCGTAGTGGTCGACGACCTGGTCACGGCTCGGCATGCCGCGCAGGTCCACGTAGCTGGACTTCGCGGCCGCCTCGGACATCGTGTCCTCGGGCCAGTTCATGACCATCCAGGCCAGGTCGAGCTTGGGGTCGCCGACGGTGCCCATCTCCCAGTCGACCAGCGCGGCGAGTTTCGCCGGGACGGCGTTCTCGAACATGACGTTGGCGAACTGGTAGTCGCCGTGCATGAGGCCCGGGATGTAGTCGAGCGGGCGGTGGTGGCGCAGCCACTCGGTGACCGAGTCCATGCCCTCGAGCTCACGGCCCTTGATCTTCTCGAAGAAGCTCAGCCAGCGGTCGACCTGGCGCTCGTGGAAGCCGTCCGGGCGGCCCAGGTCGTGCAGGCCCTTGGCCTTCCAGTCGACCTTCGACAGCAGCGCGATGCCCTCGGCCAGCTGGTAGCCGAGCTCGGCGCGCAGCCCGAGGTCGCTGTTGAACGGCTCGGGCCACTTGCGGTCCTTCATGTTCATCGGCGACCAGCCGTCGACGAAGCCCATGAGGTAGAAGGTGCGGCCGAGCACCGAGTGGTCCGTGCAGACCGCCACCGCGGCGGTGTGCGGGACGTCGGTGCCGTCGAGCGCCTCGATGATCCGCCATTCCCGCAGGATGCCGTTGTCCCGGTCCGCCGGCGCCTTGGCCGGTGGGATCCGGATGACGCACTGGAAGTCGCCGCGCGTCAGCAGGTAGATCTCGTTCTGGGTGCCGCCGGAAAGGAACTTGTGCTCCAGCGGGGCCCCCGCGCCGGGCAGCCCCTTCTCGTCCATCCAGGTAGCGAGCCGGTCGAAGTCGAGCGGCGTCGGGTCCGCGTCACTCACAGGAGGACCACCTTCAGGGTGTAGAGGAACGAACTAGGAAAAAGCCTTCAAGCGCGCCGCAACCGCGCGACGCGGAGGCCCGTCCACGAGCGACGGGATCCCTGCCGGATCGACGAAGTCGATCTGGGAGGTAAGCGATTCCGCAGGTCGTGAAGTGGCCCCTCGCGGGAAGTAGTTCGGTTCGTGGCGTGGGAACGCCACGCAACTGAGCTGGCGCGCAGGCGCGCCTCCGCGGAGGCCCGCCCTGCGAGCGAAGCGAGGCAGGGCGGGCCGCAGCGGAGGTCGCCGGAGCGCGCGTTCGCGGAGGAGGACGCGGCGCGGAGGTCCCTTGGGAGCGAAGCGAGCAAGGGGCCGGAGCGTCGCGCCCGGACGGAGCGAACCAAGAAACACAGCCCGGACGGAGCGAACCATCAGAAGGCGACCATCAAAAGTTCCCGACCTCGTGCTCGAGGAACTCGGCGTACTTGGCGCGGGCGGCGTCGAGCTTGCCGGGGATCCACTCGGTGGGCCACATGCCGTCGGCCGGCCGGTAGTCGCGCAGGACCTGCTTGGCGACGGTCATCTTGTGGACCTCGGTCGGCCCGTCGGCCAGGCCCATCACCGCGGCGCCGTGGATGTACCGGAAGAACGGCATCTCGTTGGTGGTGCCGAGGGCGCCGTGGATCTGCATAGCCCGCCAGGAGATGTCGTGCAGGACCGTCGGCATGACGATCTTCGCCGTCGCGATGTCCTTCCGGACGCGCTTGTAGTCCTGGTACTTGTCGATCTCCCAGGCGATGTACATGACGAGCAGCCGGAACTGCAGGAGCTGCGCGTAGGAGTCGGCGATGAAGCCCTGGACGAACTGCTTCTCCGCGAGCTTGCTGCCGGCGGTGGTGCGCGACAGCGCGCGCTCGCAGGTCATGTCCAGCAGCCGCTGCGCCTGGCCGATGGTCCGCATCGCGTGGTGGATGCGCCCACCGCCGAGGCGGGTCTGGGCGATGGCGAAGGCCTGGCCCTCGCCGCCGAGCAGCGCTGACTCGGGGACCCGCACGTCCTCGTAGTGGATGAGCGCGTGGAAGCCCTCGCCCAGCGGCTCGCCGTACAGGCCGACGTTACGGACGATGTTGATGCCCGGGGTGTCGGCCGGCACCAGGAACATCGACATGCCCCGGTACGCGCTCACGTCGGGGTTCGTGACCACCATGACGATGAAGAAGCTCGCCGTCTTCGCGTTCGACGAGAAGTACTTCCACCCGTTGATGATCCACTCGTCGCCCTCCTTGTGGGCGCGACAGGTGAACTGCGTGGGGTCCGCGCCGGCGTGCGGCTCGGTCATCGAGTAGGTGGAGAACATCTCGCCTTCGAGCAGCGGCTTGAGGTACTTCTCCTTCTGCTCCGGCGTGCCGTAGTGCGCGATGATCTCGGCGTTGCCCGTGTCCGGCGCCTGGCAGCCGAAGATGATCGGTGCCCAGGAGGAGCGGCCGAGGATCTCGTTCAGCAGTCCCAGCTTGAGCTGGCCGAAGCCCTGGCCGCCGAGCTCCGGGCTGAGGTGGGTCGCCCACAGGCCCTGCTCGCGCACCCGCTGCTTGAGCGGGTCGATGAGCTTGCGGCGGGTCTCGGTCAGCGGGACGAACTGCAGGTCCGGGAACGCGAGGTCGAGCGGCTCGACCTCCTCGCGGACGAACTCGTCGGCCCAGTCCAGCTTCTTCTGGTACTCGGGATCGGTCTCGAAGTCCCACGCCATCGGTGTGTCCCTTCCTGGTCGTCCCCGGCAGAATACGATTCTGACATTGCCGAACACAAGTAGTGATCTTCGGAACCTGGCTCCTGGCGAGCGGCGGCCCTAGGGCGATCAGGCCGCCCGCCGGGAGCGGCCGACCCGCGCCGGACGCTCCCGACGCCGCGCGCGCCGGGACACGGCGCCCGCGGGGCGGCCGCGGCCCCCTCGTCAGGTGGACGTCTCGTCCGCGCCGGTGTCGGTGTCGGCGCCGGGAAGCTGGGCCACCAGCGCGCCGACGTCCTCGAGCGAGCGCAGCGTGTCGTTGAGATGCGTGCAGGTCGACGTCCCGGTGAAGGTGTCCCGGACGAGGCGGCGCAGCCCGTCGGGGCGCCGCCCCACCAGCCGACCGGCGCTGGCGAGCGCCCCCGGGCATTCCGACCACGGCAGCGCGCCGAACTCGGCCACACACGACGTGAACGTCGTCGTCGCCACGTCGACCGTGGCGCGCACCGTGTACTCGTGCACCGCGGTCTCGACACCGTCCGGGTCGACGTGGCTGTCGCGGAAGAAGCACTCGACCCGCGCGCCGCGCTCGCCGCCGGCCCGCCAGACGTCGATCCGGCGGCGCCGGCGCATGCCGTGCGCGGGCAGCGGCTCGGTCTCGTGCCAGCCGTCCGGGTCGTCGGCGTCGACGGGCGGCACCGGCGGGCCAAGCGGCAGGGGAACCCGCCCGGTGGTCTCGATCCCGCTGATGATCGTGCCGCCGGCCACCCAGCCCGCGCACAGGTCCGGGTACTGGAGCGCGAGCCCTCGCGGGGGTACCCGCGCGGGCCGGTCGAACTGGAGCGCGTAGCCGCTGACCAGCAGCGCCGTCGGCAGGTCGTCGAGCAGCTGGTGGCGCACCGAGTGGCTGGCGCGCTCGCCGGGCAGCGCGTCGTCGACCGCCTGGCGGAAGCCCGCGGCGGCCCCCCGCCCGACGAGCGCCGCGAGGCCGGGGTGGCCGGGGTCGGCCTCGATCCGGGCGATCGCGCGGGCCGGGAAACCGCCGATCTCGGCGGTCACCCGCGCCGCGTCCAGCACCGTCGCCGCGCCGTCGGCCTCGACCCGGATGTCCCGGCCCCGCGCGTCGAGCGTCACCGGGCCGGCGAGCCCGGCCGGGCGCAGCGAGTCGTGGGTCGTGGTCCGGCGCACCAGGCCCGGCCGGAGCGGCGGCGTCGCCACGGCGGGCCCGCCCGGCGCCGCTGGCCCGGTGAGCGGGCGCCCGTCCGGCCGGGTGATCCAGACAGGGACGCTCATGAGCCGGTCACTCCCGCCTCGCGCGGTCCGTCGCGTAAGCCGTCAGGCATCTCCTGGTCACCTCTCCTGCCGGTGGCCGGGCCACCTCGGGGCGGGCGGGCCCGACGCGGCCGGTCGGCCGCGCCAGGCCCTCACCGGGGCGGGGCCCGGCCGGTCAGCCGATCCTGTCGGGCTGGGCGTGACCGAGGAGCGCGTCGCGCTCCTCGGGAAGGGCGAAGCCGGCCGCGATGAGGCGGCCGGTCGCGGCCTCGAAACGCGCCAGGTACTCGTCGCGCGACGAGTACAGCGCCGCGACCCGCTCGGCGGGCAGCGCGATGGTCGAGCCGAACAGCTGGCAGATCACCGACGGGTTCGGGCCGGGGACGCCGGACAGGACGTCGACGGGCACGTCGACCGGCGGGGTACGGATCCCGCCGAGCGCGATGCCGTCCGCGTCGCGGACGACCTCGCCGCCCGAGGTCTCGATCCGCGGCGACGTGGCCGGCGGCGTGCCGTCGCGGACCCACGTCTCCAGCGCGCGCAGCGCCGCCTTGACGACGACGTGCATCGGGGCGTCGTTGACGTCCACGCCGCAGCCGAGCAGGTCGGCGAACGGGCCGATGGTGTGCCGGTCGGCGTGCGCCGCGCCCGCGACCTCCCAGGTACGCACGGTCTGGGTGTCGTCCTGGCGGGAGCCGAGCGAGTTCAGCACGTGGGTCAGGTCGCCCTCGGCCTGGACGATGAGCACCGGCGCGGCGGTGTCCACCCGGATGAGCTTCGGGCTGGTCGCCTCGAGCTCGTGCAGGCCGGCCGGCTGGCCGGGCGCGGCGAGGTTCAGCGCGCCCAGGCCCCGGCTGTGCAGCAGGTAGCCGTCGAACAGGCGACGGACCAGCGGCTCGACGCCGTTGATGTAGGTGACCAGCGCGTACGCCGACTGGGACTGGCCGGCCGCGAGCACGAGCCGCGGGACGAGCCCGCCGAGCAGCGTCCCGGCGCGGACCGCGCGGGCGGCCTGGGTGAACAGGTCGAACGCGAACCCGTCGCCGGGGTGGACGAGCGAGTCGTAGCGCTCCGGGTCGGTACCCACGAGCCCGCGCGCCGTGGCGCCCTCGACGGTGGAGGCGAGGACGGGCCCGCCCTGGACGCCGATGAGCTGCGCCGAAACGCCGACCCAGGCGTGGCCGCGGCGGGTGATCTCCTCGTGGTTGTTGGCCCAGACGACGTCCGCGTCCTGGCCCGAGCTGACGTTGAGCCACTCGACGACCGCGGTGCCGCTGAAGTCCGCGTCCGCCGCCGGGCGGCGCACCACGATCCGGGTGCGGTACGGCGCGGTGCTGGCGGCCTCGAACGTCCAGCGGCCCTCGGAGGTGAGCCCCCCGTCGGCGCGGTAGGCGGTCGCCGTGCCCGCGGCGGCGTACTCGCGCTCGACGTAGCCGGCGGCCGCGGTCTCGGCTGGTACGGGCGAGGCCATCGCCACGCCCTTGCCGCCGGTGAGCTCCACCAGCTTCGTGGGTTGCCGGGTGGCGAACGCGCTCACCGCGGGTTCCGGCCACTCGCCCAGTACTGCTCCAGCCCTGGCTTGATCCGGCTGCTCACCAGCTCGACCCGCGGGCCGTCGGGGCCACGGTGGTACACCCAGTAGGGCACCCCGTCGGGACCGATCCCGGCGACCTCGATCGGCAGGCCCTGCTCGATCAGCGCCGCCGAGTCACCCGGCACGTCGTCGGACCAGTAGCCGAGGTGGTGCACCCCCGAGTCCGCCGGCGTCCAGACGGAGTCGGGGATCGGCCGGATGATCTCCAGGCGCGGCTCGTTCACGGAGTAGGTGAAGCGCGTGGTGATGGTGGTGTCGACCGGCCCGTCCGCGGTGTAGATCCGGACGGCCGTGTCGGCGACCAGCTCGTCGCACCACTCGTAGCCGAACAGCTCGGTCAGGCGCTTGAGTGTCCCCTCGAAGTCGTCGACGACGACCCCGACGTGGTACTGGTTCTCCGGCCGCAGGGTTGTCACAGCTCCACCACCACTCGGATAGCACCGGCTGACCGGTCGGCCGCGACCCGGAAGGCCTCGGCGGCGTCCTCGACCGGGAACCGATGGGTGATCAGGGTCTGGGGAATCTCGGGATTCTCGGCGAGCATCGCGGCGGCCTCCGCCAACTCGGTGCTCGAGCCGCCTGCGCCGTCGTCATGGGCGCAGTAGCCCATCGACGGGATGACGGCGGCCTCCAGGTGGAACAGGGTCCGCCAGTCGATCTGGACCGGTGCCATGTGCGGGGCCACCGAGACGACCCGCCCGCGGGGGCCGACGAGCTCGATGGCGCGGGTGAGGCTCTCCTGGGTGCCTGCGGCGTCCACGACCACGTCGTGGTGGCCGCTCGCGCCGATCTTCGCGCCGAACCGCTCGCCGGCCTCGGCCTGGTGCGGGTGGCGGGCCTCGAGCGTGACCTCGGGCGCGCCGAGGCGGCGGGCGCCGGCGACGGCCAGCAGGCCCAGCGCCCCCGCGCCGACGACCGCGACGGAGGTGTCCGCGCCGGTGCCGCCGAGCCGCAGCGCGTGCCAGGAGACGGCGGCCGGCTCGGCCAGCGACGCGTCGGCGACGTCGAGCCCGTCCGGCACCGGGACCAGCCGGGCGGCCGGAGCGTAGAACCGCTCGGCCATGCCGCCGTCGGCGGTGGCGCCCAGCGCGCGGGTGGGATGGGTGGGGCAGAGGTTGTACCGGCCGGCCTGGCACTGGTCGCACTCGCCGCAGCCGTAGATCGCCTCGACGATCACCGGGGTGCCGTCCGGCCTGACCCCGGCGAGCTCGTGGCCGGCGACGGCGCGCAGGCCATACCTGAGGTACATCAGGTCGGAGCTGCAGATGCTCGCCGACTTCATGGTTAACAGTTCGTCGCCGGTACCCGGCGGCGAGTCGAGCTCGACGACGGCGATAGCGCCATCCGCCGCGCGGACAGCCTTCATGGACACTCCTGATGGGTCTGGTGGGGGAGTCTCAGGGAGATTCGGGGGAAGAGCGGCGGGTGACGGCGCGCAGGCCGAACGCGGTGATCCGGTCGAGGTCGGCCTCGGTGGGCTCGGCCCGCGTCCACAGGAAGTCGGACAGCACACCGAAGACGGCGTGCGCGACGAGGACGGCGTCCGACTCGGGGTCGTCGCTGCCCAGCGCGGCGAACGGCGCGCGCAGCAGCACCGCCATCGTCTCGGCGGCCGGGTGACGCCCGGGGGTGGCGTCGCGGGTGCTGCTCCCGTTCCACATCACCGCCAGCGTCGACGCGGCGACCCCGCCCCTGGCCTGCCCGAGCACCGCCTCGACCCAGCGGCGCACCCGGTCCGCCGGCGCCGTCTCCTTGCCCATCTGGTGGGCGGCGTAGCTGGCCAGCCGCTCGGTGCCGTCCTCGATCAGGGCGCTGACGAGCGCGTCCTTGGACGGGAAGTGCCGGTAGAACGCGTCGTTGGACAGCCCGGCTGCGGCGACGATGTCGGCGACCCGGGGCCGCGACGAGGTGCCGTTGCGGCAGATCACCTCGAGGCCGGCGTCGAGCAGCCGGCGGACCTCCTGGGTGTAGCCCGCCGTGCGCGCGGCGAGCCTCCTCGCGGCCAGGCGCGCCGCGACGTCGCCGTTGGTCGAGAGAGCGGGCGGGGCCGGCTCCGCGGCCGGTGATGGCTCCACCGGCAGGAGGCGATCTGCGTTCTGCGTCATCAGAATTGGATTCTGGCACGTCGGGTGGGTGAAGTCACCTCGCGTCGCGGCTCACAGTACCGCCGAATTCGGCGATATGCCTGATACACATTATGTGTATCTTGCACATCGCTGGGAGGTCCCATGAGCGCCAGACGGGCTACCACCTCTGCCACTGCCCCGGTTACCGGCCCGTCCGGCTCGTCGAGCCCGCGCGACGGCGCGATCGTCGTCGTCCTCGCCACCCTCGGCACCGCCATGTCGCTGATGCAGACGCTCATGGTGCCGCTGCTGCCGAAGCTGCCGACGCTGGTGCACACCTCGTCGTCGAACGCCTTCTGGGCGGTGACCGCGACGCTGCTGGTCGGAGCGGTCGCCAACCCGGTCTTCGGCCGGCTGGGCGACCTGTTCGGCAAGCGGCGGATGCTCCTCCTCGCGATCGGCATCCAGACGGTGGGTGCGTTGATCGCGGCGCTGTCGTCGTCGATCGGGCCGCTCGTGGTCGGCCGCGCCTTGCAGGGCATCGGCATCGCCGTGATCCCGCTGGGCGTGAGCATCATGCGTGACCTGCTGCCGCCGAAGCGGATGGTCTCGGCGATGGCGGTGATGAGCTCCTCCCTCGGCGTCGGCGGCGCGCTCGGACTGCCGCTGGCCGCGCTGATCGCGCAGAGCGCCGACTGGCACGCGCTGTTCTGGCTCTCGGCCGTCCTCGGCGTGGTGCTGGGCGGCCTGGTCGCCAGGGTCGTCCCCGAGTCGCCGGTTCGCGGCGTCGGCGGGTTCGACGTGCCGGGCGCGATCCTGCTGTCCGTGGGCCTCGTCGGCGTGCTGCTCGCGGTCTCGAAGGGCGCCGCCTGGGGCTGGGGGAGCGGGCGCACACTCGGACTGCTGGTCGGCGGTGTGCTGGTGCTGCTCGCCTGGGGCTTCCTCGAGGCCCGCGTCGACGGCCCGCTGATCGACCTGCGTACCACCGCCAGCCGCCCCGTGCTGCTGACCAACCTGGCGTCCGTGGCGCTCGGCTGCTCGATGTACGCGCAGGCGCTGATCGCCCCGCAGCTGCTGCAGCTGCCGAAGGTGACCGGCTACGGCCTGGGCCAGTCCCTGCTCGCCACCGGCCTGTGGATGGCGCCCGCCGGCCTGGGGATGATGCTGCTCTCGCCGCTGGCCGGCCGGCTGATCTCGGCGCGCGGCCCGAAGACGGCACTGATGCTCGGCGCCGCGGTCGTCGCCGGCGGGTACCTGCTCGCCTTCCCGCTGATGGGCAGCCCCGTCGGGACGGTGGCGTTCTGCCTGGTGATCAGCGCTGGCGTCGGGATCGCCTACGCGGCCATGCCGACCCTCATCATGCGGGCGGTGCCCGCCGAGCAGGGCGCGGCGGCCAACGGCCTGAACACCCTGATGCGCTCGATCGGCACCTCCACGGCGGGCGCGGTGCTCGGTCTGGTCATGTCGAGCATGACCACCACGGTCGGCCCGGCCCAGGTGCCGTCGCTCGGCGCGCTCCAGCTCGGCCTGCTGATCGGCGCCGGCACCGCGCTGGTGTCCTGCGCGATCGCGTTCTTCCTGCCGAAGCACCGGGCGGACGCCACCCCGGCCCCGGCCACCGTCCCGGCCCCGCGGGCCGAGGCGCCCGCCGCGCTCGCGCCGGCGGCGGCCGCTCCCGTCGCGGTCGAGGCCGCGGCACGGTAGCCGTCACCTGGTCGACGTGGCCAGGGCGCCCCGCCGGTCGAACCGGCGGGGCACCCTGGCCCTTCGGCGTTCGGACCGCTCGCGTCCGCGCGTCAGCCGCCGCTGCGCCCGCCGCGGGGGACCTCCCGGAACGGGCGGCCCCGGTCGAGCGCGGCCTCGCGCGGCATCCCGAGCACCCGCTCGCTGACGACGTTGCGGGCCATCTCGGTCGTGCCGCCGCCGATCGTGGCCGTCTGGCGCATCAGGAAGTCCGCGCCGACGTCGGACGCGGCGCCGTCGTCGTCCGCCCAGGCCGCCCCCGCGCCGCCGGCGATGTCGAAGGCGATCGTGGTGAGCCGGGTCGCGCAGACGCCGCTGTAGAGCCGGCCGATCGCGGCGGCCTGGTCGGACAGCCGGCCGGTCGTCATGCCGAGGGCGAGCCGGGGATGCAGGGCGGCGCCGACCAGGTCGAGCACCCGGCCCTCGCCGACCAGGTCGCGCACCAGCGGGTCGTCGAGCCGCCCGGTGCCGCGGGCGATGTCGAGCAGCCAGTCAGGCCCGATCCGGTGGTGCGCGCTCGTGCCGGGGCTGGTGACGTACGGCGAGCCGCTGCTCATCCGCTCGTGGAACATCCAGCGGGTGCCGACCGTCCAGCCGTCGTCGACCTCGCCGATCCGGTCGGAGTCGGGGACCCGGACGTCGGTCATGAACTCCTGGCAGAACTCCTTGACCCCGTTGAGCATCTCGATGCGCTGCACATCCACGCCCGCGGCGGCGATCGGCAGGATGAAGACCGTAAGGCCGCGGTGCTTGGGGACGTCCCAGTTGGTCCGCGCCAGGCACAGGCCCCAGTCGGACCACCAGGCGCCGGTCGTCCAGATCTTGGAACCGTTGAGGATCCAGTCGTCGCCGTCGCGGACCGCGGTGGTGAGCGCGGCGGCGACGTCCGAGCCACTGGACGGCTCGGACAGGAACTGCATCCAGATCTCCTCGCCCTTGAGGATGGCGGGGATGTGGGCGCGCTTCTGCTCCTCGGTGCCGAACTCGAGCAGCACCGCCGCGCATGGCGCGAACGTGGGCACCTGCAGGCGCTGCGGGTACTCGTAGCCCGTGATCTCCTCGTTGAACGCCCGCTGGTGGGCCGGGGTGAGCCCACGGCCGCCGTACTCGGGCGGGAAGCAGATGCCGGCGAGCCCGGCGTCGAACAGCGCCTTCTGGATCTCGCGGTCGCGGGCGACGGCGGCCAGCTCCTCCTCGTCGGTCCGGGTCGGCCGCATGATGCCGACCTCCTCGTGCGCCTCCAGCGGACGCAGGTTGGCGCGGATCCAGGCCCGCGCCCTGGCCCGGAACTCCTCGACGCTCTCGACCCCGTCGGCGCCCACAGCAGAGGTGCTCACGCTCTACCTCGGGTTCGCTCCGTCGCCGCACTTGCTCCGCCGCCGTCCTCCGGGGTTCCTGCCGGATCGGCGGAGCTTGCGTAGCCGATCTGGGAGGTCCGCCTCGGACGACGGCTCCACGCGCTTGCTCCTACGCTCACGCCTGCTCCTTGAGGTTCTCGAAGATGCCGGTGACGCGGGCCCGGTGGCTGGCCGGGGTGCCATGCAGGGCACGGTTGAGGGTGACGCGGCGCAGGTAGAAGTGCAGGTCGTGCTCGAAGGTCACGCCGATGCCGCCGTGGATCTGGACGCAGTCCTGCGCGAGCTCGGTGCCGTAGTCGCCGATGTAGGCCTTCGCGGCGCTGGCCAGCTCCGCCGCCTCGGGCGCACCGGCGTCGACCGCCGCCGTCGCCTTGTCGGAGATGGCGTGCGACGCCTCCAGCCAGGTCTTCATGTCCGCGAACCGGTGCTTGAGCTCCTGGTAGGACGCCAGCGGCCGGCCGAACGAGTAGCGCTCGAACGCCCATTTCACGGTCAGGTCGAACGCGGTCTGCATCGCGCCGACGCTCTCCGCGCAGCTCAGCGCCAGCGCGACCTGCAGCTGGCGTTCGACCTGCTCGCCGGCCTCGCCGAACTCGCCGACGACGGCGTCGGCGGGCAGCCGCACGCCGTCGAACCCCACGGCGAAGAACCGCCGGGTCAGGTCGACCGTGCGCATCGGAGTGACGGTCACGCCGGGGGCCGCCGTCGGGACCAGCACCTGCGCGAGGCCGGCGGCGCCGGCCACCCGCGCGGTGACGAGGATGTGGCCGGCCCCCGCGGCCGACTCGACCGGGCGGGCGGTCCCGTCGAGGACGACGTCGCCCCCGTCGGCGCGGACCTGGACCCGTATGCCGGCCGGCTCGCCGGGCGTCGCCGGCTCGCCGAGCGCGCAGGTGGCGAGCGACTCGCCGGACAGCACCGCCTCGACGGCCGCGGTGTGGGCCTCGCCGCCCCAGGTGGACAGCGCGTGGGCGACGACGTTCGCGGACGCGAGCGGGCCGGGGGCGGCACGGGCGCCGAACTCGTGCGCGAGGATCGAGAGGTCCACGAGCGCGGCGTCGCCGATCGGGCCGCCGCCGTGCTCCTCGCGGGCGAGCAGCGAGGTCCAGCCGAGCTCCGCGCCGGCGCTCCAGTAGTCCGGCGAGAACCCGGCCGGGTCGGCACGCAGCCGGCGGATCACCTCCGGGGGGACCCGGTCCGCGAGGAACCGCGCGGTCGCCTCCCGGAAGACCTCCTGGTCGGGGGTCAGCTCCAGCAACATGGTCCGTAACCTCGATCGCTCGTCGGGCCACGTCGGTCCTGAGCAGGATCGTCACGTGGCCGTCGCCACAGGCTCGCAGTTTGTCGACTTCGACGTCAAATTTCCTCGGCGGCCCGCGTCTCGCGCACTGACATAGAAGCCTCAATGGGTGCGCCCGCGGGTGTCCGTGAGGTAGAACACGGCCATGACGGGACGGTTTGCGGGCAAAGCGGCACTCATCACCGGTGCGGCGTCGGGCATGGGCCGCGCGATCACCATCCGGCTGGCGGGTGAGGGCGCGTCGGTGCTCGCGGTCGACATCGACGAGGGCGCGCTGGCGGAGACCAAGGCGCTGGCGAGCGGGACGGTGTCGGTCCGGGTCGTCGACGTCGCCGACCCGGCCGCGTGCGCCGAGGCGGTGGCGGCCGCCGTGTCGGAGTTCGGCCGCCTCGACGTGCTGGGCAACGTCGCCGGGATCTACCGGCCGGCGCACACCACCGAGACGAGCGTCGAGCAGTACCGGCGCACGCTGGCGGTGAACCTCGACGGCCCGTTCTTCCTGTCCCAGGCGGCGATCCCGCACCTGCTGGCGGCCGGCGGCACGATCATCAACATCGCGTCCAACGCCGGTGTCCAGGGCGTTCCCTACTCGGCCGCCTACGCGGCGAGCAAGGGCGGCCTCATCCAGCTGACCAGGTCGCTCGCCGTCGAGTTCATCAAGACCCCGCTGCGGGTCAACGCGATCGCGCCGGCCGGGACCCTGACCAACATCGCCAGGACCGTGACGTTCCCCGAGGACCGGGACCCGGACCTGGCGCGGCGGATGGCCGGCTACCGAGGCGTCGCGATGCCCGAGGAGATCGCGGCGCTGTTCGCCTTCCTCGCGTCGGGTGAGGCGAAGTCGATCACCGGTGCCGTCCACGTCGTCGACAACGGCCTGACCGTGAGCTGATACCGGACCGTGAGCGGATACCGGACCGTGAGCTGAGAGGAACCTCGATGGACCTGCAGGCGCTCGCCGACAAGCTCGAGATCTCCGAGCAGCTGGCACGCTACGCCCGGGGTGTGGACACGAACGACTTCGAGCTGTGGAAGTCGGTGTTCACGCCCGAGGCGGTCATCGACTACACCTCGACGTCGAGCCTGCTGCCCGTCGCCAAACGCGACGAGATGGCGATCATGCTCGAGCAGGGCCTGGGCAAGGCGCCGTGGAAGCTCCACTACATCACCAACACGGAGATCGACCTCGACGGCGACCGTGCCAGGGTGATCGCCCAGTTCTACAACCCGATGCAGCTGCCGGGCATGGCCGAGCCGAGCTACTGCGGCGGCTACTACTTCCACGACTTCGTGCGCACACCGGACGGCTGGAAGAGCGAGAAGCTCGTCGAGCAACTCGTCTGGTTCGTCAACAAGCCGGGTGGCGCTGGCTGAGCGCGGCCGCGGCTCTCGGAACCCTCGCGGCCCGGCGGACCCTCGCGGCCCGGCGGACCCTCGCGGCCCGGCGGACCCTCGCGGCCCGGCGGACCCTCGCGGCTCGGCGGACCTTCGCGGCTCGGCGGACCTTCACCGGGCCGCTGGCCCGGTGAAGGTCGTCGAGCTCGCCCGTCAGGGGGCGTTCAGCCGCGGGGCAGCCCGAGCACCCGCTCGGCGATGATGGTGCGCTGGATCTCCGAGGTGCCGCCGGCGATCGTTCCCGAGAACGTGCGGGCGTAGCGCTCGAACCATCCGCTGACGTACGCCTCCAGGCTCAGGTGGGACAGGGGGCCCGTGAGCACCGGGTGGTCGAGCGCGTCGGCGCCCGCCGACTCGAACGCGGCCTCGGTGGCCGCCTGCGCCGCCTCGGACCCGAGCAGCTTCAGCACCGACAGGGCGGCCACGTCCTGCTCGCCGCGGGCCTCCCTGGCCAGCGCCGCCGAGCCCATCCACCGCAGGGCGTGGGCGTCCATCACGAGAGTCGCGTACCGGTCCTCGTCGAGCGTCGTGACCGGGTGGAAGTCCACCAGCAGGTCCGCCAGCCGCTCGGCGAAGATCAGCCACAGCAGGGTGCGCTCATGCCCGAGAGACCCGTTCGCGACGCCCCAGCCCCCGTTGAGCGGGCCGACCAGGTTCTCCGCGGGGACCCGGGCGTTGTCGAAGAAGACCTCGTTGAAGTCGAGGTCGTCGGGGCTCGCGATCGAGCCGAACGGCCGGCGGGTCACCCCGGGGGTGTCGCTCGGGATCAGCAGCACGCTGATGCCCTTGTGCTTGGGCGCGTCCGGGTCGGTGCGGACGAAGGTCAGGATGACGTCGGCGTCGTGGGCGCCCGACGTCCACACCTTCTGCCCGTTGACCACGAAATGGTCACCGTCCAGCACGGCCCTGGTCCGCAGCGAGGCGAGGTCGGACCCGGCGCCCGGCTCGCTCATCCCGAGGGCCGCGGTGATCTCGGCGCGCAGCAGTGGCACGGCCCAGCGGCGCTTCTGCTCGGGAGTGCCGAACGAGAGCAGGGAGGCCGCGATGATGCCGACGCCCTGCGGGTTGAAACTGTGCAGGATCCGCCGCTTCGACAGCTCCTCCAGGTGGACGTACTGCTGCAGGATGCCGGCGTTACGGCCGCCGAACTCGGGCGGGTTGCCGGGCAGCAGCCAGCCGGCGTCGAACTGCAGCCGCTGCCAGCGCCGGGCCCACTCCGGGATGTCGGCGGTCGAGCGCGAGGGCCGGTCGGCCTCGCCCGCGCTCGGCAGGTTCGCCTCGAGGAACGCCACGAACTCGGCGCGGAACGCCTCGACGTCGTCGTCAAACGTGAGCTGCACGGCTGTCCACCCCCGTCAGAGCCAGGCTTTCCTTCGCGACCAGGGCCCGGTGCTCGTCCGCGCCGCCGAGGAGCGCCTCGCCGGCCTTGGCCCGCTTCAGCGCGAACTGCAGGTCGTTCTCCCACGTGTAGCCCATGCCGCCGAACAACTGCAGGCCGTGCCGGAACACGACCGACTGGCATTCGCCGGCCGACGCCTTGGCCATGGAGGCCGCGAGCCGGCGCCGGGGGTCGTTCGTGGCGATGGTCAGCGCCGCGAAGTAGGCCAGGGCCCTGGCCCGCTCGATCGCCACATGCATGTCGGCCGCCTTGTGCTTCACGGCCTGGAACGAGCCGATCGGCACACCGAACTGCTGGCGGGTCCGCGCGTGCTCGAGCACCAGGTCCAGGACGCGCTGGCAGGCGCCCACCATGGTGATCGCCAGGCCGGTGAGCGCCTGGTGGCGGGCCTTCTCCGGGTCGGCGCCGGTCAGGGCGCCGTCGGCGACGCGCACGCCGGCCAGGGTCACCTCGCCGACGTGCAGCACCGGGTCGAAGACGGGGACGCGCCGGATCGTCGCCCGCGCCGCGGGGAGCGCGAAGACGCCCTCGGCGGTGACGACGGCCAGCCAGTCGGCCCGGTCGGCGTCCAGCACGTGGCGGGCGGCGCCGTCCAGCACCCAGCCGTCGCCGTCGCGTCGGGCGGTGACGCCCTCGTACACGGCGGCGCCCGTCTGCTTGGGCTCGGCCACGCCCGGCGCCAGCGGGACGAACTGGGTCATCGTCGCCAGGAAGGGGGTCGGGTCGGTGGCGCGCCCCAGCTCCTCCACCAGGATGGCGAGCTCGACCATCTCGCTGGCGTCGACGAGCTGGGTCCAGCCCAGGTTGGTGTAGGTCTGCCACAGCCCGGCCGGGTCCGCGTCCGCGTCGACGACCGCGCGCACGAGCGCCGGCGTGCACTCCTTGGCGAGCACCTCGCGCACGGTGCTCTGCCACAGCCGTTGGTCCTCGTCGAACTCAGACTGCATCCCGACCTCCGAAGCCGGACGCCGACTCGATCAGGGCGTACGCCGCCACGAATCACTCTCCCTACCGCGCCGCGCGCTCTGGTCGCGCGAAACAGAACTGTCGACGTATGCGGGACCGGCGCCGGTCAGCGCCGATCGCTGCACTGCGAGCCCTGCTGCTCGCGCAGCACCGCCCGCTGGATCTTCCCGGTCGCGGTCTTCGGCAGCGCCGGGATGATGACCACGCGCCGGGGACGCTTGTAGGCCGCGAGGCGCTCCTTCGCGAAGGCGACGAGCTCCTCCTCGCTGGCCGCCGCGCCGTCGCGCAGCGAGACGTAGGCGGCGACCAGCTCGCCGCGGTACTCGTCCGGGACGCCGACCACGGCCGCCTCGAAGACCGCCGGGTGCTCGTAGAGGACGTCCTCCACCTCACGCGGCCAGACCTTGAAGCCGGAGGTGTTGATCTGGTCCTTGATCCGGTCGACGAGGTAGATCCATCCCTCGGCGTCCATCACGGCGACGTCGCCGGTGTGCAGCCGGCCGCCGGGTAACGCGTGCGCGGTCGCGTCCGGGTTGCGCCAGTACCCGGGGACCACCTGCGGCGCGGTGAAGACGAGCTCTCCCTCCTCGCCGGGCGGCCGCGGCACGCCCGCGGCGTCGATGATCTCGACGGTCACGTTCGGCGCCGGCACGCCGATGGACAGGGTGCCGCTCGGCTGGTGCACGGGGGCGACGGCGCCGGGCGGAACGGCGATGCCGCCGCCCGTCGTCTCCGTCATGCCCCAGATGTTGTGCAGGTAGGGGCCGAAGCGGGCGCGGAACGCCTCGATCGTCGCCGGCGGGATCGGTGCTCCACCGGAGTAGAGCAGCTTGATCGTCTTGAAGTGCTCGGGGCCGGCGTCCGCCACCCGGAAGAACGCGTTGAAGGCGGTGATCGAGCCGATCGTCGTGGTGACTCCATGCTCGCGGAAGGCGTCCAGGACGACCGCCGGCTCGAAGCGCCCGCTCATGCTGAGCGTCGCGTCGTTCAGCAGCGCGATGCCGGCGTTGAGCGAGAGACCGGTGATGTGGAAGAGCGGCGCGATGGCGAAGGAGACGTCACCGGGCTCCAGGCCCAGCCAGCCGCCGTAGTTCAGCACCGCGTGCAGGTAGTTGCGGTGGGTGTTCAGCGCGCCCTTCGGGGGGCCGGTGGTCCCCGAGGTGTAGGTGATGAACGCGGTGTCGTCGAGCCGGGCGACGACGGGCTCGGGGCGCTCGCCGCGCCGCGCGGCGAGGATGGCGCCGAGGTCGCCGTCCGGTGAGGGCGCGGGCTCCGCCACGTCCGGGAACACCCGCGGGTCGTCGCGGGTCTGGAAGTCGCGTGCCGAGCCGGAAAGCACCCACTCCACGGCGGTGCCGGCGAGCGTCTCGCGGACCTCGCCGTCCGTGCCCCGGGCCGCGATGACCCCGGAGGTCTCCGAGTCCTCGATCAGGCGGCGTAGCTCCGGCCCGCGGTACATCGGGTTGAGCGGGACGGCGGTGGCGCCGGCCTTCCAGATCGCGATCAGGCTGATCGGGTAGTAGGGCACGTTCTGCAGGTAGATGCCGACACGGTCACCCCGGCGGACGCCCCGGTCCTGCAGCTCGGCGGCCAGCGCGTCGGCGTGCGCGTCGAGCTCGGCCGCGGACAGCGACCCGTCGAAGTAGCGCACCGCCGCGCGCTCGGGGTTCGCGGCCACCCGGGCCTCCCACGCCGCCACGACCGACTCGTGGGCGATCGTCGGCGAGGGGTCGACGCGCGCCGGGTACAGGGCCAGCCACGGAGGCAGGGGACCGGTCGACATTGATCACGTCCTCGGTGAAGGGGAGCGCCGCCCGTGTGTCCAGGCCATGGGGGCCGCTGAGGTGCCCCTGGCGGACGCACGGGCGGGGTTGACGCGTCGGGCGCACGTTACTAGATTTTTCGCAGTTATTGAATACCTCGTTGCAGATACTGCACGATCGCCGGATCGCTATGGATCCTGCGTGGCTGCGGATCCTGCCCAACTGTGCGCAACGGTGAGCGTGCTCCGCGCGGCGAGCCCGCGCACGGCACCTGCCACCCGAGGAGTCGTGGTGTCCACTCAGGTCGGCGCGGCACAGCCCGGCACGCCTGCCCTCTCCCACGGGACCGACGTCGACGTCGCCGTGGTCGGGGCCGGCCCCAGCGGGCTGATGACCGCCAACCTTCTCGGCCTGCACGGGCTGCGCGTCGCGGTCCTCGAGGCGGGCCCAGCGCTCATCGACTTCCCCCGCGGCGTCGGGATGGACGACGAGACGCTGCGGACGTTCCAGGCGGTGGGCTTGGTCGACGACGTCCTGCCACACACGATCCCGCACCAGCTGCTCGCCTTCGTCGACGCGAAGCAGCGCGACCTGGCGCGGCTCGCGCCACCGACCGCGGAGTTCGGCTGGCCGCGGCGCAACGGCTTCGTCCAGCCGCTCGCGGACCGCGTGCTGTTCGACGGCCTCGGGCGCTTCGACAACGTCGACGTGCGGTTCTCGTCCCGGGTCACGGGCTACGCGCAGGACGCCGACGGCGTGACGCTGACCGTCGAGACACCGGACGGTGCGCGGACGGTGCGGGCCGCCTACGCCGTGGGCGCGGACGGCGGCGCCAGCGCGACCCGCGAGACGCTGCTCGGTCTGCGTTTCGATGGCAGCACCGCCGACGCGCAGTGGTTCGTCATCGACATCCGCAACGACCCGCTCGGCCGCCCCGGCGCGTACGTCTGCTGCGACCCGCGCCGCCCGTACGTCTCGATCAGCATCCCGCACGGCATCCGCCGGTTCGAGTTCATGCTCAAGCCCGGCGAGACCGAGGCGGACGCGATGACCGACGAGTTCCTCGCCCGCCTGCTCGCGCCGATCGTCCCGCCGACCGCGAAGGTCGACGTCATCCGCCGCCGGGTCTACAACCACCACGCCCGGCTCGCGGAGCACTTCCGGGTCGGGCGGGTCTTCCTGGTCGGCGACGCGGCGCACATCATGCCGGTGTGGCAGGGGCAGGGCTACAACAGCGGCATCCGCGACGCGCTGAACCTGTCCTGGAAGCTCGCGATGGTGTGCCGGGGGCTCGCCGGCGACCAGCTCCTCGACAGCTACGAGTCCGAGCGCCGCGACCACGCCCGCGCGATGATCGACCTGTCCCGCCGGGTGGGGCAGGCCGTCTCCGTCACGAACCGGTTCGGCGCGCTGGCCCGCGACCTGTTCTTCCGGGGCCTGTCGGCCATCCCGAAGGCGAAGACCTACATCGTGACGATGAAGTTCAAGCCGATGCCGACGATGCGCGTGGGCGCGCTGACCCGCGTCGGCTCGGTGAGCGAGCCGAGCCCGGTGGGCCGGCTGTTCATCCAGCCGACCGTCAGCACGCGCGCCACCCCGTCGGTCAGGCTGGACGACGCGCTCGGCCCGTGGTTCGCCCTCGTCGCCTGGAACAACGACCCGCGCCAGATCCTGGACGACGACGCGCAGCGCCGCCTGGCCCACCTCGGTGTCCGCCTGGTGGAGGCTCGCCCCGCGGTGCAGCTGCGCTGGGACGCGCCGCAGCCGGATGGCCGTGAGTCCGCTGGTTCGGCGCCCGACGACCCGGTGCTGGTCGTCGGCGACCTGGACGGCGCGCTCAAGCGCTGGTTCGACGCGCACCCGGAGTCCGTGCTATTGCTGCGACCGGACCGGATCGTCGCCGGCGCGAGCCCCGCGCACGCCGCCTCCGACATGGTCCGCGCCTTCGGGGCCGCCGTCGGCGCCTCCGACGCGGCGCCCGCCGTGCCCGCCGCCCCCGACGCGGCGCCCGCCCCGCCCGACGCGGCGCCCGCCCTGAAGGAGAACGCATGACGCTGTGGACGGACCTGGCTGGTCTGGACTACACGGTGCGCCACGTCGACGTGGGGCACTGGTCGACCCGGGTGCTGGAGTGCGGTGCCGGGGAGCCGTTCGTCCTCATGCACGGCACCGGCGGGCATCTGGAGGCGTTCACCCGCAACCTGCGCGCGCTCAGCGCCCGGTACCGGGTCATCGCCTACGACTACCCGGGGCACGGGTGGACGACGACCACCACGAAGGATCTGGAGATCGACGACTACATCGATCACCTTGTCGGGCTGCTCGACGTCCTTGGCCTCGAGCGCGTCCACCTGTCGGGTGAGTCGCTTGGCGGCTGGGTCGGGGTGAAGTTCGCGGCCCGCTTCGGGGAGCGCGTCGACCGCATCATCCTGAACACCCCCGGCGGGACGATGGCCACCCCCGAGGTGATGGAGCGCATCCGGTCGCTGTCCCAGGCCGCCGCCGACGACCCGAGCGAGGAGCGCATCCGCGCCCGACTGGAGTGGCTGATGGCCGATCCCGCCTCGGTCACCGACGAGCTCGTCGCGATCCGCCGCGGTGTCTACGGCCGGCCGGGCTTCGCCGAGTCGATGCGGCACATCCTCTGCCTGCAGGACCCCGAGATCCGTCGCCGCAACCTGGTCACCGACGAGGAACTGGGCGCGATCACCGCGCCGACGCTGGTGGTCTGGACCAGCGACGACCCCTCTGGCCCGGCGAAGGCCGGGCTCGACATGGCCGAGCGCATCCCGGGCGGGGAGTTCCGCCTTATCAAGAACGCCGGCCACTGGCCTCAGTGGGAGCAGCAGGAGGAGTTCGACACGATCGCGCTGGAGTTCCTCGGGCGGGACCGATGACCGCCACCACCGCCTCCGTCGAGGCCGCCGCCGACCGGCTGGAACTGGCGACCGCCACCGGCATCGCCTGCGCCCCGATCACGGACCTGGTTCCCGCCGGCGACATCGACGTCGCCTACCAGGTGCAGCGGCGGCTCACCGAGCGCCGGCTCGCGGCGGGAGCGCGGATCATCGGGCGCAAGATCGGTCTCACCTCCGCGGCCGTGCAGCGCCAGATCGGCGTCGACCGGCCCGACTTCGGCGTCCTGTTCGACGACATGAGCTACGCCGACGGCGAGCTGATCCCCGTCGGCCGGCTGCTCCAGCCAAAGGCCGAGGCGGAGGTCGCCTTCCTGCTCGGCCGTGACATCGAGGACGCCTCCGACCCCGCGGCGCTCCGCGACGCGGTGGAACTGGCTTTCCCGGCGCTGGAGATCGTCGACAGCCGGATCGCCGACTGGCGCATCGGCATCACCGACACGGTCGCCGACAACGCGTCGTCCGGCGTGTTCGTGGTCGGCACGACGGGAACTCCGCTCGACGCGGTGGCGCCCATCGACGTCACGATGACGATGCGCCGCGGCGACGAGGTCGTCTCGACCGGCACGGGCCGCGACTGCCTGGGCGACCCGCTGAACGCGCTGGCCTGGCTCGCCGCGACCCTCATCGACGTCGGGACGCCGCTGCGCGCGGGCGATCTCGTTCTGTCCGGTGCGCTCGGCCCCATGGTCTCCGTCTCGGCCGGGGACGTCTTCGTCGCCGACATCGCGCCGCTGGGCACGGTGACGGCGCGGTTCTCAGGAAAGGACGAGCAATGACGGAGAAGACGGGGGTCGCGATCGTCGGCTCCGGCAACATCGGCACGGACCTGATGATCAAAATCCTGCGTGGGTCGGCGGACCTGCGCGTGGTCGCGATGGTCGGCATCGACCCGAACTCGGACGGCCTGGCCCGCGCCGCGCGCCTCGGCGTCGCCACGACCGCCGAGGGTGTGGCCGGGCTGATCAAGATGCCCGAGTTCGCCCAGGTGGAGATCGTCCTCGACGCCACCAGCGCCGGCGCGCACATCGCGAACGCGAAGCTGCTGGAGCCGTACAACCTGCGCCTGGTGGACCTCACGCCGGCGGCGATCGGGCCGTTCGTGATCCCCGCGGTGAACTTCGAGGACCACCTCGACGCGCCGAACATCAACATGGTCACCTGCGGCGGCCAGGCCACGATCCCGATCGTGGCCGCGGTCTCGCGGGTGACCGAGGTGCCCTACGCCGAGATCGTCGCCTCGGTCTCCTCGAAGTCCGCCGGCCCGGGGACGCGGGCCAACATCGACGAGTTCACCGAGACCACCGCGCACGGCATCGAGCAGGTGGGCAAGGCGCGGCGCGGCAAGGCGATCATCATCCTCAACCCGGCCGAGCCGCCGCTCATCATGCGCGACACCGTCCTGTGCCTCATCGGCGGCGCCGACCACGACCGGGTGCGGGCCTCGATCGAGGACATGATCGCCGAGGTGGCGACCTACGTCCCGGGCTACCGGCTCGTGCAGAAGGTCCAGTTCACGCCCGTCGACCCGGCCGAGGTGGCGACCCTGCTGCCCGCGGGCGCCGGTCCCGTCGACACCAAGGTCTCCGTGTTCCTGGAGGTCGAGGGCGCGGCCCACTACCTGCCCGCCTACGCGGGCAACCTCGACATCATGACCTCCGCCGCGATGCGCGTGGCGGAGCGGATTGCCCAGCGGGCGAAGGCGGCGGCGTGATGACTGAGACCGCGACCGACACGACGGCACCCGACGCCGTGACATCCGACGCCCTGGCCCCCAGGGCGACCGCCAGGCCGTACATCCAGGATGTGACGCTGCGGGACGGCATGCACGCGATCCGGCACCGGATCACGCCCGAACTGGTCGGCCGCATCGTCGACAACCTCGAGGCCGCCGGCGTCGGCGCGATCGAGATCGCGCACGGCGACGGCCTCGGCGGCGCGAGCCTGAACTACGGCCCCGGCAGCAACACCGACTGGGAGTGGATCGAGGCGGCCGCCGCGCACGCGAAGAGCGCGGTCCTCACCACGCTGCTGCTCCCGGGCGTCGGCACGATCCACGACCTGCGCCGCGCCCACGACATGGGCGTCCGCTCGGTCCGGATCGCCACGCACTGCACCGAGGCCGACGTCGCCGCGCAGCACATCGCCGAGGCGCGCAACCTCGGCATGGACGTCTCCGGCTTCCTGATGATGGCGCACATGATCGGCTCGAAGGAGCTGGCCGAGCAGGCGCTGCTGATGGAGTCCTACGGCGCGCACTGCGTCTACATCACGGACTCCAGCGGCCGGCTCACCGTCAACGACGTGCGCGAGCGGGTCCGCGCGTACCGCGAGGTCCTGCGGCCCGAGACCCAGATCGGCATCCACGCGCACGAGAATCTCTCCCTCGCGGTCGCGAACTCGGTGGCCGCCGTCGAGGAGGGCGCGTTCCGGGTCGACGCCTCGCTCACCGGCCTCGGCGCGGGGGCCGGCAACGCCCCGATCGAGGCGCTCATCGCGGTGGCGAACATCCTCGGCTGGGAGACCGGCTGCGACCTGTTCGCGCTGCAGGACGCCGCCGAGGACATCGTCCGACCCATGCAGGACCGGCCGGTACGCGTCGACCGCGAGACGCTGACCATCGGCTACGCCGGGGTGTACGGCAGCTTCCTGCGGCACGCCGAGATCGCCGCGGCCACGTACGGCGTGGACGCGCGCGAGATCCTGCTGGAGGCCGGCCGCCGCAAGCTCGTCGGTGGCCAGGAGGACATGCTCACCGACATCGCGCTCACCCTCCAGGCCCGGGCGTCCTGAGCACCGTTCCCAGCCCGCGCCGGGCGGGCGACGGCGAAGCCGAAACTATGCTGGACAGCGTGCCGGAGCTGACGGCGAGCACGCCGAGCAAGGTGCGCGACGGGAACCAGACGCTCGCGCGCGGTCTGCGCGTGCTGCTCGCGATCGCCGACTCCAAGTCGGGGATGACCGTGCAGCAGGTCGGCGACATGCTCGGCGTGCACCGGTCGATCGCCTACCGGGTGCTGCAGACGCTGGTCGACTTCGACCTCGCCGCGCGCAGCAGCGAGGGCACCTACATCCCGGGTGCCCGCCTCGCGACCCTCGCCGAGGCGTTCCTGCCCGCGCTGCGCGACGCGACCGGCCCGGTCATGCGGTCGCTCGCGGACCGGCTGCAGTCGACGGTCATGCTCTTCGTCGCGCAGGGGGCGGACGCCGTCGCGATCGCGATGACGGAGCCGACGACGGCGTCGCACCACATCGCCTTCCGGCCGGGCATGCGCACGCCGCTGACCCGGGGCGCGGCCGGCTACGCGATCCTCGCCGCGGACCCGCCCGCCCGGGGCGAACCCGAGGAGGTCGCCCTCGCCCGCGAGCGTGGCTACGCCCGCAGCCACGCGGAGGTCGAGGCCGGCCAGTACGCGGTCGCGGCCTGGATCCCCATGACGGGCACGGCCACCCGCGCCTGCCTGAACCTCATCACCTACCGCGAGGACATCGCGGGCGCCGCCGGCCCCGAGATGCGCCGCGCCGCCGACCAGGTAGCCCGCGCCCTGCGCCGGCAGGCCTGAGGCCGCCCTTCGTCCGGAATCGGGCCCGATTCCGGACGAAGAGGCCGGCACCGACCCCTACGGCCGGTCCTCGGCTGGTCTGACGAGCGGCAACGCTCACCCGGTGCCCGCGTGCGGCCGCGAGTTCGTCCTGTCCGACGGCAGGGGGAATCGCGTCAGACATCAGAGCCACGACCAGCACCGTTTCGTGACCCTCACGTCGGACAGGACGTCCGGGATCCCCCAGATGTCCGCCAGGATGCGGGAGCGGAGTGGCCGCCCGACCTGTCGCCCGGGCAGACATCACCTGAGGCGGCACCAGGAAGGGTGTCCACCAGGGCAGCATTCAGTTGGCCGTGCCCGATGGGAGTGCGGGAGCGCCGCGGGGGACGCCCGCCGAGGGCGCCGGGCGGCACTGGTGGTATCAGCTGAAGGCCGCGGACTTCGAGGCATGCCAGCTGCCGGCCACGGTCGACCGCCTGCACGTCCCGCCCGGCTGGTGATAAAGGGCGGCGAGGGCCGCACAGAACCGACCAGCTCGACCGGTGGCTTCGCCGCGCGGTCACGGCGACCGCCGTCGAGGAGGTCATCTGGGACTAGCCCCGGGGGCGTCAGGTGGCGGTCGCGAACGCCAGGCCAAGCGCGGCGTAGACGTCGCGCAGGAGCTGGGCGGTGCGCGGGGTGCGAGGGACGGCGCCGAAGCCGCCGTGGATGACACCGGGGTAGACGTGCAACTCGGTGGGGACGCCGGCGCGGGAGAGCCGGGCCGCGTAGTCGACGTTCTCGTCGACGAAGGCGTCGACGTCGCCGACGCACAGGTAGGCCGGCGCGAGGCCGGTGAGGTCGGTCGCGCGGGAGGGCGCGGCGGTGGGCGGGACGTCGTCGCCCTCCAGGCCGCCGAGGTACGCCTCCCAGGAGAGCCGGTTGGCGCGCAGGTGCCACAGGCCCCAGTGGCCGGGGTCCTCGATGGCGCGGATCGACGGCGTCAGCTCGCGGTCGTCGAGCATCGGGTAGATGAGCAGCTGAAGGGCCGGTTGCGCGCGGCCGAGGTCGCGCAGCCGCAGGCACAGCGCCGCGGCGAGGCCGGCGCCGGCGCTCGCGCCGCCGAGGACGAGGCGCGCGGGGTCGACGCCGTAGGCCGCCGGGTCGTCGGCGAGCTGGCGCCACACCGTCTCGGCGTCGTCGAGGCCCGCCGGGTACGGATGCTCCGGGGCGAGCCGCCAGTCGACGGAGACGACCGCGCAGCCGAGCTCGATCACCATTCGGTCGAGGCGGTCGTCGTTCTCGTCCAGGTTGCCCATGATGTAGGCGCCGCCGTGCAGCCAGAGCAGGCAGGGCAGCGGCGCCTCGGCGGCGATGTCGAAGCCGGCCGGGCGGTACCAGCGCACCGCGACATCGGGACGGCCGTCGACGCCGACGATCTTCTCGTCGTGGCGGGTGACGCTCGGCCTCGGCGGCGCGGGCGGCGCGGCGACGGCGGCGTACGAGCGCCGGATCGTCTCGACCGAGGTCAGGTCCCAGCGGGCGAGCTGGTCGAGGATCGCCACGGTCCCGGGCTCGACGCGCGCGTGCACGTCGATGGCGGGTGGGGGCGAACCTGCCGGCGCCACGTCCTCGGGCACTGCGTCCTCCGTCTTTGGACTATCGCGGCGTGTTGTCGTGGTCGCGTTCGAGGCTGGAACGCGACCACGACGACACGTGCCTGGTGATCATCGTGGCACGGGGCCTGGTGTTTCGGCTGTCAGGTCGCGGTCGATCCGTCGGGCGCCGGGCGGCTCTCCGGGTCGACCGGTTCGATGCCCTCCTCGATGGCCTTGATGAGCAGGGCCATGAAGCGGGTGTAGAAGCGGGCCATGCGGATGAAGCCGGTGCCGAACCAGAGGCCGGGCTGGGCGGAGCGGCGCCAGGTGTTGGCGTACTCGCCGTCGGCGGCGCGGCCGTAGGCCTTGTCGATCTTTTCGGCGGCCTTGCCGAGGACGGGCTGGAGGTGGCCCCAGAACTGGTGGTAGCCGGTCGCGAAGACGATGAGCTCGACGTCGTCCATCGTCGAGCCGTCGGTGAAGGTGACCGTCTTGCCGTTGACCTCGGCCAGCTCGACGCCCTGCTTGAGCTTCACCCGGCCGTCGGCGATCAGCTCCGAGGCGCCGATGTCGATCTGGTAGGCGTCGCGGCCGGACATGTGCGCGCCGATGATGCCGGTGCCGTCCGGTCCCCACTCGAGCTTGAAGCCCTGGGCCTCGAGCCGGTCGAGCAGCGGCCGGTCAGCCTCGGCCGCCTGCTTGACCAGCCTCTTGTTCAGCTCGTCGACCCGCTCGTTGGGCAGCGAGTAGGTCATCTGGTCGGCGAACTCGGGGGTGTAGGGCATGTACTCGGTGAACAGCGTCGACCAGTAGCGGTGGTACGAGTCGTAGGTGACCACGTAGGTCGCGCCGCGCTGGACCATGGTGACGTCGGCGGCGTGCTCGTAGAGGTCGTGGGCGAGCTCGTGGCCGGACACGGCGGCGCCGACGACCAGGACCTTCTTGCCGGCGAAGTCGGCGCCGTTCTGGAACTCGTCGGAGTGCGTCCAGATGCCCTGGTAGGTGTCCATTCCCTTGATCTGGGGGATCCGCGGCGCGCCGAACATGCCGCCGGCGACCACGAAGTGCCGCGGGCGCAGCTCCTGGATCGACCCGTCGCCGCGCCGGACGTGGATGCTCCAGCGCTGCGTCTCGTCGTCGTACCGGCCCCGCAGGAAGGTGGTGGAGTTCCAGACGTTGATGTCCATCAGCGTCGCGTACGACTCGATGAAGTCCGCGAACTTGTCCTTCGGGGTGTGCGCGGGCCAGTTCGGCGGCAGCGACATGTACGGCAGGTGGTCGCCGTAGACGGTGCTGTGCAGCGCGAGCGACGCGTAGCGGCGGCGCCACTGGTCGCCGATGCGCGCCTCCTTGTCGATGACGAGCGTCGGGACGTCCAGGGCGCCGAGGCGCGCCGCGATCGCCAGGCCGTTGTGGCCCGCGCCGAGCACGAGCACCGCCGGGTCGTCGCCCTCGAAGGCGGCTTCTTTCTGCCGGTCGCTCGTCCACCGGGTGCGGCCGGGCACGACGCCGTAGACCTTGCCCTCGCGGCGGTTGTGCCGGATCCGCTCCGGGTGGTCGGACAGGCTGATGACCTGCGTCTGCATGGTCTGAACCCGGTAGCCGCCCTCGGCCGGGATGAGCAGCACGTACCCGCGGTCGACGCGGTCGGAGGTGGTGAAGTCGAAGAAGGCGTTGATGATGCCGGCCTCGCCGACGACGGGCGCCTGTTCCTGGTTGGGCGCGAAGCCGGCGGCGCGCCACTCCTTGGCGAGTTCCAGGAACCGCGGCACGGTCTCGTCGCGCCCGACGGTGTGGTGGAAGTCCCACGGGAAGGCCATGAAGTCGCGCCAGGTCGCGTCCTCGGTGAAGAGGTCCGCCAGCGCGGGCTCGGAGCCGTCGCGCACGGCCGCTGCCAGGCTGGACACCCATCCGGCGAAGATCTGCGCGGCGTCGGCCGCCGTGACCTCCCCAGGGGCGCGGTCAACCGTCTGCGTCATCGTCTCTCCTACCTCAGCCATTACCGACGGAGTCGGTAGCGCCACTTGGAACAACGCCATGGGGAGCAGCGGCGCGGTCGCGCACGGCGGCCCGGCCGGCGTTTCGGCCCCATACCCCGGCGACCGCCAGCGTCGCGCCGGCACCGCCGTAGACCATGCCGGTGGGGTTCGCCATCACGTTGCCGGCGGCATACAGGCCGCCGATCACGTCACCGTCGACGTTCAGAACGCGTCCCGCGCGGTCGGTGCGCGGGCCGCCTTTCGTGCCGAGCAGCGACGACTCGACCCGGACGCCGTAGAACGGAGCCGTCTCGACCGGGCCCAGCGTTGAGTGGGGCGAGTCGGGGTCAAGCGTCGTCCGGCCGCCGGGGAACCGGTCGAACGCGCTCTCGCCGCGGCCGAAGTCCGGGTCGACGCCGGCGCGAGCGTTCGCGTTGAACGCCGTGATGGTCGCCTCGACCTGCTCGGCCGGAAGGCCCAGCCTTCCCGCCAGCTCGCCGACGCTGCCCGCGCGGGTCACCCACCGCGGCACCGCGGCGCCGGGGGCCCCGCCCAGCACGCCGAAGCGCTCCACCGTCGACTGGTCGAAAATCATGAAGGCGGGCAGGTTCGGGTACTCGAAACGGGACGCGTCGAACTGATGAAACGCGCCGCCGAAGGCGTTGTAGTTGGCGGCCTCGTTCGCGAACCGGCGGCCGTACCCGTTCACCATCACCGACCCGGGCAGCGCCCGCTCGCGCGAGGCGAGCAGCCCGTTGGCGGCGCCGTCACGGCGCGTCCCGGGGACGCTCAGCGCCGGCGCCCACCACGCCTCACGCATGTTGCCGAGCCGGGCCCCGACGCGCATCGCCATCCGCAGCCCGTCGCCGGTGTTCGTCGGCGCGCCGAACGGCCGGGTGATCGGGCCGCGCAGGAAGTCCCGGACAAGCTCGGGGTCGTACTCGAAGCCGCCGGTGGCGAGCACGACCGCGCCGGCCGACACCTCCCCGGCACCGGCGGGGCCCTCGATCTCGACGCCCGTGACGGCGCCGTCGGCGGTCAGCAGCCGCAGCCCTCGGGAGCTGGTGAACACCTCGACGCCGTGTCGTAGGCAGGCTCCCAACAGGCCCGCCACGAGGCCGCGGCCGAGGCCTTCGGCGCCCGTCCGGTCCCGCCGGGCCAACTCGTCGGGCGACAGTACGCCGGTGCCGCCGCCCAGCGGCGACTCCCGGATCAGCAGCCGGCTCGGGACGCCGGCGAGCCGGTCCGCCCACTCGCCCAGCTCCGCGAGCGAGACCAGGCCGACCTCGATCGACCGGCCGCCACCGGGCAGGCCGCCCGGCCACTCCGGGTGATAGTCCGGGTAGCCCTCGACGAGCTGAAACCGCAGCTCGGTGTGCTCGTGGACGAAGTCGACGTACTCGGGCCCGCCGTCCACCAGCGCCTCGGCCAGCTCGGGCAGGATCATCCCGTTCGACAGGCTCGCCAGGTACTCCAGGCCGCGCGCCCGTGAGTCCTCGACGCCGAGCTCGCCGGCGGGCTGGTTGGCGGGGATCCACACCGTCCCGCCGGACAGGGCGGTCGTGCCGCCTATCAGCTCGGCCTTCTCGAAGACCGCGACGCGCGCCGCTCCTTCGACCGCCGCGGCCAGCGCCGCCGTCAGCCCCGCCGCGCCCGAGCCGAGAACCACGACGTCATATCCGTTGTGCATCGCACGCCCCTACCGCCGCGGGCTCCGTAAACTAGATCTTGTGCATATAATGCACGGCCCCGTTCTAATAGTGCAGCAGACGGGAGATTACCTTCGGTGGTCGGAAGAGGGCAAGAGATCATTGCCATGGCCGGCGGCCGCGCGCCCAGGCGCCCGGTCGCCGCGACGAAGCGGGAGCTCGCGTCAGCTGACCGGCAGCGCGGTGGTCACGGCGAAGCCGGCGATGTACTCGGGGATCGCGCGGTAGTAGCGGTAGCCGACCTCGTACGGCCCGGCCGCCGCCAGGGCCGCGTACGCGGCGATCCAGGCGCGGATCTCGTGCGCGCCCCCGCCGTGGCGGCCGATCTCCTCGTTGCTCCAGCCGTCGAGCTCGGTGAGCTTGCCCGTCGCGAGCAGGTCGAGGAACGCCTCGTCCCAGTCCGGCGTCAGCGCCATCCGGTCGCTGGTCCCGGCGGCGAGCCGTTCACCCTCGGCGACAGCGCCGGTGTGCTTGCGCTCCGCCTCCTCCGCGGTGAGCGGACGGCCGGAGACCAGCCGCTCGGCCACCGGCGCGGGAGCGGTGTCGAGCGCCGGCACCGGCGGGTCGTGCGAGATGCCACCCGAGCCGACGAAGAGCACCCGCTCGTCGCGGGCGGCGAAGAACTGTCCGATCGCGGCGCCCAGCGCCCGTGCCCGGGACAGCGGCCCGAGCGGCGGCGCCGCCGCGTTGACGAACACCGGGATGACCGGCCGCGCGTCCAGGGAGCCGAACAGCTCGCGCAGCGGCTGCGCGGTCGCGTGGTCGACCTCCATGAGGTGCGAGACCGGCAGGTCGACGCCCGCGGCGAGGACGGCGCCGGCGAGCTCGCGCGCGAGCCCGCTCGGCACCGCCAGGTCGCCGGCGAGGCTGGAGTAGTCGCCGACTGCCCTGGCCGCGACACCAAGGCAGAATGGCGGCATCTGCCGGTAGAAGAAGCCGTTGAAGTGGTCCGGCGCGAAGATGACCACCACGTCAGGATCCACGGTGGCGGCGAAGTCGCGGGCCGCGCCGACCGCCCCCCCGCCCTCCGCCAGGGTGACGCTTACCGGTACGAGTGGTGCCGGCGGGCGCTGGTGCGGCGCCCGCTGGTGCGGCGCCCGGTGCCGCGACGCATGGTGGCGCGGAAGATCAGCAGCACCACGATGGCGCCCACGATGGACCCGATGATGCCGGACGGCTGAAGCGCGCCCTCACCGAGGTCCTTGCCGAACAGCACGTAGCCCAGGAGACCGCCGACGAACGAGCCGACAACCCCGAGCAGGATCGTCGCCGGAATGCTCATCGGGTCCCGGCCCGGCACCAGAAGCCGCGCGACCGCGCCCGCGATGAGACCAAGAAGAATCCAGGAAACGATGACCCATAGCATTTTGCATTCCTCCCGAAGGCGACTCCGAGCCTTTCCCACCAGCGGGATCAGCGGCTGGTTTGGTGTCTACCTCGTGCGGCGGCTCCCAAACGGGGACACGTATCTCCTAGGCGACAATCGGGTCCCAGGAGACCTCCACGAGCCGATGCCCAGGGTTAACGAGGCCGGGGCGCGGCGGGTGTCCGCGCGGCGCGGGGCACGGCTCGCCGAAGGGCCTGGAGAGCTCGCCGGGCTCGTCCAGTGCCAACCCACGGCACGCCCGACAGCACACCCTGACCAGGCAAAACGCGCCCGCGCCGGCAGTCAGGCCGCGGTCACGCGGACCTGGCGCCGCCCGAACCCGGATGCCTCAGGAGGGCCTCGGCGATTCGATCGCCAGGCACTCGGATCCGTTACCTAGCGCACGCACGTCCGGCGGCAACATCCAGAATTTGTGATCGCCATCACAGCGACCGATCCGTCAGACGGTGAAGCCGAACTGTCGGGCGATGCCGGCGAGGCCGTCGAGGCGGCCCTGGCCGAGCGCGCGGAAGTGCCAGCCGGTGCCGTCGTGGTGGAGTTCGCCGAAGAGCATGGCGGTGTCCGTGGCCGCGTCGGTGGTGAGGTTGTAGCGGACGAGTTCGACACCACGGACGGCGTCAACGACCCGGATGAAGGCGTTGCGGATGTCGCCGAAGTTCTGCCCGCGGTAGTCCGCGTTGTGGATAGTCACCGCGAAGACGACCCGCTCGACCGCCCGGGACAGCTCGTCGAGCTGGATGTCGATCTGCTCGTCGTCACCCGCGCCCTCACCGGTGAGGTTGTCGCCCCGGTGGCGGATCTCGCCGCGCGGGCTGGACAGGTTGTTGAAGAAGACGAAGTAGTCCCGGGACACGATCCGCCCGTCGGTGCCCAGCGCGAGCGCGCTCGCGTCCAGGTCGAAGTCCTCCGTCGAGCCCCTGGGGGCGGGATCCCAGCCGAGACCGACGGTCACGCGGGTGAGGTCCGAGCCCTCCTTGGTGAGCGCGACACTGGCGCCCTTGGTGACGTCGACGGTCATCGGGACGGACTACCCCCATTACGCAGGGGCCGCCGGGGACGCGCGCGAGACACACCAGCCGGGCCAGAGGCGGGCGAGCGTCGCTGTCGCGCCTCCTTCGGCCGGTTCGGAGCAGGGAAACCTGGTGGTACAAGGCAACCACATCCGGACAGACCCGGTGACCGGTTAGCCGACTCCGCGCCGCGCGGCGGCACCACCCGCCTTGGCATCCCACGATCCGCATCCACGGATCCAATTGGCGAGCGGGTCCGCAGATGCGTCTGTATGGTGACCGTCGTGCCGAACTTCCGGATCAGCGAGGCCGCCGCCCTGCTCGGGGTCAGCGACGACACGGTGCGTCGATGGGCCGACAGCGGCCGGCTGCCGACGGTCCGGGACGAGGCCGGCCGGCAGGCGATAGAGGCGGCCGAGCTCGCCCGGTTCGCGCGCGAGCTCAACCCGCGCGGCGAGCCGGCGCTCGGGCGGGCACCGGTCGGGGGCGAGTCGGCGCGCAACCGTTTCCCCGGAATCGTCACCCGGGTCGTGCGCGACGGCGTGATGGCCCAGGTGGAGCTGCAGTGCGGCCCCTACCGGGTGGTCTCGCTGATGAGCCGGGAGGCGGCCGACGAGCTGGGGCTCGAACCCGGCGTGCTCGCGGTCGGGGCGGTCAAGGCGACCAACGTCGTCGTCGAGCTGCCGGTCCGGCGATAGCCGCGCCCACCGGGCGCGCGCCGGTTGTGACGGCAAGGTCAACCAGCGGGGCCGGCCGGTCCGTCCGGCCGGCGTTTTCTCGGGATGGGGTGGGCGAGATGGGCAGATCGTGGGCTGACGTGAGACGCCGGGCCGCCGGTCGGCCGGCGGACGAGTCGGGGCCGAGGAGGCGCCGGAGCCGCGGCGCGCTGACCGTGCTGCTGGCCGCCACGGCGCTGGCGCTCGGTGCCGCCGCCTGCGGCGACGACACGACGGGAGCGGGGTCGTCCCCCGCCGCGTCGACCACCGCGTCCGCGACCAAGGACCCGGCGGCGACGTCGCTGACGGTGTTCGCCGCCGCCTCGCTGACCGAGACGTTCACCGACCTCGCGGACAAGTTCGAGGCCGCCCACCCCGGGGCGGACGTGAAGCTGAACTTCGCGGCAAGCTCCGCGCTCGCCCAGCAGATCACCTCCGGCGCCCCGGCCGACGTGTTCGCCTCCGCCAGCAACTCCACCATGAAGCAAGTCACCGACGCCGGCCTGACCGTGGGCACCCCGGCGGTCTTCGTCCGCAACAGCATGGAGATCGCCGTCCCGCCGGACAACCCGGCGGGCATCACGAGCCTCGCCGACCTGGCGAAGCCCGGCGTCAAGGTCGCGCTGTGCGAGGAGCAGGTGCCCTGCGGCGCCACCGCGCTCGCCGCGCTAAAGAAGGCCGGCGTGACGGTCCAGCCCGCGACCCTCGGCCAGGACGTCAAGAGCGTGCTGACGCTCGTCGAGCTGGGCGAGGTCGACGCGGCGCTGGTCTACCGGACGGACGTCGCCGCGGCCGGCGACAAGGCGCGCGGCATCGAGATCCCGGACGCCCAGAACGCGTCCACGGACTACCCGATCGCCGCGCTGACCGACAGCGAGCACCCCGAGGCCGCCAAGGCGTTCGTGGACTTCGTCCTGTCGGCCACCGGCACCGAGGTCCTCACCAAGGCCGGCTTCAGCCAGCCACTGTGACCCGGTCATGACGACGATGACCCGGCCGCGACAGCGATGACCCAGCCATGACGACTCCCGAAGCCGAGACCGCGCCGGCGCCGGCGCCACGGGCGAGGCGCCGGCGCGGCCGGCGTGGGGATCGGCTGCCGTGGCCGCTGGTCGTACCGGCCGCGCTGGGCGCCGTGCTGGTGCTGCTGCCGCTGGCCGGGCTCGTCTGGCGCACGCCGTGGGGCAGCCTGCCGCGGCTGCTCGGCGAGGCGGGCGTCCGCGAGGCGCTGTGGCTGTCACTGCGCACCGCGACGGTCGCGACGGCGCTGTCGATGCTGCTCGGCGTGCCGCTCGCGTGGCTGCTCGCGCGGGTCGAGTTCCCCGGGCGGGGGCTCGCGCGGGCGCTGGTGACGCTGCCGATGGTCCTGCCCCCGGTGGTCGGCGGCGTCGCGCTGCTGCTGGCCGCCGGGCGGCGCGGAGTCGCCGGACGACACCTGTACGAGGCGTTCGGGATCAGCCTGCCGTTCACGACCACCGCCGTCGTCCTCGCCCAGACGTTCGTCGCCATGCCGTTCCTCGTCGTCGCGGTCGAGGGCGCGCTGCTGGGCGCCGACCGGCGTTACGAGGACGCGGCGGCGACGCTGGGCGCCTCCGGCTGGTACACGTTCCGCCGGGTGACGCTGCCGTCGATCGCCCCGTCGATCGGCGCCGGCGCCGTGCTGTGCTGGGCGCGGGCGCTCGGCGAGTTCGGCGCGACGATCACCTTCGCGGGCAGCCTCCCCGGCACCACCCGCACGATGCCGCTCGCGGTCTACTCGGCGATGGAGACCGACCCGGAGGCGGCGATCGCCCTGTCGCTGGTCCTGCTCGCGACGTCCGTCGTCGTGCTCGCCGCCCTGCGCGGCCGCTGGCTCCCGGCCGCCCGGGACGGGGCGGGGCGGGGCACGTGAGCGAGACGACCCCCGGGCTGCGGGCACGCGTCGTCGCCGACCGCGGGCTGTTCGTCCTCGACGTCGAGCTGGCGGTGGCGCCCGGCGAGGTGGTCGCCGTGCTCGGCCCGAACGGCGCGGGCAAGAGCACCCTGCTCGCCGCGCTCGCCGGCCTCCTCCCCCTGCGCGCCGGGCACGTCACCCTTGACGGCGACGTCCTGGACGACCCGGTCGCCGACCGGTTCGTCGAGCCGCGGCACCGCCGCGTCGGCCTCGTCTTCCAGGACTACCTGCTGTTTCGGCACCTGTCGGTCCGCGACAACATCGCCTTCGGCCCACGCGCCCGCCGCGCGGCCTCACGCCGCGCCGCCCACGCCGCCGCCGACGCCTGGCTCGACCGCCTGGGCCTGCCCGGCTTCGGCCCCCGCCGGCCGGCGACGCTGTCCGGCGGCCAGGCCCAGCGCGTCGCGCTCGCCCGGGCGCTGGCCACCGACCCGCGCCTTCTCCTGCTCGACGAGCCGCTCGCCGCGCTCGACGCGACCACCCGCGCCGACCTGCGCGCCGACCTGCGCGCGACCCTGCCCGCGACCGGCGCCGCCGTGGTGGTCGTCACCCACGACCCCACGGACGCGGCCACCCTCGCCGACCGCCTCGTCATCCTCGAGCACGGCTGCGTCACCGCCGAGGGCACCGCCACCGACCTGGCCAAGGACCCACCGACGCCGTACGTCGCCAAGCTCCTCGGCGCGGACCCCTCGCCGACGACGTGAGCCGGCCGGCGCGTCCGCGTTACCCTTCGCGTCGGGAGGCGCCGCCAGTGGACGAGTGGTACCGGTCCTTCGTCGACCCCGGGTTCCGCTACGTGTTCTCCCAGGGGCCCGCGCGGGTCCGCTGCCGGCAGGACGCGCTGCGCGACGGCCTGAACTGTGTGGCGCTGGCGCACCTGGCGATCCGCGACCTGTTCGGTTACGCCCTTCCGGCCTCGTTCCAGTCCGTGGAGCTCTTCGGCGACGCGCGGCACTTCGAGCCGGTTCCCGAGCTGGCCGACCTCCGGGCGGGTGACCTCGTCTGGCTGGGCGTGGCCGAGCCGCGCGTCCCCCTGGACGAGTTCGTGCCGCGCTACCAGGGCGACGAGCTGCTCAACTTCCGCGACTTCCCGGTGAACCACGTCGCCGTCCACACGGGTACCCGCGCGGCGGGCGACCACCTGATGCTGCACGCTAGCCCCGTGGACGGCACGAACGCGCTGTGGCCGCTCCACCGGTTCCGCGACTATCCCAGGTACCGCCAGATCTACGCCGTCCGCCGCCTGCGCCGGGAGCTCCAGCGCCGGCCGGCCCAGTGATCTCAGACGACGGGGGTAGGAACACCGAGCGGTGGTCGGGCTCTCAGGGGCGCAGCTGGCCCTGGTCGGGGCTTCCGGCGGGCAGCGGCGTCAGGACGTGAACCTCGAATCCGCCCTCGAGCAGGCCGTCGAGGTCCTTGACCATCGCCGCCAGCGCGGGGGCACCCGAGTGCGCCGCCAGGGCGGCGTCGTCGGCCCACTCCTCGATGAAGAAGAATTTCCCGCCGCCCTCGTGCAGGGAGTACAGCTTGCAGCCGGGCTCCTGGTGAACCTCGGGGATGACGCCCAGCAGCACCCGGCGTACCTCGTCGACATGCTCGGGCTTGGGGGCGACGGTCGCGACGATGACGGGCATGGATGCCACTCCTCGGCTCGGTTCCGCGGAACCGCTGGTCTGAAGGTGGGAAGGGTCTGGTCGGGAGATCTGGTCAGGGCCGGATCGTGCCCCGGTCCGGGTCGCCGGTGGGAAGGGGGGTGAGCACATCGATGCCGACCTCGCCGTCGACCAGGCCGTCGAGTCGTCCGAGCAGTTCGGTGACGGCCAGGGAGCCGGCGTGCGCGGCCAGGGCCGCCTCGTCGGCCCACTCCTCGATCAGGACGAACTTTCCGGGAGCCTCGTGCACCGCGCCCAGCCGGCAGCCGGGCTCATGCTGGACCCGTGGAGCAGCGTCCAGCATCACGCGGCGCACGTCATCGACATGACTCGGCTTCGGGAAGACGGTCGCGACCATGATCATCATGAGCGCTCCTCCACTCGGACCAGGACACCCGTGTTGTACCGTGCCCCAGCCGGCCCCGATCACGCGCCTTCGCCCTGTTAGCTGGCCGCTGTCCGTCCACCGGCGACCCTGTCCAGCGCGCGCCCGGTTCAGCGCCCACTCAGTTCACCTGCCGCCCGGCCTCCGACCAGTAACGGGCCCGCAAGGCCTTCTTGTCCGGCTTGCCGAGCGGACTGACCGGGATCGAGTCGGCAAAGTCGATGCTTTTCGGGGCGTGGTGCGAACCCTTGCGTTCACGGATCAGCGCGGTCAGCTCGGCGGTGAGCTCGTCGTCGGGAGTGGTCACCCCGGGGCGGCGTACGACGACGGCCTTCACCGCCTCGCCCCACTTCTCGTCCGGGACGCCGATGACCGCCGCCGCGGCGACCGCCGGGTGCGTGGACAGGACGTCCTCGATCTCACGCGGGAAGATGTTGAACCCGCCGGAAACGACCATGTCCTTCTTGCGGTCGACGATGTAGAGGTAGCCCTCCCCGTCGCGGCGCGCGATGTCGCCCGTGTGCAGCCAGCCGTGCCTGAACAGCTCGGCGGTCTGCTCGGGCAGCTTCCAGTAGCCGCCGCAGTTGAGTGGGCCGCGCACGCAGATCTCCCCCGGCTCGCCGTCGGGGACCTCGTTGCCGTCGTCGTCGAGCAGGGCGACCCGGACCCACGGCACCGGGCGGCCGCAGCTGGCGAGCCGCTCGGGCCGGGACAGGTCGTGCTCCTCCTTGCGCAGCACCGTGATCGTCATCGGCGATTCGGACTGGCCGTAGTACTGGAAGAAGATCGACCCGAACCGCTTGATGCCCTCGACGAGCCGGGTGGGAGACATCGCGGCGGCGCCGTAGTAGATGGTCTGCAGGCTGGAGACATCCGCGGTCGCGAGCTTCGGGTGGTCGAGAAGCACGTAGATCATCGTCGGGACCAGCATGGTCGCGCTGATTCGATACTTCTCGATCGCGTCGATCACGGCGCCCGGCTCGAAGCCGGGCAAGACCACCAGGCAGCCGCCGCGCAGCAGCACCGGGATGAAGAACGCCGCACCCGCGTGGCTGAGCGGGGTGCACATCAGGAACCGGGGCTCGTCGGGCCACTGCCACTCGGTGAGCTGGATGTGCGTCATCGCGGCGGAGTTGCGGTAGGTGCCCAGCACGCCCTTCGGGCGGCCGGTGGTGCCGCCGGTGTAGGTCAGGCCGCCGATGTCGTCGGGGCCGACCTCGGGGGCGCGCAGCGGAACCGGGTCGAAACCGGGCGCGAGCGCCAGCAGGTCGACGCCCAGTTCGGTCGGGCCGAACGTGAGCACCTGGCGCAGCGTCGGCACCCGCTCCAGGTACGCCACGGCGCGGTCGGCGAACTTCGCGTCGACGACGAGCGTCTCGACCTCGGCGTCCGTGAGCACGTAGACGTGGTCGTCGACGGAGCCGAGCGGGTGCAGCGACGTCGACCGGCAGCCAGTGATCATGTTCGCGCCCATCGCGAACAGCACCTCCGGCCGGTTCGGCGCGAGCATCGCCGTCCGGCTGCCGACGCGCAGCCCGACCGAGGCGTACGCCTGGGCGTACCGGCTGATCTCGGCGGCGACCTCGGCGGCGGTGAGCGCCGCGTCGCCGATGTAGACGGCCGGCTTGTCCGGGTTGCGCCCCAGCGCCGCGATCAGCAGGTCCGGCAGGAACGACGGCCGGTACAGCTCGCCGGCCTGCGGCGCCTGGGTCGCGGCGGCCAGGCGCTCCGGTTCGCCCAGCCCTTCCGGACCGGCCAGGGCCGTCGGGTCGGCCAGGGCCGTCGGGTCGGTCGTGCTGGTCACGCCGGTACTCCCTCCGCGGTGGGCGCGGCCCCCGCCGTGCGCGCGGCGGCCGCTTCCTGGGACAGGCGCAGCGCGGTCGCCCGGCCCCAGACGGTGTCGGGCTTGCCCGCGGGGTTGCGGGCGATCGTGTCCACGAAGTGGATCTCCTTCGGCACCTTGTAGCCGGCGATCAGCTCCCGGCAGTGGGCCGTCAGGCGGGCGGCGCTCGGCGCGGCGGCCGTGGCGTCGCGTAAGGCGACCAGCGCGACGACGCGCTCGCCGAACCGCTCGTCGGGCACGCCGACGACGGCGACGTCGAACACCGCGTCGTGCGCCTTCAGCGCGTCCTCCACCTCGTCGGGGAAGATCTTCTCGCCGCCGGAGTTGACCACCGTGCTGCCGCGGCCGAGCAGCCGCACGGTGCCGTCCTCGCGCACCAGCGCGAGGTCGCCGGGCACGACCCAGCGGACGCCGCGCGCGTCGTACAGGAACGTCGACGCGGTCTTCTCCTCGTCCTTGTAGTAGCCGAGTGGGATGGGCCCGCGCCGGCCGATCCGGCCCGGGGTCGGCGAGCCGGGCGGCACCGGTTCCAGGTTCTCGTCGAGCACGAGGGTGTCGGCGGTCAGCTGGAAGACCCGCCGCTCGCCGGCCTCGTTGCCGTTGTGACCCAGCTCGGAGGCGCCGTAGTTGTCGAGCAGGAACACGCGTGGCAGCGCGGCGGCCAGGTCCGCGCGGACCTGGCTGGTCATCGGCGCGCCGGTGTTCGCGAGCGCGAGCAACCCCGACAGGTCATAGCGGTCCGGAGCGCTCGCCAGCGCGTCGGCGATCGGGCGGGCCATCGCGTCGCCGACCACGGTCATGGACGTGGCCCGCTCGTCGGCGGCCAGCCGCAGCACGGCGTCCGCGTCGAAGTGCCGGCCGCACCAGAGGATCGCGGTGCCCGCGGTGGCGAACGCGATGAGGATGCTGAACTCGGCGGCGCCATGCATCAGCGGCGCCATCACCATGTAGTGCAGCGGCGGGTTGGCCGTGTGCGCGAGCAGGTCGCGCGGCCCGGTGGGCGCCGAGCCGTCGGGCAGCGGCCGCCCGATCGCGGCGTGGAACAGGTCCTCGTGACGCCACATGACGCCCTTGGACAGGCCGGTCGTGCCGCCGGTGTACAGGACGAACAGGTCGTCGCTGGACCGCGGCCCGCGCACCGGCGCCTCGCCGGCATCCGCGTCCACGGCTCCGGCCACCGCCACCGGGTCGTCCTCGTAGCCGACGACCCGCGCGCCCGACGCGCCGACTCCGCCGTCGTCGGCCTCGTCGGTGCCGTCCTCCAGGACGACCACCAGCCGCAACAGCGGGGCGTCCGGCAGCACGGCGGCCACGGTCGCCAGATTGCGGCGCTCGACGACGAGCGCCACCAGGTCGGCGTTGTCGGCCAGGTAGCGCAGCTCGGCCGGCACGTACCGGAAGTTGACGTTGATCGGGACGGCCCGCAGCTTCAGGCAGCCGAGCATCGCCTCGACCCACTCGGCCCGGTTGGTGCCGTAGATCCCGACGTGCTGGCCGGATCGGACGCCGCCGGCCCGCAGCAGCCGGGCGACCCGCTCGGCCCGCTCGTCGAGTTCCCGGTAGGTCAGCCGTACCGGGGGCGCGACCAGGGCGGGCCGGTCGGGCACCGCGTCGGCCATCAGCTCGAGGATGTCCGCGAAGTTGGTCGGTTCGGTCTTGCTGCTCACGTCGCCGCTCCCCTGCGGGTCGTCGCTCGCGCTGGTCGGGCCGGGTCAGCCGGTCGCGTCACTGAACGTGTTGGTGAGCGCCTCGAGGTTCTTGGGGTCGCAGTTGAAGAAGCCCTGGTTCGGCGCCGTGGCCGCCTTGTCGTAGGCGAAGCCGTCCGGGGTGACCTTCATCAGCAGGACGCAGTCGGTGGTGCGCTGCTGGCCGGCGACGATGTTGCGCGCCGGGAAGATGCCGCCGGCGGTCCAGGCGGTCTCGGAGCCCGCCTTCTCCAGCACGCAGTCGACGGTCAGGGTGTCGCCGCACGCGGTCGCCGCCTTGGCCCACAGCACCCAGGCGCTGAACGAGAGCGCGGTGAAGTTGTTCAGGTCCGCGTCGGGGACCGTCGCGCGCACGATGTCGGTGGCCTGCCGCATGACCGGGCTCTCGTCGGCCAGCTCGAACGGGATGTGGTCGAGGACCAGCCAGGTCGGCGGGAAGGTCGTGGCCTTCGCCGCGCTGATGGTCAGCGGTGTGTACAGCTGGTTCTCGATCAGCATGAACGACAGCGACAGGCCGACGTCGTTCATCGCGGTGACCAGCGGCGAGAGGTCCTGGATACCGATCGGCTGGTAGCCCTGCGCCCCGCTGCCCTTGAGCTGCTCGACGAAGGGCCGGTAGTTCGTCACCAGCGCCGGCATCTCCTGGTACGAGACGACCTTGTCGCCGAGCTGGGTGAGCGCCTGTTGCAGGCGCAGGCCGTTCGGGCGCAGCGTCCCGAGCGCGCTGCCGCCCACGGCGAGCGAGTCCATCGCCTCGGGGAACATCCGGGCCATCGCGCGGAACCCGCCGACCGGGTAGATGTCCGCCCGGTTCGGCTGCGGCCGCACCTGCAGTGGCGCGTCCAGGGCCTCCGGGGACACGCCGTAGGCCGGGACCGAGCCGAGGTCGCAGTCGACCCGCGGCGCGACGCCGGCGGCGTCGAGGGCGTTGCCGCCGCCGACCGACATGAAGTCGGTCTGGCAGGCGTCGATCATGCGGGCGGCGACGTCGGTGAGCTTCGCGTCGTGCTTGTTCAGCACGATCTCGCGCCCGTTGATGCCGCCGGCCTCGTTGCACCAGGCGACGAAGGCCTCGCCGACGTCGAAGAACTCCTGGCCGAGCCCCGGGGTGACCGGGCTGCCCGGGTCTCCGAACGTGCCGAGGGTGATCGTCGTGGCGGTCACGCCGCGGCCGCTCGCCGCCGAGGCGTCTCCCGGGCCGCAGATCCCCTTCTCGGTGCCGAAGTCGCCGGCCGCCGCGGCGGGCGGCGCCGAGGTGGCCGGCGCGCCGCCACCGCCGGACGGGGCCTCGTCCGAGGAGCGGGTACAGCCGGCGACGACGAGCAGCAGGGCGCTGGCCGCCGCGAGGACCGGTAACCGGGCAAGCCGGCGGCCGGCGCCGGGCGTGATTCTGCGGGCCATCGGACCTCTCCATGGTCAGTCCTGCGGTCGGGCTCGGTCGGGGGCGCTCGCCGCGGCGGCGGTGGCCGCGGCCGGTACCGGCGGCACCGGCCGGCGCGGGCGGCCGGCGGGTAGTGCCAGGGGCCGCGGCGCGAACCCCCTGGCGACGTGAGCGCGGCCACAGACTAGAACAGGTTCACCCCTGGACGAAAGGGAATCGGCGACGAAGTCCTGACCAGCCGTCAGGGCACGGCCAGGCCGCGGCCGAGGGCAGACGGGGTCACCGGCCGGGTGGCAAGAAACTGACGCACCATCAGATTCCGGGCTAATGTCGGAAGACAGCCAGCGGGAGGAGGACGCGGTGCTCGACCTGATCGTGCGTGGCGGGCGGCTCATCGACGGCACCGGGGCGCCGGCGCGGACCGCGGACGTGGGAGTGCGCGACGGCCGGATCGTCGCCGTCGGCGCGCCGGGCTCGGTGGCGGCGCCGGCCGGCGGACGGACCCGCGTCGTCGACGCCACCGGCCTGGTCGTCTGCCCCGGGTTCATCGACGTGCACACCCATTACGACGCCCAGCTGTGGTGGGACCCGTATGCCACCCCGTCGAGCCAGCACGGGGTGACGACCGTGCTCGGTGGCAACTGCGGCTTCACGCTCGCCCCGCTGCGCCCGGCCAGCCCGGCCGGCGGCCCGGACGAGGCCGACTACCTGCGCCGGATGATGGCCAAGGTCGAGGGCATGCCGCTGGAGGCCCTCGAGTCCGGCGTCGCCTGGGGCTGGGAGAGCTTCGCCGAGTACCTCGACGGCCTCGACGGGCGGACCGCCGTCAACGCCGGCTTCCTGGTCGGCCACTGCGCGCTGCGCCGCTACGTGATGGGCCCGGCGGCGGTCGGCGCCGCCGCCGACGACGAGGCCGTCGCCGCGATGACCGCCGGCCTGCACGCCGCGCTCGAGGCCGGCGCGCTCGGCTTCTCCACCACGCTGTCCGGCACGCACAGCGACGGCGACGGCAAGCCGGTCGCCTCCCGCTGGGCGGGCACCGAGGAGCTCATGGCGCTGGCGCGCGCCGTCGGCGACCACGAGGGGACGCTGCTGGAGGGCATCGTCCCCGGCTGCCTGAACATGTTCAGCGACGACGAGATCGAGCTGCTCGCGGCGCTGTCCGCCGCGGCCGGCCGGCCGCTGAACTGGAACGTGCTGACCATCGACGCCGCCGCGCCCGACCGGGTCCCCCGCCAGCTGGCGGCGTCCCGCCGGGCCCGCGAGCTGGGCGGGCGGGTCATCGCGCTCACCATGCCGACGCTGGTCCCGATGAACATGAGCCTGGGGACGTTCTGCGCGCTGCACCTCATCCCCGGCTGGGGCGAGGTGATGGGCCTGCCCGTCGGGGCCCGGATCGACGCGCTGCGCGACTCCGGCACGCGGGCGCGGCTGCTCGCCGCCGCGAACGCGCCGGAGGCGGGGGTCATGCGCCGGCTGGCGAACTTCGGCCGCTACGTCATCGGCGACACCTACTCCCCCGCCAACGAGGGCTTGTCCGGCCGGGTCGTGGAGGACATCGCCGCCGAGCGCGGCCAGGACCCGTTCGCCACCCTCGTCGAGATCGCGGCCGCCGACGAGCTGCGCACCGTGCTGTGGCCGATGCCCACCGACAACAACCCCGAGTCCTGGGCGCTGCGCGCCGAGACCTGGCAGGAGCCAGACGTGCTGCTCGGCGGCTCGGACGCCGGCGCCCACCTCGACCGGATGGCCGGCGCCCCCTACCCGACGCGCTTCCTCGGCGACTGCCTGCGCGGGCGCGGCCTGGTCGGCCTGGAGCGGGCGGTGGCGATGATGACCGGCGAGCCGGCGGCCGCGTTCGGCCTGCGCGGGCGCGGAGTCATCGCCGTGGACAACGCCGCGGACCTGGTGCTCTTCGACCCGGAGACGGTCGACTCCCAGCCCGCCCGGCTGGTGCGCGACCTGCCCGCGGAAGCCGCCCGGCTCACCGCCGGCTCGGTCGGCATCGCCGCGGTCTTCGTCAACGGCGTCCAGATCGTCGCCGACGGGGAACCCACCGGCGCCACCCCAGGCGCCCTGCTGCGCTCCGGCCGCGACACCGTCACCGTCCCCACCCGCTGACCCGGCCGGGCCCGGACGCCCCGCGGCCGTCGAGTTCGGTGACGGCGGCCCGCGGGCTGGTCAGGGGGCGTTGGGGGGAGCCCGGTAGCCCGCTGGCCTGGTGGTCCGCTGGCCCGGCCCGGTCTGGTCTGGGGGATGTTTCGGGTATTTCGGGTGTGGTGGGCTGGTTGTGGGGGTCGTCACGGTGGTGGACGGTGGGTGGTGGGGTGGGGTCGGGGCGCGCGGGGCGTGGACCGGCCGGTCACGCTGAGGGTGCCGGGTCGACGGTGCCGGGCCGGGTGGCCACGGTAGGCCACCGTGGCCGGGGTGGGCTGCCGGACATGTCGGGCTGCCGGCTGGGGTGTCGATGTGGTGAGCCGGGTCACAGGGGTTGGCGGGTTTGCCAGGCGGGGCCGGTTCTCGGCATGGTGTGTGTCGTGCCCGGCTGACATGGCCGGGGCGCACGCCGGGCGGGACGCCTCATCTACTGCCCCCGCCCCTATCTATGGCGTCGACCTTCCTCGGACCCGTGGCAGGGACCGGAGACGGACCAGCGGACACCGACACCAGGTGTCGCGGGAACACGCGCAGCCCCCTGCAAGGCAGGCCGCCGGCTCTTTTCACGCCGCCGGCCGGCCCGGGCCTCGCCGTGCCCGCGTCCGTTCCTCCGGAGGCGTAGACGAAAGGACAAGACCCTTGGCTCGACGTGGCCTTTCCACCCGTGTCCGCGCCCTCGTGCTCGCCCCGGCGCTCGCCGCCGCGGTCGGCACCGGTCTGGCGGTCACCGCGCCGGCCCACGCCGCCTCCAAGCCCGTCTCCGCCCAGCGTTTCCTGTCCGCCGTGATCCCGTGCGAGTCCGGCGGCAACCCCCGCGCCGTCAACTCCATCGGCGCCGGCGGCCTGTTCCAGTTCCTGCCCTCGACCTGGCACTCCGTCGGCGGCACCGGCCTGCCCCAGCACGCCTCGGTCTCCGACCAGTGGGCCAAGGCCACCAAGCTCTACAACCAGCAGGGCACCAGCCCCTGGTACGCCTCCAAGCACTGCTGGTCCAAGAAGATCTGACCAGCGATCTGACCAGCCCGGTGGGCTGAGCACGAACGAGGCCCCGCGTTCCCCCGAACGCGGGGCCTCGGCCTTTTTGGCGACGTGAGGATGGCGGCCTTCGCTCAGGCGGCGCCGAGCTGGGCATCGCGCTGGCGGGTCGTGCTGTGGACCGGGTCGGTGTCGAACTTCGGGAGGACGTACTTGCCGAAGGTCTCCACGGCCTCGACCGCCACGTCGATCGGCATCGTCGTGGACAGCATGCCGAAGACAAGCTGGTCGGCTCCGACGGACTCGTAGGTCCGCACGGCCCGCTCGCATTCCTCCGGGTCGCCGATGCAGATGCTTCCGGCCGCGACGCCCGCCTCCAGGCCCTCCACCGTCGGTTCGGGCAGGGTCGCCGGCCAGGCCGGCACCCAGTCCGGCCTCGGGAACGTGTCGAGGTACTTGTAGACCAGGCTGTGCTGGTAGCTCATCGTGATGTCGGTGGCGATCCGGCGGGCCCGGGCGCCGTCCTCCAGGCACAGCATCTGGCTCGTCACCATGATGTTGTTGTTGATGTAGCCGCCGACAGGCTCGGCCTTCTCGATGTTCTTCTTGTACAGCTCGATGAGCGGCGCGAGCTCGCCCGGTGAGCTGTGCGCGAAGCAGAGCACGCCCAGCCCAAGCTTGGCGGCCTTTTCGAACGTGCTCGGGTTGCCGGCCGCGACCCACAGCGGCGGATGCGGCCTCGTGTACGGCTTCGGGAGCACGTTGCGCTCCGGCATCGTGAAGTACTGGCCCTCGTAGCTGTAGGTGCCGTCCTTCCACATCTTCGGCAGCTCGGCGACGACCTCGTCGAACATGAGCTTGGTGAGCGCCGGGTCCTCGATCCCGAAGCCCTTCTGCTCGGTGCTCGACGAGCCGCGGCCCATGCCAAGTTCGAAGCGGCCGCCGGAGAGATGGTCGAGCATCGCGGCCCGCTCGGCGACGCGGGCCGGATGGTTCACGGGCGGCGTGATGTTCATGATGCCGCTGCCGATGTGGATGTTGCTCGTGGTGCCGGCGACGTAGGCGAGGAAGACCTCGTTGGCCGACAGGTGCGAGTACTCCTCCAGGAAGTGGTGCTCCGTCGCCCACGTGTACTTGAACCCGGAGCGGTCCGCGGCCTGCGTCCAGGCGACCTCGTCCATCAGCCGGCTGTGCTCGGCGCCGATCGGGTCGGCCTCGGACAGCCGCTTCGGCAGGTAGAGCGAGTTGAAGATCCCGAACTCCATGTGCGAGGCCACCCTTCCTTCACCTGCGGTCGTCTGTCATATGGGGGCTGGCGACGGCGGCGCAGGTGTCGGCGCGCCCCTGCCCGTTGGGGGGGTCTGGGGGGCGAGGCCCTCCAGCATGGGGTCTGGGGCTCGGCCCCGGAGCAACGTTGCGCGGGAGCCCGGGAGCGCGCCGCGCGCGCGAACAGGCGTCCGCCGATCGCGTCCGACCTGTCGGCTTCGGGCTAGAACCTGTTCTACACTCTAGCCCCGACAGGCCGTCGCGCAAGCGGCCTGACACACCGTCAGAAACCATCCACCCCGGAAGTCCTCGCGCCGACCAGCCGAAGACCTCCGGGCCGCAGGCCCGCGACGAACGCGAGGACAACGGGGCCGCCGCCCGTGGACCCGCCCTCCGGGCACGCGGGTGGTGACCACCCTGAGCACGAGGGGGACACGCCATGGGCGTCCCGAGCAGCCGGATCTACGTCGCCGGCGAATGGGTCGAGCCGGCCGAGGGCCACTACCCGGTCGTCAACCCGGCCACCGAGGAGGTGATCGGCGAGGCGCCCGAGGCGAGCGCCGCGCAGGCCGAACAGGCCGCGGCCGCGGCCAGGGCGGCGTTTTCCGGCTGGGCGTCGGCGAGCCAGGCGCACCGCGCCGAGGTGCTCGGCCGGATCGCCGACCTGCTGACCAAGTACAACGACGACCTCGTCCCGCTGGTGCAGGCCGAGACCGGCGCGACGATGCGGGTCGCGTCCACCATGCAGGTCCCGGTGGCGGTCGAGCGCTTCCAGCGCTATGCCCGGCACGCCATGGACTCTCCGCTGGTACCGCTACCACCACAGGCCATCGAGGCGACGCCGCTCGCCAAGGGCGGAGTGGTCGGCGCGGTCGCCCGCCGGGCGCCGGTCGGCGTCGTCGCCTGCATCACGCCGTACAACTTCCCGCTGGTCAACCTGGCCGGCAAGGTGGCGCCGGCGCTGGCGATGGGCAACACCGTCGTGATCAAACCCGCCCCGCAGGATCCCCTGCAGGTGCTGCGGTTCGTCGAGATCGCCCACGAGGCCGGCGTCCCGGCCGGCGTCGTCAACGTGGTCACCGGCTCGTCGCCGGCGACCGGCGCCGCGCTGGTCGCCTCGCCGGAGGTGGACATGGTCAGCTTCACCGGCAGCACGGCGGTGGGCCGTCGGATCGGCGAGGTCGCCGGCCGCGACCTCAAGCGCCAGCTGATGGAGCTCGGCGGCAAGGGCGCGGCGATCGTGCTCGAGGACGCGGACCTCGACACCGCGGCCGCCGGGATCGGCAGCACCTGGGCGTTCCACTCCGGCCAGATCTGCACCGCCCCGACCCGGGTCCTGGTGCACCGCTCGCGCCACGACCAGCTGGTCGAAAAGCTGGTCGCCTACGCGGGTTTCTGCAAGGTCGGCGACCCGTTGGAGCCGACGACCGTCGTCGGCCCGCTGATCTCCGCCGCCCAGCGTGACCGGGTCGAGAGCCTGGTCGCCGAGGGCGTCGCCGCCGGCGCCACCCTCGCCTGTGGAGGTGAGCGCCCGGAGCTGGAGCGCGGCTTCTACGCGGCGCCGACGCTGCTCACCGGCGTCACCACGGACATGACGGTCGCTCAGGAGGAGTTCTTCGGCCCGGTGGTCGTCGTGCTCACGTTCGACGGCGACGACGAGGCCGTCGCGCTCGCCAACAGCACCCCGTTCGGCCTGTACGACTATGTCTTCTCGGCCGACACCGGCCGCGCCTACCGGCTCGCGAGCCGGCTGCGCAGCGGCAACGTCGGCCTCAACACGGTCGCCCGCAACCACGAGACCCCGTTCGGCGGCTTCAAGCACAGCGGCGTCGGCCGTGACTGCGGCGTGTTCGCGCTGCACGCGTACAGCGAGCTGCAGAGCGTCGTCTGGCCCGGCTGACCGGGACCGCCCACGGGCCCGGTTCACGGGCCCTGCCCACCGACTGGCTTTTCGAAGGAGAGAACACCATGCGGGGTGTTGTGTGGGACGGCCAGAAGGCCGAGCTCGTGGACGACCTGGCGGTCCGTGACCCGGGTCCCGGCGAGGTGCTGGTGAACATCGTCGCCGCGGGCTTATGCCACAGCGACCTGTCGGTGCTCAACGGGACGATTCCCTACGAGACGCCGGTGGTGCTCGGCCACGAGGGCGCGGGCGTCGTCGCCGCGGTCGGCGGCTCGGTCGGCAACGTCCGGGTGGGCGACCACGTCGTGCTGTCCACGCTCGGCAACTGCGGCGCGTGCGAGCACTGCGACGGCGGCCGGCCGACGATGTGCCGCTCGACGTTCGGCCTGCGGCCCCAGCCGTTCACGTGGCGAGGCGAGCCGGCGTACAGCTTCGCCAACATCTCCTGCTTCGCCGAGGAGGTGGTGGTCAAGGCGAACCAGTGCGTGCCGATCCCGAAGGACGTGCCGCTGACCTCGGCGGCCCTGGTCGGCTGCGGGGTGCTCACCGGGGTGGGCGCGGTGCTCCAGCGGGCCAGGGTGGAGCCCGGCGCGACCGTCGCCGTGCTCGGCGTCGGCGGGATCGGCCTCAACGTGATCCAGGGGGCGCGGATCGCGGGCGCCTCCCGGATCGTGGCCGTCGACGTGAACCCGGCGAAGGAGGAGGCCGCTCGGCGCTTCGGCGCCACCGACTTCGTCAACCCCGCCGGCGCGGACACGGCCACGGCGGCGAAGGCCGCGGTCGTGGACGGGGCGCCGCTCGGTTATGACTACGTCTTCGAGTGCGTCGGGCATCCCGCGCTGATCCAGGCGGCGATCGGGTCGCTCGGCTGGGGCGGGACCGCGGTGCTGCTCGGCGTCGCGCCCGCGGGCACCGCGTCGACGTTCTCGCCGTTCGACCTGTACCTGGACAAGTCGATCCTCGGCTGCCGCTACGGCTCGTCGCAGCCGCAGCGCGACATCCGGCGCTACGTCGACCTCTACCGTGGCGGGCGCCTGCTGCTCGACGAGCTGGTCACCCGCACCTATCCCATCGCCGACTTCCACAGCGCCGCGGACGACCTGGAGCACGGCGAGCTCGCCCGCGGCGTGCTCACCCTGGCCTCCTGAGCCCGCGGAGGCGGGGCTCCGGCTGACCGTTCTTCCCGCGGTCGATAACTTTGGGGCCGATCGTCGGGCTTTCGGAGCGGCTCGCGGCTCACCGGCGGTCGTCGTGGAGGCCACAATGAGCGCATCCCGCACCCGTGCCGACGAGCGGGCGGACGCCGCCGACAGCCAGGCCGCCGACAGCCGGGCCCCCGATACCGGGGCCCGGGAGCAGTGCGATCTGATCATGAAAGGTGGCATCACCAGCGGGATCGTGTATCCCCGGGCGGTCGCCACGCTGCGCACCCGCTACGACTTCCGCAGCATCGGCGGGGCGTCGGCGGGCGCGATCGGTGCCGCTCTGACGGCCGCCGCGCAGTACGCCGAACACCGGCGCCGCCGTGACCCGGCCGCGGCCGGCGGGTTCGATCAGATGGAGAGGACCTCCGCGGAGATCGCCCGACCCGGGGTTCTCGCCGGCCTGTTCCAGCCGAGCCGGGGCAGCGCCTGGGTGTACCGGCTGTTCTTCGGGCTGCAGGGCGCGCGAGGGCTGTGGACCAAGGCGTGGGTGGTGCTGCGCGCCGTCGTCCGGTACTTCTCGCCACAGGTCGTGGTGACGGCCGGCATCGCGTTCGGCTCGCTCACCGGCGTCCTCTACGGCTTCGACGGCGCCTTCGGCCGGCCTACCTGGTATGGCTCGCTTCTGCTCGTCGTGGTCGTGGGTATCACGTCGCTGCTCGGCCTGGTCGGCGCCATGCTGGTCCGGATCCTGCGCACGGTGCGCGGCCTGCCGGCGACCTTCTACGGCATCTGCCTCGGCATGCCGGACAGACCCGGCGCGGCGACAGCGGGACCCGGCGGCCCGGCGGCGCTGACGCCGTGGCTGCACCGTCACATCCAGCTGTGCGCCGGGCGCGGCGAGGGCGACGACCCGCTGACGTTCGCGGACCTGGCGCGGGCGGAGGTCGAGAACGAGCGGGTCCGCCTGGAGATGATGACGACCGATCTGTCCACGGCCCGGCCGCTGAGCCTGCCGTTCTCCGATCAGTCGTTCCTGTACGCGCCCGCCGAGTTCGCCCGGCTGTTCCCGCCCGACGTGCTCACCTACCTGGAGAAGGTCAGCACTCCCGTGGCGGTGCCCGAGGCGCCCGGGGTTCCCGCGGAGCTACGGGCGTTCCCGACCCAGGACCTGCCGGTCGTCGTCGCCACCCGGATGAGCCTGAGCTTCCCGGTGCTGATCTCCGCGGTGCCGCTGTGGGTGCGCGGCCTCGGCGACGCGGGGCCGGTGCGGCACTGGTTCTCCGACGGCGGGATCGCCAGCAACTTCCCGATGCACTTCTTCGACGCCTGGCTGCCCGCCCGGCCGACCTTCGGCCTCGACCTGGTCCCGGCGCCGCGCGGCGAAGCCGGTCAGCGTGAGCGGCCGCACCGCCATCGGCCCTCCGGCGCGCCGGAGGCGAAGCCGCGCACGGCGGCCGCGCCGAGCGCCGTGGTGGCCGCGGCGGCGGCCGGCGCCGCTCCGCCGGAGCGGCGCGTCGCCCCGATCAGCAGCATCGTCGGCTTCCTGCTCCAGATCCTGGACACGATGCAGAACTGGCGGGACACGATGCAGGCTGAGCTGCCGGGCTTCCGTGACCGGATCCGGCCGATCTACCTGCCTGAGGGCACAGGCGGCATGCACATCACGATGACCCCGGACCAGATTCTGGAGCTGAGCGAACGCGGCGCGGACGCCGGCCAGCGTTTCCTCACCACATTCAGCTGGGACAACCATCTCTTTGCCCGCTTCGCGCTTCTCATGCGGGAGCTGCAGCGCAACCTCGTCGGCGCCGGTGACGTCACCCTCGCCAGCACGTTCGCGCAGGCGTTCACTCCCGAGTTCCAGCGGACACTCACCGAGCACGCGACGAGAACCGTGCGTGGCGAGGCGGCCGTCTACACCGACGACTGGGGTGCCGCCGCCCGTGACCGGACGCTGGACCTGCTCGACCTCGCGGCCGGCTGGGTCACGCCCAGCTCACTGAGCTTCCTTCAGGGCCCCGCCCCCAACCCGGCGCCAACGATGCGCATGGCACCGAGGATCTGACGGGACCGGTCCGAGGCCAATTGGGCAGGCAAACGGGGACCGGCCCCGCGGCCGCGGGCGCCGGGGCGGGGGCCTGG
>NZ_JADWYU010000295.1 GCF_016786325.1 Frankia nepalensis | reverse complement strand
GCGCCCGGGTCACCCAGGCGCTCGACCCACGCGGGAACCGGCGCGAGCGCGTCGGCGACCGCCGCGGGGTCGGCGCGGGGGGGGGGGGGGCCCCGCCCCCCCCCCCCCCCCGGCCCCATCGCCCACAGGAAACCGCGTGGGACGCCGTTGCTGGCCAGAGCAAGCAGCCCGCACGCGCACGTCACGGTTCGGCGGCGTTTGGCGGTGTACCGGGCCGCCGGTGTTGTCGGCCCGGTACACCGTGCGGACGACGCTGGCCGCCCGGCCCCCTATGTCAGCAGGACCGCCTGAAGGGAACGTTGGCGAAACGGTCGGCGAGGAAGCTCACGGCGTCGTTTTGGGACGTGAAGATGACGGTGGCGTGCTCCCCGAGATAGTCCTTCCAGCGGATGGGTGCACCCGCCGCGCAGTACGTGTCCTTCAACGCCACGCCCTGTGGGCGTGCGACCAGTTCATCGATCGGCCAGGCGTGGTACAGGAAGGTCGGCACCTTCGGCGGCACAGCGCCCAGCTTCTGCTCGTTGATGCGGGATATCCAGGCAGATGTGGTCAGCGGGTTGGTCGTCGTGTAGTCGCTGATCTTCCTGAAGGGGTAGATGATGAGCGATTCGACGCAGTCGTCACTGAACTCGGTGAAGAACTTCTTTCCGGCCGTGTTGAGATATCTTTCCAGGTCCAGTTCAGAATAGGCGGCGTCGAGCCCCAGCGCGGCCATCGCCAGGACGGCGAAACCGAGGCCGCCGTCGAGTTGCTTGGAGACCGCGAGCAGGTCGGCGGGAACACCGCCGGCCGAAATGCCCTTGAGGTTCAGCTCCGGCGCGTACGTGGGCTGCAGCTCGCCGGCCCAGGCGGCGGCACCGCCACCCTGCGAGTAGCCCAGCAGGCCAACGGGGTTCGCGGTGCTCAGGCCGGTCTCAGGCAGCCGCTGGGCGGCACGGACCACGTCGAGGACAGCGTGGCCCTCAGAGCGGCCCACCACGTAGGTGTGGATCCCAGGGGTGCCGAGCCCTTCGTAGTCGGACATCGCCACGGCGAAGCCGCGCTGGAGCGCCTTGTCGATGAAGCCCTGGTTCTGGGCGACGCTGACCAGGCTGTTCTTCGACGGGGCGCAGCCGTCGCCCAGGCCGACGGTACCCGAGGCGAGCGCGACGATCGGCATGCCGACCGGGCTCCTTCCCTTCGGCACGAGAATCGTGCCGGAAACCGCGTTCGGCCGCCCCAGGGCGTCACGGGAGAGGTAGAGGACGAGATACGAGCTCGCATTACCGAGATAGGCCTGCTTGCGGTACCAGATCACATCCCCTGGGTTTCCCGCGGGCAATGGGGACGGTGGGAGGTAGAAGGCGTCACCGGCCGGCCCCTCGACAGCGGCCGCGGCAGGCGTCGCACTGACTACCGGAAGGACGACACTCAGCATGGAGAGGGCCAGCGCCGCCACGAGTACGCCGATCCGCGTTCGTGGCCAGAGTCCACGGCTGGATAAGTGTTCGTGCATGTCCATGAACCTTCCTTCTTCGTCCTGGCAGCGGCACGGAAACGGCCGCGGCCGGCCCTGAGGGCGGGAGGGGTCCGGGAAAGAGGGGTGGCGGGCAGAGGACCGGGGCGACGCGCTACCGCACAGAGGTCATCACAGAAACCGATTCATCCGCCGCACGCCTCGATGCTTCACGAGGGTGCTCACCGAATGGTCGGCGACATTCAATGACGACGGCGCGGCCGTGCCTGCGATGTGCGCCGCACCTGTCCGGCGGCTGACCCGCGAACCGGCACCGAAACTCGCGTCCCTCCGCTGATCACGGGAGGTCCGCCGGCACCGCGGCGATCTGTCGGTCGCCGCGCGCGTGCATGTCTCACCACGGTTCCTCCCGTGTCGAGCACCACCGCCAACAACCTACTGGCAAGTAGTACTCGTCAGTAGGATCCGGACCGTAGCAAGTTGGGCGCGCTTTTCCCACACCAAGACCAACGTCACATCGTGACCCGCCCACACCATTCCGCCTCCGCGATCTTGGAATCCGGGGTCGCCCGACGGGGAAACGGGCTTCCGGCGGTTCGGCGAGGTAGACGATCTCCCAGGTCGGGAGAGCCATGACCGACCGCCACGCAAGCGGGAGGAAGACGCGGAGGACACGGCGAGTGGGCGCCGACGTCGGATCTGGCGAGGCGCCGACGAGGCGCACCGGATAGCACCAAAGTGCCTTCGCGCCTCGATCGCGCGGCGGCCGCCCGGGCACTCCCGCGACGGCGGACGCCACCGGGCGGCGACTCCACCAACGCCGGAGATCCCCCGCCGGATCTTCTTGACCGGGTCCGCGCCTGCCCTGGCACCCGACGGCAGCCGGCTGCCGCACCGAGGACGGGATTTGGCCAGCTGCCGGCGAGGCCGGGCCGGGCGGCCGGCTGGCGGCAGACGGCGCTTCCGGCGACCTCGCCGACCACCGCCACCTCGTCAAAGCCCTGCACAGCGCGTTCATCGAGTACTGGCGTTCTGGCGACCGAGATCTCTCCCCGGGCCTCGCGCGGGTGGTCGACTACTGGTTCCGCTACCACGTGGCCAAGGCCGTGATCGCCGCGGCCCTGCTGATCGTGCTCGTCGCGCTGACCGTCCTCGTCTGGAAGGCATTTCTGAAGGCAGGCGGCCTCGGGGCCGTGGCACGGGCGGCCCTCGCGTCGGCCGGCGTTCTCGCGACGATGCTCGCGCTGCTCTCTCTGGCGGCGGTGATGGCCAACATCCAGGGTGCGCTAGCGCCGTTCGCCTCGCTGATACCGATGTTGACGGAAGGCGCGACCGACCAGGAGCTCGCCACCACGCTCGACCAGGCCAGCCAACAACTGGCTGACTCCTCGCTCGCGGGTGCACGGACCCCGCCAGCCATCGACGTGATGATCGCCGACTTTTCTCGATACCACGCGGTGATGGCCGTGATTGCCGCGATCGCGGCGGCCGCCTTCCTCGGCACCGGCGTGCTGCTGTGGAGAAGGTTCGCGCGAACGGCCTCGTCCGACAGGCGAACGAGACGCGTGGTGGGATCTTTCGGTGTCCTGTCCGCGTTGCTGACGCTGGGCCTGATCGTCCACGCGGCGGCAAACGCGAGCACCGCGGCCGACCGGGGACCAGCGCTCCTGCGCGCTCTCAACGGCGGATGGTGACCCGCCTCGCCGCACCGGCCCGGCCCGGCGGGCACAGGCAGGGGCGACACAACACAAATCCCTTTTGAGTGATGTGACCCTCAGGTGTTTCGGTGGGTCTGGTGGCCGGCGGAGGCGAGCCGTTCCGCCAGCCGATCAAGACCGATTTTGATCATCTGGCTGTAGCCGTCGTTCCCGAGTGCCTCCGTGGCGGCCTGGCCCTGCCGGAGGTGCTCGCGAGCCGTGTCGAGGTCACCGAGCCTGCGGTAGCACTCACCGAGGTTGAGGTGCAGCGACGGGTAGAAACCGGCCACGGGCCCTGCCACGCCGGCCCGCGCGGCACGTTCGTCCGTGATCAGATCGGCGGCTTCCAGGGCCCGCAGGTCCCAGGCCAGTTCCTCGCGCACGTCGTCCTGGACGTCGGCCATCGCGTGCGCGATCGCGCAGCGATGCAACGGGTCGCCGTTCTCGCCGACGTCGTTCCAGATCTCGGTGAAGACACCTCGCGCGGCGTCGCGCTCTCCTTGTTGGCTCAGCCACATGCCGTGGCCGATCCGGCTCATCGTCTCGTCTGGTTCGATCACAGGCTCCTTGCCGCAGGTTCCCCCATTGATCGTCATCTTTCCAGGCGGGCTGCCATCTCCCTGGTGCACCCGACAGGATCCAGGCAAGGCGATCTTCGTTCGCCTCGCGGTCTCGCGACCGTGGCGCGGGCAGACTGGTCCGGAATACACACATTTCCACTTCTCAATGGGAACCAGAAGCCTGGAGTATTTCGCGTACCGCGCCGATGCCAAGGCATCGGACGGCGTCCACCATCTCGGGACGGTCCGCCTGGGCAGGGCTCGGTAGCCGCCGCCAACGGATCCGGAGCATCGGCGGCTTCTGACGCGAGCGTCGTCGATCCGGCCGCTGGGCCGCTGGCCGGGGCCGTTGACACAGCGTGATCCAGCGGCTGGTTCCGATGCCCGGGGCTACTGGTCCAGTCGGTGGCCGCACCAGCGGTTGCGGGTGGCGTCGTCGGTGCCGGCCGGGTTGGGGACGACGTCGTAGCCGGTGCCGTC
>NZ_JADWYU010000294.1 GCF_016786325.1 Frankia nepalensis | reverse complement strand
GTGATCCTGCCCGAAGGGGTGGTGCCCGAGTCCGTCGCCGCGCACGGCGCGGACCCGATCGGCGCCGGCCGGGCGTGTGTGGCGTATCTGGCGATGCGGCTGTCGTCCGGCGCGATCGCGCACAGCCATGTCAACTGGCTGTCCCCGACGAAGGTGCGCACCACGATCGTGGGCGGTTCGCGGCGGACGCTGATCTGGGACGACCTCGCCCCGTCCCAGCGGCTGTCTGTGTATGACCGCGGTGTGGAGCTGGCCGACGCCGCGAGCCTGGCCGCCGAGACCCGACGGGATGTCATGATCTCCTATCGGACGGGGGACATGGTCGCCCCAGCGCTGCGGGAACGCGAGGCGCTGGCCGAGGTGATGGCCGAGTGGGCCGCCGCCATCAATGAGCGGCGGGCTCCGCTGACCGGCGGTGACGCCGGCCTGCGGATCCTCACGGTGCTCGAGGCGGCGTCGCGCAGCCTCGCCCAGCAGGGCGCCGTACAGCCGCTCGTGGCGGCCCAGCAGCTGGCGGGCGCCCGATGAGCGGCGACCCGGCGAGCGACGGGGGGAAGGCCGGCGGCGCCGAGCTCGCCGGAGCGCGCTGCCTGGTCACCGGGGGCGCGGGCACGATCGGCTCCGCCGTCTGTGACCAGCTGCTCGCCGCGGGCGCGGCGGAGGTCGTCGTGATCGACAACCTGGTCCGCGGCCGGCGCGCGAACCTCGCCGGCGCGCTCACGACCGGCCGGCTGCGCCTGGTCGAGGGGGACATCCGCGACCGGGCGCTGCTCGCCGAGCTCATGCCAGGCACCGACGTGCTGTTCCACCTGGCCGCCATCCGGATCACCCAGTGCGCCGAGGAGCCCCGGCTCGCCCTCCAGGTGCTCGTCGACGGCACGTTCGACGTGCTGGAGGCCGCGGTCGCCGCCCGGGTCGGCCGGGTCGTCGCCTCGTCGTCGGCGTCGGTGTACGGCCAGGCGTCCGCGTTCCCCACCGCCGAGGACCACCACCCGTACGCCAACCGGACCTTCTACGGCGCGGCCAAGGCCTTCAACGAGGGCATGCTGCGCAGCTTCCACGCCATGTACGGGCTCGACTACGTCGCGCTGCGCTACTTCAACGTGTACGGCCCCCGGATGGACGTCCACGGCCTCTACACCGAGGTCCTCGTCCGCTGGATGGAGCGGATCGCCGCCGGCCGGCCGCCGCTGGTGTTCGGCGACGGCCGCCAGACGATGGACTTCGTCTTCACCGACGACATCGCGCGCGCGAACCTGCTCGCCGCCCGCGCCGGCGTCACCGACCGGGTCTACAACATCGCGAGCGGGGTGGAGACCTCGCTGCTGGAGCTCGCCGAGGCGCTGCTCGGCGTGATGGGGCGCCCCGACCTCGGAATCGAGTTCGGCCCTGAGCGCAAAGCCGTCGAGGTCGGCCGCCGGCTCGCCGACACCGCGGCGGCCGCCGCGGACCTGGGTTTCAAGGCCGAGGTCGACCTCGCGGTCGGGCTGCGCCGGCTGGTCGAGTGGTGGCGCGCCGAGCGGGAACCCGCGCCAGGGCCGGGTGGAACGGCCTGACCGCCGGCGATCGGCACACCCCCTAGGCCCCGAGTCGTCGCAGCCCGAAGGGAACAGCCCGTCGTGACCACCATCCCGGTGATGAAGCCATGGCTCGGCGAGGAGGAGGCGGCGGCCGCGGCGGAGGCCGTGCGCTCCGGTTGGGTCGCGCAGGGCCCGCGGGTGGCCCGGTTCGAGGAGGCCTTCGCCGCCAGCGTCGGCGCCGGGCACGGGGTGGCGACGTCGTCGTGCACCACCGCCCTGCAGCTCGGCCTGCTGCTGCTCGGCGTCGGCCCGGGCGACGACGTCGTCGTGCCGTCGCTGTCCTTCATCGCCACCGCCAGCGTGGTCCGCCACGTCGGCGCGACGCCCGTGTTCGCCGACGTCGACCCGTGGACCGCCAACGTGACGGCCAAGACCGTCGAGGCGGTCGTGACACCGGCGACCCGCGCCGTCATCGCCGTGCACCAGGCCGGCATGCCGGCCGACACCGACGAACTGCGGACGCTGTGCACCGGCCGCGGACTGGCCATGCTCGAGGACGCCGCGTGCGCGGCGGGCTCCACCTACCGCGACGCCCCCGTCGGCGCCGGAGCGGAACTCGCCGCCTGGTCGTTCCACCCGCGCAAGCTGCTGACCACCGGCGAGGGCGGCATGCTGACCCTCGCCGACGCGGACCTGGCCGACCGGGCCCGCCGGCTGCGCGAGCACGGGATGAGCATCAGCGCGGCCGCCCGGCACGCCGCTCGGCAGCCGGTCCTCGAGTCCTACGTCGAGACCGGCTGGAACATGCGGATGACCGACATCCAGGCCGCGGTCGGCCTCGTCCAGCTGGCGAAGCTCGACGCGATGGTCGCGCGGCGCCGCGCGCTGGCCGCCGGCTACCGGGAGCGGCTCGCGGACCTGCCCGGGCTGTACGCCGTCACCGACCCGCCCTACGGGCAGACCAACTACCAGTCCTTCTGGGTGCGGCTGCCGGACGACTTCCCGATGTCGCGCGACGAGCTGCTCGGGTTCCTCGCCGACCGGGGCGTCTCGGCGCGGCGCGGGATCATGGCGACGCATCTGGAGCCCGCCTACCGCGGCCACCCCCACGGCGACCTGCCCGTCACCGAGGCGCTCACCGCGCGGACCCTCATCCTGCCGCTGTTTCACACGATGACCGAACCGGAGCAGGACCAGGTCGTCGCGGCGCTGCGCGAGGCCGCGAAGAGCGCGGCGACGCGGTGAGGATCGTCGTGTACCCGCACCACCTCGGGATGGGCGGCAGCCAGCTCAACGCCATAGAGCTGGCGGCGGCCGTGCGCGATCTCGATCACGAGGTGACGGTCTTCGGCCAGCCGGGTGAGCTGTGCGGGCTCATCGACAGCCTCGGGCTGCCGTTCGTCGAGTCTCCCCGGCTCAGGGAGCGCCCGACCCCATCGGTCATGTCCGCCCTGTGCCGGCTGGCCCGCGACCGGGTGGTGGACCTGGTGCACGGCTACGAGTGGCCACCGATCCTGGAGGCCGCCTACGGCCCCGGCCTGCGGCTCGGCACCGCCACCCACGCGACCGTCATGTCGATGTCGGTCGCGCCGTTCCTCCCCCGGCACGTGCCGCTGGTGGTCGGGACCGAGCAGATCCGCCGCGCCGCGCTCGCCGACCGGGGGCCCGCCGGCGCCCCGGTCGACCTGATCGAACCGCCGGTCGACACCCACGCGAACGCGCCGGGCGCGCCCACGCCAGACGCCGTCGACGGGTTCCGCGCCACCGCGGGCTTACGGCCGCGCGACCTGCACGTCGTCGTCGTCGGCCGGCTCGCCGACGAGCTGAAGCTGGAGGGCCTGCTCACCGCGATCGACGTGGTGGGCCGGCTGGCCCGCCAGCTCCCGACGCCGATGCGCCTCGTGATCGTCGGCGACGGCCCGGCCAGAGCACGCGTCGAGGAGCGGGCCGCCGCGGCGGGCGCCGGGCTCGAGACCCCACCCGTGGTACTCACCGGCGCGCTGCTCGACCCCAGGCCCGCCTACGAGACCGCCGACATCATGCTCGGCATGGGCGGCTCGGCGCTACGCGCCCTCGCGTTCGCCAAGCCACTGGTGGTCCAGGGCGAGGCCGGCTTCTGGGAGACACTCACCCCGGACAGCACCCAGCGGTTCCTGGAGCACGGCTGGTACGGCCTCGGCGACGGCGCCGCCACCGGCGCCGCCCGGCTCGAGTCGGCGCTGCGCCCGCTGCTGGCCGACGCGGACGCGCGGGCCCGGCTGGGCCGGTATGGCCGCGAGTTGGTCGAGGCGCGGTTCTCCCTGACCCGGGCGGCCAGGACCCAGGTGGGGCTCTACCAGCGGGCGCTGCGCGACCCGCGGCCGCGCGACCTGCTGGCGCTCGCCCGCGGCGCCGGCGGCGTGGCCCGCTACCAGGCCGCCCGCCGCTACCGGCGGATGCGGGGAACCGCCGCCGTCGACGACTTCAACTCCCGGGCCGCGATGAGGATTCGGGCCTCGGTGCCGGCGGGGAGCCCTCCGGGCACCTCGCCCTGACGACTCCGCCCTGACGACCGTCACCCTGACGACCGATGCCCTGACGAAAGGACACCACGGTGAGCACGATCCCGCTGGTCGACCTCGCGGCCCAGTACGTCGAGATCGCCGACGAGGTGCGCCACGGCCTGGACGAGGTCTTCGCG
>NZ_JADWYU010000293.1 GCF_016786325.1 Frankia nepalensis | reverse complement strand
CGCGAAGACCTCGTCCAGGCCGTGGCGCACCTCGTCGGCGATCTCGACGTACTGGGCCGCGAGGTCGACCAGCGGGACGGTGTTCACCGTGGTGTCCTTTCTTCGGGGTGTGCAGCCGGGAGGGCTCCCGCGGTCACCGAGGTCCGAGTGCTCATCGCGGCCTGGGAGAGGCGAGGTGGTCGGCGACGGCGGTTCCCCGCATCTGCCGGTAGCGGCGGGCGAGCCGGAAGCGAGTCATGTCGCCGGCGCCGCGGACGAGCCCCGCCAGGTCCCGGGGCCGCGGGTCGCGCAGCGCCCGCTGGTAGAGCGCCAGCTGGGTCTCGGCGGCGTGCGTCAGGGAGAACCGCGCTTCGACCAGTTCGCGGCCGTACCGGCCCAGCCGGGCGCGCAGGTCGGCGTCGGCCAGCAGTGGGCGCAGCGCGGCCTCGAGCCGGGCGGCGCCGGTGGCGGCGCCGTCGCCGAGGCCGTACCAGCCGCCATCCAGGAACTGCTCGACGTTGTCCGGGGTGAGCGTCTCCCAGAAGCCGAGCTCGCCCTGGACCACCAGTGGCTTGGCGAACGCGAGGGCGCGTAGCGCCGAGCCGCCCATGCCGAGCATGATGTCGGCGGTCTCGTAGGCGGGCCTGGGGTCGAGCAGCGCGCCGGTGAGTACCACGGGTGGGGTCTCGAGCCAGGCGTTCGCCGTGGCGGCGCGCTGTTCGACGGCTGCTCTGGCCGGGCCGTCGCCGACGATGACGAGGCGCATCGGTGTGGGGAGTTGGCGGGCGAGCTGGCCCACCACGTCGATCGCGGTGAGCAGGCCCTCCAGCTTCAGCTCGTCGGCGAGCCGGCAGATGACGACGATGTTCAGGTCTCGCGGGCGCAGTCCCGCGGTGGCGCGGAACTTCTCGGCGGCGTCTGGCGTGAGCGCGTCCGGCGCGTTCGCGCGGGTGTCCACCGGCGGTTCGATCAGGTCGACCGGCGCGCCGCCGGGGTGCTGGCGGGCGAGCGCGGTCCGGCGGATCTGTTCGGTGCCGACCACCAGCGGGACCTGGCGGGGGAGGAAGGGGACGAGCGCCATCGACATGACGGTGGCGTAGGTGGCGGTGCCGAGCCGTAGGCCGGGGCCGTAGGCGGCTTCCAGGATCGGTGGCCACTCGTAGCCGTGCACCAGGTCCACCGACCGGTCGCGGGCCAGCCGGCACAGGGCGGACATGACTGACGGGGTCGGGCGCTTCCCGACCCGGGGAGATCCGACGAAGGGCAGCCCGAGGCTGTCGATGAGTTCGCACAGTTCGCCTGGTTGGCCGAAGACGGTCACCTCGTGATCGAGATCGCGCACGGCCGCGGCCAGCTCGATGGCGTTGAGCTGGCTACCGCCTATTTCGAGGTGGTACGGATAGACGACGATCCTCATCGCGTGGCTCCGCCCTGCGCGGCCTCGCGCAGCGCCGCGGCGACGTGGTCCTGCTCGGCTTCGGTCATGGTGTGGAACAGGGGCAGGATGAGGGTTTGTGCGGTGAGTGCCTCGGTGACGGTGAGGTCGCCGTGGGGGTGGCCGCGGTAGGCGGGCTCCAGGTGCGTGGCCATGATTCCGCGCCGGGCGGAGATGCCGCGTTCGGCGAGGAAGGCGAGCAGTTCGTTGCGGGACATCGGGAAGTCGTCGGGCAGGCGTATCCAGAAGGACTGGTAGTTGGTCTGTCCGTGGGGTGGGTCGGTGACGGCGTACAGCCCGGGCAGGTCCGCGAGTCGCTGCCGGTAGCCGGCGGCCAGTTCGCGGCGCCGGGTGACCATCGTGTCGAGTTTCGCGAGCTGGATGAGGCCGATCGCGGCCTGGATGTCGGTCATCCGCATGTTCCAGCCGGTCTCGAGGTAGGACTCGAGGACGGGTTGGCGGGTGGTGTGCCGGGTGGCGGCGCTGATGTTCATGCCGTGTTCGCGTAGCCGGCGGGCGCGGTCGGCGAGGTCGGGGTCGGTGAGGGTGAGCATGCCGCCCTCGCCGGTGGTCAGCAGTTTGCGGGGGTGGAACGACCAGGCGGCGAGTTCCGCGGCGGCGCCGACGGGGGCGTCGCGGTAGGTGGAGCCCGCCGCGCACGCGGCGTCCTCGAGCACGGCCAGTCCGCGGCCGGTGCACAGCGTCCGCAGTTCGTCGGTGTCGGCCGGCATGCCGGCCTGGTGCACGGCGATGACGGCGCGGGTCGCGGGTGTGACGACGGCTTCGACGGTCTTGGCGGTCAGGTTGGCGGTCTGTGGGTCGACGTCGGCGAACACGGGGGTGGCGCCGACGTGGCGGACGACGTTGGCGGTGGCGATGAAGGACAGTGAGGGTACGACGACGTCGTCGCCGGGGCCGATGCCGAGCAGCAGCAGGCCGAGTTGCAGGGCGGTGGTGCACGACGAGGTGGCCACTCCGTGGCCGGTGCCGGCGTGGGCGGCGAAGGCCTGCTCGAACCGGGCTACTCGCGGGCCTTGCGCGACCCAGCCGGAGCGCACGGCCTCCGCGGCGGCCGCCGCCTCCTCCTCGCCGAGCCATGGCTTCATCACCGGGATGGTCGTCACGACAGACTGTTCCTTTCGGAATCCGAGGGCTCAGGGCCGGACTGGGCCACGCCGGCGACGACCGCGCGGCCGCCCCGGGCAGAGCGCGTGATCAGGCCGTTCCACCCGCCGGGGCCGTCTGTTCCTGCTCGGCGCGCCACCAGTCGACCAGCCGGCGCAGCCCGACGGTGAGGTCGATCTCGGCTTTGAAGCCCAGGTCCGTGGTGGCCGCGGTGGTGTCGGCGAGGCGGCGGCCGACCTCGACGGCTTTGCGTTCGGGGCCGAACTCGATTCCGAGGTCGGGGCGTCCCATCACGCCGAGCAGCGCCTCGGCGAGCTCCAGCAGCGAGGTCTCCACCCCGCTCGCGATGTTGTAGACCCGGTCGGTGACGCCGGCGCGGGCGGCGAGCAGGTTCGCGCGGGCGATGTCGTCGGTGTAGACGAAGTCCATGGTCTGGTGGCCGTCGCCGAAGATCAGGGGTGGTTGGCCGGTGGCGATGCGTTCCATCCAGCGGACGAGGACCTCGGTGTAGAGGCCGTGGACGTCCATCCGGGGGCCGTAGACGTTGAAGTAGCGCAGGGCGACGTAGTCGAGTCCGTGCATGGCGTGGAAGCTGCGCAGCATGGCTTCGTTGAAGGCCTTGGCCGCGCCGTAGAAGGTCCGGTTGGCGTACGGGTGGTGGTCTTCGGTGGTGGGGAACGTCGAGGCCTGGCCGTACACCGACGCCGACGAGGAGGCGATGACCTTGCCGACCCGGGCGGTGACCGCCGCTTCCAGTACGTCGAAGGTGGCGTCGACGAGTACCTGGAGGGCGAGGCGGGGCTGTTCGGCGCACTGGGTGATCCGGATGGCGGCCAGGTGGAACAGCACGTCGGTGCCGGGCATGAGCTCGGCGAGCAGCGCCCGGTCGCGGATGTCTCCCTCGACCAGCCGCAGCCGCCCGGTGCCGGACGCGTCGGTGAGGTTGACGCGCCGGCCGCGGACCAGGTTGTCGATCACGACGACCTCCGCCGCGCCCGCGGCGAGCAGCTGGTCACAGACGGCGGAGCCGATCGTGCCGGCACCACCGGTGACCAGACAGCGCGCCCCGCCGAGCTCGACACCCGTGCCGCCGGCTTCGACACCCGCCCCGCCGGCCTCGACACCCGTGCCGGCGGCCTCCTCGTCGGCGCTCATCGCGTTCCCGCCAGCCGCTGGGCCGGTGTCTGCTGGGCCGGCACGAAGGGCTGGGCCGCCGTGAGGGGCTGGACGGCGCCTTGCTGGGTGAGGCTGCGCGACGCCGCCTCGAGCACCGTGAGGATCCGCAGGCCGGCGTCACCGCTGGTCAGCGGAGCCCGCCGCTCATTGATGGCGGCGGCCCACTCGGCCATCACCTCGGCGAGCGCCTCGCGTTCCCGCAGCGCGGGGGCGACCATGTCCCCCGTCCGATAGGAGATCATGACGTTCTGTCGGGTCTCGGTTGCCAGGCTTGCGGCGTCGGCCAGCTCCACGCCGCGGTCGTACAGGGACAGCCGCTGGGACGGGTTGAGGTCGTCCCAGATCAGCGTGCGCCGCGAACCGCCCACGATGGTGGTGCGCACCTTCGTCGGGGACAGCCAGTTGACGTGGCTGTGCGCGATCGCGCCGGACGACAGCCTCATCGCCAGGTAGGCGACGCACGCCCGGCCGGCGCCGATCGGGTCCGCGCCGTGCGCGGCGACGGACTCGGGCACCACCCCTTCGGGCAGGATCAC
>NZ_JADWYU010000292.1 GCF_016786325.1 Frankia nepalensis | reverse complement strand
TTGGTGTGGTACTCGACGACCAGGTCGCGGACGGACAGCAACGCCTGGTCGCCGCGCAGGTGCGCGGTGCCGCTACCGGCCAACGAGATCACCTCCGGGTGCGCTGGGCCTGTTCATGCGAGGGACTTCCCGGCCTCGGCCGCCGTCTCGACCGGGACCATCTCGTCGGCCTTCTGGGCGGCTTCCGCCGCGGTCTTCTCGTCGGTAGCGGATCCGGCCGGGTGTAGGCAGGCCACCTCGTGGTCGGCGCCGACCGGCGACATCGTCGGCCCGGGCTGCACGCACGCGTCGTCCGCGTGGGCGCAGCGCGGCGCGAACCGGCAGCCCGCCGGCGGGGCGGTCGGGTCGGGCAGCGCGCCCGGGATGAGCCGCATCGGGGCGTGCCGGACGTGGTCGAGCGACGGCGTCGCGTCCAGCAGGGCATGGGTGTACCGGTGCCGGGGGGCGTCGAACACGTGGCGGGTCGACCCGGACTCGGCCAGCCGGCCGGCGTACATCACCGCGACCCGGTCGGTGCGGCCGGCGACGACGGCCAGGTCGTGGCTGATCAGCATCATCGACATGCCGCGGTCGCGCTGGACCTCGCGCAGCAGGTCGAGGATCTGGCGCTGGACGGTGACATCCAGCGCGGTCGTCGGCTCGTCGGCGATCAACAGGGTGGGCTCGCAGGCCAGCGCCGTCGCGATCATCACCCGCTGCCGCATGCCGCCCGACAGCTCGTGGGGGAAGTTGCGCAGCCGCTTCTCCGGGTCGGGCACCCCGACCTCCCGCAGGAGGTCGAGGGCCCGGCCACGGGCCTCGGAACGTCCGATGCCCAGGTGCTTGCGCATTCCCTCGGTGAGCTGGCGCTCGACCCGCACGACCGGATTGAGGGAACGGCCCGGGTCCTGGAACACCATGGCGATCTGCTTGCCCCAGATCTGCGCCCGCTGTTTGCGAGGGAGCGTGAGAAGGTCCCGGCCCTGGAAGAACACCTCACCCGAGCACCCCGACCGGGCGGGCAGAATACCCATGATCGCTCTGGCCATCACGGACTTGCCGGACCCGGACTCCCCCACCACACCCAAAGCCTGGGCACGGTCGAGATCCAGGGTGACGTCGTCCACCGCGCGCACCACCCCGCGCGTGGTGCCGATATGGGCACGCAGGTTGCGCACCCGCAGGACTGGTTCAGTGCTCATGAGCCGGGAGAACCTTCTCTTCGGGGCGTCGGCCGACTACTTGATCCAGATCTCCTCGGGCAGCAGCGAGCCGAGGCCGTACTGCACGAAGCCGTGGGTGTTCTTGGCGCCAACGATCGCGGGTTCCACGGTCGACATGAAGAGGACCGGCGTCAGCTCGACGACCTTCTTCTCCACGATGCCGTAGGCCGCCTTGCGGTCCTCCAGAGTGGCCCCGGTCCGGCCGGCCAGCACCGCGTCGGTCAGGTCGGGGTCGTCGACGCCCGACATGTTGTTCACCGAGTCGGCGCTGAACGCGATCCACAGCGCGGGGTCGGGGTCGAGGAACGCCGCGGACGACTGGATGGCGTCGTAGTCGTGCTGCGAGCGCAGCCGAGGGATGTCGGCGGTGTCGATGACCTTGATCTCGACCGTCACGTTCTTGAAGCTCGCCAGCTGGGCCTGCAGGCTCTCCCCGAGCGTGCGGCTCTCGGTGCTCGGGTAGGCCGAGTAGGTGAACTTCACCGGCTTGCCCTCGGCGGCCAGCTCGTCGAACAGCGCCTGGGCCTTGGCCCGGTCGAACTTGTGCAGCGGGGTCTCAGTGTGGAACGGCGAGTTGTCCGGGAACAGGGTCTCCGGAATGCTAGCGGTGCCGCTGTAGACGGTCTGGTTCAGCTTGTCGAGGTCGATCGCGTAGGACACCGCCTGACGGGCCCTGATGTCGTCGAACGGCGCGCGGCGCGCGTTCAGAGCCACGTAGAGGCCGCCACCGAGCACCTGCCGCTGGACGGTCAGACCGGCGTCGGCCGCCTTGGCCATGTTGTTGAAGTTCGACTCCATGGCGATGGTGTCGCTGGCGGTGGACACGGTGTTGTAGCGCTGGCTCGCGTCGATCACCGCCCGGATGGTCAGGCTGTCAAGGTAAGGCTTGGGAGCGTCGAAGTACTTCGCGTTCTTGACCAGCTCGACCGGGGTGCCCGGGCTCCAGGACTTCAGGGTGAACGGCCCGGCACCGATCGGGTTCTTGCTGAACTCGTCCGCGCCCTTCTCCAGAGCCGCCGGCGAGCCGATCCAGTTGAACGTGCCCAGGGAGACCGTGTTGCCGAACCGCGGCTGCGGCGAGGCCATCGTGACCTTCAGCGTGGTGGCGTCCACCACCTCGGTCGCGGCGATCTGCTGCGCCTCGGCCCGGTTGGGCGAGGCCGTCTCCGGCTCCTTGAGCCGGTCCCAGTTGAACTTGACCGCGGCGGCGTCGAGCGGGGTGCCGTCGGAGAAGGCCAGGCCCGGCTTGAGCTTCAGGGTGAAGGTCGCGCCGCCGTCGGCGGTCGTGAACTCGGCCATCGACGGCACGACCTCGCCGGACTCGCTGGTGGTCACCAGGTGGCCGTACAGGGCGTTCCCGACGGCCGCGGTGATCGCGTATGCGTTGCTCAGTTTCGCCGGGTCGAGGCTGTTCGGCTCGGCCATCGTGAGGATCGTGGCGTGGCCACCGGCGACCGGCGCCTCGGACGCCCCGCCGGACGCCCCGCCGGACGCCCCGCCGGACGTGCCGCTGTCGCCCCCGCCGCCGCAGGCGGCGAGGACGACGGCCGTTACTCCCGCGACCGCGGTCGCAAGTAAACGTCTCCTGTGCACTTTCTTACCTCTCGTCGATAAATGGGACGATCGAGACCCATCTGGCCTTTCCGGACAATGACAGGGCAGGGCGCATCCGGGCAGGATTGGACCTATACAGCTGAGTTCACCATTCCCACCGCCCGCCGCCGGCGCCGTCCGCGTGACTTCACGGAGACCGCCGGCGAGCCGCGGGAGTGTCTTGCGGCAGGCCCACGGAAATGTGTTTCCGTTGAGCTTTCCCCATCTCACGCAACATGGCCGGCAACACGGGTGGTCGAAGGCCACGGCGAAAGACGCTCAATCATGCAGGGTGCGGTCGAATCGCTGGCGGAGATGGTCACCGACCTGGTTGAGCGCGAACACGGTGAAGAAAATGATCAGCGCCGGCACGAGCACCATGTGCGGCGCGTCGACGAGGTAGTCCTTGCCCTCGGAAATCATGCCGCCCCAGCTCGGCCGCGGCGGTGGGATTCCCTGGCCCAGGAAGCTGAGTGAACCTTCCGCCACGATCAGGGCGGAGATCACGATCGGTAGGTAGGCCGCCAGTGACGGCAGGAGGTTGGGCAGGATCTCCCGGATCAGGATCCGCCGGCGGGAGGCGCCCATGTTCCGGGCGGCCGTGATGAAGTCGCGCGACGCCCAGGCCAGCGTGTTGGCGCGGGCGATCCGGGTGAACGTCGGGATGATCAGCAGTGTCAGTCCGGCCGTCAGCGTCGTGATGCTCGGCGTCAGGATCGAGGAGATCGCGAGCAGCAACAGCAGCGGCGGGAAGGCCAGCAGCGCGTCGGCGAGCAGCCGCACGATCCAGTCGACCCACCCGCCGAGGTAGCCGGCGAGCAGACCCAGCAGCGCGCCGATGACGGCGCCGAGCAGGCCGCCGATCGTGCCGACGAGCAGCGAGACCTGCGCGCCGTAGACAGCCCGGGCGATCATCGGCCGGCCCTGCGAGTCGGTCCCGAGCAACAGATCGAACCCGCCGCCCGGTCCCTGGCGCGGGTCGCCGACCGGGATCGTGTAGGACGGGACCGGCAGCACGTTGGCCAGCATGGCAAGCCCGATCACCAGCACCAGCCAGCCATAGGACAGGTAGACCAGCAACGAGCGCGGCCTGCGCACCCTGGGCACGAGCGGCGCACCCAAAAGGACAGCCGCCGGGGCGGGGATCTTCTGCTCGGCCACGGCCGTGGCCGCGGTGTCTGGGCGGGTCATCTCACGCTCCCACCTTGCGGACCCGCGGGTCGAGCCAGTTGTAGCTGACGTCCACGAGCATGTTCAGCGCCACGTAGACCACCGCCACGAACACCACGACACCCTGGACCGTGATCAGGTCCCGGCTGGTGATCGAGCTGACGACCAGCTGACCGAGGCCCGGCAGCGAGAACAACTGCTCCACGATGACCGTGCCGCCGATCAGCCGGCCGAGGTTGATCCCGATCAGGGTGATCAGCGAGAAGGACGACGGGCGCAGCGCGTGGCGCAC
>NZ_JADWYU010000291.1 GCF_016786325.1 Frankia nepalensis | reverse complement strand
GTCACGAACCGGCGCGGTTCGTGACGGGCGCGGGACACCCGGTTCGTTCCGGGCTGAGCGATATCGGCGAGAGACCGCCCATGGGATGACCGCCGGCGGGATGACGGCCGCCGGGCCACGTTGGGCGCGGGGCGGCACGCGAGCCGCGAGTCCTCGCGTGTCGCCCCGCCCCGGTCGCACCTCTGCCGCCCGGGCGGGATCGGGGGCCGGACGGCAGAGGTAGGGATGGAAAGTCCGCCCTGCCAACGGACGTTCCGGCCGCCCTGTTCGGCGACGTCTGGCTTGGGTGGCCCGCCCGCCCGGCTGGGGGGGGTAAGCGGGGGAACGGGCGGGCCAGAACACCGGTCCGGGGCTCCTGGCGCGAACTCCGGTCGGCATTCACCCTGTAAGTCACGCGACGCGGCAACCGCGTTGCCGTGATTTACAAGATTTTTTAGGACGGGCGGCGGGCGGGTCCGACGAGTTCCGCGGCCGGCGGGCGATGGCGGGTGACGACCACCGCACCTACGGCGCTCAGCGCGGAGGTAGCGTCTCAGTCGTGCGCAGGGTGCTGTTCTCACCGTCCTGGCTACTTCGCCATCTGCTCGCGGCAGGCCTGATCGTTTTCTTCATGTACATGGGCCGCTGGCAGTGGTCGAAGGGCGAGTCGAGCCATGGCACCCTGCAGAACCTCTTCTACGGCATCGAATGGTGGATCTTCACCGCGTTCGTGCTGTACCTCTGGGCCAAGATGATCATCGAGGAGATCCGCCCCAGCACGCCTCAGTCGGCGGGAGCCGCGGACATCGGCGCGAATGATGACGCGGGAGCCCTCTCGACCGAGGCGCTCCTCAGGAGCGCGGTCCCGGCGACCTTGGCCGTTTCACCCCCCGACGACGAGGATCCCGACGACGCGGAGCTGGACGCCTACAACCGCTACCTCGCCGAGCTGCGCGCGCGGGACACGGCCTGACGCTCCATGAACCGCCCACTCCCCGGCGTGCCCGACCTCCAGACCGCCCCGACGACGATGCCGGAGATCAACCGATGACCTCACCGAGCAGGGAGCCGGCCACCGTCACGACGGCGCCCCCCGCTTCCGACGAGCCGCGACCGGCGCGGACCTCCCAGCCGGCCGCCCGCGTCGGCTCCGCCACTCGGCCGGTCACACCGGCCGCGATCGCCAAGGCGCTGGGGCGCTACCGGGTCCTCGCCTACGTCGTGGGCGTGGTGCTCATCACGCTGGTGCTCGTCGCGATGCCGCTGAAGTACGCCGCGGACACTCCCCAGCTGGTCCGGGCCATCGGGCCGATCCACGGCGTGCTGTACATCGTGTACCTGCTCGCCACCTTCGACCTGGCGACGAAGGCGCGCATCCCGGGACGGCGGATGATCCTGGTGATGCTGGCGGGCACCGTGCCGTTCGTCTCGTTCATCGCCGAGCGCTCGGTGACCCGCGAGGTACGCGCCAGCGCCGAGGCCAGCGCGCCGGCGAGCTGACAGGCCGCGCCTGGACGGTCCGTCTCCCCCGCGCCGGACCGCCGGCCGTTCGGCGGGCGAACCGGCGCCGCGGTCAGTCGCCGCGGGCCACGTCCGGCGTCAGCTGGTCCGCCGGGCGTGGCACCAGCCGCAGCACCGGTGACCGGGGGCGCGGCGGGCGGCGGGTGAGGGCGACCGAGATCCCCTCGCCCGGCGCGAGCTGACGCACCCGGCCAAGCCGGCGGGGGCGGGGCGGCACCCGCGGGTCGCGCGGCTCCGGCTCGGCCGCCCACGAGCCCGCCCCATGGGCGCCGACCAGCCGCGGCCCCCGCTCCGCCGGGCTCGGGAGAATGCCCAGCCACGGCGCGCGGGCGGCGGCGAGCAACTGCGTCTGCTCGGTGCCGAACGCGACGTGCCGCCCGTCCGACCAGGTCAGCAGGTCGGCGGCGCGCCGACCGGTCCGGGCGATCAACATCCGTCGCGCGGCCGGGTCCCAGACCACGACGAGCTTGTCGGGAGCGAGCCCGCGCAGGCACCGCTCCCCCACCTCGCGGTACGCGGCGGCCACCCGGCACGCCACGGTGCAGCCGTCCCGGCCGCCGTCGGCCACGCCGCCGCCGTCAGCCACGCCGTCACCGTCGGCCATGCCGCCGCCGTCAGCCATGCCGCCGCCGTCAGCCGGGTAGCCGTCGGCGCGGCCGCCCGGCTCGACGCCGCCCGCGTGGTCGTGGTCGACGCCCCCGGCCGATGCCGGCGCTGGCCCGGCCGGGCCGGCGGGCCGGCCGGCGAGGCGCAGCGGCCCGCGCGCCAGGCGGGGAGCCGTGATGACCACGGCCACCAGCCCCTGGTCGTCGACCACGATCGGTGGAATCGGGTCGCCCGCGGCGTCGGCGGCGGTGACGACGCCGAACGGCCCGTCGAGATGGACCCCGCGGACCGCCGGCAGGCCGAGCGAGGACGAGGCGAGCATCGCGGTGAGGGTGGACCGGCGAACGTCGGCGCCATCCAGCCGTAGCAGACCGCATACGATCACGCCCGCTCCTCCTCCCTGCCGCAAGGTGCTGGCACCGACCGTCACCTGGCGGTGCCGCCGCTCGGCGCGAGTGTCGCCGCGCCGGCGCCCTCGCGATCGGCCGGACGACGGTCGAGGCCACGCCCAGCGACGGAAAGTAGCAGGTGAGCGGACCCCTGACCGGGCCGTTGCCCGAATTCGGGCCATCCGCCCGAGTTCCCCGGCTCACGATCATCAGGGGGCCACGTCGACCCAAACCGGAAAATCTTGGGGCATATCCGACCTCAATCGCGCATTCACGCGCGATGTACGCGCACACGCGCGCCGAGACGTAAGTACGTGCCTTCCGGTGGTCCTTAGGTCCTCGCCCGGCCGCAGACGGGATAGGACACATAGTGACACCGACGTCACGTGGCAAGGACAACATTATGATCATGACCGCCACCGGCCCGCTAGCGCAGCTGACCTCGATGGCCGCCGAGCCGGCCGTGGCGGACGAGATCACCTCGCCCTGCGGTCCGAGCATCGCGGTCTCCTACCTGCTGGCGGCGTTCGCCATGCTCGCGGCCCTCGTCAGCGCGGCGCGGATCCTGTGCCCCCCGCGCACTCGCCTGACACGGCGCGTGCGCGGCGCCGTCTGGATCACGGCAGCCGCGATCGCGATCGGCGCCGGCGTCTGGTCCGCGCAACTGGCGGGCAGCGTGTCGTGCGCCGACCGCGACACCGCGCTGTTCGACCCGCGGCTGGTCATCCTGAGCGCGCTCCTCGTCCCACTGGTGACCGGGATCGGACTGAGCATCGTGGCCGCCGATCCCGCGAACTCCCGGCGGTTGCTTCTCGGCGGTGTGATCAGCGGGACCGGCTGGTCCGTGGCGTCATTCCTGACGATCGCGGCGCTCGGCGCCAGTGAGGCGCTCGACTACGACTTCCTCCTGGTGGCGCTGTCGATCGTGATGAACGTGGGGACCGCCACCGTCTTCTGCTGGGTCGCGTTCCACCTGCGCGGCCGCCAGGGAGCCCGCCGGACCAGCGGCAGGGCCCCCGCCGGATCGGCGGAGGCCATCCGGCGGGTCGGCGATCCGACGGGGACCCCGGGAGATCTACGGAAGGCCGTCGTCGCCGCCCTGCTGCTGGGCGCCGCCCTGCGCGGCGGGTACTACACGGCGCTCGCCGCCTCCCGGCGCAGCCCCGTCTCCGGCCCGGCCTGGGCACCCGAGCTCGACCCGTTCGCCCTCGGCCTCGTCACCGCCGCGGGATCGACGATCGTGCTCATGTTCATCGCGGTCGCGGCGGTCGGTGGCCTGCTGCCACCGCGGTCCGCGGCCTGGATGCCGGCCCAGCGACGGGCCGCGGCGGTTCCGGCGAGCGAGGCTCCCCTGGCGGACGCCGGCTCCCGCGACGCCGACGACGCGCGCCAGGCCGCGAGCCCTGGCACCATCCCGGCCACCGGGACCATGCCCGAGGACCCGCCGCCGGCGGTGTCCGGGACGGCCACCGGGCGCCTGCCCGGCGAGGCCACCAGGCGCCCGGCCGGCGACGCGACCAGGCGCCCGGCCGGCGACGCCACGAGGCGCCTGCCAGGCGAGGCCGCCGCGACTCCCGCGGCGGAGGCGGCCGTAGCCGCCCTCGTCGACCTGACCTACGAGGAACGGACATACGTCGACCTGACGCGCGACGAGCTGGCCGACGACGCCGTCGAGCTCCTGGAGCTGGCTGACGACGACGCGGGCGCCGGGTCGACCAAGGCCGCCATCGAGGACGTCCTTGCCGTCGACCCACTCGCCGCCGCACTGGCCGACACGTCGTTCGCCATGGGCCCGGCGGGCACCACGGCCGGCCCGGCGGCCGTGG
>NZ_JADWYU010000290.1 GCF_016786325.1 Frankia nepalensis | reverse complement strand
CGGCGGGGGCCGCCGCGGCCCACCGGCCGGGGCCCCCCCGCGCCCCCGGGCCGGGGGGCGGCCATCGGCCACATCATTCCCGAGGCGCCCGGGCCGGGAGCCGCGCCGAAAGCGGCGCGACCGCCCGGGACGCGGTCAGGCGGACTCGGCGCGTTCCGCGGAGGCGTCGCCGGAGTCGGCGAGGCCGTCGAGCGTCTCGGCCCCGGAGACCGACCGGGAGCCGCCCCGGCCGCCGCGCCGGCGCCGGCGGCGTCGGGCGGGGGAGGAGACCTCGCCGTCCTGCTCGACGGCGTCCACGCCGGCCGCCGTCAGCTCCGTGACCTCGGCGTCCGTCACGGCGGCGTCCGTCTCGGCGGTGCCGGCCGCGGCGGCGTCGGTCACGGTGACCAGCTCGGTGACCTCGCTCGCGTCGCCGGCCGTGACCTCGGCCGTCTCGCCGTCCTCGGCGGTGCCGGCGGCGGCGGCCGCCGCCGCGCCCGCGCCGCGGGTGCGCCGACGGGTCCTGGTGCGAGTGGCGGCGGCCTGGCGGGCCGTCTCACGGTCGTTGTCGCGCGTCTCGGCTGCCCGGCCGGGGCGGCGGCCGCGGCGGCCGCCGCCCAGGTCCTCGATCTCCTCGGCGGCCAGCCCCGCGCGGGTGCGCGCCGCGCGCGGCAGCACGCCGGTCGCCTCGGTCGGGATCTCGAGCTGCTCGAACAGGTGCGGCGACGTGGAGTACGTCTCCAGCGGCTCGTCGAACGGCAGCGCGAGCGCCTTGTTCACCAGCTGCCAGCGCGCCAGGTCGTCCCAGTCGACGAACGTGACCGCGACGCCGCTGCCGCCGGCGCGGCCGGTGCGGCCGATCCGGTGCAGGTAGACACTCTCGTCCTCGGGGCACTGGTAGTTCACGACATGGGTGACGCCGCCGACGTCGATGCCGCGGGCGGCGACGTCGGTCGCCACCAGCACGTCGACCTTGCCGGACCGGAACGCCCGCAGTGCCTGCTCACGCTGGCCCTGCCCGAGGTCGCCGTGCACGGCCGCGGCGGCGAAGCCGCGCCGGGACAGGTCCTCGGCCACCTTGTCAGCGGTGCGCCTGGTCCGGACGAACACCATCGACAGCCCGCGGCCGCCGGCCTGCAGGACCCTGGCCAGCACCTCCATCTTGTCCAGCGCGTGCGCGCGGAAGACGTGCTGGCTGGTGGTCGGGACCGTGCGGCCCTCGTCGGGCTGCTCGGCGGTGACGTGCACCGGACGGATCATGAAGCGGCGGGCGAGCGCGATGACCGGACCCGGCATGGTCGCCGAGAACAGCATGGTCTGGCGCCCAGGCGGCAGCAGCGCGACGATGCGCTCCACGTCCGGCAGGAAGCCGAGGTCGAGCATCTCGTCGGCCTCGTCGAGCACCAGGGTCGCGACCGCGCCCAGGTCGAGGGCGTGCTGGCGGGCCAGGTCGAGCAGCCGCCCCGGGGTGCCGACGACGATGTCGACGCCCGCGCGCAGCGCCGAGATCTGCGGTTCGTAGGCCCGGCCGCCGTACACCGACAGCAGCCGGATCGCCCGGCCGGCGCCGGCCCGGTTGAGGTCGGCGGTGACCTGGACGCACAGCTCGCGGGTGGGCACCACGACGAGCGCCTGCGGGCGGCCGTCGGCGCCCTCGGCCGGGCCGAGGACCTTCTGGACGAGGGGGATGCCGAAGCCCAGGGTCTTTCCGGTGCCGGTGCGGGCCTGGCCGATGATGTCGGTGCCGGCGAGCGCCAGCGGGAGCGTCAGCTCCTGGATCGCGAAGGGGTGGATGATGCCCGCGGCGGCGAGCGCCTCCACCGTCTCCGCGCGGACTCCCAGGTCGGCGAAGGTGAGCTTTGCCTGCTCGGTGGGGTCCGCCTGCTCGGCGATTGTGGTCGTGTCGGTAGTGGTCAGGGGTGTGGCTGTGACGGACAGCGGGTCGCTCCTGGTCTGCTCCTGAGCGGTGTCCGACATTGAGGCGCCGCTCGCTACGTGCCGGGCCGCGCCAGCGGCCCGATCGAGTGGCTCGGACCAGCGGCTTCATCGCAGCTGCTCGGCCCGGCGGTCCGGAACGGGGCGACGCGTATGCCTTCGGCGGCCAGCCGGTCTGTGATGACCAGCGGCTACAGCAAGGATAACGTGTGTGACCGCTCCGCGGGCGCGCTCCGCGACGATCGTGGCCTGTCAGACGTTGCACAGTCCGCGACCGGAGCGGACCGGCCCGGTCGTGTTCCCGCGACGGTCGTGGACGAAACGAATGGCGCCAGTCCCTCGCGCCTCCGGCGCCAGCCGCCGGACCGACAGCCCTGAGAGATGAGTAACGTGACGGACAGCACAGTCGCCCAGGCGTCCTCGGCCACGGCGGCGCCCGCCCAGGCCGTCGGCCAGGACGCCCCGCCGGGGGCGGTCGCCGATCGGGCGGTGGCTGACCAGGCCGTCGTCGATCTTTTCGGGCTGATCGCCTACGGCGAGCTGACCGCGTTCGAGCGGTTGGCGACCGATGCGCGGATGGCGCCGACGCTGGCTGACAAGATCGCGCTGGCGGCGATGGCGGCGGCGGAGTTCGCGCACTTCGAGGCGATCAGCCGAGCGCTGGTCGGTCGTGGCGTCCAGCCCGAGGTCGCGATGGCGCCCTTCATCGGCCCGCTGACCGACTTCCACGCGCTCACCGCTCCGGCGGACTGGCTCGAGAGCCTGGTCAAGGCCTACGTCGGCGACAGCATCGCCGCCGACTTCTACCGCGCGATCGCGCACCGGCTCGACGACGACGCGCGGGCGCTCGTCCTCGACGTGCTGGCGGACACCGGGCACGCCGCGTTCGTCGTAGACCGGGTTCGGGCGGCGATCGCCGCCAATCCGGTCGTTGCCGGCCGGCTCGCGCTCTGGGCACGCCGGCTCGTCGGCGAGGCGCTCAACCAGGCGCAACAGGTCGCGGTCGAGCGTGACGCGCTCACCGGCCTGCTCGTCGGCGTCGGAGACCTGAAAACGGTGGCAGCCATCTTCGACGGGATCATGAAGGCCCACTCCGAACGGATGGCCGCGCTGGGGCTGTCAGCCTGACCCGCGCGCCCGCGCACGGCGCGTTCGGGCCCGAGCGGGCCCCGTGGCTTAGACCGCGCCGAAACCGACCCGGCGGGACTCCGCCTCCGCGATCTCCACGTAGGCCAGCTTCGAGGCGGGGATCACCACGCGGCGGCCCTTCTCGTCCACCAGGGAGAGCAGCCCGCCGTCCGCGGCGACGGCCGCGGCGACCGCCTCGGCGACCTGGTCCGGAGTCTGAGCGCTCTCGAGCACCAGCTCCCTGCCGACGTTCTGCACGCCGATCTTGACCTCCACCCGGATGACCTCGCCTTCGTGTCGTGGTTCTCACCGGCGCCTTGTGATCCTCACCGGGGCCGAGGCTCCGGTGCCGCGTTCCCGGGCCGTGGGAGGTGCCCCCGGGTGCGACTGGCCGGCGGGCGCGCACAGCCGCCGGACGATTACAGGACACACTATGACCTCGCCCGCCGCCAGGTCCGTGCTGGGCCGCCGTGTTCGCTGCCGGCACAGCGCCCCCCGGGCGTTAGGTCTGCCTTCTGCGGGTTGGCCGCGCTTCTGGGGAGTCGGCCGTGTCAGCTCGTGTCGACGGACGAGCCGCCGCCGGAGTCCCCCGGGGCCACTCCCTGATCGGCGGAGCCGATCGGGGAGGTCTGCAAGCCGATCGGGGAGGTCTGCTGGGACGTCCAGGCCGGCGGATCGCCGGATGAGCCGTCCAAGGCGTTCGCGCTGCGGGGATAGCCACCGATCCCATGCCAGGCGAGCTCCACCATCGTCTCGACGGCCCGTTCGGCCGACACCGCGCCGCCGCGCACGAGCCACCAGCGCGAGCAGGTCTCGGCGACACCTACCAGGCCGACGGCGAGCAGGTCGGCCTCGTCCTGGGGAAGGCCCGTGTCGGCGACGATCGTGGCGGCGATCGCCCGCACGCACTGGGCGAAGGCGTCCTCCACCCGCTGGCGGACCGCTGGCTCGCTGCGCAGGTCGGACTCCAGCACGAGCTGGTGGGCGCCGCTGGGGTCGTTGACGAAGTCGAAGTAGGCCCGGACCGAGCGCTCGACCCGCAGCCGGTTGTCGGTCGTCGAGTCGAGCGCCTCACGGACGCCGGTGACCATCTTCGCCGAGTGCTCGTCGAGCAGGGCGAGGTAGAGGTCGAGCTTGCCCGGGAAGTGCTGGTAAAGCACCGGCTTGCTGACGCCGGCCCGCTCGGCGATCTCGTCCATGGCCGCGGCGTGGTAGCCCTGCGCGACGAAGACCTCGCGCGCCGCGCCGAGCAGCTGGAAGCGGCGGGCGGTGCGGGGGAGGCGGGGGGTCCTGCCTGGGCGCGACTGTGACGCGGCCGGCTCGACGGTCACCAGCCCACCTCCTGTTCGACCGGCACAACACTACTCTCGTCGTGCCCTCCGCCACCCGCGCTTTGCCCCTGGCCACCGTGCCCGAGGCCTCGAGCGGCGGTTCGCGGGCGCAACGGCCCGGTGCCGGGCGACCC
>NZ_JADWYU010000289.1 GCF_016786325.1 Frankia nepalensis | reverse complement strand
AGGACGCGGCGCGGAGGTCCCTTGGGAGCGCAGCGAGCAAGGGGCCGGAGCGCCGCGCCCGGACGGAGCGAACCAGAGAAACAGAACGAACCAGCATCAGAGATTGACCTCGGCGTCGCCCGAGTAGTCGAAGTCGGGGGCCAGGTCGCGGGCGACCCTGATGTCGTCGTTGCTGGAGCCGGCGGCGACCATCGGCCACACCATCGCGTCCGGGTGGACGACGAAGTCGATCACGACCGGGGCGTCGTCGATCGCCATCGCCTTCTCGATCGTGCTGTCGACGTCCGCGGCCGTCTCGCAACGCAGCCCGACGCAGCCGAGCGCCTCGGCGAGCCGGACGAAGTCCGGGACCCGCTTCACGCCGGTGCGCGAGCTGGCCGGGTGGGTGCCGAGGTCGGTGTTCGAGTAGCGCTCGTCGTAGAACAGCGTCTGCCACTGGCGGACCATGCCGAGCGCGCCGTTGTTGATGACCGCGACCTTGATCGGGATGCCCTCCAGGGCGCAGGTCGCCAGCTCCTGGTTGGTCATCTGGAAGCAGCCGTCGCCGTCGATCGCCCACACGGTCGCCTCCGGCCGGCCGACCTTGGCGCCCATCGCGGCGGGCACCGCGTAGCCCATGGTCCCGGCGCCGCCGGAGTTCAGGAAGGTGTACGGCTCCTCGTAGGAGATGAACTGCGCGGCCCACATCTGGTGCTGGCCGACGCCCGCCGTGAACACGGTGCCCGGCCCGGTGATCTTCCCGATCCGCTCGATGACGTGCTGCGGCGCGAGCGAGCCGTCCGCCGGCTCGGTGTAGCCGAGCGGGTAGGTGCTCCGCCACCTGTTCAGCTGGTCCCACCAGGCGGCCAGGTCGGGGCGCTGCTCGGCCTGCAGCGCGGCGATCAGGTCGGCGATGACCTCGCGGCAGTCGCCGACGATCGGCACGTCGGCCGCCCGGTTCTTGCCGATCTCGGCCGGGTCGATGTCGGCGTGGATGATCTGCGCGTGCGGCGCGAAGGTCGACAGCTTCCCGGTGACCCGGTCGTCGAACCGGGTGCCCAGCGCGATCAGCAGGTCGGCCTTCTGCAGCGAGGTGACGGCGGCGACCGAGCCGTGCATGCCGGGCATGCCGAGGTGCAGGTGGTGGGAGTCGGGGAACGCGCCCCGCGCCATCAGCGTGGTCACGACCGGGATGCCGGTCAGCTCGGCCAGGATGCGCAGTTCGGCGGTGGCGCGGGACTTGAGCACGCCGCCACCGACGTAGAGCACCGGCCGGCGGGAGGAGCTGATCATCTTGGCCGCCTCGCGCACCTGCTTGGCGTGCGGGCGGGTGACCGGCCGGTAGCCGGGCAGCTCGAGCGCCGGCGGCCAGGCCTCGTGCGGCAGCACGCTGGTCAGCGACTGCAGCACGTCCTTGGGCAGGTCGACGAGCACCGGGCCGGGCCGGCCGGTGGCGGCCAGGTGGAACGCCTCGGCGATCGTGCGCGGGATGTCGTCCGCCGACTGAACCAGGAAGTTGTGCTTGGTGATCGGCATCGTGATGCCGCAGATGTCCGCCTCCTGGAAGGCGTCCGTCCCGATCGCGGGCCGGGCGACCTGCCCGGTGATGGCGACCATCGGCACCGAGTCCATGTAGGCGTCGGCGATCGGGGTCACCAGGTTCGTCGCTCCGGGGCCCGAGGTGGCCATGCAGACGCCGACCCTGCCCGTCGCCTGGGCGTATCCCTCCGCCGCGTGCCCGGCTCCCTGCTCGTGACGGACGAGGATGTGCCTGACCCGCGTCGAGTCGAACAGCGGGTCGTAGGCGGGCAGGATCGCGCCGCCCGGGATGCCAAAGACAACGTCGGCCCCGACCGCTTCCAGGGAATGAACGAGCGACTGGGCTCCAGTGATCTCTCTAGTCATCTGTCGTCTTCCTTGACGTTGGCCGGGGTGGGGCTGGCGCCGCGGCCTGGGCACCGGGCCCCGCCAGTTCGCTGGCCTGCCGGATCAGCTTCGCTGATCTGGCAGGAACCCTGTCGCTGATCTGGCGGGTTCGGCTGCTGGCCTGCCGTATACGTGGTCATGGCTGTGTTACCGAGCCAGGGTTACCGAGCCAGGGTGCCCGCTCCTGGCGGGGCCGGCTTGGTCCTGGGCACTAAAAAGCCCCTCGTGCCGGGGGCACTGAGGGGCTGCGCACGAGTCGGTCCCGGACCCGGGACTGTCGACTACGCACGCTCTCCACGTACAAGAAGGCTCAGAAGCACCCGCCTACCTTGGCCGACGACTGCCCCTCACGTCAAGCGGGCCATGGTCCTGGCGTGGCTCACTGCGACGGGGACCACACCCGGGCCCCGGCCGGGGATCGCGTGGACCAGATGAGGGACCAGGCGGGGGACTAGGCAAGGCCGGGGACTGGGGTAGGCTGTTGCCGCCATGTGTGCCTCGCTTCCTGCTGCCTCGCTTCTTGGAGCCTCGCTTCCTGGAGCGCAGCCGTCGCCGCTTCCGCGGCTACGGCGTAGCGGCCTGCTCCTTAGCCGCCGCGGCGGGGCCTGACTTTCCGGCTGGCTTCCCCGTCGCGGAGTTTTCGACGCGTCAGCGCCCGGTGGCCTTCGGAGCTGAGGGCCTCTACAGGAAGCAGATGCAGTGATCAACAACCCGCAGGTTCCCTCCGGCATGCCCATCGACAAGTACCGGCCGTTCCAGCCGGTAGCGCTGCCGGACCGGACCTGGCCCGCCGCCCAGATCACCAAGGCCCCGCTGTGGTGCAGTGTCGACCTGCGTGACGGCAACCAGGCGTTGGTCGATCCGATGACGCCCGACCGCAAGCTGAAGATGTTCGAGCTGCTGGTACGGATGGGCTACAAGGAGATCGAGGTCGGGTTCCCGGCGGCGAGCCAGACCGACTTCGACTTCATCCGGCAGCTGATCGAGGGCGACCGGATCCCGGACGACGTCACCATCCAGGTCCTGACCCAGGCCCGCGAGGAGCTGATCGAGCGGACCGTGCAGTCGTTGGTCGGCTCCCGCAAGGCGCTGCTGCACCTGTACAACTCGACCTCGACCCTGCAGCGGCGGGTCGTGTTCGGCCTGGACCGCGCCGGCATCACCGAGATCGCCGTCCAGGGCGCCCGCTGGACCGTCCAGTACGCCGAGAAGCTGCTGGACGACCGCACCGACCTGCGCTGGCAGTACAGCCCCGAGTCGTTCACCGGGACCGAGCTGGAGTACGCGGTCGAGGTCTGCGAGGCGGTGATGGACGTCTGGGAGCCGACGCCCGACCGCCCCGTCGTGCTGAACCTGCCGGCCACCGTCGAGATGTCGACGCCCAACGTCTACGCCGACCAGATCGAGTGGATGAGCCGAAGCCTGACCCGGCGCGACGCGGTCGTGCTCTCGCTGCACCCGCACAACGACCGCGGCTGCGCGGTCGCCGCCGCCGAGCTGGGCGTCATGGCCGGCGCCGACCGGGTCGAGGGCTGCCTGTTCGGCAACGGCGAGCGCACGGGCAACGTCTGCCTGGTGACCCTGGGAATGAACCTGTTCTCGCAGGGCATCGACCCAATGATCGACTTCTCGGACATCGACGAGATCCGCCGGACTGTCGAGTACTGCAACCAGCTGCCGGTACACCCACGCCATCCCTACGGCGGCGACCTCGTCTACACGGCCTTCTCCGGCTCCCACCAGGACGCCATCAAGAAGGGCTTCGAGGCGCTGGAGCGGACCGGTCAACGGGTCTGGGAGGTTCCGTACCTGCCGATCGACCCGAAGGACGTCGGCCGCACCTACGAGGCCGTCATCCGGGTCAACAGCCAGTCCGGCAAGGGCGGCGTCGCCTATCTGCTGAAGTCCGAGCACGGGCTGGACCTGCCGCGCCGGCTGCAGATCGAGTTCTCCCAGGTCGTGCAGCGGCACACCGACGGCGAGGGCGGCGAGGTGACCGCCGGCGAGCTGTGGGACATGTTCCGCCAGGAGTACTTCCTGGACTCGACCGCGGGCCCGGCCGCGCTCGAGGTGGTCCGGTTCACCGCGAGCGCCGGCGACGGCGCCCGCGACGAGGTGCGCGTCGCCGTCCGCCGTGACGGCGCCGAACAGGTGATCAACGGCACCGGCAACGGCCCGATCGACGCGTTCGTCAACGCGCTGGCGAGCGTCGGCGTCACCGTCAGGGTGCACGACTACAACGAGCACGCCATCGGCGGCGGCGCCGACGCCAAGGCAGCCGCCTACCTGGAAGTACAGGTCGAGGACGCCCTCGGCGGCAAGGTGTTCTGGGGCGTCGGCGTCGACCCGAACATCGTCACCGCTTCCCTGCGCGCCGTCGTGAGCGCCGTCAACCGCGCCGCCCGGGCAGGCTGAATCTCCTGGTTCGCTCCGTCCGGGCGGCGCGCTCCGGCCCCTTGCTCGCTGCGCTCCCAAGGGACCTCCGCGCGCCGTCCTCCTCCGCGAACGTGCGCTCCGGCGACCTCCGCTGCGGCCCCCCTACTTCGCTTCGCTCGTAGGGGGGCCGCCGCGGGGGCCTCCCGACGGGGGGTCTCTTATACACATCTGCAGCTGCCGACGC
>NZ_JADWYU010000288.1 GCF_016786325.1 Frankia nepalensis | reverse complement strand
CCGGGGGGGGGGGGGGGGGGGGGGGGGGGGCCGCCCCCCCGGGGGCGCCCCCCGCCTCCCGTTTCCGCTTTCGCCGGCGGAGCGGCCGGCGCGGCACGAACCAGTCGCGGACGTCGGCCGACGGCGGCGCGATCGGCGGCGCGGGGCGTGCCGGGCGCGTGCCGGGCACGCCGTACAGTCGGCCCGTGACGCAGCTTGCCGACGACGCCGACCGCGGAGCCCCTGACGGCGCGCGCCAGGAGATCCCAGCGCCGTCTCCGGCCAGGCCGGACGCCGCCGCCTCCGCCGCCCGGCTCACCGCCGCCACCGGCGCGGACCGGCATGACGTGGCCGTCGTGCTCGGCTCGGGCTGGAAGCCCGCCGCCGAGACGCTCGCGGCCCGGGGCCGGGTGCTCGCCGAGGTGTCCTTCGCCGAGCTCGGCGGCTTCCCGGAGACGACCGTGCCGGGGCACGGCGCCTCGGTCCGTTCCGTCGAGCTGAACGGCCGCCGGCTGCTGCTGTTCCTCGGCCGGGTGCACGCCTACGAGGGCCACGACCTGGCGCACGTCGTCCACGGGGTGCGCACGGCCTGCGCGGCGGGCGTCTCGACGGTGGTGCTGACCAACGCGGCCGGCGGGCTGCGCCCCGACATGTACGTCGGCCAGCCCGTCCTCGTGGCCGACCACCTGAACCTGACCGGGCGCTCGCCGCTCGTCGGCCCGGCGTTCACCGACCTCACCGACGCCTACGCGCCGCGGCTGCGAGCGCTCGCCCGCGAGGTCGAGCCGACGCTGGCCGAGGGCGTGTACGCGGCACTGCCCGGCCCGCACTTCGAGACCCCGGCCGAGATCCGGATGCTGCGCGTGCTCGGCGCCGACCTGGTCGGCATGTCGACGGTGCACGAGACGATCGCCGCCCGCAACGCCGGCGCCGAGGTGCTCGCGATCTCGCTGGTCACCAACCTGGCCGCCGGCATGACCGGCGAGCCGCTGAACCACCTGGAGGGCCTCGCCGCCGGCGAGGCCGCCGCCACCCGCATGGGCGCCCTGCTGGCCGAGGTCGTCTCCCGGCTCTGACCGGCTCCCGCGGGCGAGGGCGCGCGGGCGGGTGACGTGCCGGCACGTGGGCGGGCAGCATGGGCAGGCGTGGAACTCATCGCCCGGGCGCGGTCCTGGGCCGCGCAGGACCCCGACCCCGCCGACCGCGCCGAGATCGAGGCGCTCGTGGGAGCCGCGCGCGCCGGGGACGCCGCGGCCGAGGCGGAGCTCGCCGACCGGTTCACCGGCTGCCTGACGTTCGGGACCGCGGGGCTGCGCGGGCCGCTGCGGGCCGGCCCCAACGGGATGAACCACGCCGTGGTCCGCCGGGCCGCCGCCGGCCTCGCCACCTGGCTGACCGCCGCCGGGGCGCGGGGTACGGCGCGCGTCGGCGAGGGCACCGGGCCGCCGGCCGTGGTCATCGGGTTCGACGCGCGGCGGCGCAGCGACGCGTTCGCGCTGGACAGCGCGCGGGTGTTCGCGGGGGCGGGGCTGCGGGCGCTGGTGTTGCCCGGCCCGCTGCCAACACCCGTGTTGGCGTTCGCCGTCCGCAGGCTAGGCGCCGCCGCGGGCGTGATGGTGACCGCCAGCCACAACCCGGCCACCGACAACGGCTACAAGGTCTATCTCGGCGGACCAGCCGGCGCCCCGGCCAGCGGCGCCCAGCTGGTCGCGCCCGCCGACGCGCAGATCGAGGCCGCGATCGCCGCCGCCCCACCGCCCATGGCCATCCCGCTCGCCGACACCTGGACCAGGCTCGGCGACGACGTCGTGGCCGCCTACGTCACCGAGGCGGCGGCCACGCTCGCGCCGGCCACCGCCCCGGCCGGTCTCCGGATCGCCTACACGCCGCTGCACGGCGTCGGGCTGGGGGTGCTGCGGCGGGTGTTCGCCGCGGCCGGCCTGCCGGAGCCGGCCGCCGTCGCCGAGCAGGCCGAGCCCGACCCGGACTTCCCGACGGCGCCGTTCCCGAACCCCGAGGAGCCGGGCGCGATGGACCGGGTCCTGGCGCTGGGGGAGGCGATCGGCGCGGACGTCGTCCTCGCCAACGACCCGGACGCGGACCGGCTCGCCGTCGCCGTCGGCCGCCGGGTTCTCACCGGCGACGAGCTGGGCCTGCTGCTCGCCGACGAGGTGCTGCGCCGCGCGCCCGGCCCGGTCGCCACCACCGTCGTCAGCTCCACGGCGCTGCGCGCGCTCGCCGCCCGCCGGGGAGTCGGCTGCTCGGAGACGCTCACCGGCTTCAAATGGATCATGCGTGCCGACCCGGCTCTCGTCTTCGGCTACGAGGAGGCCCTCGGCTACGCCACGCGGCCCGACCTCGTCCGGGACAAGGACGGTCTCACGGCGGCGGTGGCCATCGCCCGCATCGCCGCCGCCGAGGCCGCCCGTGGCCGTGGCCTGCTCGACCGCCTCGACGACCTCGCCCGCGAGCTCGGCGTCGCGGCGACCGAGCAGGTATCCCTCCGGGTCGACGACCTGGCCGCCAGCACGGCCCTGCTGCGCCGCCTGCGCGCCGATCCGCCCGACGAGATCGCCGGCCTGCCGGTTGCCGCCGTCCGTGACCTGCTCGCCCCGACCGGCGCGGACGAACGGCTCCCGCGCTCCGACGTCCTGATCTTCAGCCTCGCCGGGGGCGCCCGCGCCGTCGTCCGCCCGAGCGGCACCGAGCCCAAGCTCAAGATCTACCTGGAAGCCACCGAACCGGTCAGCGCGGACGGCGATCTCGCGAGCGCCCGCGCCCGGTCCGCCGAGCGGCTGGCGGGCCTCGTCCGGTGGGCCAGGTCCCTCGGCCAGACGGCGGGCCGTCCGCCGAGCCCCACGCCACCAGCCCCGTGACGCCGGATCAGACCGCGCCGAAGAGACGGTCGCCGGCGTCACCCAGGCCGGGGACGATGTAGGCGGTCTCGTTGAGGCCCTCGTCGACGGTGGCGGTGACGACACGGATGTCCAGGCCGCTGGCCTCCAGCGCGGCGATTCCCTCAGGCGCCGAGACGACCGAGACGACGACGACGCCGCTGGCGCCGCGAGCGGCGAGCAGCCGCAGCGCGTGCAGCGCGGACCCGCCGGTGGCCAGCATCGGGTCGAGCAGCAGCACCGGGCGCTCGGACAGGTCGGCGGGCACGGACTCCAGGTAGACGGTCGGCTGGAACGTCTCCTCGTCACGGGCGAGACCGATGAAGGCGCTGACCGCGTCCGGGATGAGGGCGTGCGCGGCCGGGAGCATGCCAAGCCCCGCGCGCAGGACGGGGACGACGACCGGCTCGGCCGCGAGCCGCGCGCCGGTGGTCTCGGCGAGCGGCGTCGTCACCGGCACGGCCACGGTCGGCAGCCCCCGGGTGGCCTCGTAGATCAGCATCGTCGCCAGGTCGTGCAGCGCGGAACGGAAACTCACCCTGGGGGTCGTCTCGTCCCGCAGGAGCGTGAGCGCCACCGCCGCGAGCGGATGGTCGAGGACATCTACCTGCACGAAACGCTCCCTGCTCCAGTTCCGCGCCCGCCGCGCGGCCGCCCGGCCGCGCGCGCCGCGGGCCCGACAAGCACGTCTACCACCGCGCGTCGGAACGAAGGCGGGCAGGGGCCTCGTCGGAAGGGCGACCTCGGATAAAGATGAGGGCCATGACGACGGCCCAGGAACCGGACCAGCCCGCCCCCACCGGCCCGCGCGGGCCGTTCCCGCCTGCTCCGGAAACGCCGCCGCTGCCCCCCGTGCCGACGAACCGGGCGGAACTGGCGGCGATCATCGACCACACCCTGCTGAAGCCCGACGCGACCGCGGACGACGTCCTCAAACTGTGCGCGGACGCCGCGAAGTTCGGCGTCGCCGCGGTCTGCGTGGCACCGACGCACGTGTACCTGGCCGCGGCCAGCGCCCGCCAGGAGGCGCGGAACTCCGGCGACACCTCCCGGCCCGCCTACGCGGTGGCCTCGGTGATCGGCTTCCCGCACGGCAACCACCTGACCGCGATCAAGGTCGAGGAGACCCGGCGAGCGGTCGCGGACGGCGCGACCGAGATCGACATGGTGATCGACATCGCGAACGCGATCGACGAGAACTGGGTCGCGATGGAGACCGAGATCCACGACGTGCGGCTGGCCGCGCCCGCGCCGGTCATCCTCAAGGTCATCCTGGAGACGACCCTGCTGCCCGACGCGACGATCCGCTCGGCCTGCCGGGCGGCGCTCGCCGGCGGCGCGGACTTCGTCAAGACCTCCACCGGCTTCCACCCGGGCGGCGGCGCGAGCCTGCGGGCCGTGCGGGCGATGCACGCGGCCGTCGGCGGCCGCTTGGGGATCAAGGCGTCCGGCGGGATCCGCACCACCTCCCAGGCGCTCGCGTTCGTGCAGGCCGGCGCGACCCGCCTCGGCCTGTCCGCCACCGCCGACGTCCTCGCCGAAATGCCTCCTGGTTAGGGTTTCGCTGTTGGGTTCCGTTGCGCTGTGCTCGCGTTTCCTACACGGGGTAGCCCCGATCCGCACAGCAAGACCCGACCCCACCCAGCCTGCCGGCAGCGGCCCACACCATGATCCGCTGTGCTCGCGTTTCCTACACGGGGTAGCCCCGATCCGCACAGCAAGACCCGACCCCACCCAGCCTGCCGGCAGCGGCCCACACCATGATCCGCTGTGCTCGCGTTTCCTACACGGGGTAGCCCCGATCC
>NZ_JADWYU010000287.1 GCF_016786325.1 Frankia nepalensis | reverse complement strand
CCGACGAGCTCGGCGTGGGGGCGGGCGGCGAGGGCGCCCGCCTGGCGCGCCGGCGGGGCCGGCGGACCGGGCCGAGGGGCGGGCGGCGCGGGGGCCGGCCCGGTCGCGACCGGGCCGAGGTCGAGACAAGCCAGGTCGAACAGGCGCGGGTCGGCGGTGTCGCCGACGGTCACGTGGCGCAGCGCGACGCGTTCGAGCACCCGGCCCTCGTAGAAGGCGGTGAGCTCGACGACGACGCCGGTCTCGTCGTCGACGACGAGGTCGAACCGCTGCGTGCCCTCGGCGAAGCCGGCGAGCGCCGGGGGGTGCGCGCGCGGCACGGCGGCAAGCCTGGTCGACGGCCGGCCGCCCACGTGGATCTGGGCGACCAGCCGGGGACGCAGCCACGACAGCAGCAGCCAGGGGCGGACCAGCAGCTGCTCGCGGGCCGCGATGCCGGGCCGGCGCAGCTGCCCCGGGCGGGGCCGCGGCGCGCCGATGGTGCCGGTGCCACTGACCTCCTCGCCGCGCCGGCGGCGCCAGTGCTCGCCGGCGACCACGGTGACCTCGTCCTCGTCGGGCCATTCGACCCGCAGCATCCCGGCGGCGGCGAGCAGCCGGCCCCGGCGCACCACCGGATCAGTGGCATCCTCGCCGTGGGCCGGCGGTGCCGGGGCGGGGACGAACGCGGCGGCGGAGACAAGCGACGAGGCCCCGCCGACGCCCGACCCGTCCCCCGGGCCCGGTAGCTCGAGGTCGGGTGAGACCGAGCGGCGGGCGTCCGCCGCGGTGCCCGGATCGTGGCGATGCACCAGTTCGGCGTGGACGGACGGCCACCGCTCCCCGCAGGTGACCATCGCCTCGAGCACCTCGCCGAGCGACCTCATGTCGCGATGTTGACACAGAACGCGATCGGCTGTTCGTTCTTTGTTCACGCACACGCCACGGGTCGCGTCGCGGGGCGCTCAGTCGGCCGGAACGAGGCGGACCTGCATCTCCTTGACGCCGTTGATGAAGTTCGAGCGCAGCCGGCGAGGCTCGGCGGTGGGCACGACCTGGGCGACCCGGCGGGCCAGCGCCCGGTACATGATCTCGATCTCCAGCAGGGCGAGGTGGCGGCCCAGGCAGAAGTGCGGGCCGCCGCCGCCGAAGCCGACGTGCGGGTTCGGGTCCCGGCCGATGTCGAACGCGTGCGGGTTCTCGAACACCTCGTCGTCGAAGTTGGCCGACGTGTAGTACATGAGGACCTTGTCGTTCTCCCGGATGAGCTGGCCGCCGAGCTCCACGTCGCGGGTGGCCGTGCGCCGGAAGGCCATCACCGGGCTGACCCAGCGGACCATCTCGTCGGCCGCCCTGCGGGCCATCCTCGCGGGGTCGGCGCGCAGCCGCTCCCACTGCTCCGGGTTGTCGATCAGCGCCTGCATGCCCCCGGAGATGGCGTTCCGGGTTGTCTCGTTGCCCGCGACGATGAGCAGGATGAAGAACAGGTCGAACTCCAGCTCGGTCAGCTCGAGGCCGTTCTCGTCCGGGGTGACCAGTTTGCTGACGATGTCGTCGACCGGGCAGGCGCGCTTGGTCCGGCCGAGCTCGTTGGCGTACGCGTAGGCCTCCGCCGCGGCGACGACCCCCTCGTCGGGGGCCGGTGACAGGTCGGGGTCGTCGGCCGCGAGCATCCGGTTCGACCACTCGAAGAGCTTGTAGCGGTCCTCGTGCGGGACGCCCATGAGCTCGGCGATGACGACGAGCGGCAGTTCGGCGGCGCACATCGTCACGAAGTCGCCGGAGCCGGTGGCCAGCGCCTTGTCCACGATCACGTCACAGGCGGCCTCGATCTTGCCAGCGAGCCGGGCGGCCGAGCGGGGCGTGAAGCCGCGGTTGAGCAGGCCGCGCAGCCGGGTGTGGTCCGGCGGGTCCATGTTGACCATCATCAGCTGCTGCTCGGCCAGCGACTGCGGCGTCTGCTCGTTGAGGAAGCAGGTCTGGCGGTGCGAGGAGAAGATCTCCGGGTTGCGGGAGACGAACGTGACGTCCGCGTGCCGGGTCACCGTCCAGAACCCCCGCGGCTGCTCGTGGTCCGGGTGGTGGAACACCGGCGACTGGGCGCGCAGCACGGCGAACTGCTCGTGCGGGACGCCGGCTACGTACACCTCGGGGTCGTAGACGTCGATGCTGTCGAGGCTGATCTGCGGTGCCATGGGGACCTCCGGGTGCGGCGGCGGAGAGGTTGGCGCGGCTACGAGGGGACGCGGCGACGGGGCGGGAGCAGCCCGGCAGTGCGCGGTACGCGTGGCGGCCGGTTCGGCGCTCCCGCCCTCCCCATGGCCGCCACTAGAACACGTTCCTGCCATGAGACCTGACGAGACGTCAGATCGCAAGACCTACGGGCCTTCCAGTTAAGGCCAAGTTTGTAAAGCTGCCAACCCCTATGGGTTTGCCAACGGTGGGCAAGTATGTAAAGCCGCTGGCCAGCGGTCCGCCCGCCAGGAACGACCATCGCCGAGGCCCGCGCCCAGGCGGTCCTGGGGCGCGGGCCTCGGCGATGGCGAGCGAGGATCAGGCTCGGGTCAGCGCGGTTCGGCGGCTCAGCGCAGCTCGTCGACGTACGCGTCGGTGCCCGGGATGGTCGGGAGGAACGGCGCGACCAGCTCGAGCCGGCCGGCGCCGCCCGCCGCGGCCTGCTCGGCCGCCCCGGCGAACGCGTCCTCCCACACCGACCGCGGGTCGGCCTCCAGGAACCACAGGACGGTCACGCGCCGGTCGAGCCCCTCGACCTGCTTGACATAGGACATCCGGTTCTCCGGCAGCGGCAGCGGGGTGAAGTACAGGCCCATCGCGACGCCCGGCACCGCGAGCACCCGCGGCGCCCGCTCGGCGCGCAGCCAGTCGAGCACGCCGGCCACCCCCGCCCCGCCCGGCTCGGCCGCCTCGGCGGGGGCGTCGACGACCTCCACGACCAGGCCCTGGTACGGGTAGTCGAGGGCGTGGATGTCGCGGGGGCGGGCGGGGCCGTCGGGGCTCGGCGCGTCCCGGTAGGAGACCCCGAGGTAGCGCTGGAACGCCGTGAAGACGTGGTCGCGGTCCAGGTAGACCCGGCCGTCCGGGAGCAGGCGCTGGTTGGTGGCCACCGTCCAGCGCATGTGGTCCTCCTGGCGGCCCTTCGTGATCCAGTAGACCGCGATGTACGGGCCCAGGGTCACCGGCTGGGCGATCACCGAGTCGAGCGGGCGGCGCAGCAGCTGCAGCTCCCGGGGCGCCACCCAGCGCCGGCCGGTGAACATCCACGGCATCGCCATCGCGCCGCCGTAGAAGTGGTCGTCCTCGTACCAGCGGTTGTAGGCCCGCTCGTGGCCGGGCCGCGGCTCGACCATCGTGATCAGCGCCGAGCCGATCTCGACCGGGTACGGCCCGACCGAGGGCAGCCGGGAGTAGGCCTCGTCCGGCTCGGCCCACGCGACCGGCGCGTCCGGGTCGGTCGGGACCGTCGTCGGCCGGCCCGCCGGCACGGCGTCGGTCGGGGTGGGCTCGCTGGTCGTCGTCATCGCGGCCGCCTCTCTCGTCGCGGGATTCCATCGCGACCGGCCGGGCCGTGGCCGGGCAGGTCGCAAGCGGGGGAAGCGTAGGCCAGGGCGGCGACCCGAATCTGTCGACCCGTCAGAAAATCTTCTACACTCCGGGCCCGTGACCTCGACCGACCCCCAGCCGGCGCCCGGCGCGCTGGCCTATGGCCTCCAGCTGCCCGTCCAGGCGCAGAGCGCCCTGTTCACCGAGCCGTGGGAGCGCGCCGCGGGCCCGGCGGAGCTGGCCGCCGTCGCGGCCGCCGCCGACGCGGCCGGCTTCGACTACGTCGGGGTGTGCGACCACGTCGCGATCCCCCAGCGGCTCGCCGCCGCGATGAGCACCGTCTGGTACGACACCGTCGCGACGCTGGGCTGGCTGGCCGCCCAGACGACGCGGACCCGGCTGCTCTCGCACGTCTTCAACGTCACCTACCGTCACCCCCTGCTGACCTCGAAGGCGTTCGCCACCCTGGACGCCCTGTCCGGCGGCCGGGTCGTCCTGGGCGTCGGCGCCGGGCACGTCCCCGAGGAGTTCGCGGCCCTCGGCGTGGACTTCCACCAGCGCGGCCAGCTGCTCGACGACAGCCTGGCGGGCATCGACGCGGCGCTGCGCGACGAGTTCGCCCTGACCGACCCGGCCGGCGGCGGCCTGGGGCAGGCGCCCCGGCCGGTCCAGTCGCCCCGGCCGCCGATCTGGGTCGGCGGGTCGTCGCCGGCCGCGGTGCGCCGGGCGGCCCGCTACGAGGGCTGGCTGCCGCAGGGCACCCCACGCGAGGGGATGCGCCCGCTGGTGGAGCTGTTCGCCAGGGAACGCGCGGCGGCCGGGATCGAGACGCCGGCGGCGGTCGGGACCGTCACCGAGTGGCTCTACGTCGGCGACCCCGGCTGGGACGTGAACCGGCCGTGCGTCGCCGCGCCGCCGGAGAAGCTGGCCGAGAACCTGCGCGAGTACGCCGCCCTCGGCGTCACCCACCTGCAGGTCCGCTTCCCCAGCCGCTCCCTGACCGAGCTCACCGACCAGCTCACGGCCTTCGGCGCCGAGGTCGGGCCGCTGCTCGGTGGCTGACGTGGGCGGTGGGGGGGGGGGGGGGGGGGGGGGGGGGGGCCGCGCCCCCCCCCCCCCCCCCCCCCCCCCCCCCCCCCGCGCCGGGGGGGGGGGGGGCCGC
>NZ_JADWYU010000286.1 GCF_016786325.1 Frankia nepalensis | reverse complement strand
GTGACCGGCCGGTCCACGCCCCGCGCGCCCCGACCCCACCCCACCACCCACCGTCCACCACCGTGACGACCCCCACAGCCACCCGACCACGTCCACAACACCCGAAACATCCCCCAGACCAGACCCAGACCCAGACCGGGCTACCGGGCTACCGGGCTCCCCCCCAACGCCCCCTGACCAGCCAGGACGACGGCGACGGTGTCGGCGAGGGAGGCGCGGACGCCCTCGAGGGTCATTCGGTCGCCGAGCCAGTAGCGCAGGTCGCTGAGGAACACCTTGCCGATGATGTTGGTGGTGAGCTTGTCGCGCTCGTCCACGACGTGGTCCGGGCCGAAGGCGGCCACGCCGATGAGGGTGGTCATCGCGTCGTCGACGTCGTCGATCTCGGTGCCGACGGTGGCCGAGGCGAGCGTCATCGCCTGGACCAGTGCCTCGGCGACCAGGCGGTCGCGGCTCAGCTCGTCGACGAGCCGGTTCATCATCGCCAGCACCCTGGTCGCTGGGTCGTCGGAGACCGACGGCTGGGCGAGCACCGCGTCGCGCACGCCGGCCAGGTGGCGGGCGAGCGCGGAGGCGAGCAGATGGACCTTCGACGGGAAGTAGCGGTACAGGGTGCCGAGCGCGACGCCGGCCTGCTCGGCGACCTCCCGCATCTGCACCTCGTCGTAGCCGCCCTGGCTGGCCAGGGACAGCGCGGCGGTGAGCATGCGCTCGCGGCGCGCCTGCTGGGACGGGGTCGCCGTCGCCGCCGCTACTCCCTTTGCGGGCGGCGTGGCCGCCGCCGTCACGGCCTCGCTCACCGCTGCCTCCTTCTGGCCGTCCGCGGGCTCCCGTCCATCCGCGAGCCCGAAGAAAATTAGATCCTGTTCTACTTTAGGCCCCCTGGCGCGAACAGCCAGCCTCACGCGCCGTGTCGGGCCCATTCCCCTGGCACGGCGCGGCACTCTCGGGCCGCCGGCGGGGTCTCCTCCCGAGGCACGCCGCGGGCACCGGGAAGGTCACCACCTTCGCAGCGCACAGGGCCCGAAAGACACGCTTTGTTACCAAGGTCGCTCGGTCATCTTGGCCACGACAATCGGCCGATTGCGGACAGATTTCGGACGGATGACCGACAGAGGTCCACCACCCCGGACCGTGCGGCCGGGGACCCCCGGCAGGCTACGATTTGACACAGAACGGATCGAATGTGTGGTAGTCGTCGGACCTCCCGGACACCGCCGCGACAGAGGGCGGATCTTCGCGGGAGCCCACGCTGGACGCGCGCGAGGAAGAGAGAGTCACGTGGCAGACAGCGACGTCGCCGGGAACACCTCGTGGGACTTCCGGTCCGCGGTGGCCGCCGACGAGGTCGTGCTCGGGCCCGACGGCGAGGCCGTCGACCTGCGCACCGACGTCGCGCACGTCGCCCGGATCTACGACTACTGGCTCGGCGGCAAGACCAACTACCCGGCCGACCGGGAGGTCGCCGAGAAGGTCCTGGTCGCGATGCCGTCGACCACCCAGAGCGTCCGCGCGAACCGTTCCTTCCTGCGCCGCGCGGTACACCTGCTGGCGTCCGAGCACGGCATCCGCCAGTTCCTCGACATCGGCACCGGCGTGCCCGCCGCCGACAACACCCACGAGGTCGCCCAGCGCGCCGCGCCCGACGCCCGGGTCCTCTACGTCGACAACGACCCGATCGTGCTGGCGCACGCCCAGGCGCTGCTCACCAGCACCCCCGAGGGCGCGACGACCTACCTCCACGGCGACGTCCGCGACCCGGCCGACATCCTCACCAAGGCCGCCGGCGTCCTCGACCTCAGCCAGCCGGTCGCGCTCATGCTGGTAGCGATCATGCACTGCGTGAGCGACGAGGAGGACCCCTACGCCGTCGTACGCACCCTTTCCGAGGGCCTGCCCGCCGGCAGCTACCTCGTCCTGTCGCACCCGGGCATCGCGAGCGCGGCCGCGGCGACCAGCACCCCGAGCGCCGACGCGCTGGCGGCGGCGGCCCTGCTGCGGTCGGCGTCGGCGGGGGCGACCATCACCTTCCGGCGCCAGGAGCAGGTCACCGAGTTGTTCGACGGCTGGGACCTGCTGGAGCCGGGCGTCGTGCTCGCGACGAAGTGGCGCGCGGACGAGCCCGAGCAGACCATCGTCTGGGCTGGCGTCGGCCACAAGCCGGCCTGACCCCGCCGCCGGCCCCGGGCCGGCCCCGCCCGGGACCGCCGGGACCGCGCCCGAACGGGTGACGGGCTAGAACAGGTAGCGGGCGAGGCTGTCGGCGACGCAGACGACCTCGCCGGTGCTCGCGCGGATCAGCGTGACCCGGTACGTGGCCGCCACGCCGCCGGGGACGTCGGCGGTCTCGACGACGACGAGGCTGCCGCGCACCGAGCAGCCGACGGCGAGCGGCACCGGGAAGCGCACCGGCCCCGTGCCGTAGTTGATCCCGGCCTGGAAGCCGCGGACGTCGACGAGCCGGGGCAGGATGTAGTTCACCAGCGCGAGCAGCAGCAGCCCGGGCACCTGCCGCCCGGGACTCGTCCCGTCCAGGCCGGCGGGCAGCGACACGGCCGGCGCCCCCGTGGCCGTCTCGAACGCCTCGACCCGGTCGGCGCCGATCACCACGGGGCGGGTCGGGCCAAGCTCCACGCCGACGGCGGCGCGCAACGCGTCCGGACCCGCCAGGGCCAACGGGCCGGGCGGGGACGCGGCGCCAAGCGGGGCCATCGGCTGTGACGTGCTCATCAGGTCCTGCTTTCCCGCGTCACGGCCAGGTGCGGACCTAGGCCGGCGCGTCCGCGCCCGCCGCCGCGGGCATCTCGGACGAGATCGTAACCGATGTCACAGTATTCCCAGGTCCGGCCACATGTTCAGGGGTGCTACCACCTATGCCGGACAGGCGGTCCAGCACGGTTGTCGCCTCGGAGACGACCCGCTCGATGAGCTCGGCGACCGTCGGCAGGTCGTCGATGACGCCGACGACCTGCCCGGACGTCATCAGTCCGAGGTCGTCGCGGCCCTCGACCATGGAGGCGCGCAGCAGCATCGGGGTGTTCGCGCTCATCAGCACCTGGCTCCACGACAGGCCGGCGTGGGCGCGCAGCGCCCGGCCCTCGCGCAGCAGGCCGCGCCAGCTGGCACCCGTGGACCGGCGGAACGCCGCCGCGTTGCGCACCGCGCGGGGGAACCGGGTGAGCGGCCCGGCGGAGGTGAGCCCGTCGACGAGCGGGGTGCGCAGCACCCGGTGCGGGACCCCGTCGACGCGGGTGGTGACGACCGTGCCGTCGACCCCGGCGGCCAGGTAGCGCGCCTTCACGTTGTCGGCGACGGTGCTGTCGGCGGTCAGCAGGAACCGGGTGCCCATGCCGATCCCCGCGGCGCCGTAGGCGAGCGCGGAGACGAGGCCGCGCCCGTCGAAGTAGCCGCCGGCGGCGACGACCGGGATGTCGACGGCGTCGACGACCTGCGGCAGCAGCAGCGACGTCGGAACGGCGCCGGTGTGCCCGCCGCCCTCGCCCCCCTGGACGAGCACCGCGTCGGCGCCCCACGAGGCGACCTTCTCGGCGTGCCGGCGGGCGCCGACGGATGGCATCGTCACGATGCCGGCGTCGCGCAACCGGGAGAACAGGTCCTTGCGGGGGGCGAGCGCGAACGACGCGACCCGGACCCCCTCCCTGACCATCAGGGCGACCCGCTCCTCGACGTCCTCGGCGTCCGAGCGCAGGTTCACCCCGAAGGGGGCGTCGGTGCGCTCCTTGACCGCGCGGATCGCGGCGGCGAGCTCGTCGAACGTCATCGTCGCCGAGCCCAGGATGCCGAGCCCTCCGGCCGCGGCGGTCGCGGCGGTCAGCCGCGCGCCGGACACCCACCCCATCCCCGTCTGCACGATCGGATACCGCGCCCCCGTGAGCCGGGTGAACGCGGTCGCGAGCCTCGGGTCGCTGGCACTCGCGGTGTCTCTGGTTCGCTCTGTCGCCGCGCTCACGCCGAAACCTCCTGGAACCGCAGGCCCTTCGGGTCGAGGGCTTCGAGCAGGTCCAGCTCCGCCGCGCCCGGCGCCGGGGTCACCGGGACGGCGCCCGCCCCGCCGTCGGGCAGGACGAGCGGGAAGCCGGTCGCGGCGAGCACCTCCTCGGCGCTCACCCCGGGGTGCGCGGAGACGAGGCGGAGCCGGTGGTCGGGGGTCGCGAAGTCGAGGACCGCGAGGTCGGTGACGACCCGGCCGAGACCGTGGAAGCGGCTGGCCGCCGGCCCGGCCGCCCGCGCCCGGTCGTAGCCGACGCCACAGACCACGTCGACCTTCTCCACGAACACCCGCGGGCTGTGCCGCGGCACCCAGTAGCTGGTCCGGTGGTTGACGGTGTTGCCCGGCGCGCCGCGCGTGCCGATCAGCTGCGCCTTCGGGGTCGCGTGCGGGCCGACCGCGGAGATGTTCATGTTGCCGTGGGCGTCCAGCTGTGACGGGATCATGATGACGTGGCGGCGGCCGCTGGCGACGACGTCGAAGACGGAGCGGAACGGCAGCCAGCCCTCGACGACGGCGCCCGCGGGCGGCACCCCCAGTGGCAGGGCGTCGGCCATCAGCATCGCCTCGCCGTCGGACAGCAGCAGGTCCGGGGCGAAGGTCCGCCGGGCCAGCCGCGCGCCCAGCGCCGGCGCGGTGCCGAACGCGCTGGCCAGGATCTCGCCGTCGCCGCGGAACGCCTCGGCGCAGGCGAGCGCGCACACGTCCGCGCGCCGGGCGGGGCGCGCCGCGCCGGCGGCCCCCGGCGCCGGCGTCTCGAGCTGGGTCATCGCGCGCCCTCCTTGTCGCCGGCGCCGGCGGCGGCGCTGGCCGGGCC
>NZ_JADWYU010000098.1:40493-144648 GCF_016786325.1 Frankia nepalensis | reverse complement strand
ATGCCGGCGGCCCAGACGGTGGTGGCGAGGGCGATCAGCGCGGAGCCGATGGTGATCCCGCTGTGGCCGATGGCGCTTAGGGTTCGTCGGCGGCGGGTGTGGGCGCCGAGTTCGGCGCCGACCATGCGGGCTACGGTCCCGGCGGCGTGGCCGCCGGCCTCGACGGCGCCCAGGGCCAGCGGTGTCGCGCGCAGCGTGCTGGCGAAGAAGGTGGGCAGGACGGCGGCGGTGCCTTCCTGGGTGGCGGTGGACAGAAAACTCGCCAGCCGGGATCTTCGCGCGCCCGGCGGAGGGCGCCATCTGTCGGCGCCGCGACGTTCCCAGAGGAATGGCAGGGTGGCGGGCAGCGGGTCGGGAATCGTCTGGGGAATGTCCGTGACAACCATGGCGACACCTCCTTGTTTGCGCCCAGCCGATTCTGAATGATGGGAATCGCGGTTAGGGGCGCCGAAGAGGTCGTCTTGCCGTCAAATCACATGCGCGACTCCGCAACCTCGCGACGGCCTTGTGCGCAACCGGCCAAGGCCGCCCCGGGGTGCCACAGGCCAAGGGCCAGCACACCGCTCTGCTGGGGCCTGGCCACAACCCCGGCTCCCAACCCGGCCCCACGACTGCCTCTCGGCACGCTGGCGTGGGTCGCCCCGATCGTCGGCCGCCGGACAGCGCCCCCATCCAGCCTCATAGCCGGCCGGCCCGCGCGCGTCACATCAGCAGCAGCGGCGACAGAGGGAGGAGGCGAGGAGTGGACACGGATGACGAACGGGCGTTCGAGGAATTCGTGGCCAGGGTGGCCAACCGGCTGCTCTCGAGCGCGATCCTGCTCACCGGCGGCGACCGGGCGGCGGCGGAGGACCTCGTCCAGGGTGGGTTCGAACGGGCCTACCTTCGCTGGGACAAGATCGACGAAGGGCGGCGCGAGGCCTATCTGCGCCGGGCCATCGTCAACGGCGCGACGAGCCGGTGGCGGCGGCTGCGCGCCCGGGTAGTCGAGGTCCCTCTGCAGGACCACGGTTCCTGGCCACATGACGTCGCCGCGGTGGGCGTCGACCTCGCCGACCGGATCACCCAACGCGAGAGCCTCATCCGGGCGCTGCGTGCCCTGTCACCCCGCCAGCGTGCCGTCGTCGTCCTCCGCTATGTCGAGGACCTGCCCGAGGCCGACGTCGCCGCGACCCTCGGCTGCTCCATCGGCTCGGTGCGCTCCCACGCCTCCCGCGGCCTGGCCCGGCTACGCGACAGCGAACACCTCGACGCGGTCGGCCCACGGACCGCCGCCGGACCGGACATCCTGACGGACCGCGACCACCACCAGCGCACACCGCGGCTGGTCACCACCAAGCCCGAGGGAGACCGGCTGTGACCCCCGACGACGCACACCTGCGGACCCGGCTGCGCGCCCTCGCCCATGACGAGCCCACGCCGGCCTTCGGCCCCGCCTTCCCCGACACCATCCGCGCCGGCGCCCGCCGCCGCCGCGCCCGCGGCCGGCTCGCCACGGCACTCGTCGTCGCCCTCGCCGGCGTCGCGATCCCCCTGAGCCTGCTCGCCGCGACGCGCACGGGCGAGCCTGACCAGGTGATCGCCGCGGGAGGCGCCGGGACGACACCGACAGCGGCCTCGAGGCCGGCGCAGCCGCCGGTGCCCTCTGAGGTGCCCGGAGCGACCGGACAGCCACCAATCAAGATCCAGCTGGTGGACGCCCCCCGCGTCGTCCCGCTGACCGAGAGCGAGAAGGCGACGCTGATCCGCCACTGCGATTGGAACCTGGATACGCCGGGTGATACCAACCGGGTCCTCGGCGTAATACATGACAAACAGGGTTACGCCGGAATAATCGTGTCCGAAACCGATATGACCTACTGCGATATCCCCACTGGTGAGGACGGCGGTCCCGCCTTCGACCGCGTCCAAGGCGGGGTCGGAGAAGGCGTCTCCCACTACAACGAGTTTCTGCTCCCCCCGGACGGTCCACTCACGTCGTTCAACTTCCTGGGCCCAGGCTGGACGTATGGCCGGTTCGGCGCCGGGCACGTGTCACCGGACGTGGCAATGGTGCTGGCCGTGTTCCCGACCGGCCAGAGTATCGTCGTCCCGATCCTCGATGACGGCGGTGTCCTCGCCCGGTTCAAGGTCGAAGGGGCCAACTTCCCGGCCTGGGACCAGCCCTTCGCGTTCTACACCTTCGACGGCGCGGGAAAGCTCCTCGGCCGTCTGGACGCCTGGAAGATTCCGAACCTTGGGCCCGCGCGCCCTACCGAGCAGCAACAGATCGAAATGAACCAGGCGTGCATTCAGGCGGCGGTCCAGGCTCCGAACCCGCCCGCGGGCGTGCCGGCCGACGCGGTGGCCACCATCCTGGGCTGGACTCTCCCCGGTGTGGCACCCGGTCGCGACGGGGTCGTCGTGACCGACGTCGGCGAGGTGAGGATCGCGTGTATCGGTCCGGTTGACGAGTCAGGCTGGCCGATCCCATCGAAGCTGACCTTCCGCGGCTCTCTGCCCCTCTGAGTCAATGGCCAGGGCAACTCGACGCCGAGCCTGGCGCTCCCATTTCCGCCCCACGGGGAGGCTCATACAGGAGCGCCGCCTCTGATCAACCCGAGCCGGCCGGCGACCGCGCTCGCCGGCCGGCTCCGCCGCCGCGGTGTTCAAGCGGCTCGACCGTTACACCGGTACGTGGGCCCCGATCGTCCAGCGCGGACGGCCGTAGGACTCGCCGCGGCCCGACGGGCTCCGGCGGCTCCTGACGCCGCGCTGGTCGCCTTCTCCGCACGTGTCAGACGAGCGGCCGTGAGTTCGTTGGATCTTGCTGGCTGAGCGTGACCGCCTTCGCGGCGGGCCCCGGAGCCTCCGCGAAAACCCGTTGGCGGACCCTGGCGACCACTGCTACCTTTCCGGAGGCCGTGCGAGAGAACGAGGAGGTGGTACCCGTGAACGTATCGACATGGGTGCTCCCCTCCGGGGTCACGGTCGGGCGATAGGTCGTCCGGGAGCGCCGTTCACGAGCACTCCCGAAAGGCACGGCCATGCGATTCACTTCCGAACAGCGCCTCGACGACGGTGTCCTCGAGCGCGAGTTCACCCTCGGCGAGATCCCCGGCATCCTGTGGACGCCCGGATCCGCGTCCGCGCCGGCCCCGCTGATCCTGGTCGGCCACCCCGGCGGACTGCGCAAGATGTACCCCCGACTGGTGGCGCGGGCCCGGCACTCCGTGGTGGAGGGCTTCGCCGCGGCCACCATCGAGCTTCCCGGGAGCGGTGACCGGCCCCGTTCCGCCGCCGCCGAGGAGGCCCGCGCCGACCTGCGCCGGGCGCTGGCGGCCGGCGAGCCGGTCGACGACGAGATCGTCGACCGGCTCGTCCTCCCGCTGGTCGAAAAGGCGGTCCCGGAATGGCGGGCCGCCCTGGACGCCCTCCTTTCGCTGCCCGAGATCGGTGGCCCGGTCGGGTACGCGGGCGGGGTGATCGCCATCGGCATCCGGCTGGCGGTGGTCGAGCCGCGCATCTCGGCCGCCCTTCTGTTCGCCGGGAGTTTCGTGCCCCGCACCCTGTTCGAGGAGGCCCGGCAGGTCACCATTCCGCTGCAGGTCCTGCTGCAGTGGGACGACGAAGGAAACGACCGGCAGCTGGCCCTGGACCTGTTCGACGCCTTCGGCTCCAGGGAGAAGACGCTGCACGCCAATATGGGCGGGCACACCGGCGTCCCGCGGTTCGAGGGGGACGACGGGAACCGGTTCTTCGCCCGGCACCTGAAGTGAGGCCGGGCCGTCAGGCCGGCAGCAGACGACAGGAGCTGTCGGCCAGGATGCCGCTCATCGAGGACGGGTCCCGGCCCTCCTCGATGGCGGTGGCCAGCAGGCCCTCCCCGCGTCGCCCTCGTGCTCGCGCGTCATGTGGAATGCGCATGGGTCTCGAGCAGCGTGGCGAGTTTCGTGCGGCCCGGGCCCGCGAGCCAGGTCTGGAAGCTCATCAAGCCTGGATGCAGCGCACGAGCGGCCGCGAGGTCCGCGCCGTACCCTCCATGATTGTTGAGGAAGTCCGCGACGTCCGCGACGTCCTCGTTCTGGCCGCGGACGATGTCGGACGGAACGTGCGCGTAGCGGATGTCGCGTCCGGTGGCGAGGCTGAGCGCCTGGGCGGTCTGTCCTGGGCGAAGCGCGTCACCGGCGATGGCGAGGGCCCGCCCCAGATAACGTGCCGGATCGGCGAAGGCGGAGGCGGCGAAGGCGCCGATGTCGTCGACGGCGATCAGCTGTTCGGGAACATCCGGCGCGAATGGGGTGGCCAGAGTCCCGGTTTGCACCCCGAACGCCGGATCCGCGTAGTTGTCCATGAACGAGACCGGCCGCAGGATTGTCGCCGGAATACCGATGCGGCCGATGTGCTCCTCGATCGCCCGCTTGCTCGCGAACGCGCGCCCACCCCCGCCGCGCTCGACGCCCGCGACCGAGGCGTGGACCAGGTGCCGCACCCGGGCTGCCGCCGCGGCGTCGGCCACGTTCCGGCCCCGCCTGACCTCGTCCTCGAACGGCACCGGAGGCGTGCCCAGCGCACCCCGCTGCACGCTGAACACCCCGTGGGCGTCCTCGACGGCGGCGTCCAGTGACCCACGGTCGTCCAGGTCGCCCACGACGACCTGGACACCGGCCGCCGCGAGCCGCCGCGCCGGCCCTCCCGCCGGGTCTCGGGTCAGCGCCCGGACCTGCCAGCCGTCCGCGAGGAGCCGCGCCGCCGCGGCACCTCCCTGGTTGCCGGTCGCACCCGTCACCAGGATGATCTTCCGAGCTTTGTTCGCTCTGTCGGCCTTGTCGCTCGTGTCCCGGGGCCCGTGCAGTGTCGGGCCTCGGCCCGTTGTCTCGTTGTCGCGCACGGCGCCAGACTGCCGGACCCGGGCCCGGCAGTCCGCTGGCCCGAATGCCAGTGAGCGCAGGTTTCGTGCCAACTTCTCTGGCATGATCGACAACATGGCCTTCCGTCGCGTCGCGGCCTATGCCCCACCGGGCGTCACCGCGCTCGGCCTCGGGATCGTCCACGCGACCTTCGGCTCGCGGCCGGGCATCGCCGGGTTCGACGTCGCTGTCTGCGCCCGGCGACCAGGTCCTCTCCCGACCGACCTCGGCCTGCCGGTCACGGTGAGGCACGACCTGCGCCCGCTGGCGACCGCCGACCTGATCATCGTGTTGCCGGCCGTCGACTATCTCACCGAGCCGTCGGACCCGGTTCTCCAGGCGCTACGCGCCGCCCACGGCCGCGGCGCGATCATCGCCGCCCACTGCGTCGGCGCCTTCACCCTGGCAATGGCCGGCCTGCTCGACGGCCGCACGGTGACGACGCACTGGCAGTTCGCCGCCGAACTCGCCGCCCGTCATCCCGAGGTGACCGTCGCTCCAGAAGCCCTCTACATCGACGAAGGCAGGATCGTCACGGGCGCCGGCGCCGCGGCCGGCCTGGACATGTGCCTGCACCTCATCCGCCGCGAGCACGGCGCCGGACTGGCGAACGAGATCGCGCGTGGCCTGGTGGTGCCACCGCACCGCGACGGTGGCCAGGCGCAGTACGTCAGCACCCCCGTGCCAGCGGACAGCGAGGACCAGCGCCTGGCCACCGTCATCGCTTGGGCTCGGGCGCACCTGGACCACCGGATCTCCGTCGACATGCTCGCCGCCAAGGCCCTGATGAGCCGCCGTTCCTTCCTCCGCCACTTCCGATCGGCCACCGGCACGTCACCGCACGCCTGGCTCCGGACCCAGCGCCTGTCCCTGGCCGAACAACTGCTGGAGACCACCGATCTGTCCATCGAGCAGATCGCGACCCGGGTCGGCTACCGCGGCGCGGCCGCCCTTCGCGAACAGTTCGTCCTTCAACGTGGCGTGTCACCGAGCGCATACCGCCGAACATTCAGCGGCTCCTGACCATCGCTGGGTCCGGCCGACGGTGGTGGCGGACGACCGGGGAAGGCCCGGCGGGCCTGCGGATCGGCCGGCATGTGCGTTACCGCCGTGAGGACGTCTCCGCCTGGCTGGCGACGCGACTGGACACGGTCTGACCCGTTAACGCAAGTGGGGAGTAACTAAGATATGATCTTAGGTGGCGCCTGACCTGTAATCGCTGACCCTAGATTGACATGGTCGCTGACCTGGGGCGCTGCTCCCTTGCTTGCTCCCGCGATAGGACTCGAACCTATAACCTGCCGGTTAACAGCCGGCTGCTCTGCCAATTGAGCTACGCGGGACCATCGTGTCGGCGCCGATCGTACCGGGGGCCGGAGCCCTCGGGGGGATCTTGCTGTCCGACTGGCAGTGGCTAGCTTACCGGAGGTTCGGCGGGATCGGCCGTGGGGTAGGTCGATGTTGCGTGGTCGTTGCCTCCCGCCGCTCGCTGGTGATTCGCGCCCCTTGCGTGGATCGGCCCTGGAATCGTCCCTACTGGCCGGTAAGGTTCGTTGTGGATGTGGTGGGCGGAGCTGGTGACCCCTGCCGCCGCTGGTCGCGGGCCACACGGACGGGTCGGGTGCCCCGAAGTGGGGAACCTCGCGGCACGTGAGCGGGTAGAACAGGAACGTCGGCCCGGAAGGGCGGCCGTGCACCGACGAGCCCACGCACACCCGCCCAGCTCGGCGAAGCCTCGGGAGGCAGCATGCGGATCCGCCCCACGGTCGCCCTCGCTTTCGTGGCCGGCTACCTGCTAGGTACCCGGGCCGGCCGGGAGAGCTACGACGAGATCGCCCGCCAGGCCCGCCTGGTCTGGGACCGCCCCGAGGTGCAGAGCGTCGCCGGCATCGTCTCGGCGCAGGTCGGCGGCATCTACAGCCGGGCCGCGGAGACGCTCAGCGGCCACGGTCGGCACGTCTCCGGGCCGGACGGTCACCGGCACGCCCGCCCAAAGGACACGCCAAGCTCGAACGGCGTCGGCGCGGCCACGATCCCCTGAGATCCGAAACGTCCGAGATTGGAACATCCGGGCTCGGAACAGCCAAGACCGGAACGCCTGAGAGGAGGGGCGACCGATGAGCCGGTCCGCCCCTCGCTCGGCGCCGGAGGGCCGCGCCGTGGCGGGTGCCGACCTTCCGCTGGCCATGTTGCTCGACCTGCTCGGCCGCCGGCACAGCCTGGCGATCTTCTGGAGCCTGCGCGCGACGCCCCGTTCCTTCCGCGCGCTGGAGGCCGGCCTGGACGCGCCGACCGCGCAGCTCACCCAGCGGGCCCGCGAGCTTCGGGAGGCCGGGCTGATCGAGGTCGACGAGGCCGGCGACTACCGCCTTACCTCCCATGGCCGCCGCCTGCAGGGCCTGCTCGAACCCCTCTCCGACTGGGCGGGCGAATGGGCCGGCCTCACCGCACGTCAGCGCACGCCCCGGGGTTCGGCCACCCGAGCCCGCGACGAGCCCTGAACCGCCGCCTAAGTTCTGAATCGCCGCCTCAAGCCCTGAACCGCCGCCCGAGCCTTCGACGCCGGACTGCCGCGCTGCCCCACCCCAGGCTCCGAGGACCGGATGGTCGCGGGCCGGCGCGGGCACCAACACGGCCCGACCCTGAGTGGGTCGGGCCGGAGCGGCCCGGGCCGAAGCAAGCCGGCCCGGGCCGGCTGGGTCATGCGCCGGGGGAAGCCGGGGCGACGGTGACGTCGCCGTCGCCGGAGCGCGCGGTGATGGCGTTCGGGGCGGCGGGATCGGTGGGGACCGTGACGCGGGCGCGGCCGTCGCCGCTGGTGGCGTCCACGCGGTAGGGGGTCGAGCCCGGCGGCAGGGTGATCTTGATGCCGCCGTCGCCGGTGGTGGCCGTCACGGCGGACGGCGCTTCGTCGAAGGCGAGCGACAGGCGGCCGTCGCCGGTCCGGACGGTGACCGAGGACGCGGTCAGGCCGGTGCCGCTGATCCCGCCGTCGCCGCTACGGAGATCGAGCGTGCCGGCCAGCCGGGTGAGAACGACCTTGCCGTCGCCGGTGACCGCGTTGACGGGGCCCGTGGTGTCGGTGATCGACAGCGAGCCGTCGCCGGTGCGGGCGTCGACCCGGCCCGTGGTGCCGGTAATGGTCAGCGAGCCGTCGCCGGTGCGCAGCGTGAGCTGGGCGGTCGGTGGGACGGTGAGCACGTAGTCGACCTCGCAGGAGTTCCCGAGGGGCCCGGCGGGGCATTTCGCGGTCAGCGCCACGCCGCCGTCCGGGGTGGCGGCACCGGAGACCGTGGGCCTGCGCAGCCCGTAGTGCTCGGTGTAGGCGACGCCGACCTGGCCATCCTTCCCGGACACGACCCGGACGTCGCCGTCGGTGGCGTTGAGTGTGATCGGCCCGCCCCGCCAGGGGTAGCTCGCGGTGTGCCGCTCGCTCGTGAGGGCCATCTGCGCGGCGGCGCTCGTCGCGGTGACCGCCGAGGCCGCGAGCATCATCGGCAGTGCCACGGCCAGGACCGCGACCCGGCCTCCGGTCAGCCGTGGCGACGAACCCGCCGGGCGGTACTCCCGCGGCTCCCGGGCGATCGCGCCCTCGTCGAACCGTCCGCCCTCGTCGAACCGCCCGGCCTCGTCCGTGTCGAGCAGGCCGCGGCCCAGTGCTCCGCTGAGGGCTCCGAAACCGTAGGCCACCGCGAGGCCGACGACGCCGACCAGCAGGCCCACGGCGCACATCAGCCAGGCCGTCGCGGAGTCGGTGACATGCAGCAGTCTGAGGTCGGCCTGCTCGCTGGGAACCCGGTGCAGCCACCAGGGCATGGTCATCAGCGCGAGCGACGTCGCCCAGAGGCTGACGGTGAGCGTGAACGACACCGTCGCGACCAGCCAGTGCACCAGCAGGTAGCCGATCGCCCGCCAGGTGGGCACGTCGCGCAGGTTCGCCCGGATCCCGCGCGGTGCCGCCGGCGCCGGCCCGAACTCGGTCCCGAGAAAGAGCCGGAGGCGGCCGCGTTCCAGTGAGGCCAGCCCGCGGGCGACGACCCCAAGGAGCAGGAAGACCGGCAGGGCGACCCAGATCAGCGGCGTAAGGCCGACGGTGAGTGCCAACAGGGTGAAGATCACCACGAACCCGACGATGCCGACCACGAAGTCGAACACCGGAAGCGCGACCCGCAGGCCGAGCTGTAGAAGGCCGTTTCCGCGCTGCCGCTCGGCCAGTTCGGCGCTCGCCATCGTGATCCTCCCGCTGGCACATCGCCATCCCGCCCGATCCGCCGGCCGGCCGATGACGCATGATCAGTTAACGCTGATCACGCTACCGAGAGCGGTCGCGCTGTCCCATGCGGTGAGCCCCCCAACCGGGAGCGGCAAGCCCCCCGGCCAAGGTAGGCATAGCCCCACCGTCGGTTCGGCCACCCGGCCGGCACTGTTCCGCCGGCTGGCGGAACAGTTGCCCGCGGGCGGTGGTTTGCCCGCCATGGGGTCGGCGGCCGGCGGTCGGCGGCCGACCGGGAGCGGGCTCGGGGGCGCGGACGCCCGGTTGCCGAGCCGCTAGCGAGTCCTATCCGAGGAGATGACGTCATGGCAGGCAAGCGCACGGTGACCGACGTGCCCGAGCGGCGCCGGTTCGAGTTGGAGATCGACGGGACTATCGCCGGGTTCGTGACGTACTCGACGTATCCCGGGATCATCGCCTTCAATCACACGGAGACCGATCCGGCGTTCGCCGGCCAGGGCGTCGGAGGTGATCTCGCTCGCGAGGCGCTCGACGCGGCCCGCGCCCGCAACCTGACGGTCTGGCCGCGCTGCCCGTTCATCCGTTCCTGGATCGAGCGCCACCCCGACTATGCCGACCTGGTCGACCCGAACTGGAGCCCCGAGCACGAGCCCGCCCACGGGCATCACCACAGCTAGGCCCAAGAGCCAGGGCCAAGAGCTGTCAGCGCGCTTCGGTCTCCCGGACCCGTCACGACCCCCGAAGGGATGACATGAAGGCGCTACAGGTACGCGAGCACGGTGACCCGACCGAGGTGCTCGACGTGGTCGACGTCGACTTACCGGAGCCCGGCCCCGGCGAGGTGCGCATCCGGGTCGGGGCGGGCTCCCTGAACTTCAACGACATCGACCGGTGCCGCGGCAAGCTCGTCTCGGTCCCGGTCCCGCCGCCGTACACCCTCGGCATGGACGTCTGCGGCGTCGTCGACGCGGCCGGCGACGGCGCCGCCGCCTGGGTCGGCAGGCGGGTCGTCGCCATCACGAAGAACGCGATCGGTGGGCTCGCCGAGTACGCGATCGCCCCGGCCGTGTCGGTGTTCGACGCCCCCGACGGCCTCGACGACGCCGAGGCGACGGCCTTCGTGATCCCCTTCCACACCGGCGCGCTCGCCCTCCTGCGCCGCGCCCGGCTGGTGGCGGGGGAGACGCTGCTGGTGCACTCGGGCGCGAGCGGCCTCGGCACCGCCGCCATCCAGCTCGGCCGGGCCGTCGGCGCCCGGGTGATCGCCACCGTCTCCAGCCCGGCGAAGGCCGCGCTGTGCGCCCGGCTCGGCGCCGAGCTGGTCGTCGACCACACCAGCGAGGACTTCGCCGAGGCGGTCCTCGAGCACACCGGGGACGCCGGCGTGGACGTCGTCTACGACCTGGCCGGCGGCGCGTTCGTCGGCAGGTCGTGGACCTGCGTCGCCCGCGAAGGGCGCTACCTGCCGATCGGCTTCGCCGACGACCCACGGAACGGGATGACCGGCCAGCCGCTGCGCCTCGCCTGCATCGGCAACTTCTCGATCGTCGGGGTGATGCTCGCTTGGGTGGACGAGGTCGACCCGGGGATGCGCCGGTTCGGGTTCAACCCGTTCGGCCGGGCGACGGCCGGCGAGGCGCACGGCCAGCTCCTCGAGCTGCTCGCCGCGGGCGCGATCCGCCCGCACGTCGGCCGGCGCGTCGCGCTGGGGGGCGCGGCCGCGGCGCTCGGTGACCACGAGGCCCGCCGCTCGGTCGGGCGCACCGTGGTCGAGATCGGCGCCTGAGCCCGCGCGCCGCCGCCGCGCCACGACCACGAAGGCTGACCTGCCCCCATGATCGCCGATAGTGCCCTGGAGAGGTCGCGGACATGGCCAGGTCACGACCTCTCCAGGGCAGAAACGGCGATCATGTCCGGCGTCGAGGCAGGGCGACCCTGGCGGGGCCGGCGCCAGCCGAGATCGGCCGCTTCGAGTGGCCCTTGCCGCGGGATGGCAGGGCGGCGCTGGCGGTGAACATTCGTTCGCATCGCGTGCTGGATTTCCTGAATGTTGCGACCGTGTGTGCCGCCAAAAAACCACTTGTCCGGTAGGGATTGACGAGATACGACCTGGTGTCTAACGTCTACCGTGTGCGGCTCGCCGCGCGGATGGGGCTGCTCGCCCCGCCTCGCGCGCGCCCCAGGGAAACAACGACCCGGTGAAAGCCCGAGGGGGCGGAAAGGGTGGAGGTGACGGTGAGCGCGCGACGTGAGGTCGACGCCGACGGCCAGCTCCTGGTGGCCCGCAGGCACATCGACCTGGCCCGCAGTAGCAGCGCGCTCTGTCGTCGCTGACCGTTTCCGGCCCGCGGCGAACCGCCGGCGGCGGGACGCCGGCGGCTCCCCGCCAGGATTGATTTCGTTTTCCGATTCTCGCGGCGGACTTTTGGTAACCGTGAGGCGACCTTTCCCCGCCGGCTCACCGCGCTTTTGCGCGGCCGGTCCCGTCGTCCTGCCCGCGGCGCGTAGATGCCCGCGTGCTCCACGGCAGCCCGGGCCTTTGGCGTCGACGCCCGTTCCAAGCCTTCCTGAGCCCGTTCCGGGACTTTCCGAGTCCGTTCCGATGAGAGAACACAGCCCTCAGTGGACATAGCCGTGAGTGAATTCCGTGAGTGAGCGCGTGGACGCGTCGTCGGCGCATCGGCCCGACGCGTCGCTCGTCGCCGTGTCGCCCGTGCCGCCCGCGCCACCCGTGGGCGCCGGGCCGGCGGACGAGCCAGCGCGCCTCACGCTGGCCGGACCACCGGCGGCGCGGCGGGTGATCCCGCAGCGCCGGCCTGGGCGCTGGATCGCCACCGTGGTCGTGCTGGTGGTGCTCGCCCAGGTCATCCATGGCCTGGTGACCAACCCGTTCTACCAGTGGGACCGGTTCGACTACTGGTTCTCCCGGCCGGTGATCCTGCGGGGCCTGCTGATCACTCTGCAGGTGGCCGCGTGGAGCGCGGTGTTCGGGCTGGTCGGCGGGATCGTGCTCGCGCTCGGCCGGCTCTCCCGCAACCCGATCCTCAGGTCGGTGAGCTGGGTCTACATCTGGCTGTTCCGATCGGTACCGCTGATCGTCGTGCTGATATTCCTCTACAACTTCAGCGCGCTGTACCAGACGCTCAGCGTCGGCGTGCCGTTCGGGCCGGCGTTCTTCAGCTTCGACGAGACGGCCCTGTTCAGCGAGCTGGCGATCGCGGTGATCGGCATCAGCCTGAACGAGGCCGCCTACGCCGCCGAGGTGGTGCGTTCCGGGGTGCTCTCGGTCGACCAGGGGCAGCACGAGGCCGCGTCCGCGCTCGGCCTGCCGCGCTTCTACCAGTTCCGCCGGATCGTGCTGCCGCAGGCGCTCCGGGCGATCATCCCGTCCTACGTCAACCAGCTGATCGGCCTGATCAAGGCGACGTCGCTGGTCTTCTACGTCTCGCTGCTCGACATGTTCGGCACGGTGCAGACGATGGGCGCCAGCTACCCGGGGGACATCATCCCGCTGCTGCTCGTCGGCACGGTCTGGTACGTGATCCTCACCAGCGTCGTGTCGGTCGCGCAGTACTACGTCGAGCGCTACTACTCCCGCGGCGCGCTGCGCGCGATGCCCCTGACGCCCCTGCAATGGGTGCACGCCAGCGTCCGTGACCTGCGGCTGCGGTTCACGGCGGCGGTGGCCCGATGACCTTCGCCCAGACCACCGAGAGCGCCCGGCCGACGGCGCCAGGCCAGGCGACCGCCGCGCCCGCGGTCGCGCCGGCGAGCGCCGCCGCGGTCGAGATCCACGACGCGCACAAGTGGTTCGGCGCCCACCACGTCCTGGCCGGAATCTCCCTCGCGGTACCCGCCGGCGAGGTCGCCGTCATCCTCGGTCCGTCCGGCTCGGGCAAGTCCACCCTGCTGCGGGCGATCAACCACCTCGAGAAGCTCGACGTCGGCCACGTCGCGATCAACGGCGAGCTGATCGGGGTGCGCCGTCATGGCGACCGGCTCAAGGAGCTGCCCGAGCGGGCGATCCTGGCCCAGCGTGCCCGGATCGGCTTCGTGTTCCAGAACTTCAACCTGTTCCCGCACCTGACCGTGCTCGACAACGTCACCGCCGCGCCGGTGGCCACCGGCAGACTGAGCCGCGCCGAGGCGGCTGAGTTCGCCCGCGCGCTGCTCACCCGGGTGGGGCTCGCGGACAAGATCAATTCCTATCCGCGCCAGCTCTCCGGCGGGCAGCAGCAGCGGGTCGCGATCGCGCGGGCGCTCGCGCTGCGGCCCGGGGTGATCCTGTTCGACGAGCCGACGTCGGCGCTCGACCCGGAGCTCGTCGGCGACGTGCTCGCGGTCATCAGGGACCTGGCGTCCAGCGGCACGACGCTGGTCATCGTCACCCACGAGATCGGCTTCGCCCGCGAGGTGGCCGACCTGGTGGTGTTCCTCGACGAGGGCCGGATCGTCGAGCAGGGCCCGCCGTCCGAGGTCCTCGACAACCCTCGTCATCCCAGAACCCGCGAGTTCCTCAGCAAGGTCCTCTAGGCCGAGACGGCGCCGGTTTCCTGGCACCGCCACCGGCCGCCGTCCGGACATCGGCGACGGCGGCCGGCCCGGCCCGGCGGGCGCTGTCGCGCGCTGTCGCGCGCCCGCAGGACTCCTTCTCAGACCCGTTCCAACGCCAGTCGGGAGCGGTTTCCCGCGGCCACGAGAAAAAGAAAGGCAAGGAGAATCATGCGTGGATTCCGGCCCAGGTCCGTCCGGGCCGCGGTGGCGGGGACAGCCGCCGCCGTCGCGCTGGCGGTCGGCCTGACCGCCTGCGGCGGCGGTGACGACGACGACTCCGCGGCACCCGCCGCCGCGAACGGCACGACCGTGGTCACCGTCGGCGCGGTGTCGAACGGCGCGGCCAAGCAGGTCGACCTCAGCGTGCCGGTGGTCGAGGAGATCCGGGCCAAGCTGCCCGCCGAGATCCGGGACAGCGGCGAGCTGGTCATCGGGCTTGGCCTGCTGCCCACCGGGGCGCCGCCACTGGGCTACATCGGTAGCGACCAGAAGACGCTCACCGGTTCCGAGCCCGACCTCGGCCAGCTCATCGCCGCGGTCTTCGGCCTCAAGCCGGTGCTCGAGAACGCGACCTGGGAGAACCTTTTCGTCGGCATCGACAGCGGCCGGACCGACGTCGGTATCACGAACATCACCGTCACCGAGGAACGCAAGCGCAAGTACGACTTCGCGGCGTACCGCGACGACAACCTCGCGTTCGAAGTGCTCAAGTCCAACGACTGGAACTTCGACGGCGACTACCGGAACCTCGACGGGCTCACCGTCGCGGTCGGCTCCGGCACCAACCAGGAGAAGATCCTGGTCGAGTGGCAGACCAAGCTCGCGGCCGAGGGCAAGAAGCTTGAGATCAAGTTCTTCCAGGACACCTCGTCGGCCACCGTGGCGCTGAGCTCCGGCAAGGTCGACGCCCTCTTCGGGCCCAACCCGTTCTCGGCCTACCACGTCACCCAGACGGCCAGCACCCCGAACCCGACCCGGGTCGCCGGCCAGTGGTCCGGCGCCGGCGAGAGCCTGCAGGGCCTGATCGCGGCGACGACGAAGAAGGACTCGGGCCTGGCCCAGCCGCTCGCCGACGCGATCAACTATCTGATCAAGAACGGTCAGTACGAGAAGTGGCTGGCTGCCTGGAACCTGCAGGACGAGGCCGTGTCGACCTCCGAGGTGAACCCGCCCGGTCTGCCGCTCACCAACGCCTGAGCCAGCTCCACCCGTCGCCGGGCGCGCCCGCGGGCCTTCTTCCAGGCCGCGGCGTGCCCGGCACGGCGCTGTACTCGTCATTCTTAGCCGAGGAGCGCAACCCCGATGGGCACTCCAACCGACGTTCGCCCCCGCCCGTTCGAGGACGACGATCCGGCAGCCGGGCCGGAGGGCGAATCCGAGTCGCATGTGCTGGACAACCCGGTGTACTGGTCGCTGAGGGGAGCGCACGCGCACCTCGCCGAGCGGCGCGGCAGTGTCCTGCGCTATCCGGTCGACGTCTCCCCGTTCATGGGGATCCCCGACCGGCTGGACCCGGGTGTCTGGGACGACCTGGCCGCCCTCGTCGGACCCGGCGGGCTCGCGCCGTTCACCCGGCAGCCGGACGTGGTCCCGCCCGGCTGGGAGGTGGCGCTGAGCGGCCCGGGAGTGCAGCTCGTCGACGAGAGCCTCGAGGCCGCCCCCGATGAGGAGGCCGTCCGGCTCGGCCCGGCCGACGTGCCGGACATGCTCGCGCTCGTCGCGGACACCCAGCCCGGCCCGTTCCTGCCGCGCACCATCGAGCTGGGTACCTACCTCGGCATCCGCCGCGGCGGGGCACTGGTCGCGATGGCCGGCGAGCGGCTGCACCCACCGGGCTGGACGGAGATCAGCGCCGTCTGCACAGACGCCGCGTTTCGCGGCCAGGGGCTCGCCACCCGGCTGGTGAAGGCCGTCGCGCACGGTATCCGGGCACGCGGCGAGACCCCGTTCCTGCACGCCGCCGCGGACAACACGAACGCCATCCGGCTGTACCTGTCGATCGGCTTCCGACTGCGCCGCAGGCCCGAGTTCTTCGTCCTGCGCGCGCCGGGCACCGCTCCGGCGGGCTCCGACGGGTGGGGAGCGCTGGGCGCCGGCGCGGACCCGCGGGAGCGGTAGCGGGCGCTCGGCTCCTCCGCGTGTCCTACCCGGACGAGATCCATATCCGGCTCGCCCAGGAGGCGCTGACCGCGCCGGCCCCGCGGCGCGGCGTGGGCCGCGGTCAGGAGCCGGGGAAGGTTCCCGGATCGACGGGGCTGGTCGCGGCGTTGCCACCCGCGGTCGTGTAGAGGGTCAGCGTCCAGGTCGTGTACTCGATCGAGTCGGGCAGCGACCGGGTCGTGAACTCCAGCGGGTCGTCGAACCTGTCGAACTCGCAGTCGCGGGTGAACCGGCGGTTGGCGTCGTCCCAGTCGTGGCCGGTGGTGTAGAACGCCTCGTAGGTGCCGTTCGGGATTCCGGTCACGGTCGCCGTGCCGCCCTCGGCGACGAAGATGGCGCGGACCAGCTCGCCGCCCTGCATCAGCTTCACCACGGCGTCCGCGCCGCTGCCCGCCTCGACCGTCAGCTGGCCGTAGCCGCCGTGCCGGCCGCCGCCCAGGTTCCCGTTCGCCGGGCGGCGGTTCTGGTCCGGGGAGCCGGGCGGCAGGAACCCGCCGAACGCGTACGGATGGTCGGGCTCGGCGGTCGCCACCCCGAGCACCGCCAGACGGAACAGGTGCGCGCCGTTGCCGCTGACCGCCCGGGGCAGGCCCGACCCCCCGGTGCACAGGATCTGCTTGCCGGCGTCGCCCGCCACCGTCGACAGGTCGTTGGACAGCGCGCGCATCCCGGCCACCAGGTCCAGGTTCGGCGTCGCCACCGCCTGCGGGGCCTTCAGCTTCTCCAGGTTGTCGGCCTGGATGTCGAGGTTGAGCGCGACGGCGGACAGCGCCCCCTCGAGATCGGTCGGGGTCTGCGCGCCGCCGATGGCCGCGAACCCAGGGGCGAGCGCCGCCTCCACCTCGGAGAGCGCCTTCTGGTAGTCGGCGCGCGAGATCGGTGGCTGGGGCGGCGGCGTCTTGGGCGTGATGGAGGTTGGCACGGCGGAGGTGGGCGGTGGCGGCGTCGGCTCGCCACTACCGCCGCCGCACGCGGCGACGGCCACCAGCAGTACGGAACCCGCGATGCACAAAGACATCGGAAGGTCACGCTTTGTTGCCACGACAACCTCGCATGCCGGGCGAATAGCGAATAATTCGGCGTCAAGCTCTGACACCCGGAGCGTATGGGATGTTGCGCACCGCATCCCGCGATTTCTGTGGACGATGCCCCGCGCGGGATGTCGGCTGCGTGACAGGGCGCGCCCAGCCCGCCGGCCGTCCGCGCCCATGCCGGGCGGCCCTGGCCCAGAGATCGCCCTGGGGCAGGGCACAACGGGGTGGACCCGTCAGTGGCCCAGGAGACGGGTGAGCCAGGCGCCGGAGGTCTGCCGTTCGTCCTCGGCGCGGTCAGCTGAGCCGGGAAAATCCCGGCGCCGACCCGCTCGCGCTCCGTCCCGGCCGCGTCGCCGGCGGGACGCGGCGAACCGGCCGCCGGGACGCGGAGTCGCTGGGACGCGGAGTCACCGGGACGCGGAGTCACCGGGACGCGGAGTCGCTGGGACGCGGAGTCGCTGGGACGCGGAGTCGCTGGGACGCGGAGTCGCCGGGCGCCGAGTCGCCGGGACGGCCGCCGGCGAGCGCCGGCGGCGCGGCCGCCGGTGGCCCGGAACTGTGGCCTGAAACTACTCGGGCGAGGACCTATTCGGGCCAGGAGGAGTTCAGGACGGCGTCGACGAAGTCGGCGCGCTGGAAGCCGGGCACGAAGTGCTCCAGCACGTCGGCCTTGATGTTGCCGAAGGTGGTCTCCGGCCTGGGGGCGATGCCGGCGGTGAAGGCCCGCAGAATCTCGTTCTTGAAGTCGGGCCGGGGGTGCAGCCTGGTGACGGCTTCCCGGTCGGCGTCGCTGAGGTCGTCGTAGCCGATTCCCAGCACGTCGTACTCCACGCCGGCCGTCACCAGCGCGACCTCGGGCTCCATGTACTCCGGGATTCCCGGCGTGGTGTGCAGCGCGATGGCCGTCCAGACGCGCCGGATGCTGTCCTCGGGTACGTCGTGGCGCCGCAGGAAACGGCGTGCCTCGTCGGCGCTGTCGACCTCGAATCGCCGGCCGCTGCCGCGGAACCGCTCGCCGAGGCCCAGGTCGTGGAACATCGCGCCGACATAGAGCAGCTCCGGGTCGAAGCTCAGCCCGCGGTGGCGGCCCCGCAGGCTGCCGAACCAGTACACCCGCCGCGAATGGTGGTAGATGAGGTCGTCCGCCGCGTCGCGCACCAGCTCCGTCGCCTCCCTGGCCAGCGCCGTGTCCGGCACGGCCACCCCGGCGACCAGATCCGCGCTGATGGACATGGAACCTCCTCGCCGAGACATCCGGCCGAACCGACGACCCACCCAGGATGTGTCCGGCCCTTCCGCGCCGCACCCCGGCGAGCCCGGGGCGGCGACCGGACACGGTCCACAGAAGCGTCTGCTAGGCCCTGCCGCTGGTTTCCTCCTCCTCTTCCTCCTCCTCTTCTTCCTCCTCGGCGTCGGCATCGGCCTCGTCTCGGCCGGATCCCTCGGCGGTTTCCTGATCTTCGTCCTCTCGGTCCTCAGGTTCTTGGTCCTCAAATTCCGGCGCCTGCGCCTCGCCTTCCGCGGGCTCGCCCGACTCCGACTCCCGTGCCTCGGTGTCCCGCGGCTCGGTTTCCTGGCTCTCATCCTCGGGCTGGCGGACGACCTTGCCGTCGCGGATCTCGCCGCGCCACGATCCACTGGCCTCGCCCTTGACGGTGACGAAGCGGCGGAAGTTCTTCAGATCCAGGCGGGCGCGCCGGCCGCCGGCACGCCAGAGGTTGCCGGTCTTCTCCATGAACCCGCTCGGGTAGTACTCCATGGTCAGCTCGACCCGGGTCAGGTCGTCGGCCAGCGGGTGAAACGTCACCGCGCCCTTGGTCGTCCCCTTGGCGCCCTCCGTCGTCCACTTGATCCGCCGGTCCGGGACCTGTTCCAGGGTCTTGGCCTGCCAGGTCCGCCGGGACTTGAAGACCTTCACCCGCCAGTTCTGCTCCGTCTCGCTCTTCGGGTCGACGCCTTCGACACCCTTCATGAACTTCGCGAAGTCCTGGAACTGGGTCCACTGGTCATAGGCGGTGGAGACCGGCACCGCCACGTCGACGTTTTCCGCGATGTGGGTGACCTTCGGCGGCCCAGGCTCGCCCGTCTTACCCGCCTTGCCCACCCCGCCGCCCATGCCGAGCGCCCCCTTCGCCTTCTCCTTCAGCGCGCTCAGCGCCGTCGACGTCGCCGCCTTGCCGGGGGACTCGCCCGCGGCGAGCTTCTTGATCCCCTCGGCCGCCGGCCCCAGCCCGCCGGTCGCGGAGCCGATGCGTTCACCGACCTGCTTGACCGCCGCTTGGCCTTCGGCGGCGAGGAAGCCCTTCACCTCCCGCATGAGCTTGTCGGTCGCCGGGTTGTGCAGCAGCGTGCCGACGAGTCCCTTTCCCTGCGTCTGGCTGGACTCGGCCATCTCGACTCACCTACCTCGACCGCGGCGCCGCGGCGCCGGTCCGTTCCCGGCCCGGGACCGGCTTGCCCGTGGGCCGGTCCGCCGGCGGCCGGAAGTCCAGGTGCCGGGACGGGGGACGTCGGTCCGTCGCCTTGGCCGTCTCCCGGCCTTCGGGCTCAGCGCTCTCGCCCGCCGAAGCGGGCTCTTCCCGCCCGGCCGAGCGGGCCCGACCCGCGCTGGCCGACGCCCGGTCGGCTCCGGCGGCCTGCCGCTTCCTGGTCTTCGCCGGCTCGGCCGGCGCCTCCTCGGCCGGCGCCTCCTCGGCCTTCCCGGCCTGTTCGGCCGGCGCCTCGGCCCGCTCAGGTGCCTCGGCCTGCTCAGGTGCCTCGGCCTGCTCAGGTGCCTCGCCCTGCTCGGCCTTTTCGCCCTGCGGGCCGCCCCAGCGGCCGAGCGCGCCGGTCAGCTTGCCGGTGAGTGCCCCGGCCTTCCCGCCCAGGTCAGCGGCCGGCGCCTTGTCCAGCGATTGCCGCAGCTCGGACGTGCGGTGGGACAGGTCGCCCGTCAGCTTTTCGACCCCGCGTTCGTAGGTCGACAGGGCGGCCTTCTCGGCGGCCTCGAGCGCCGGCCCGCGCAGCTGGGCTACCAGCTTCTTCCCCTCCTCGGAGGCGAGGAACTTCAGCGCGCGGGACCGGGCCAGGTCTTTGACGTTGGTGTTGCGTCCGCGGCTCCATAGCGCGAGGCGTATGGCCGCCTTGCCCTTCTTGGTTCTGCCGAGGACGTAGCCGACCACGCCGGCGACTATCAGCTTGGGGTTCATCGCGGACTCCTTCCGGCCCTTCGCTGGGCCATCGGGCTCACCAGCCCCACCGGCCGCGCGACGGCTCGCTGGCCGCCCCGGCGGGTTCGTCGGGCTCGACGAGCTCGAGGAAGTGGAAAACGGGCAACGGCCCGACGTACCCGATCACGAGTTCGGGATGGCCGTGGCGGACGCGCTCCACCGCCTGGTCGAACTGCTCCAGGTCGAGGTGGCCCGGGCCGGCGTCCCGGTGGACGAGGAAGGCCCAGCGCAGGACGGGATCCTCCGGGCCGCCCATCGCCCACCGTCCGGTGTCCGCCACCGCGCAGGGGCGTAGTTCCTCGAGCAGGATCTCCGCCTGGTGCAGGCGGCGCAGGACGACGCCGTCAGCGACCCGTTCACCGAGCGCGACCCGGTTCGACAGGTCCGCGTCGCCCGACCTGTCCCGGGCCGCGGCCAGCGACGGGTCGGCCGCGATGACCGCCCGGATGGCGCTCATCTCCGACTCGTCCGCGTCGACGTGCACCTCGACGAAGCCCTCCAGCGCGTCGAGCCGCCGGCGCAGCTCGGGGGCCGCCTCGCCCAGCACCTCCTCGCGGACGGCGTCCTCGTCGGGAGCGACCGATCCCAGCCGCAGCGGGATGACCGGGCCGGCGTCGAACAGTTCCAGGAGGACGTCGAGGTGGCGTTCCGCGTCCCGGTCGGCGACCCGTATCGCGTCAGCGACCGGACTGACGACGGCGGCCACCGGGCCGTGCCGCACCAGCTGGATCCGTCCCGGCGGGTCACCGACGCCGAGCGACGCCGGGTCGGGCGGCGGGTGGTCGTCGCGGACCACGCCGTAGAGGAACAGCGGCGCCATGTCAGCCCCCGCCGCGCCCGCCGCCCCGGCCGGTGGGCGCGGCCCGGCCAGGAGGCAGGTCGCGGGCACCGTTGTGGGAGTACTCGCGGGCATCGCTGTGGGAGTACTCGTGCCGGGAGCCACGCTCGATCTCGGCCTCGTCCCGGTCGTCGTCGCCGCGCAGCGACGAGACGAAGTCCTGCGCGGTGTCCTTGACGCCTTCCAGGGCTCCCTTCGCCTTGTGCCGCGATCCGCCCTCGCTGACGGACTGGACGAGTCCGGGAACACCCGTGACCTGTTCCCGCTCCCTCGAGGACAGGTCCAGCCGGTTGACCGCCTCGGCGAACCGTAGGTAGGTGTCGACGCTCGCGATGACGATCCGGGCATCGATGGTGAGGATCTCGATGCCGACCAGCGCGACCCGCACATACGCGTCGATGACGATGCCCTTGTCGAGGACGACCTCGAGCACGTCAGCGAGGCTGCTCGGGCGGGGAGCGCGATTGATCGACTGTGTCGCCAAAGTCATGGCAGGTCCCAACCGGGCGGCGCCGCGCCGCGAGCCCGCGCCGCCGGCCGCCCTCTCTCGTGGTGGCGCCGGCCGGTCCCCAGGAGGCCGCCGGCAGCCGGTATCCCGCTGCCTGTGCGCGGGTCGTCGTCCCGCTCGCGACCCGCGTCGCTTGGCCCGCCGGCGGCACCCCTGCCGGTACGGCCGGTGGCACCCCCACCGGTACGGCCGGCGGCGCCCCCGCGGGTACGGCTGGCGCCGACGTCGGGCGGCGGCCAGTCGCCGACCAGCTCGCGGGCCCGCTCGGTGGCCGACCGTGCCTGCTCGGCGCTGACGCCCAGCGACTCCCGGACCTCCGCGATGGCCGCGCGCACCTCGATCAGCGCCCGGCCCAGGTCCTCGACCCGCTCCGGGGGCAGCGTGCCGCTGTCCATCCGGCGCACCGCCTGGCGCTCCAGCAGGTCACGGAGCAGCTCGAGGAGCACCACGACGACCTGCCCCAGCCCGCGCCCGACCTCCTCCGGGTTCGCGGTCAGGCGCACGGCGCGGCCACGGCGTCCCGGCGCCGTCACGGCTCGGCCCTCGCGCCGGCTCTGTGCCGCCGGGCGCCCTCGTCGGCGTGCCGCTCGCCGCCGGCCGCGGTGTCACTCCTTGCGTCGCCCGCGAGGTCACCGCGGACCACGTCGCCCTCGATCACGTCGCCCGCGCCGTCCAGCGCGTCGCCGGCGCGCTCGTCGCCCGACGTCAGGTAGGGGCGAAGCTCCGCCCCGGCACCCGCCTCGATCGCGCTCTGCGCGCCGACGAGCAGCAGCCGCAGGTCCAGGCGGATCAGGTCGACCTCGGCCAGGCCGATGATCACGTCGCCGCTGACCACGACCCCCTGGTCGACGACCCGGTCCAGCAGGTCCGACAACGCGCGGCCGGTCCCGAGCCCCCGGCGGCGGGCCGGTCCCGGGCCGCGGCCGGCCCCATGGGCGGCCCTCGGGTCACGCCGCGGCTCGGCCCGGCGGGCGGGGTCAGACATCGCGCGCCTCCCCAAGTGTCAGCCGGACGAAGGAGTACGGCGGCCAGGGGCCGGTGAGGCGGGCCTCGCAGCCGGCGTCCGTCAGCTCGTGCTCGGCCGCGTCCGCGGCGTCGAGGAAGTCGTCCTCCTTGGTGGACGCGACCAGGTAGGCGGCGCCCAGGCGCCCCGCTCCCGGGCGCCCGGACCGCATCGCCGTCTCGGACGCCAGCGCGGCGAGCTCCTCGTGGATCCGGCCGGTCAGCTCGGTGAGGCGTTCCTCGCGCAGCGCGGCGCGGCGCAGGTCCTCCCGCCGGGCCGACAGGTAGGCGGTCCCGCTCCCGGCCCCCGGCCGCTCGCCGCCAGCCCCCGGCGGCTCACCGCCGTCGCCGATGCCCGTGGCCGGGGCGTCCGCCTCGCCGGCGGTCTCGCCGTCCCGCGCGGGCGTGGCCTCGTCTCGCGGGGGCGTGACCCGCAGGCCCCACTCGCGGTGGTCGCGGACCCGGTCCAGCTCGCCCGCCAGCTCGCCCGCCGACGCCCGCAGCAGCCGCTCGGCCCGTGACCGGTCCGGCAGGACCGTGCCGAACCGCAGCGGCAGCACGGGACCGCGCTCGAGAAGCCGGCTCAGGACCCGGTCATGCCGGCCGGCGAGTTCGGCGAGCCGCCCGGACTCGGACAGCTGCCCCGCCGCGGAGACCTCGTCCTCCAGCCCGGTCAGCAACCCCAGGTCGATCGGAGAGGTGACCAGCGCGGCGTCCCCGACCGCCACGGTCTCGACCGGGGCCCGGTCGTCCAGGCCGACGAGGTCATGCGCATCCGTCGTCACGTCCGTGATGCCGTACGCGTACAGGCCGGTCCGCGCCGGGGGAGCGCCGCGGGGCACCTCGGCGACCGATCCGGTCTCCGGCGGCTGGCCACGGGCCCGCTTCGACGCCGGTTCCAGCGGTTCCGGCGGTGCCGCCGGTTCCGGCGGTGCCGCCGGTCCAGCGAGTTCAGCCGGTCCAACTGGCTTGGCCGGCTCCGGCGGCTCGGCCGGCTCGGCGCGCGCTGTCGGCGGGTTCGCGCTCGTCGGCCGGGCGGTCGCCGTCGACTGGGTCGTCGCTGTCGGCCGGTCCGGCGGAGCCGGGCGGTCCGGCGGTCGGGTGCGTGCCGGCGCGGGCGCCTCCTCGGCGAGGGCCGCGGCGACGATCTCCTCGGCCAGCGCGGCGGCCAGCCGCTGGCGGGCCTGCTCCCGCGCGTCCGCCACCGCCTCGTCGAGGACGCCTGGTACGAGCCGGTCGGCGAGCTGGCGGATGCCTCCGGGTGGCCGCGTCATCGGGACCTGCCAGCTTCGGTCCGACGGCCAGGCCGCCGGGTGGCGCCGACGGGCTCCTCGGCCCGCCCGCCGGCCCGCGTCGCGAGCACGTCGGCCGCCGAGGCGCCCGTCTCGGCGCTCGGCAGGGCGGCGGACGCCTCGGGGCGGGAGCCCACCGCGCGCTCCAGCGCGTCGAGACGTTCCCGCAGCCGCCGGTTCTCGTCGGCGAGGGCGTCGGGGTCCCGCTCCGGCGCCCGCGTGGCCCGGGAGCTGAAGAACGGGTCGTTCAGCCACCAGTCCAGGCCCATCTCCCGGGCGGTGTCCGCGGAGGCGATGAACAGCCGGAGCCGCAGCGTCAACAGCTCGACGTCGAGCACGCTGACGACCACGTCCCCGACGATCACGACGCCCTTGTCGAGGACGCGCTCCAGCACGTCGGCGAGCGTGTCGCTGCGCGGCCCGGTCCACTGCCGGGTGGGCCGGTGCGCGGTCAGGATCTGCTCGGTCATCGCGCTGCCAGGGATGGTGATGGGCCCGCCTCCAGGGCGGGCGGGGCGACGCGGGGGCGGGGCGGGACCAGAGCGGCCGCCGGCCGGGGAAGGCAGTCGGGTCGGACAGCCCGCTCAGAGCGGGTCGGTGGCGCCGCGGACGAACCGGCGCAGCCGTTCGTAGCCGCACAGGTTGCCGTCCGCGTCGACGTCCGCCCGGTAGGTCGCGAGCACGCTGGTCGTGCTGGGGATCCGTTCGAGTTCGACGACGTCGATGAGAACGGACCAGCCGTCGTCGGCGGGGCGTACCCCACTCACTCGTTCCGGCTCCTGGCCGGTGAGCTGCGCGAACTGGCCGAGCGCCGAGCGAAGGACCGAGGCGAGCCCGCCACGGGCGACGGGGGCTTCGCGACCGGCGCCAAACCGGCGCTCTTCGCGTTGCGGACTGCTCACGCGATCACTCACCTGGTCGGGTCCGGGTCAAGGGGAAAGGTGTTCACGGCCGGACGGCAGCCGCCCGTTCCCCCTCCCCGCTGAGCGGCTCCGAAAACCCCGAGCCCCGGCGGACGTGGGCCGTGACCTGCCCTAACTCGGCCGTTTGTCCCATGCCGCGCCGCATGGGAGACATGGGCGACGCCGTCGGCGACCGGTCGTGCCTCCGCACCTCCGCCCGGCTGCCTCGTCCGGGTGGGGATCCCCATGGTTCGCTTCCCGGGCGGGAGGAGGCGGACATGGCCAGCGTGACGGGGCACGTCATCGTCTGCGGGCTCGGCATCCTCGGGGTGCGGGTAGCCGAGCAGCTGGTGGCGTCGGGAGTGACGGTGGTCGTCGTCGACGACCAGGACGCGCCGGTCCAGCGCCGCCGGCTGGAACGGCGGGGCGTTCGGGTGGTGCCGGAGAGCGCGCACAGCTCGGAGGCACTGCGCGAGGCGGACATCGACACGGCGCTCGCCGTCGCCGCCTGCCATGACGTCGACCTGGACAACCTGCAGACCGCGATCGCCGCCGCCGAGGTCGCGCCGGCGACCCGGCTCGTGGTGAACATCGGCAACGCCCAGCTCGGCGACCAGCTCGCCGCGGCCATCCCGACCGCGCGAGTGATCAATATGGCTGCCCGGGTGGGGCCGAGCTTCGTCGAGGCCTGCGTGCGCTCCGACGTCGTGCACGCCTTCACCATGACCGCCGGGACCGGCGCGGCCGGCCGCGCCGCCGCCGCCGCCACGCCTGGCTTCCACGAGGTCTTCGTCGTCGCCGAGGCCACCGTCGACGAGGCCGACGCCTTCCGGGCCCGCTACGGCGACCTCACCCCGATCTCGCTGCGCCGGTCCGGCGAAGGCGCCGCGATACTGTGCCCACCACGCGACATACCGCTCTTTCCGGGCGACCGGCTGACGGTACTCGGCCGGCTCGCCGAGTTCGATACCCGCGGGATGACCGTCGCCGGCCTGCAGGACGCCCGCACCTTCGCCGAGATCGCCGCCGCGGCCGCCGGCCCCACCGCCGGGCGCGCCAGCACGCCGCCGCGCCGCGGCGACGGCCACGCGCGTCACGGACAGCTGGACGACCCACGCCAGGACGGGGGCGGCCAGGGACTGCTCGGCCGGGCACGGGCCCTGATCGCGACCGTCCGCGACGAGTTCGACCGGCCCTTCCGCTGGGCGCTCGCCGCGGTGCTCGCCATCATGCTGATCAGCACGACGGTGCTGACGCTGACCTACACCGACCACAACTCGGCTGCCCCGGCCGACTTCGACGCCCTCGACGCGCTCTACCTGACGGTCGAGACGATGGCGACGGTCGGCTACGGCGACTACAACTTCGGCTCCGCCGACCACTGGCTGCAGGCCTTCGGCATCGTCCTGATGCTCCTCGGCGCGTTGTCGATCGCGGTGATCTACGCCTTCATCACCAACATCATCATCAGTCGCCGGCTCGAGCGGGCGCTCGGCCGGGGGCGGGCGGGCGCGGTGCGCGGGCACGTCGTGCTGTGCGGGCTGGGCAAGGTCGGCACGGCGACGATGGAGGGCCTGCTGCGCGCCGGCCGGCGGGTGGTGGTGATCGAGCGCAACGAGAACAACCGGTACCTGTCCGTGGCGCGCGAGCGCGGCGTCCCCGTCGTCATCGGCGACGCGACGGTGCGCGCCACCCTGCTGCAGGCCGGCATCGGTCACGCGACCACGATCGTGGCCCTCACCAGCGACGGCGTCGCGAACCTCGAGACCGTTCTGTCCGCCCGCGACGCCTACGAGGAGCTCGCCCAGGCGAGAGACGAACGCGCCCGCCACGCCGTCGGGGCCGGCGGGCGGGCCTACGGCCGGGCGCCGCGCGCCGCGGATCCGGCCGACGAGGCGGGGCTGCGGGTCGTGCTGCGGATCGCCGACTCGACGATGACCGACGAGGTGGAGCACCGCTTCAACATCCACACCGTGCGCAGCGCGGCGGCGCTCGCGTCACCGTACTTCGTCGGCGCCGCGCTCGGTTACGACGTCATCAGCACCTTCTACGTCGAACGCACCCCGTTCCTCGTCGCCCGGCTGGTCGTGCGCCCGGGCGTGGCCCTGGCCGGCCCGACGCTCGCGGAGCTGGCCACCGGCGCCCGCGTCCTCGCCGTCACGGCCCCGAGCGCGACCGTGGACTCCGTCGCCATCGTCGAGGCGGGCCAGGCGGGCCAGGCGGGCCAGGCGGGCCAGGCGGGCCAGGCGGGCCAGGTGGGTGAGGCGGATGACGCCGGGGTCGCGGCCACCCCGGCGGTGGGCGCGCAGGGTCGCGACGGTGAGGCGGCCGGCCCGACCCGGCCGAACTTCCGGCCGGGTCGGCACACCCAGCTTCGCCCTGGCGACGAGCTGCTCGTCGTCGGCCCGGTCACCCAGGTCGTCGACATGATCCGCCTGAACCACCGTCCGACCGACGCGGGCCGCGCGGCCTCGGGTGGCGCGCCGCCACAGCCCGCCCACGCGGTCTGGGCGACCGAGTCCGACCCACGCGACGACTAGAAGCCGGCCTGGCCCTGGCCACGATCGTCGGCCAGGGCCGTCTGGCGCCTCGGGAGCTTCCGCTCGCTTCCGGAACGCACCGCGCCCTCACGAGTCGTCGGCGCACCGATGCCCGACCGGCGCGGACCGGGCACGGAGCGCGGCTATTCTGTGGCGGTACGGGGGGAACATGCGACTGGCTGGTATGGCGGGTTCTGTCAGGCGGGCGCGGGGGCCGCTGCCCGTAGGCATCGGGGCCGAGGCGGGCCGATCTTGATCATTAGGATGACCGCGCGGAACGCCGCCACGGGAGTGAGCCGCGACGTCGAGGTGTCCGCGGAGCCGGACACCACCGTCGCCTCGGTGCTCGACGCGCTGCCGCTGCCCGCCGGCGGCCAGCACTGCTACGTCGGCGAGCGATGGCTCGACCCGTCGCTGACGATCGCGCGGAGCCCGCTGGCGCAGGGCGCGGTCATCAGCATCGGCGTGCCAGGCCCGGACCCGCGCGCGCTCGCGCCCGGCGTGGTCGGCGCGCTGCGGGTGGTCGACGGGCACGACGCCGGGCTCGTCGCCTGGCTCGCCCCTGGCCGCCGCGCCCTGGGCCGCGCGCCCGACGCCGACGTGACGCTCCTCTGCGAGGAGGCGTCCCGCCAGCACGCCGAGCTGGATGTCGATCTCGCCGGCCGGGTGCTCGTCACCGACGCCGGCTCGCACAACGGGACGTTCGTCGACGGTGCCGCCCTGGCCGCCCTGGACGGCCCGGCCGAGCTGCCTCCCGGCGCGGTTCTCGAGATCGGCTCCGACCGGCTGGAGTGGGAGCCGCTGGCGGCGCACCACCCGCTGGTCGCCACCCCCGCCGGCGACGGCCGGCTCGACTTCGACCGGGCCTTCGTCTCCCGGCCGGCGATCGCCCGCGCCGAGGTCACGCTCCCGGCGCCGACCGTCCGCCCGCCGACCTCGAAGATCGGAATCTGGCTGTCCGCCCTGCTGCCGGTCGTGATGGGCGTCGTGCTCGCCTTCGCCATGCAGCGGCCGCTGCTGCTGTTGATGTGCCTGCTCGGCCCACTCAGCATCATGGGCAACCAGGTCGGCGACCGGCGCCAGCGCCGGCTCGACCGGGAGCGTTACGAGCAGGCCAAGGCGGCGGTGCTGCTTGACCTCGGCGAGCGGATCTTCACCGAGGAGCGGGCGCGGCGTGCCCAGGCGCCCGACCGGGTCTCGCTGGCCATGGCCGCGACCGGCGCCAGCCGCGAGGTCTGGGCGCGCGGCGCCGACTCCCCGGACGGGATGCTGCTGCGGGTCGGCCTCACCGACGCCCCCGCGTCGCTGGACCTGCGCGGTGAACGCTGGCCGGACTTCGCCGAGCCGACGCTGCGCCGCGTGCCGCTGACCGTCGACCTGCGCGCCGCCGGGGTGCTCGGCGTCGCCGGGCCGACGGGGCCGCGCCGCGCGCTGGCCCGCTGGCTGCTCGTCCAGCTCGGCGTGCTGCGCGGCCCCGACGACCTGCGGATCGTGCTGCTCACCTCGTCCGACGACGCCGACCTCTCCTGGGCGTCCTGGCTGCCGCACACCACGGCGGGCGACGGGAGCGACGTCGCCTGCTGGGTCGGGAACACCGAGTCCACCCGGGCCGAGCGGGTCCGGGAGCTGCGCGAGCTGGTCTCGCTGCGTCTGGCCCAGCGGCGCGGAGAACGCGTCGTCCGCTTCGAGGAGGACGTCGTCGTCCTGCTCGACGGCGCGCTCGCGCTGCGCAACCTGCCCGGGATGAAGGCGGTGCTGCGCGACGGCCCGGAGGCCGGCGTCTACGTCCTCGCCGTCGACGAGCACGGCATGACCGAGTGCCGGGCGCAGTGCGTCGTCGACGACCACCTCGCCCTCCAGGTGACGCGCGGGCGCGGCGAGCAGGTCGTGCGCGGCAGCGCCGAGGGGATCGACACCGGCGAGGCCGAGATGTTCGCCCGCGCCGTCGCGCCGCTGCGCGACCGGCTCACGCTGGGCAGCTCGGACGTGAGCATCCCCCACCCGGTCCGCTTCCTCGACCTGCTCGGGGTCCGGCGGCCCACCGCCCGCGACGTCGCCGACCTGTGGGCCGCGTCGCCCGGGCCGACCACCCGGGTCGTGCTCGGCGCCGACGCCGACGGGCCGGTGACCGTCGACCTCGCCGCCCAGGGCCCGCACACCATGCTCGCCGGCGCCACCGGCACCGGGAAGAGCATCCTGCTGCAGACGCTGGTCACCTCGCTGCTGCTCGCGAACTCACCGGACGAGCTGAACCTCGTCCTCGTCGACTTCAAGGGCGGCAGCGCGTTCCTGCCGTTCGAACGCTGCCCGCACGTCGTGGCGTTGATCCGCTCGACGGGCCAGACCGCCGCGGACGTGTTCGACGAGGCCGCGGCGCGAAGGGTGCTCGCCTCGGTGCGCGCCGAGGTGAACCGCCGCGAGCGGCTGCTCGCCCGGTACGGCGGCGAGATCGACGAGTACTGGCGCGCCGGGCAGGCCCGGGGCGGCGGGGCGCCGCTGCCGCGGCTGGTGATGGTCTTCGACGAGTTCGCCCGGGTGCTGGAGACCTCGCCCGACTTCCTCAAGGAGCTCGTCAACGTCGCGGCCAAGGGCCGGTCGCTCGGCATGCACCTCGTGCTCGCGACCCAGTCGCTGCAGGGCAAGCTCACCGCCGAGCTCAAGAACAACATCGACCTGCGGATCACCCTGCGGCAGAACGAGCCGGCCGACAGCGTCGAGGTCCTCGGCGTCCCGGACGCGGCGAGCATCCCCGGCCGGCTGCGCGGGCGCGGCATGATCCTGTGCACCAAGGACGAGACCCGCACGCCGCGGCTGTTCCAGTCCGGCTACCTCGGCGACCCGCCGCCGGCCGGCGGCGCCCGCGCCGCCCGCGTCCGCCTCGTCGGCTGGTCCACGCTCGGACTGCCCCGGCCGGACGAGAAGATCGACCACGGCGGCGCCGCCACCGACCAGACGCTGACGATCTGGGCGATCGAAGAGGCCGCCGACCTCGCCGCCCGGCCGGCGCCGTTTCGCCCGCTGCTGCCGCCGCTGCCCGCCGACCTCACCCTGGCCGGCCTGGCCACCGCCGCGACCGCGCCGCCCCGGCCGAGCGAGATCCCGTTCGGGCTCGTCGACGACCCGGCCGCCCAGGCGCAGCCACCCGCCGTGTTCGACCTCGACGGCACCGAGCGGCTGCTGGTCGCCGGCGGCCCGCAGACCGGCCGCACCACGCTGGCCCGCGCCCTCGTCACATCGCTCGCCACGCGGTTCCGGCCCGACCAGGCGCACGTCTACGTCATCGAACGCACCCCGGCCGGCCTGGCCGAGTACGCGGCGCTGCCGCACTGCGGCGCCGTGGTCGCCGCCGGCGAGCCCGACCGGGTCCGCCGCCTCGTCACCTGGCTGGGCGAGGAGGTCGCCGCCCGCCAGGCGTCCCGGCTCGGTGGTGCCGGCGGCGCCGGCGGGCGCCGGCCACGGCTCGTCCTCGTCGTCGACGGCTGGGACCACTTCGAGAACCGCGACCCCGCCTTCGTCGAGACCTCGCTGCTGACCACCCTGCGCGAGGTGATCTCGTCCGGCCCGCCGGTCGGCGTGCACGTCGTCGCGCTCGGCGGCCAGGATCTGGCCGGCGGCCGGACGGCGACGCTGTTCACCCGCCGGGTGCTGCTCCCGTTCGGAAAGGAGGAGCTGCGCCGGCTGCACCTGCCCTCCGGTGCCGTCTCCCCGCCCGAGCTGCCCGGCCGGGCAGCCGACGCCGCCACCGGCGCGCACCTGCAGATCGCCCGTCCGCACCTGACCGCCGCCGAGCTCGCCGTCCTGGTCACGAGCGGCCCCGACGCCCACGCCAAGACCCGTGCCGACGACTTTGCCAACAGCCGCGTCGGCGGCCAGGCTGGCGATCTTGCTGAGGGCCGCGCGGGTTGGCGGCCTGACGTCCCTGCTCACGGCCGCCCCGGCGGCTGGGCCGGGGACTCTGACGACGTTCGCCTCGGCGGGACGGCCGACAGCCCCGCCGGTGCCCATGCCGACCATGCCCGCGCCGGTTCCGAGGCTCCTACCTACGCAGATCCCGAGGTCCTCGCCCACACCGGTGCCCACGCCGGTACCCACGCCGCCAGCGTCGACATCGGTACCGGCGGTACCGGCGCCGGTACCGATGCGGTGGCCGCCGGCGTGCCGCGCGCTTTCCCTTCGCTGCCTACGACGGTGCGCGGCGACGAGTTGGCGCTGCCCGATCCGCGCCCGTCCGGCACCTGGCTGCCGCTGGGGATCGGGGGCCGCGACGTCGCCGTCGTCGGCCTCGACCCGTTCGACGCGGGCCCGCACGCCCTGCTCGTCTCCGGGCCGCCCGGCTCCGGCCGGTCCACCGCCGCGGCGGCCCTGGCCCGGGGCCTACGCCGCCTCGGCGTTGGCGTGCTGCTCGTCGCCCCGCCACGTTCCCCGCTGGCCGCGCTCGCCGGCGCCGGCGCCGGCGCCGGCGCCGGGGCCGGGGCCGGGGCCGGGGCCGGGGCCGGGGCCGGGGCCGACGACGAGGGCGTCCGCGTCGTCGTCGGCGGCAACCTCAAGGACACCGAGCTACGCGAGGCCGCCGAGGCCTTCGGCGACGGCCAGTTCGCCGTCGTCGTCGACGACTGCGACCAGTTGAGCGTGGCGGCGTCGGTGGTGAACTTCGCGGAGGCGCCGACCCTGTTCGAGGAGGCAGCGGGCCCGTCCGCCCGCGGCCGGCTCGCCCTGTTCCTCTGCGGCGACGCCACTCCGATCTTCAACGCCCAGCGCCGGTCGTTGTTCAAGGTCGCCAGCGAGATCAAGACCACGGGCGCGGTGTTCCTGCTGACCCCCACCAACCCGCACACCACCCGTGAACACGCGGGCCTGCGCCTCGAACCCGACCAGTTCTTCCCCGCCCCCGCCGGCCGCGGCTACCTCATCACCAACGGCAAGGCCACCCTGATCCAGCTCGCGAGTTAGCGATGCGCGGGTCGGGGCGTTGGAATATCGCCCCCGGAGAACCGAGGTCTGGTCGGAACTGCTGCCCAGCAGCACTCAGTGCTCACCCGAAGCCACACCCTGTCCGACGTCAGGGGCATGTCGAACGTCCTGTCCGACGTCAGGGGCAAGAATCGAGGCCCCTCAGCGCTCTGATGTCGGACAGGATTCCCCGCAACGTCGGACACAATGAGCGAGCATCCGCACGGGCACAAAGGCCCGACCCTCGATACGTGGCACCGGTTCCTGTTCAAGGTCGCCAACGAGATCAGGACCACCGGCACGGTCTTCCTGCTGGCCGGTCTGACTTCGGGAAGCCCTCTAACCAGTGGCGCAGGGAATGGTCGGTTCGGCGAGCGTCAGCCGAAACTCTACGGACGTCCGTCAGGTTGATGTTCGGCGACGTTCCAGAAATCATCCACGACCTCTCGTACGTCGGGATCGTCCGTTTCTGATCCCAGTGACAGGAGCAGGCCGAGAAGTGCAGGCTGGCCAAGTTCGCCCAGGAGCTCGGCGGCGCGCCGATACTCGCTCCAGTCAATCGGTTCTCGACTGTCTGAGAAGCGCTGGAGCAACAGCGGGCGCAGCGCCATGGTCAGCCATCCTGGATCGACAAGACGAAGAACCGCGCGCGCTGTTGCGACCTCAGCCGTCGAACCAAGAGTCGCCTCGAATACTGGTTCTATGAGATCCATCCTGAGCTCGGCTGGGGCTTCCAGGAGGACCCGTAGCGCGGTTCGCCGGCCACGTGGTGTCGCCAGCGCCTTCCGGAGTTGCGTTTCGGCGCCCGCCGCGAACATACGCATACGGATGGCGAAATATGTGTTCTCGGCCTCCGCTAGCTCCTCCCAGGGCTCCACGTTGATCACTTCTTTCCGGCATGTTGCCAGGGCAGACTCGTGAACCGCTCTGTGAAGGTCTCTGGAGTCATGGGTTCGGTCGGATAGATAGTGGCATGCGTCGGGAGATGAGGTCCTCCGACGTCGACGCCGTCCCGCACGACGGCCAGCCCTGGGGGCATCGGCGTGTCGGCGGGTATCGAGTGATAATGACCGCTCAGCGGCGCCTGCGCGGGATCTCCGAAGGTGGAAGCCCCCATAGGGGCAGGGGGCCGTTGCGGAACCAACATGCCGTCCGGGCCGATATCAAGATCGGAAGTCCTGGGCGGTCGTGGGCCTTTCGTGTTGCCAAACGCGTGCAGGAGGTCCTTGCAGCCCTCCAGCCCGAAGGGATCGAGCCAACTGAGTGGGTTGAGGACATACGCCTGTGGATTTGGAGACGGCTCTAGGCCGAGGGGGTCGGGGCTTTCGTAGCGGGCGGTGGTGGGGTCGTAGTGGCGGTGGTAGTTGTAGTGGAGGCCGGATTCGGGGTCGTGGTACTGGCCGGGGAAGCGTAGTGGGCAGGTGGGCTCGCCGGGGGCCGGTGGGGGCGTGACACCCCAGAGGGTCGCGCGGGGGTGCCAGGCCAGGTGGCCGGTGTCGGGGTCCACGAGGTCGGTGGGGGTGCCGACGAGGTCGGTGACGATGGCGTGGAACTGGGCGTCGAACCAGGCCTGGTCGGCGTCGGTGGTGGCGGCGCGGCGGGTGGTCTGGGTGAGCGGGCGGAACGTGCCGGGCTCCCAGTCCCAGGTGATGATCTCCGGTTCGGCGTCCCCGGTCGTGCGCGCGCCGGGCGCGCCCGGGTCGGCCGTGCCGATTTCGGCCGTGCCGATTTCGGCCATGCCCGGGGCGGCCGCGTCCGGGCCAGCGCCGATGGTGTGGTGCTGCTCGGCGAGCACCGCGCCGTCCCACGTGAAGGCGGTCTGTTCGGCGACCGCGCCCGCCGCGTCCAGGCGCTGCTTGGCGACGCGGCGGCCGAACGGGTCGTAGCGGTAGCGCCAGACGGTGCCATCGGGGGTGGTGACCGTCGTCAGCCGGTCGTCGGCGTCCCAGGAGTAGCGCCAGGTGCGGGGCTTGCCGGACAGGCGTTTGCGCTGACGAAGCGTCACGCGGCCCTGGGCGTCGTGCTCGTAGCGGACGGCGCCGGCGCGGCGGATCAGCGTGCCGGCGTACTCCCGCGTGCCCCGCTCATCCGGCCCGTCCTCGCCGTCCTCGCCGTCCTCGCGGGTCTCGCGGGCCACGCCGGTCTGGCCCGTCGGCGTGCCAGGAGTCGGCCAGGAGGCGTCGGCGAGGTTGCCGGCGGCGTCGTAGGCATACCGTTCGTGCCAGTCGGCGCCGCTGACGGCGACGACCCGGCGCATCGGGTCGAGGTCGAAGCGGCGCAGCCCGCCGACCAGGTCGTCGATCTCGGTGACGTAGCCGTCGGCGCTGTAGCTGAAGTCCCGGCGCTGCAGCAGCCGGGCCGCCGCGGGCTGGCGGGCGGCGAGGGCACCGGTGCCACCGGCTGGACTCCCGCCCCGGGGCGGGCCTCCGCCGGGCAGGCCCGCGACGCCGGACAGACTTGCGCCGCCGGATAGGCCCGCGACGTCGGATAGACCCGCGCCGCCGGACAGGCCCGCGACGTCGGACAGGCTTGCGCCGCCGGGCAGGCCCGCGCCTCCGCGCGGGTTTGCGCTGCCAGGCAGGCCCGGGCCGCCGGGCGTACCGGGGAGTCCGGGCATGGCGGTGAGGCTCGCCACGCCGGCGGTGACGGTCTGGGAGAGCAGTTGGTGGTCGGCGTCCCAGGTCTGGAGGAGCGTGACGCCTCGTTCGCCCGCGTCACTTCGCCCGGCGAGCGCGGCGGCCTCGACGACGCGTTCCAGCTCGCGGCCGGCGGCGTCGTGGGTGAAGCGCAGGACGCGGCCGGCGGTGCGCAGCGCGAGCGGCCGGCTGGCCTCGTCGTGCTCCCACTCGCTGACCGCGCCCGACGGCGTCGTCCGCCGGACCCGCCGGCCCAGCGCGTCGTATTCGGAGGTGACGCGACGGCCGTCGACCGTCTCGGCGACGACCCGGCCGGCGGCGTCCCGTTCGAACGTCACCCGCGTGTCGGGGCCGGTCGCGCGCAGGATCCGGCCGGCCGCGTCGTAGGCGAATGTCGTGACGCCGTCCGGGCCGTGTTTCTCGACGATGTTGCCGAGCGCGTCGCGGGTGAAGGTGACGGTCTCGCCGGCGCCGTTGGTCCGCTGGGTGAGCTGGCCGGCGGCGTCGTGCTGGTAACGCAGCGTCCGGCCGTTGAAGTCGGTCTCGGCTACCAGCTGCCCGGCCGCGTCGTATTCGTAGGACCAGGCCAGGCCCTGCGGGTTGGTCACGGACGTGAGCCGCAGCTCGGTGTCGTAGGCGAACGCGAGCCGGGCGCCGTCGGGGCCGACGCGGGCGGCGGGCAGGTCGAAGTGGGTGACCTCGGTGCGGGTGACCAGGCCGGCGGCGTCGACGTGCTCGACGAGGTTGCCCTCCGGGTCGTACCGGTACCGGTCGGTGGCGCCGCCGGGGAGGGTGCGCGCGGCGAGCCGGCTCTCCGGGGTCCAGGCGTACCGGGTGACCCCGCCGATCGGGTCGATCACCGCGACCACCCTGCCCAGCGTGTCGCGCTCGTAGGAGGTGACCGCGCCGAGCGGGTCGATGACCGCGACCGGCAGCCCGGCGGCGTCCGTCTCGACCTGGGTGAGCCCGCCGAGCGGGTCGGTGACGGCCATCAGTCGGCCGCGGCCGTCGTAGGTGAGCTCGGTGCGGGCGCCGGTGGGGTCGACGACGGCGGTGAGGCCGCCGCGCTCGTCGTACTCGCGTTCCCAGCGGGCGCCGTCGGCGTCGACCGTGGTCACCGGGCGGCGCTGGCCGTTCCAGCGGGTGGCGATCCGCTGGCCGTCCGGCCGGGTGACCTCGACGACGTTGCCGGCCTCGTCGTAGGAGTAGCGGACGGTGCGCCCGAGCGGGTCGGTCACGGCGGTCCGGTTGTCGAACCAGTCCCAGGCGAACGACGTCACCCGGCCGAGCGGGTCGACCTGGCGGCGCGGGCGCAGGTTCTCGGTGAAGTGGTGCTCGATGGTGTGCCCGAGGGAGTTGGTCTCCCGGGTGACGAGCCGTTCGTCGTCGTACTCGATCGTGCCGTCGAGGATGCCGGCGCTGCCGGCGGTGCGCACCACCCGGCCGAGGGCGTCGTAGGTGTAGCGGTATTCGGTGCCGTTGCGGTCGAGCCAGCGGGTGATCCGGCCGTCGTCGTCGTAGTCGAACCGCAGCGCCGCGCCGGAGGAGTTCACCACCCCGGTGAGCCGACCAGCGGGGTCGTAGCGGTAGCGGACCAGTTCGCGCGCCGGCTCGTCGCCGACGGCGACCGTGCTGACCGCCGTGACCAGGTGGCCCCGGGTCTCGATGTCGAGCTGGTAGCCGCCGGAGTGGCTGATCTGCGCGAGGTCACCCTCGGTGTCGTAGCCGAAGTCGACCGTGTTGCCGGCCCGGTCGGTGATCGCGGCCAGGGGCAGCGCGACGCCGCGCTGGCCGGCGGCGGGTACCGCGAACCGCAGGGCGAGCCCGGCGGCGCCGTCCACGATCGTGTACGCGCCCGCCTCGTCGAGCGCCAGCTCCAGCCGCGGCCCCGACGCGGGCAGCACCGCCGGGCCTCCGGGTTCCGGATGCTCGAAGGCGAGCACCACGCCGTCCTCGGCGGTGTAGGCGACGCCCTCGTCGTCGACCTCGAGGCGCGGGTCGAGGGTCGAGCTCCAGCCGAGGCCGAACCATCGGCCCGCGGTGTAGGCCGACTGGTAGGTGCGCCGCAGCGACCAGCCGAGCACCCCGGGCAGCTCGACGTCCGCCTGCGGAAGGATCATCTGGCCGCTGGCCATGTCGACCGGGTCGCGGCCGCCCAGCCGGCACCACGAGGCCTTCGAGAAGTACTTCGCCTTCTGGAGCGGGCCGCGGGCGGCGTTCGTCGCCTTGATGCCGTGGGGGAGCGCGGTCGCGATGTCACGCAGCCCCTGGCGCCCGAGCGCCGCGGACGCGCGCAGCGACCCGAAGATGGTCTTCGCCCCTTGCCCGGTCCGGACCGCGCGTGAGGCCGCGCCGAGGCCCTTGCCGGCGGTGGACAGTCCCTTGACGCCAGGTATGACGCCGAGGCCGGCGAGCGCCAGCTGCCCCAGGGAGGCCTGCCCGCGCGCGTATCTTCGCAGCGTGTCGGCCAGCACGACGGCCGACGCCCCCAGAACGATCGCCCCCAGGACCCAGCCGGCCGGCCCGGAGACGAAGATCGCGACGACGCCGACCACCAGCGCCACGTCGGAGCAGAGCTTCACGAAGTCGTCCCAGGAGCGGAACGGGGTACTGGCGAAGTCCCAGGCCTTCTTCCACCAGGGCCGGTTCTTGATCCCGCTGTCCTTGAGCGCGTCGTCGATGCCGTGCGCGCAGGTCGTGGCCGCCCCGTCGCGCAGCGTCTTCGCCTCGGCGGCCAGCCGCGCGGCCAGCGTCCGGTCGCGCCTGGCCTCCTGGCCCTCCCGGGCGATCACCTGCGCCTGCTCGGCGAGGCCGGGCGTGGGCAGGCCGCTGGTCGCCTGGGCGATCGAGACCGGGTTGAGCTCGTCGTTCGGCCACAGCAACGGCACCCGGTCGGGCGGCAGCAGTGCCTCGACCCGTGACACGGCACCCCGGTAGCGGGTCTGCGCGTCCAGGCCCTGGCGCAGCGCCGCGCCGGACTTGATCTTCGCCTCGGTCAGCGTGGTGGCGTAGCCGGCCAGCGCCGTGCCGGCGCCCCGGTAGGCCCGCGCCAGCTTGGCCAGCTGGTCGGGCAGGTCGTCGAGCGCCTCGCGGTAGCCGGGGGCGTAGTCCCCCTGCATCCCCAGCTCGCCGCCGCCGGCCGCGACCGCCCGCAGCCGGGTGGTCCCGTTCTCGGCGGTCGTCGCGTGCCCGCCCAGCCGGGTGGCCAGTGCCCGGACCGCCTCCGGGTCGCCGGGAGTCGGGTCGGCGGTGAGGCCGAGCACCTCCCAGTCGCTGCTCATGCGCTTCTCCAACTCGCGCGGCGCGCGGCGGCGCTGCCTACGGGGACTACCGACGAACGTGGCCGCTGGCCACCGGCCACCGGCCGCCGTGGCGAGCGGCGGCCGGCGAACGACGAACGGCGCGCGGGGAGGGGGTGGGGAGGGGCGGCGGGTCAGCCTGCGGCCTGGCCGAGCGTGGCGTCCAGCTGCTCGTGCTGGGTGACCGTCTCGCTGAGGAACTTGCTCATGCCGCCGAGGCCCGTGATGGCCTGGCGGGTGCCGGTGTCCCACTGGGTGTAGGACGTCTGGAACCGGCCGGACGCCTGGTCGGTGATGAAGCCGCTGGTCACCAGCGCGTCGATCTGCCCCTTCAGGGCGGTCAGCTGGTTCTCCATGTCGGTCTGGATGCGCGACAGCGTGGTCGCCATCCCGCGGATCGCCTCGTAGTCGACGTGGACGTTCGCCATGGCCGGGCCTGCCTTTCCTCGGGACGGGTGCCTGGACGGACGGTGAGGACGCGACGCGGACCGGCCCGCCGGCGGGCGGAGCCTTCCGGTCCTGCTTGGGCTGACGGACAGTGGGTGGGCGGGACGCCTCCGGTCAGGAGGCCGGGACGTCGGGGGTCCAGGCGAGGGTGTCGCTGATCGCTTCGAACAGGTCGAACAGCTCGTCGACGAGCCCGAGGTGCGGGCTGGTCAGCACCACGTTCAGCACGCCCTCGGCGCCGTGCTCGCCGCCGGGGACCGGAACGAGGGTCTGCGTCGTGACGGTGTCGATCGTCGCCGCTGCGCCCGCGCCGCCGATCACGCCGCGCTCCACGCCCCGGATGCGGACCGCCTCCCCGGCCGGGATCGTGACGATCTCGACCGACCGCCAGGGCTCGCCCGGCTGGCCCGGCGCGACCGCGCTGACCCGCGCGGCGATCGCGGCCACCGTGTTCTCGGCCGGGTCGTCACCTCCGTGGGTGTGGAACACCAGCAGGGTCGCGAGCAGGTCACCGGCGCCGGACTCGTCGGCCGTCGCCGTCGCGCAGTAGACCGCGCCCTGGCGTTCGGCGCGCTCGGCGACCTCGCGCAGCAGCTTCAGCAGCGCGGCGCGGTAGGGCCGCAGCCGCGGGTACTTCGCCGTGCGCGCGTCGACAAGCCGGGCGAGGTCGCCGGTCCGGGTCGCCCGCCACACGTCGAACTCGAACCACGAGTCCGGCACCCGCAGCGTGAAGCGGGTGGCCGCGGGCCGGGTGGCCGCCGCGCTCACGGCGCCGCCGCCGGTGCCGGGCCGGGAGCCGGGCCCAGCGCCTGGACGAGGGCGGTGTCCACCGCCGCCGTGCCCTCGATCAGGCCGTCGAGGAGGCCGATCGCGCGTTCCAGCAGCTTGTCCAGGTTGCCCCGGCTGTCGGAGGAGTCACGCACGAACCGGTCCAGCGCGGACTCGACCCGGGACGACCCGGACTGCCCGTCCAGGCCGTTGAAGTCGGACCCGAGTGACGTCAGCGCCGCCCGGATCGCCTTGAGGTCACTCGACAGCTGCCAGGTGACGTCCAGGTTGACCCCGAACAGCCCGGGCATCAGCGCCCGCCCCGGCGGTGGGCGACGGGCAGCGCGCGCCGCGGCGGCCCCGTATGGGAAGCATGAAGACCTGGAAGCACGCGCACCCCCGTCGCGCGAGACGTCTGGACGTGCATATCCGACTGTCGGTGAGTGATCGTACCGTGTCCGGCGTCACCGGCCAAAGTGGACTCGAGCACGGGGCGTGTCACCCGGCCGGGGCCGCGGTGAGCCGCGCGGCGGTGTGACCCGGTCGGCGGCCCGGCCGGGCCCGGCTGGCCTAGTGCCGCCTCAGCGAAGGTTTGCCCGCGCCGTGGGCGGTGCTGTGGGCCGGTGCCGGAGCCGGTGAAGTGTCCGCGGTAGCGCGGTCCCTGGCTCGCGTGACAGCGGACAGGTCCGGAGACCGACCCGCCGGGGTCGGGTGGCCGGTTGCTTTGGTCGTTTGTGTCGTGTCCCCGGACTTGTCCGTCAGAACGCGGTCCCTGGCTCGCGTTCTGGGGGACACTTCGAGGGCGGCCACTCACAGGACCGGGTGGGCAGCGGCCGGGCGAGCGTCGCTGGGTACGGCACTAGGCTGGCGTCCGCCATGGCCATGGATGCTTACCGCCGAGTACTCGCCCGGCCCGGGGTGCGCCGCGTGCTGGTGATCAGCTCGTTGGCGCGGGTACCGCTCACCGCGATGAGCATCGTCCTGACGCTGCGGGTCGTGCTGCCCGCCGACGAGGGCGGGCTGGGCCTGGGCTACACCGCGGCCGGCGTGGTGGTGGCGCTGTTCTCGGTCGGTTCCGCGGTGGGCGCGCCGGTCGTCGGCCGGGGCATCGACAGGCACGGCATGCGCGCCGCGCTGCTGGTGACCGCGGCCGGCCAGGCGGTGTTCTGGTCGGTCGCGACGGTGCTGTCCTTCGCCCTGCTCGCGCCGGCCGCGTTCGCCGGCGGGCTGGTCATGCTGCCGGCCTACACGGTCGGCCGGCAGGCGCTCGCCGAGCTGGTGCCCGACGCCGAACGGCAGGCCGCGCTGGCGCTGGACGCGGTGTCGGTGGACGCGGCCTACGGGCTCGGGCCGCTGCTCGGCGTGGTGGTGACGACCCAGGCCAGCCCGGTGGCGGCGCTGGTGATGCTGGCGGCCGCGCTCCCGCTCGCCGGGGTGGCGCTGGCGGCCGCCGTCGCCCCGCTGAGCCGGGGCGCCTCGGGCACCGGCGTCACCGGCGCCGCCACCAGCCGGGAGCCACCCGTGCCCATCCGGAGCTGGCTGCGGCCCCCGGTCGCGGCGGTGCTGCTCGTCGCGGTGGGCTCGACGTTGACGCTCGCGGGCACGGACGTCGCGATGACCGCGAGCATGCGCGACTTCGGCGCGCTGAAACTGCTGGGCCTCGTCGCCCTGCTCTGGACGCTGGGGTCGCTCGCCGGCGGCCTGGTCTACGGCGCGCTGCGCCGCGGCGTCCACCCGTTGGTGCTGCTGGCGGCGCTCGCCGCGCTCACGGCGCCGGTGGCGCTCGCCCCCTCGTGGGGGTGGCTCGCGGCGCTGCTGGTCCCCGCCGGTCTGTGCTGCGCGCCGGTACTGTCCGCCGGCGCCGACCGCTTGGTCCAGGTGACACCCCCGTCCGCGCGCGGCACCGTGCTGGGCTGTTACGCCTCGGCGCTGTCCGTGGGCAACCTGATCGGCGCGCCCCTGATCGGCGCGGTCATCGACCACGGGGCACCCGCGCATGGATACGTCGCCGTCGGCCTCGCCGGCGGGGCGCTCGCCCTCGCCGCGTTCGCCCTTGACCCGCGCGGCCTGACCGGGCGACACGTGGCCTTCACCAGCGCGACGGACACCACCGCCGAACCGCGCGTGGAGCCCGCCTCGCCATAGCCGGCGCCCCCGGACACCGTCCGCCCGGGGCCATCCGCCGCCGTCCGCTCGGGGCCGCGCGCCCGTTGAGACCGTGCTCCCGCGGACGGCGCGTGCTCGGGTGCCCCGCTACCAGGGCGCCGCCGCGGCCATGGCGAGAGCAAGCGCTCACTAAGTTCTTGCCTCGGTCGGGTGGCTGGCCTAGTGTGACGCCTGCCTCGGCCGCGCGGAGGCGGATGCCCGGACCGGCTGGGAGCTCGGCCAGGCCCGCCGGGGCGGTGCCCCCGCCGACTCGATCCAGTCCAGCGCTGGACCGACGGCTGGGGTGACGTGAGTCGGCGGGAAGCCGAACCCGAAGTCTGGGCTGAGGAGACGGGCATGCTTGAGGACAAGGTCGTCACGGCGTTACAGCGGCACTGGGAGGACGGGTTCAACCGGTACGACGTCGACCTCGTGCTGGAACCGGTCGACCAGGACGTGGTGTTCAGCTCGCCGTTCGTGCCCCGGCTGACCGGTGACCCCGAGAAGGTGACCATCGACGGGTATGACGCCTTCCGCGCCTACATCGACGACTCGATGCGCCGCGTCCCCGGCATCCGGTATTCGATCGAATCGTCCTTCGTGAGCACCCAGACCGTCGTGTTCGTCTACACCTGCCACTTCGCCGACGGCCAGTCCAAGACCGGCGCCGACTCCATCCGCGTCAACAAGGCCGGCAAGATCGTCGAGTGGCGCTGCCACTACTCCTTCGACCCCGAAGCGATCGACAGCCTCATCCAGGACTGACCGGCCGGCGGGCAGCCTGGCCAGTCGTCGCCCGCTCGCGGACATGGCGCACCCACGACCAGTGGCTGCCCGCGCCATTTTCGCGGGCATCCAGCGATCTTGCTGAGATCGTTGCTCCGAGGCCGCGTGGGGGAGTGCCGACCATCCGAGCGGTCGTTTCTGAGGCGGCGCGGGTGGTTCGCCGGCGCGCGAGCGAACGCGCCCGGCGTGCCCCGGGGTCTCTGCCATCGTGCCGCCCGCGCGTCGTGCCGCCCGCGTCGCCGCGTCGCCCGCGTCGCCGCATCGCCGGGTCGCGGGCGGCTAGGGCGCCCGGCGGCTAGGGCGCGTCCCTAGGCCGTCTGGCCGTCTGGTGGTGCCGGCTGGGTCGTCAGTCGCCCAGAGCGCGGGCGAGCAGGGCGCGCAGGGTGGCCCGCTCGTCGGGCGAGAGGTGCCCCAGGACCAGGTCCTCGACGCTGTCCATCGCCTGCTCGGCGCGGGCGAGGGCGGCGGTGCCCGCCGGGGTGCGGTGCACCAGGTGGCGGCGGCGGTCGGCGGGGTCGCGGCGCCGCTCGGCCCAGCCCGCGCTCTCCACGCCGTTGAGCAGCAGGACCAGGATGTTCGCGCCCAGGCACAGGTGCTCGGCCAGCCGCTGCTGCGGCGTGCCGACGTCCTCGCGCAGCTGGTTGAGCACCACGAACTGCTTGAGCCCCATGCCGAGGAGGTCCTCGGTCGCGTCCCGGTAGACCTGGCGGCCCAGTCGGGTCAGCAGCACCAGCGCGCCCGGGACGTGCGTGCCCACGGGCGCCGGCTCGTCGGCCGCGGTGCCCGCCTCGACGGGCGGGCTCGTCGTAGGTGCCATGGCGGTCCAAGCGTAACATCCTGATGTTAATCAAGAACCGGTGATGCTCACTGAGTGTGGATGATTTGCGATCATAGATAGTCCCTGTATGGTGACTATCTCGTGAGCGAGATTGAAACTGACGTGGCGTCGCCCTCGACTGACGCCAGGAAACACGTCACCGCGCACGGGGCCGCCGGCGGCCCGGTGACCGTCGCGGCCGGGTTCGACCGGCGCCGCTGGCTGGCGCTGGTCGTCGTGCTGCTGGCGCAGCTGATGGTCATGCTGGACACCACCGTCGTGAACGTGGCGCTCCCGGCGATCCAGACGGATTTTGAGGTGAGCCAGGCCGACCTCACCTGGGCGCTGAACGGCTACCTGATCAGCTACGGCAGCCTGCTGCTCGTCGCGGGCCGGCTCGGCGACCTGATCGGGCGCCGCAAGCTGTTCCTCGGCGGCATCGCCGTCTTCACGGCCGCGTCGGTCGCGTGCGCGCTCGCCGGATCCGTGCCGGCGCTGGTCGCGGCCCGGTTCGTGCAGGGTGCCGGCGGCGCGTTCGCGTCGTCGTCGGTGCTCGCCATCATCGTCGCCGAGTTCGTCGACCCGGCCGAGCGCGCCCGCGCGATCGGCCGCTACATGCTCGTCTCGATCGGTGGCGGCTCGCTCGGCCTGCTGCTCGGCGGGGTCCTCACCCAGACCCTGGACTGGCACTGGATCTTCGCCATCAACATCCCCATCGGCGCCGTCGCGTTCCTGGGCGCCGCGGTGCTCCTCGAACGAGGATCGGGCGCCGACGGCGCCCAACGGCGTGGCCGGGTCGACGCCATGGGCGCGGCCCTGGTCACCGTGGCGCTGCTGGTCGGCATCTACGCGATCGTGCGGGCCGCCGAGGTCGGCTGGGCTTCCGCGACCACCCTCGGCACCGGGGCGGTCGCGCTCGTGCTGCTCGCCGCGTTCGCCGGCTGGGAGGCCCGCGCCGCCGACCCGATGATCCCGCCGCGCGTGCTGCGCCAGCGCAGCCTCCTCGCCGGCAGCGCCGTGCGGGCGGTGATGGCGGCCGGCATGTACGGCTACCTCTTCTTCGGCACCATCTATCTGCAGCAGGTGCTCGGCTACGACGCGATAGCCACGGGAGCGGCCTTCCTGCCGCAGACGGCCGTGGTCGGAGCCATGTCACTCGGGCTCGCGACCTGGCTGACCGCGCGGTTCGGGCCCTACCGGGTCCTGATCACCGGCATGGTCATCATGCTGGTGGGACTCGCGCTGTTCGCCGGCGGCGGGGTCGGCACGGAGTATGTGCCGCGGCTGCTGGTCGTCAGCCTGCTCCTGGGCGCCGGTGGCGGGGGCGCGTTCGTCTCGCTGACCACGCTCGCCCTCGCGGACGTCCCGCCGGCCGACGCGGGCCTCGCGTCGGGCATCGTCAACGTGACCATGCAGGTCTCGGGGGCGATCGGCCTCGCCGTCTTCGGCACGGTCGCCGCCGGCCGCTCCGCGGAGCTGGCCAGGGCCGGCCACAGCGCCGACGAGGCGCTCGTCGGCGGCAACCGGCTCGGCCTGCTGGTGGCGTGCGGCTGCGTCGCCGCCGGCATCGTGCTCGCCGCGGTGTCGCTACGCCCGCGGCGGCTCGCGCTCGCCGGCGGCGCCCCCGACCCGGCCGGCGGCGCCCCCGACCCCGCGGACGGGGCGACGGTCGCGCCCGTCGAGGCACCGGCCGCGACACCGGACGTCCCCCATCCCGTCACCGTCCCGCCGCCCTCCCCAAGCCCCACCAACGCCGACCGCGCCCCCCGGCCCGCCGATGGCCTCGCGTGACCCCGCGCGATGACCCTCCCCGCCCCAGCCGCCGCCTTCGCCGGCGCCCCCGGCGCGCCGGCGTCGTGTCCGACGCCAGGGGCGCGAGACGACGCTCCTCGGCCCGCTGATGCCTGACAGGTCTGGCCGTCACGTCGGACAGGGCGAATGGCGCCGTCACCGGCACCGACGCCGGGTCGATGGCGCGGCGGAGGGCCGCGCCAGGCTCAGTAGCGATCGCCCGCGGCGTCGCGGGCGATGACCTGGGCGGCGATGACGTTGCGCTGGATCTCGTTGGTGCCCTCGCCGAGGATCATCAGCGGGGCGTCGCGGAAGTAGCGCTCGACGTCGAACTCCTGGGAGAAGCCGTAGCCGCCGTGGACCCGCATGGCGTCGATCGCGACCTTCATCGCGGTCTCGGAGGCGAACAGCTTCGCCATCCCCGCCTCCAGGTCGGACCGCTGCCCGGAGTCGAAGCGTTCGGCGGCGTCCGCGGTCAGCAGCCGGGCGGCCCGCATCTGGGTCGCCATGTCGGCGATCAGGTTGCCGACGCTCTGGTGCTTCCAGATCGGCTGGCCGAACGTCTCCCGCTGCTGGGCGTAGGTGACGGCCGCCTCCAGGGCCGCCTGGCCGACGCCGAGCGCCCGCGCCGCGACCTGGATGCGGCCGACCTCGAGGCCGCGCATCATCTGCGCCCAGCCCTTGTTCGGCGGGCCGCCGAGCACCGCGGCCGCCGGCACCCGCATGGCGTCGAACGACAGGGTGCACGCCTCCACACCCCGGTAGCCGAGCTTCGGGATCTTCGCGCTGATGTCCAACCCGGGGCCGGGTTCGATGAGCAGAACGCTGATGCCGCGGTGTGCGGGCTTCGCGTCCCGGTCGGTCCGGCACAGCAGCGCGATCAGGCCCGAGTGAGCCGCGTTGGAGATCCAGGTCTTGGAACCGTTGATCACCCAGTGGTCGCCGTCGGAAACGGCGTAGGTCCGCATTCCTTGCAGGTCGGAGCCACCGCTCGGCTCGGTCAGCGCCATCGTCGCGCGCACCTCGCCCGTGGCCATCCGCGGCAGATAGGCCCGCTTCTGCTCCTCGGTGCCGAACGTCTTGATGACGTAGGTGATGACCGAGTGGCCACCGATCGCGCCCGCCAGGCTCATCCAGCCCCGGGCGAGCTCCTCGGTGACCCGCGCGAACGCCGCCATCGAGACGTCGACCCCGCCGTGCTCCGCCGGCGCGAGCAGCCCGAAGAAGCCCAGAGCCTTCATCTGTTCGATGAAGGCATCCGGGTAGGTGTCGCTCGCCTCGAACCGGCGCACGTCCGGCTTGACCCGCTCCTCGACGAACTCCCGCACGACCGCGATCATGTCCAGCTCGTCCTGGGTCAGCCTGCCCACGCGTGCCCTCCTGCCTCCACCACGCCATCCACGCCCCGGCGGGCACGTTAGTGGCCGAACCTGCCCGGCGTCGGCCGTCGTGACGTGATCTGGTCGCCCGAGCCCGAGCCCGAGACGGCGCCGCCTATGTCGCCGGGCCCCGCGAAAATCCTTTGCTACCCAGACGGGGGAGTCGTGACACTCGCGCCGTGGATCGCATGGGGGGACGGACGGTCACCGCGGTCGTGACCGTCGACCGGTCCTGACGACGGCGGTCGCGCCTTGGCGGCGGGCACGGCGGCGGATATGGCGGCGGCGAAGCCACACATGGGCGGCGGCGCGCGTCGTCCTCGGGTCAGTCGGCGGTGGGGTCGACGACGCGGCCGACGAACAGGGGAGCGGCTGTCTCGCGGTCATGGATGACGAACAGGAACGGGCGGTCGACGGTGACGTGAGCCTCGGTCGCCACGGCCGAGAGGGCGCGCGCGATCACCGCCGTCGCGGCGGCGGCCTCGGTTCCCTGCTCGTCGACGGCGATGAACGCCTCGTGGATCACCTTGTCGATGAGCAGGTGTTCGGCGGTGGTCATACCGCTGAGGTCGGCGTCCCCGGTGAACGCGGTCCGCATCCCGAGCGCCTCGAGCGGCTCACCCAGGTAGGCACGGCGCCGGAACTTCCAGCGCGGCAGGTCCAGGTCGACCATCGCCGGCCGGAACCCGGTGAGCAGCCCGCGCAGCGCCGAGCCGTCGAGCCCGGCCTCCACCGCCGCCAACCGGCCCGGGTCGGGCAGGACGACGGCCATGGCGAGCTGGCCGCCGACATAGGGGATGTCGACTGCCTGCCAGCCTGGGCCCGTCGCGTACCCGAGCTGGGCGGCCACCAGGGACATGGTCGGTGCCTGGACGACCGAACCGTCGGCCCGGGTGAAGGGGGCGGGCTGGGCCTCCTGGAACGGAGTCAGCCACGGGGCGCGTAGATAGATCGCGTTGACCAGAACCAGCCGGGTGAGTTCGGTCAGGTCACCGGACGCGACGAGTTCCGGGATGCGCTCGTGGGTTCGCTCCGACACCCAGGCGTTGATTTCCTTGGCCGCGCCCTCGCGGGCTTGTTGGTCGACGTAGTCGACGATCCGCATGCCCGTGCCGTAGTACCGGGCCAACAGGTCCAGGAAGGGCTGCTCCCAGGGCAGATTCCGCTGTCCCCACAGCGAGTTCGCCACGTCCAGGACGATCTCGGCGACCGAGTCGTCGTGCTGCTCGAACTCGCCGGCCCGGCCCTCCACGTGCAGCGCCAGCGCGTTCAGCCCGGCGTGCAGGGCCTCCGGTCCGGCCGGCGTGTGCAGGACGGCGTCCATCTCCTCCGCCGTCCGTCCCCGGGCGCCGGCCCGGGTCATGCCGAGCGCGACCGCCACCGAGTACGGGGAGCAGACCTGGTTGCCCGGCTCGGCCGCCGCCCGCCGGTACAGGTCCGCGGTGAACGCCAGGACGGAGGTGACCGCCGCGGCCAGTGCCGCCGGGTCGGCCGCCGCGCGCTCGAGATCCGCCGTCACCACGGACAGGTCACCGCCGCCGGCACCCGGCCCGGCGGGCGGCGCGCCGGAAGTGTCCTTGCCGCATCCACTCGCCAGGGCACCGGCCCCCAGGCCGGCTGTCGCGAGCAGCGCGGCCGAGAGCAGATCGCGTCTGCGCAGCATGCTCCTTCGACGGCACCGCGGCCGGTCCGGTTCCCGGAACGGGACAAAGTCCTCCCCGGCGGGCACATCGGCACATCGGCACGGCGACACGGCGACACGGCGGCTCGACGGCGACCGGGTCACCATCACCGGCACGGCGTCAGGGCGCCGGCGGCAGGTGAGGAACGCGCTGGCAGGCCGGTCAGGAGGGCGCGGGAGGTCAGGAAGGCGCCGGCAGGACCGTGCCGGTGACCGCGCCGAAGCCGACGCGGCCGCCGCCGGACCCGGGCGCCGTGCCGGTGATGGTGACCCGGTCGCCGTCGAGGAGGAACGCGCGCCGTTCGCCGCCCACGCGGACCGGCTCGGCGCCGCCCCAGGTCAGCTCCAGGAACGCGCCGCGCTGGTCCGCGCGCGGTCCGGAGACCGTGCCGGACGCGAACAGGTCGCCGGTGCGGGTGGACGCCCCGTTCACCGTCAGATGGGCCAGCATCTGCGCGGGGGACCAGTACATCTCGCGGTAGGGCGGGCGGGAGACCATCTCGCCGTTCCATTCGACGGCCACGTCGACGTCCAGCCCCCACAGCTCGCCGCCGGGGGCGCCAGGGCGCAGGTAGGGGAGCGGCTCGGGGATCTGCCGCGGCAGCGGCACCCGGGCGGCCCGCAGCGCCGCCATCGGCACCACCCACGGCGAGATCGAGGTGGCGAAGCTCTTGCCCTGGTGTGGGCCGAGCGGCACGTGTTCCCAGGACTGCAGGTCACGGGCGGACCAGTCGTTGACCAGGACGGCGCCGAAGACGTGATCGTCGAACTCGTCGACCGTGATCGGGGAGCCCAACGGCGAGCCGACGCCGACGACGAACCCGAGCTCGGCCTCGATGTCGAGCCGCAGGCTGGGCCCGAAGACGGGCATGTCCTCGTCCGGGTGGGCCCGCTGGCCGCGGGGGCGGACGATCCCGGTCCCGGACACGACGACCGTGCCAGCCCTCCCGTGGTAGGCGATCGGCAGATGTTTCCAGGCGGCCGGCAGCGGTGGGGCGCCCGGCCGGAACAGCCGGCCGACGTTCGAGGCGTGGTGCTCGGACGCGTAGAAGTCCACGTAGTCGGCGACCTCGAACGGCAGATGCCCGGCCACGGCGTCGATCCGGTGGCAGGCGGCGGCCGGGACGCCCCCGGCGAGCAGGTCGGTGACCCGGCGGCGGATCTCCCGCCACCGGGCCGGGCCCTGCGCCATGAACGGGTTCAGCGCGGGCACGGCGAACACCTCGGCGTCCGTCGGCAGCAGCGTGGCCAGGTCGACGACGGTGTCCCCGAGCCGCACCCCCACCCGCGGCGCGCCGCCCGCCGGGGAGAAGACGCCATACGGCAGGTTGTCCAGGCCGAACGGCGAGTCGGCCGCCACCTCGATTGTGCCCACGTCGCGGGTCGGTTCGCGGGCCGTCAGCGGGTGGGGCCGCGGCCGGACCAGGTCCAGGCGTAGGCCGGGTCCTCGGCGGCCAGGCCGCCTTCGCCGAGCCGGAGCGGCCGGAACGTGTCGACCATGACGGCGAGCTCGTCGAAGAACTCGACGCCGAGGGAGCGCTCGACGGCCCCGGGCTGCGGGCCGTGGCAGTGGCCGCCCGGGTGAAGACTGACCGACCCCTGCCCGATGCCGGAGCCCTCGCGGGCCGCGTAGTCGCCGCCGCAGTAGAACATGACCTCCGCCGAGTCGACGTTCGAGTGGTAGTAGGGAACCGGTACCGCCAGGGGGTGGTAGTCGACCTTGCGCGGCACGAAGTTGCAGATCACGAAGCCGTCGCCCGCGAACACCTGGTGGGCAGGCGGCGGCTGATGCACCCGGCCCGTGACCGGCTCGAAGTCGGCGATGTTGAACGTGTACGGGTACAGGCAGCCGTCCCAGCCGACGACGTCGAACGGGTGCGTCGGGTAGACGTACCGGGTGCCGGCGGCGCCCTGGGCGCCGGGGTGCTTCACCAGCACCTCGACGTCGGTCCCCTCGGCGAGCAGCGGCTCCGTCGGGCCGCGCAGGTCCCGCTCGCAGTAAGGCGCGTGTTCCAGCAGTTGGCCCTCGGCGGACTGGTAGCGCCTCGGCGGCCCAAGGTGCGAGCGCGCCTCGATGACATAGAGGCGCAGCGGCCCGGCGGAGGCCGAGACGGCCGGTTCCGACACAGCTGATTCCGGCGTGGGGGAGGCTGGTCCGGCGGAGGTGCCGCCGTCACCGTCCGGCCGCCAGCGGTGCGTCGTCGACCGTGGCAGCAGCACGTAGTCGCCCTGGCGCGCGGTGAGCGCGCCGAACACGGTCTCGACGGTCGCCGAACCCGACTCGACATACACACACTCGTCGGCACCCGCGTTGCGGTAGAGCGGCGAGGGTTCACCGGCCACCACGTACGAGATCTGGACGTCCGCGTTTCCCAGGATCAGCCGCCGCCCGGTGACCGGATCGGCCCGTTTCCACTCCTCACCCGGGAACAGCTCGTGGAGCCGCAGGTGCCGGGGAAGCAGCGGGCGGTTCTCGGTGAGTGTGGCCTCCGGCGGCTCCCACGGCGTCGCGTCGACGATCGCGGACGGGATGGCGCGGTGGTAGAGCAGAGACGAGCCCGACGTGAATCCGTCGGCCCCCATGAGTTCCTCGTAGTAGAGATTCCCGCTCGGGGCGCGGTGCTGGGTGTGTCGTTTGGGCGGGATCGAGCCGACAGCCCGGTAGTACGCCATGTCGGGTCACCTCGCCCTGTCGGGTCCTCGCGCCAGGTCGGCTCGCCTTGCTAGGTCGGACCGCCTGGTTTGTCGGATCATCTTGTAGTCGAATCGCCTGGTAAGGGACGGTCTGGTAATTGGATCGTCTGGTTCAGAAGTTGCCGCGCCTTGCCTGCTCACGTTCGATCGCCTCGAACAGAGCCTGGAAGTTGCCCTTGCCGAAGCCAAGCGAACCGTGCCGCTCGATCAGCTCGAAGAACACCGTTGGCCGGTCGCCGATGGGCTTCGTGAAGATCTGCAGCAGGTACCCGTCGTCATCCCGGTCGACGAGGATGCCGCGCGCCCGCAGCTCGTCGATCGGAACCCGCACCTCGCCGATGCGGGCCCGCAGCGTCGGATCGGTGTAGTACGAGTCGGGCGCGTCCAGGAACTCCACGCCACGCGAACGCAGCACGTCCACCGCGCGCACGATGTCGTCGGTCGCCAGCGCCAGGTGCTGAACGCCGGGCCCGGCGTAGAACTGCAGGTACTCGTCGATCTGCGACCGCTTCCGGCTCTCCGCCGGCTCGTTGAGCGGGAACTTGACCCGGTGGTTGCCGCTGGCCACCACCTTGCTCATCAGCGCCGAGTACTCCGTCGCGATGTCACCACCGACGAACTCCGCGAGGTTCGTGAACCCCAGGACGCGGTTGTAGAAGCCCACCCACTGGTCCATCCGGCCCAGCTCCACGTTGCCGACCACATGGTCGAGCGCCTGGAACAGCCAGCCCGGTCGCCTCCCCGCCGCGGCCCCGGTCGCGGTGGGGGAGCCGGGCCCCGGGATCGCGCCGCGGTCCGCCGCCGGCCCTCCGCGCCGTCCGTCCATGGCGCCCGGTGCGCCCGCCCGGCCCGGCCCGCCCGGGCGGGCCGCTCCGCCCGGCCGGCCCGGGTCGACGGCCGGGCGGCGGGCGACGTATCCGGGCAGGTACGGGCCGGCGTAGCGGGACCGGTCGACGAGGCTGTGCCGGGTGTCGCCGTAGGTCGCGATCGCCGCCAGCCGCACGGTGCCGTGCTCGTCGGCGACGTCGCGGGGCTCGTCCAGCACCGTCGCCCCGCACGCGCGGGCGTGCGCGACACACCGGTCGACGTCCGGCACCTCCAGCGCGATGTCCACGATCCCGTCGCCGTGCCGGCGATGGTGCTCGACCAGCGGGCTGGCCGGGTCCACCCCACCCGTCAGCACGAACCGCACCGCGCCCGAGCGCAGCACATAACCGACGTGATCCCGGCTGCCGGTCTCCGGACCGGTGTAGGCGACCAGCTCCATCCCGTAGACCAGCTGGTAGTACGCCGCCGCCTGGGCCGCGTTCCCGACGACCCACACCATCGCGTCCCAGCCGGTCACCGGGAAGGGGTCGGTTGCCGCGTCGTACTCGACCAGCCCGACCAGCCGGCGCAATTGCTCCACATCCAGCTCGGCAAGCCGTTCCTGCTCGGTAAGAGTCTGCTCGAGTGCCACAACCGGCCTCCTCCACCTCGCCCTACGGATTCACCGTCCTACTCGCCGCGCTGGCCCGTCCACTCCACACGCGCAACGACCCGCCCACGCCGCGACAGTGTCCGAGTTTCGAACAGATCTGGCGATCTACCGTGCGGGTAGGGCCTGGGCCGGGCCGGGCAGGTGATCGCTGAATGCGTGCACGGATCGGCGCCGCGGGTCATGCACACAAGATCGTGCGCACGGGATCCGCGAGATCCGCCGGCGCATGCCAGGCCGCTGGCACCGCGCGGGAGCCTAGGCCGGGGTCGCGAGACCGGCGCGCAGGCTGGAACGGATGAGGGATTTTGCCGCCTCGGCCGCCGCGTCGAGGTCCACTCCGGCGGGGTCGACGTACCACTGCAGGCAGACCCCGCGCAGCAGGCCCTCGAGGAGGACGGCGTGCGCGCGCAGGTCCGCCTCGGGGGGTGCCTCGCCGAGGTCGACGGCCTCCTGGAGCAACTCGCGGATCTGGTCGCGGAACACCTCGTTCGCGTGCGCCACGACGTCGCGCAGCTCAGGCGCCTCGCTGATCGAGTCGGCCATCACGACGTAGTACGCCCGGGTATAGGGGTGGCCGGCGCGGGCCGAGTCGATGTAAGCCCCGATGAGGAAGTCAACCTTGGCCAGGCCGCGCAGCGCCGGGTCCGCGTCCGTGTAGAGGGCGCGATGCGCGGCCGTCCGGATCTCCTCGATCGCGGCGCGGATGCAGGCGTCCTTCCCGCCGAAGTGATGGGTGACCAGGCCCCGGCTCAGTCCCGCCTCACGGCCGATCTCCGCGAGCGTCGTGCCGGTGTAGCCGCGTTCGGCGAGCAGCCGGATCGCCGCCCGCACGAGCCGTCGGCGGGCCTGGGCCGTCCGCTCGGCCTGAGTCCGCGGGGCGTCGGGCCGCGGCGCCCCCGGCTGTGACTCCTCGGGCCGCGGCGCCCCCGGCTGGGGCGCTCCCGGCTGGGGCACTCCAGGCTGTGATGGCTCTGGCCGTGATGCCTCTGGCCGTGATGGCTCGGTCCGCCCGTCCGGCTTCGACATGATGTTCGAGTCTACGTCTCACGTTGATCGTCACGGGAGACCGTCGCGGCGTCCCGGCCCAGCGACTTCGGTCCCGCGAAGGCGTGTCCGGGGGCGCCCGTTCCCGGCCGGCGGGACAGCCCGCGCCTGTGCTGACGGGCAGGCGAGCCGGAACGGGCGGGGACCCGACGGGCGCGGGTGGGAGCGGGGTGGACACCCGTTCAACGTCGCATCTTGTTGGCCGGCTCGCAAGTATTTACTTGTCGGCCGGACAACTTGTATCTTTCCAGGAGTGATGACGCCGGTCATCCACGCCGGTGCCGCCGCCTGCTCGCGGCGGTACCGGCGGCCGCGCGGTCCGCGCCGGCCGGGACGGTGCCGCCGACGCGTTCGGCGCGTTCCGCGAACCGCGGGTCGTCCACAGGGCGGCGGTGCGACGCGCGGCCCCACAGACCGGTGCGGCACGGGCGCGCGGCCCCCGCGCCCGTGCCGCGCCCACTTTGTCCCCCCGCCCCGTCCCGTCACGCCTCCCACCACGGGCGGCCCGGCGGCCCGCGCGCCGGGGGATCGGCCTCCAGGCGCGGAGGCGAGGCCGGGTAGGGAAGTGGTCGTCCGTGGGGGCGGATCGCGACCCGGAAGGGCGCGGCGGCGATCAGGCCGCGCCGCCCAAGCCTTGATCACCTGATCTGCGCCAGAACTTCCGGACCGGCGCCGCCTTTCCGCGAGAACCGTCCCCACCCCGCCGCCTCGGTGACCCGCGTCACGCCTCCCATGCCCGCGGTGAGCTGGCCGTGGGCCCGCCGTGGACCGCCGGTGGCGCCGCTTGACAGCCCGATTCGGCGTCGCCAGGATCGAACCTATGTTCGATCTCCTCGGGGCCCGCCCGCGTCGCCGTGTCATCCAGGAAGGCCGTCTCATCCAGGAAGGCGGCGTCGTCCAGGAAGGCCGGGTAGCGGCCGACCACCGGCTCCCGTCGCGGATCAGCGCCGGTCCCCAGCCGCCGTTGGCGCAGCATCCCACGACCCTGCCGCCGAGCGTGGCCCGGGTGGCGGCGCGGACGAGGCTGTCGGCGGAGCTGCTCGCCGCCATCATCGCGGTCGACGGGCGCGCCCGGCCGACCCTCGACGACATGGAGCGCGCCGACGCGCTCGCGGACGCGCTCCTGGCCCGCCGCCGGCGGCGCGTCAGCCAGGCGGTTCCCGAGCTCGCCTGACCGGTCGCCGGCGGCCCGCTTCGAGGACGAGGCCGTTCAGACGAGGGCATCGCCCCGACCGGCGCCCACGGCAGAAGGCGAATGGACGGACCACCCGTGCCTCCACGCGGCGCTCGTCGGCGCGGCGGCGGGCCGCGGTGGCGGGGCGGCGAGAAGGCCAGCGGGCGCGGGTCAGCGGGTCGCGGCGACGAGGCCGGCGAGGTCGAGCGCGTCTCCCCGCACGTCGGCCAGCCAGTCGTCGTGGACGTAGGTGAAGTCGCCGGCGTCGGTGTCGAGCAGGCCGACGCTCCCGGCCGTCACCCGCTGCTCGGGGTTGACCGACGCCGGATCCCACCGGCTGGCCTTGGGCCGCACCAGCTGGTGGAGCGCGTAGGAGGTCGTGCGGCCATAGCGGCGCGGGCCGTTGACGTGGTGGTAGTGGCCGCTGACATGCAGCCAGGGCTGAAGATGCTCGATCAGCCGGGACAGCTTCGCCGAGCCCTGAACGTTCCCGCGCCAGTCGCGTGACATCCCGTACGGGCCGTCATGGGTGACCAGGACGTCCACGTCACCGGGTTCAAGACCCATCAGCCGCGTGTAGGCGCGCTCGTCCAGGTCCATCTTCCCGGCGACCTCGATCAGCCCCAGGAACGCCACGCGCTGCCCGGCGAGCGCCAGCACGCTCCCGCAGGCCACATGGCGGCAGGCGCCACCCGGGTCGACCGGCACGACGTCGGCCCCCGCCGCCTCGTGCAGCCCGGCGAGCCAGTCGTGGTCCTCGTGGTTGCCGCTGACGAACAGCATCGGCCCGACCTGCCCCAGCGCGCCGCGCACGCCCTCGGCGAACCTCGGCGACGGGTCCAGCAGCCGGAAGAAGTCGTCCTGCGCCGGGTTGTCCCGCGCGAACCGGCGGCTGGCCCCGTCGAACCGCTCGGGCGACGGGTACGCGCCCAGGTCCCCGACCTGGATCACGGCGTCGAGCCGGATCCCGCGCCGTTCCTGGAGCAGCACCGCCGCGCCCAGCGCATGCCGCACACAACCGTGGACGTCGCCCACGAAAGCAATCTTCATTGTCTGTCGACCTTCCAAGAGCCATTCGGACATGGCTCAGTGCCGGCCGAGCGGCGCAGCGATGTGGTGTCAACCACCGGCCCAGGCCGGTAACTCACATCCCAACGCTCCACCGCCATCTTGACGACTGAGCCGGATCAAGCATCACATTCACTCGGAAGACCGTCAATGACCATCGCGTGGCCGAACCGACCAGCGTCGCCCCGCGGGCGCCAGAGCAAACCGAGGTCTCGGAGCGACCGAGGTCTCGGAGCGACCGGAACCTCGACGCTGCCGCGGCCCGAGCCGGTCAGGCGGCCTTGCTGTCGCGAGGGCGGTACTTGGCGAGGAACATCGCCTCCCAGACGTATGGGGTGACCGGTTCGTAGTGGGGGCCGTCGGCGCCGACGAACGGCTCCAGCGGGGCGATCACGGTGTCGACGTTTGGCAGGTGGAACGTGGCGATCGACGTCCGGGTGGCGGTGGAGTCGGCGGCGGCGACGACCCGGTGCCGGGTCGACGGCCAGCGGTCGTTCGTCCAGCGGGACATCAGGTCGCCGATGTTGATGACGAGCGCGTCGGGGTCGAGCGGCACGGTGATCCAGGCTCCGTCCAGGTCCTGGACCTGCAGACCCGGGTAGTCGCCGCGCTGGTGCAGCAGGGTCAGCATGCCGGAGTCGGTGTGTTCGAGGAACGTCAGGGCCGGCTCGGCCGACTCCCGGGGCGGCTGCGCGGGATAGCCGTTCACGGCGAGATCGGACACCGGATGGGTGAGCATCGGCGCGAAGTAGTCCGGCGCGAGCCCGAGCGCCCGGGCGAACAGCTCCATCAGCGTGTCGCCGACCCGCCGCATCTCGGCGAAACAGGCCAGGACCGCGGCCCGCAGGCCGGCCACCTGCTCCGGCCATACGTTGCGGGCGAAGTAGTCGACGTACCTGGCCGGCACCCCGGCCGTGGCGGCCGCCGGCGGGTCGTCGTAGTGGCACACCTGAAACCGGTGGACGAGCGGCGCGCCGTCCGGCGAGCGCATCGTGGTCAGCCCGCGGAACGGGTGCCGGTCGGGGGAGGCGAGCAGGTCCCGTTCGGCCTCCGGGAGCGCGAGCAGCGCGTCGTTGGCCCGGTAGACGGCGTCGAACGTCTCCGGCGCGATCCCGTGCCCGACGACGTGCAGGAAGCTCACCGTCGAGCAGGCGTGCGCGATCCGCTCGACGGCCGCCGCGGGGTCCGCCCCGGCCAGGAACGGCCCGATGTCGATGACCGGAATCCCGCCGCGGCGCCCGTCCGGGCCGTCCGGCGCCGTCAGGTCGGTGGTCGTCCGTGGGCTCACCCGAGCAGCGTAGGCCCGCCTCGCGCCGGATCTCGCTGCTTCTCAGCAAACGAAACACACCTGTGACAGCCGCCGCCCAGCCGAAGCTCCCGGCTGGCCGGCGACTCCCGCCCGCGGCCTTCACGTGGGCCCTGGCCGGGCCGTTCGCCCGCCGATGCGCGCACACCAATGGCGATCATGGCGTGCCCGGAGGCTCGGCGGCAGCACTGATCATCGGATCTGTGCGGCATCCGGCGATTCCGGCCCCATTTGTCCCCGGATTTCGTGCGCATCTGGTGATCTCCTGCGCGGACCGCGCCGGGACGAGCTGGAGATCGCCGGTCGTGTGCGCGCATCGGCGCTCCGGATCCGCGCACGGGGGGTCCGCGCGCGCGGGATCCGCGTGGCGCCGCGGGGAGCCTGCGCGGTGGCGCGCGCGGCGCGCAGGCGGACGGCGGCGACCAGGGCCGTGGCCGCGGTGAGGGACCCGCACACCGCGAGGGCCGCCAGCGCCCACGTGGCGCCGAGCCGGTCGACGAGCGCGCCGGTCAGCGGGGCGCCCGCGGCGACGCCGACACTGTTCGCGATCACGATCCAGGTGAAGCCCTCGGTCCGCCGGTGGGCCGGAACCAGCTCGCCGACGAGCGCGGTGCCAGTGATGATCAGCGGAGCGAGCGGCAGTCCCGTGATCAGTGCCGCGGCGACGACGGCGCCGATGCCGCCGGCCCAGCCGGCCAGGGGCACGAGAGCGGCGCCAGCCGCGAGCAGGGTGGCGGCGATCGCGTACCGGCGCACCACGCTCGTCCGCCAGTGGACTGTTCCGTACACGATGCCGACTCCCAGGCTCGACAGCGTGACCAGGGTCGGCAACAGGCCCGAGGCACCCGCCCAGCTGTGAGCCCTGGCGTAGACGACCAGCCCGATGTCCATCGTCCCGAAGAACGCCCCCAAGGCCGCCGCCGCCACCAGCAGGGGCACCAGCCCACGGATCCGCAGCACCGACCGGTCCCGGCCGAGGCGGCCGCGGCCCGGCGTGGTCGCGGTCGGTGTCCGCGCCGCCGCCGGCGCCGCGGGCCGCGAGGCAAGGCGCGCGGGCGCGGGCAGGGAGTCCGAGGCGGGCGGGGAGTCCGGCGCGGACAGGGAGCCCGGCGTGGGCGGGGCGTCCGGCGTAAGCGGGGAGCCCAGGGTGGGCGGGGTGTCCGGCGCTGGCGGGGCGTCCGGGGTGGGCAAGGCGGCGAAGGCGGCGACGCCGACGGCGGCGAGCACCAGGCTGGCGGCGGTGCCGGCCGACGGGGTGAAGCCGGCGAGCAGGCTCGCGGCGGCTGGGCCGACGACGAACGTCACCTCGTCGAGCGCCGACTCCAGGGCGTAGGCCGTGTTGAGCCGGGGGTCGTCGCCGAGCCTGGCCGCCCAGCGCTGCCGGGCCACCGGGCCGACCTGCGGGAGCGTCGCGCCGGTGGCGGCCGCGGCCGCGATCACCAGTGGCACGGGCGCGCCGGAGAGTGCCGCGGCCAGGAAGGCGACGCCGGCGGCGACATGGGCGACGGCCAGCCCCGGCAGCACCGCGCGCGGGCCGAGCCGGTCGATCCGGCGGCCGACCAGCGGGCCGGCGGCGGCACCCGCGAGCGCGATCGCGGCCGTCGCCGCGCCGGCCAGCCGGTAGGAACCGGTGGTCGCCGCGACCAGCAGCATCCCGCCTATGCCGATCATCGCGTTGGGCAGCCGGGCCAACAGGCCGGCGGCGACCATCGGCTTCGCGCCCGGCAGGCCGAGCAGCCAGCGGTAGGCCGCCGCGCCACCGGAGACGGGCGGCGCCGTGACGAGGCCGGCAGCCGGCTCGGTTGCCGTGGTTGCCGGGGCCGTCGTGGTTGCCGGGGCCGTCATGGCCGTCATGGCCGTCGGGGGCGGCGGCACAGGCGGTGAGGGTGGCTGCGCGCCGCTGGGTGAGTGGCGGCGGCCGAGCTCGGGACGGGCCGGGGCGGGCGCGGCGGCGCCCGTCACCGTCATGGTCAGTACGGGGACGGAAGTGGTTGCGGACGTGCTTGGGCCGGACGACGTGCTCATGGGACATACCTCGCGGCCGGAGCGCGGCGGGCGCTCGAGCCGGCGGGGAGACGAGTCCCGGATTCGTCCAGGCCGCCGCGGCACATGGTCCACGGGCCTGGGTCCCAGTGCGGACCGCCCCGGCCAGTCGGCGCGGCGGTCGATCACGATCTCTGCGGCTACACAGTCGTAACAAAAGGGACCGCCGGAGACGATAACACCGCCCGGCCCGGCCGCGCTGTGACGGCCGCTACACCCGGCCGGCCGCTCGGCCGGCCGCTCCGGGTCGGAGCGTCGGCCGGGGGCGGTTCGCCGGGATGACCGGATCGGGGTGCCTTGCGCTTTCGCGTTCCGCGGTGGCAACGGTGACCAGATCCCGGTGATCAGGGCCGCGGGGACGGGCAGGTCGTTGGTGACGAGCTGGGCCAAAGGAGAGCATCCGGGCCGCGCGGTACGGCCGCGACGCCGGAACGGGACAGCTGTAACGCACAGATGCCCGGTGGGGACGTATCGCGAAATACGTCCGTCCAAATTCTGGCGAAGTGTTTGTGTCGGAAATGGGGCGCGGGCTGTCGCTGTCCGGGTCCGGGCGGCTACGGTACGCTGGCCTGGGGGGAAATGATGGTTGGGTTGCGCATTGTCGGGGACGCCACGCCGGACATTCGGCGTTCGGCTGGTTCAGGCCACGGGTCGCGCGTGTTCTCGTGCGCGGTGGTGGCCTGCCTGCTGCTCGTCGGGTTGGCGGTCGTGTTCGACGCGCTGCTGGCACCGCTTCCCGGTGTGATCGCCACCACCTTCGTCACCTTCGCCTCCGAGATCATCGCGGCGGTTGCCGCCTTCTGGAGCGCCCGGAGGGCCGTCGCCGGCGACCGGCGATGGCGGGTGTTCATCGGCCTGATGGCGACCGGCCTCGCGGGCGCGGGCCTCGTCACCATCCTGATCTTGTTAACCGGCGGATCGCCCGCCACCAGCACGTCGTCCGGGTACGCGAGTCTCGTCTTCTTCTACGGGCTGGCGCTGGCCGGCCTGTTGTGCCTGCCCACCTACCCGGCCGAAGGCCGAGGCGCGGGCGTGGGCAGGCAGAGGCACGGCCAGGCTCTCTGGCGCATGATCGTCGTGCTGGACTGTGTGCTGATCGTCGGTTCGGTGGTCCTGCTGGAATGGGGGACGGTGCTGGGCGACGTCGTCCGGGTGACCACGCCCAACACCGGGTCGTTCGTGGCCGCCCTGATCCACGAGATGGCCGTGCTGATCCTGGCGGTGGTCGTCCTGCTGATCGCGAGCTTCCGCCGGCCGTGGTCCCCGGCGACGTTGGGACTGCTGGGCTCGGGCCTGCTGATCTACGGCCTCACGGGCAACGTGTTCGTCTACCGCGTCGCCCATGAGCGCTACGACCTCCCGGCGTGGAGCCTGATCCCCTTCATCGTCGCGATCCTGCTGATGGCCCTCGCCGCGCTGGTGCCGGTGTCGGCGCCGGCATACCCGGACGGCCCGGCCCGGCCTCGGCCGCGGGCGATGTGGGTGCATGCCGCCCTGCCCTACGCCGCGCTCTGCGCCGCCGGCCTGTTGATTCTCGGAAAACTGGTGACGGGTACCCCGCTCGACCGGTTCGAGGTTTACGGCATGGTGTCTCTGCTGGTACTGGCGCTCGCCCGACAAATGATTACCATCGCCGAGAACACCCGCCTTCTCACCGAGATTCGGGAACGTGAGAGTCAGCTCCACTATCAAGCGTTTCATGACCCGCTGACCGGCCTGGCCAACCGTGCGCTGTTCACCCGGCGGCTCCAGCGGGCGGTCATCTCCGCCACCATGCCCGGGCGTAATGGCGCGCTCGCCGCCCATGAACCTGCCGTCTCCGTCCTGTTCGTCGACCTCGACCGCTTCAAGCGGGTCAACGACGAGTTCGGGCATGCCGCCGGCGACGAGCTGCTCAAGATCAGCGCATCGCGGCTGCGGGCCGGTACCCGCGCGGCCGACACCGTCGCCCGCCTCGGTGGCGACGAGTTCGCGGTCATCCTGGACGGCGGCGGCCCCGACGACCCGCGTCGCATCGCCGAACGGCTCGCGGCGGCGGTCCAGGAACCGTGCCGGCTGGCGGGCCGGACCTACGTCCCGCGCGCCAGCCTCGGCCTCGTCACGCTCGACGGCGCCGCCCGGCCGGCCAGCCCCGACGTCCTGCTCCACCAGGCCGACCTGGCGATGTACGCCGCGAAGCGGGAACGAGCCGGCAAGGTCGTCGTCTTCCAGCGCGACACGCCCATCCCCGCCGACCACGACCACCCCGGCCGCCACTAGGGATCTTGCTGGGGCCGCTCGACCGCCGAATGGCGCACACATCCGAGGATCACTGGGCGGTGGCGTTCCCGGGCCGGATGCGGAGATCGCCCGGGAAAGCGGTCACAACCTGGCCGCTTTTCCTGTCAACGTCGTCTCGTGCCAGACGACGACCTGACTTCCCTCAAATTAGTGCGCACGTGCGCGGCCCGATACAGCAGTCAAGATCGCAATGCTACGGACAGTGAAATGTTGGTCCGGCGGGAGGGCTTGGCGCGAGAGTTGGTTGCCGATCTGTAGGTACAACTGCCGCCCATGTCGCGTGAGTCGATCTCCTTGTGGGCCCGTCGGCAGTCTCCGGCAACGACTCGACGCCTCCCGTTAGTGCACAATTTTCGTCGCCGGTGACGGCGAAGTCGCAGGTCACGGCCTTACGATCTTTCGAGAAGGATCAACGTGAGGGAAGTCAGGTCACACTCTGGCCGCTTTTCCTGTCAACGTCGTCTCGTGCCAGACGACGACAATGTGGGCGTGATCCGATGACCGTTCTGGGCGCCCGGGCGCTGGGCCGCGCGACCCTGGCCCGCCAGTTGCTGCTCGAGCGCGCCGACCTGCCGGTGCTCGACGCCGTCGCGCATCTCGGCGGCCTGCAGGCGCAGGAGCCGCAGGAGCCGCAGGAGCCGTTCGTCGGCCTGTGGACACGGCTGCGCGCGTTCGACGCGGCGGCGCTCTCGGACCTGCTGACCGGGCGGCGCGTGGTGCGGACCCACCTCATGCGCCGCACCGTTCACCTGCTCGCCGCCGAGGATGCCCTGGCCTGGCGAGCCCGCCATGACCCCATGCTGCGCCAGCGGGTCCTCGGGGTCTACCGCGGCGAGCTCGGCGGGCTGGACCTCGACGAGCTCGCCGCGGCGGTCCGGGCGGTGCTCGCCGACGGCCAGCCGCGCTCGACGGCGGAGCTCGCGCGGGTGCTGGCCGAGCGCTGGCCGGCGCCGGGGCCGCGGGCCCTGGGCGAGATGGCCTGCGCGCTGGCGCCGCTGGCGCAGCTGCCCCCGCGCGGCCTGTGGCGCACGCGGGCAGGCGTGCGTCACGCGGCGCTGTCCTCGTGGCTGGGCCGGGAGGTCGACCCGCCCGCCCCCGATGGCACCGATCCGGTCGGCCAGGCGCTGGCGCGGCGCTATCTGGCCGCGTTCGGCCCCGCGTCGGTGGCCGACCTGCGCGCCTGGTGCGGCCTGGCCGGGCTGCCCGCCGCGGTGGCCGCGATCCGAGAGGAGCTCGTCGCCTTCCGCGACGAGCGCGGCCGTGAGCTGCTCGACCTCCCGGACGCCCCGCGGCCCGACCCCGACACGCCCGCCCCGGCACGGTTCCTGCCGGCGTTCGACAACGCGATCCTCGGCTACCAGGACCGCGGCCGGATCATCGACGACGCCCACCGCGGCCTGTCGGTCGCCGGCGCGCGCGTGGTGCTGGTCGACGGCCGGGTCGCCGCCACCTGGAACGTCGAGGCGGGCGCCGTGGTCGTCACCCCGCTGCGCCGCTTCTCCCGAGCCGACCGCGCCGCCGTCGCCGAGCAGGGACGGGAACTGGCGTCCTTCCTCTCCGACCGCGAGAGCGACCGCGTACGGGTGGCCGCCTCTCCTCGTTGACCGGCACCGAGGTCGACACCAGAACGACAGCCGAGAGATCGGCCAGACGTTTCGCGTCACCGGCGGCGCGCCACCGTCCGACTGATCCTGGTTCCACGGGCGCGGCCGGCGGGGCGAACGCTCGCCGAGGTGTCGCTAGCTCCCGGCGGCGGCCCCGGCGGTGCGGGCGGCGTTGAGCGCTGCCCACTCCTTGCGCGACCGGACGGTGGTGTCGACGTCGCTGGCCTTCGCCCGCAGGGCGCCGACGGTGACCTGGTCCAGCGGCAGCCCGCGGAACGGGTCCCAGTCGAAGAAGCGGCAGGAGTTCTGCCAGGTGATCTTGTTGATGTCGTCGTCGCTCGCGCCCGCGTCGGTCATCTCCCGCATGACCTGCTCCGGGGCGTCGGGCCAGATGGAGTCCGAGTGCGGGTAGTCGCACTCCCAGGCGATGATGTCGACGCCGATGTCGTGGCGGACCTTGAGCGCGACGGGGTCGGTGACGTAGCAGGCGAGCGAGTGGTCGCGGAAGACCTCGCTGGGCAGCTTCCCGCCGAAGTCGCGCCGCAGCCAGCGCTGGTTGGTGTAGTGCCGGTCGCAGCGGCTGAGGTAGAAGGGGATCCAGCCGATGCCGGCCTCCGACCAGGCGATCTTGAGAGCGGGGTAGTTCCGCATCGCCGGGCCCCACAGCAGGTCCTGGGCGGCCAGCGTCGACACCTGCGTCGCCAGGATGATGAAGTTGTCGATGGGCGCGTCCTGCGGCTGCTTGAGGGCGCCGAAGCCCTGGCCGATGTGCAGGCACATCACGGTGCCGGTGTCGGCCAGCGCCTCGAACACCGGGCCCCAGTGGCTGAGGTCGTGGTAGCTCGGAAGGCCCTCGATGTGCGGCAGCTCCGGCATCGACACCGCCGGGCAGCCCTTGGCCGAGACCCGCCGGATCTCGGCGACCATCAGCGCCGGATCCCAGGTCGGCAGCAGGGCGAGCGGGATGAACCGACCCGGGTAGGCCGCGGCCCACTCGTCGATGTGCCAGTCGTTGTACGCCTGGACCATGATGTAGGCCAGGTCGTCGTGCCCACGGTTGAGGTTGCCCGCGCTGAACCCCGGGAACGTCGGGAAGCACATGGACGCGAAGATCCCGTTGCGGTTCATGTCGCGGATGCGCTCGTGGATGTCGTACGCGCCGGGCCGCATCTCGGCGTAGCCCGCCGGGTCGAGCCCCCACTCCTCCGGCGGCCAGGACACGACCGCGTTCAGCGACAGCGTCCCGGTGCGGTTCCCCTTGAACTCCCAGGCCTGGAAGCCCTCCTCGGTGGTGACCACCTTCGGGGCCTGGTCGAGCCACTTCGCCGGCACGTGCCGGGTGAACATGTCGGGCGGCTCGACGACGTGGTCGTCGATGCTCACCAGGATCAGGTCCTCGACCTTCACAATCCCCTCCTCGCGTTTGCTTCCAGTCGCAATCATCGCTTCCTGGCGGCCTTGGCGCTGGTCCCGGCGCTGGCGCCCGCGCTGGCACGGCCGCCGGCGCGGGCGGCCCGGCCGGGCGGCGAGGGCCGCGCCGCGCGGCGGCCGGTCAGGCGACGACGCCGTCGAGCTTGAGCGCGATGACGGTGTCCCAGTCGTAGCCGAGCTCGGTGAGGATCGCGTCGCCGTGTTCGTTCAGCTCGGGGGCGCGGCCCGCCGGCGCCGGCTGCTCGTCGAACTGGACCGGCGCGGCCACGAGCTGGAAGGGTGTGCCGTTCGCGGACTCGAGGGTCTGTACGTAGCCGTTGGCGACCGACTGCGGGTCCGTCGTCGTCTCGAGCGTGGTCTGGACGGCGGTCCACTGGCCGCTGAACGACGCGAGCCGCTCGCGCCACTCGGCGAGCGTGGCGCCCGCGAACACCGTGCGCAGCTCGGCGGTCGCCTCGAGGGCGTGGGCGCTGATCGAGGCGAAGTCGGCGAAGCGGGGGTCGTCGACGAGCTCCGGCCGGCCGACGAGCTGGCAGAGCTCCGGCCAGTAGCGGGTGACCTGGAGGCAGGAGAAGCTGAGGAACCGGTCGTCGCTGGTCCGGTAGGTGTTGACGAGCGGGTTGCCGGTGCGTCCCTCCGGGGGCTGCGCCCACGGGATGCCGAGCTGGGCCGACAGGCCGATGGCCTGGCCCATGGACCACATGCCGGCGGCCATCAGGGAGACGTCCACGACGGCGGCGTGGCCGGTGCGCTCGCGGTGGAACAGCGCGCCCATCAGCCCGCCGGCGATCGTCATCGCCCCGATCGAGTCGCCGAACCCGGGGGCGGGCGGGAACGGGACGCGCTCGGCGCCGGCCTCCATCATGGCCGCCGCGATTCCGGCTCGTCCCCAGAAGGCGAGGAAGTCGTAGGAGCCCCGGTCGGCGTCCGGGCCGCGCTCGCCCTGGCCCAGGCCGCGGGCGTAGATGATGTTCGGGTTGTGGGCGCGGATGTGCTCGACGTCGATCTTCAGCTTCGCCCGCACGCTGGGCAGCTTGTTGGTCAGGAAGATGTCGGCGGTCCCGGCGAGCTGGTAGAGGATCTCCAGGCCGCGCTCGCTGGTCAGGTCGAGGGCGAGGCTCTTCTTGCCGCGGTTGGAGTGCTCCAGCAGGACGTGGACGCCTCCGCCGACGGGGGCGGTGCCCGTGGAGGCGAGGCCGCGCATGGCGTCGCCGCGCTCGACGTGCTCGATCTTGATGACCTCCGCGCCCCAGTCGGCGAGCAGCGCCGCCGCGGCCGGGACGAAGGTGTGCTCCGCGACCTCGAGGACGCGGACGCCCCTCATCACTGCCGTCATGCCGTCCTCCGGTCGGTTCGTGCTGATGGCGGTGCCGGGCGGGCCGAGCCGCCGCCGGTCGCGCCGCGGGATTCGGCCCCGATGACGATCGCGGCCGGCCAGGTCCCGCGACCTCGGGACATCGGAGCCGATATCAAGGTTGATGTCGATATCGGCGTTCGCGAACCATATCGGGCGGGCGCTGGCGAGGCAACGGCCGGCCGACCCGGCCGACCCCGACCGAACCGGTCCGGCCTGGTCCGGCGAGGGCCGGCGCCGCCGGGAGCCGTCGCCCGCATGGGGCGGCCTGCTACCGGGCGACCGCGGCCAGGGCGTCCGCGTCACGGATGGCGGCGCAGGCGTTCCGGGTCATGGACAGGAACATCTCGTCCGAGGCGGCGGTGCGCCGCGCCGTCGCGAAGACGGCGCCGATGGAAATGATCATCGGGCCCTGCGGCAGCCCGCGCCGGTAGTCCGCGACGCAGTCGGCGAGCGGGTAGCCCGAGACGCCGAGGTCGGTCAGGCGCTCGTGGTAGGCCCGGATGAGGGCCTGCTCGTGGGCGCGGCGGCTGGGCCCGGACAGCGCGGTGCTGACGAAGTACGCCAGGTCGCGGGCCGGCAGGCCGACGGCCAGCGTCTGCCAGTCGACGGCCACCACGCCCTCGGCGCCGTCGGGCGGGAACAGGAGGTTGTCCAGCCGGTAGTCGCCGTGCAGCAGGGAGAAGGGGGAGCCTTCGGCCGCGAGCCAGCGCGCGGTCAGGTCGGCGGCGCGGGTCATCGTGTCCGCGTCCTCGGGATCCAGCGCGTCCCCGAAGAGCCGGACGAACCGCGCGGTCGCGTCGACCTGGGTCGCGCCGAGGAACGCGGCGCCGGCCTCGTCGACGCGGCGCATCCAGCGGGTCCCGGTGAGCAGGTGTTCGCTGTTCCAGAAGGCGGCGTGCAGGCCGGCGAGGTTGCGCACGGCGTCCAGCGCGGACGCCACCTCGCACCCGGCCAGCTGGCTTCCCGGCCGCGCCGGGTGGGCGTCCTCGAGGACCAGGGTGAACCTGGTCCGGTCCCGCGAGATCGCTCCATGCCAGCAGCGCGGCACCCGCACCCTGGTCTGGTGGGCGAAGGTGGTGTAGAAGCCGACCTCGGCGCGGTAGCCGGGCCCCACCCGGCGGCGGCTGTCCTCGTCGCCGGCGGCGAGCTTGACGACGAGGGTGCGCGGCGCCGCGCCGGTGTGGTCGAGATGGAGCCGGTAGTTCGCGCCGACCTGGCCCGTGCCGATGCGCTCGTGCCGCAGCGCGGTGACGGTCCCGTCGACGCCCCCGGCGCGCAGCACGCCGGTCAGCCAGTCGGTGGTGATCTCGGCCGGGTCGTCGACGATGCCGCCGTGGCTCGGATGGTCGTCAACAGGAGTCGACATCGGGGTTCCTCTCCGCATGCGGCGCCGGTGAGCGCGGGGATCCGGCCACGCCCCTGGTCTCGTCGCGCGCCCCGGCGCGGGTGCCGCCCGCGATCCCGGGCCGTGGGTCGGGCCGGTCGGGCTGGACGGCCGGTCGAGGCGGACGGCGGTCGAGGGCGGCGGGGCCGAGCGGGCCCCGCCGTCGGGCGGCGCCGCCGACGGGGCCGGTCGGCGGCGGAGAAGCCCGAGGCAGGACCTCACCCGACCTAGGTAATACCTCGATGTCGACATCGATGTCGAGGTATCCGCCGGACCGGAAGGACGGGCGGGCCGGAGGAGGGGCGCGCTGGACGCCGGATCCCGCTCGTGACTCGATGTCGAAGTTGACGTCGAACTTGACATGCGCGAACCTGGCGGAGGCTGGCCGGCCGACGAGCATCCCTGGTCCGGCTGTGCGCGGAGGGCGGCCTGGGGCCGAGCGGCTCGCCCCGCGGCAGGCAGACCCGATCGCCACGGTGATCGTCGAACCTGCCGGCCCGTCGATGGCGCGAGGCATCGTCGATGCCCGGCCGGATTCCTAGCTGAGGGAGCGGTGAAGTGGAACCGGACCGTTGGATCTTCGACTTCGACAGTCACTACTACGAGGCCGAGGACGCGTTGACCCGCTACCAGCCGCGGGCGCTGGGCTCCCGAGGGGCGCGGTGGGCCGAGATCGACGGCCGGCGGCGGCTGGTCGTGGGCGGCGTGGTGAACAACTACATCGCCAATCCGACGTTCGATCCGGTGGCCAAGCCGGGGGCGTTGTACTCCTGGTACCGGGGCAACCCCGAGCAGAAGAGCATTCGGGAGGCGTTCGGCGAGCTCGAGCCGATCTCCCCGGAGTACCGGGACCGTGAGGCGAGGCTGGCGGCGCTGGACCGGCAGGGGGTGTCCGCAACCCTGCTGTTCCCGACGCTCGGCGTCGGCCTGGAGGACGCGCTCAAGGACGACCCGGCGGCGTGTGCCCAGGTCTTCCACGGCTTCAACCGCTGGCTCGCGGAGGACTGGGGCTATGACTACCAGGACCGGCTCTACGCGGTGCCCTACGTTCCACTGCTGGATCCGATCGCCGCGGTCGTGGAGCTGCGAACGGTGCTCGACGAGGGCGCGCTCGTCGTGAACGTCCGCAACGCGCCGGTGCCCGCGCCGGGCGGCTACCGTTCGCCGTTCGACCCCGACTACGACGCTTTCTGGGGCCTGGCCGAGGAGGCCGGGATCGTGGTGGCGACCCATGCCGGCAACGACGGCTATGACGCGATCGTGCAGATGTGGGAACCGGGGGCGCGGGAGTCGTCGGTGTTGCGTTCCCCGTTGCGCGGGGTGCTGACGAAGGGCCGCGCGGTGGCCGACTTCTACGGCGCCGCGGTGTGTGGGCTGCTGTTCGAGCGATTCCCGGGGCTGCGGATGGCCAGCGTCGAGAACGGCGCGGGCTGGGTCCCCGACCTGCTGCACCGCCTCGACGACGCCGCCAACCGCAACCCCGGCTACTTCAGCGAGAGCCCGCGCGACTCCTTCAACGAGCACGTCTGGATCACACCGTTCTGGGAGGACCAGCTCTCCGACCTGCTCGACGACGTCCCCGTCGAGCGGCTGCTGCTCGGGTCCGACTGGCCGCACGCCGAGGGGGTCGTCGAGCCGCGCGACTTCGTCACGGAGTCCCTGGGCGGCCTGAGTGACGACGCGGTGGCGCGCATCTCCCGCGAGAACGCCCTCGAGGTCCTGGGCCTCCCGTCGAAATAGCGTCCAGAGCTTCCCCGCGGGACAGCGCCAGACACCTTGCCAGGGGCGACGGTCTGCTCATGACGGGTCGACGGCATCCGTTCCCGCGGAGGCGTTCGCATGGTGCGACCGTGGACCAGGCGGCATGCGCCGGTAGGCGCGCCGCGGGCACGGAGCCAGGCCGGGCGGTAGCCGCTCTGGCCGCGCCGCCTCGGACGCTCGCGCGCCCGCGGCCGACGTCGCGCGGCCGGGCCCTGGCTACGCCCAGGCCGCCGCGGCCGGCGGGCAGCGCCACGCCGGCCGCATGGCCTGGAGGCACAGCCGGGCCAGCTGGGTCGCCGCGGTCTCCAGGTCGCAGGCGACGGCGGCCCGCACCAGCCACTGCTCGGCGAACCTCTCCACCATGCCGACGACCGCGAACAGCAGGGCCTCCGGGTTGACCCTGGGCTCCAGCAGTTCGAGACGCTGCGACTGGCGGACCGGTTCGACGTGCCGGGCGATGTCAGGGCGCTGGCAGGCGGACCGCAGAGCCAGCAGTTGGTCGTCCTGGCGCCTGACCTCGCCGACGAGGCCGAGAATCCGCGCCTCCGCCCCGTAGGCCGCCAGATACCGGCGGATGCTCGCCCGCAGGCGTTCCGGCAGCTCGTCGAGCGAGTCGGGTTCGAAACTCACCCCGTCGAGCGGAGTTCCCAGCCGTTCGTGGGCGGCGGTCGCGAGCTCCACGAAGGCCGCCTCCTTGGACTCGAAGTAGCGGTAGAACCCGCCGTGGGCCAGGCCGCTCAGGCGCGAGATGTCGGTGACCCGCGAGTTGTCGAATCCGTCGCGCTCGAAGACGACCCTGGCCGCCGTGAGGAGCCGTTCCCGGGTCCGCTGGCGCGTCGACGAGAGCGGCTCGCCCGCGCGATGGAGGCCCGTGGGCAGGTCGACGACGATCGCCGTCCGCGCGAGCTGGGCTCGGGTTTCCATGACGCGTCTCCCGCCTAGTCGGTCTGGCCGGTCAGGGGCGCCGGGATGACGTAGATCGTCCGGCTGCTCGCCGGCGCCACCGGGCGCCGCCAATGAGCAGCCGCGGCCGTCGCGGGCCTCGACCGGTCGCCTCCCCAGAGTGCCCTATGTCAAGGTTGATGTCGATATAGAGGTTCCTTCCGTCGCGGACACCGCCCGTCGCGGATTCCCTGGCGCCGAGTCGGCCGGCGGTCGCCGGTGTCCGGAAAGACCGCCGGGCGCGTCGCCGCCGGGAGACCGCCGGGAGACACGGAGGCGTCGTCAGGGAATCCGCGGGCCGGTCAGGGAAGCCGGGAGGGGAGCCGTGGGCCGTCAGCCGGGCTGGAAGTCGGCCCGGTGGGCCTCGACCCAGGAGCGGAACGGCTGGGCGGGGCGACCGGTGACGCGTTCGACCGCGTTGGTGACCGGGGCGGTCTGGCCGACGCTCGCCGCGGCCACGTCGAGCAGGGTTTCCAGGATCGGGCGCGGCATCCTGCCCTGATCGCGCTCGAGCGCCTCGTCGCGCGTCAGGTCGTCGACGGGCAGCTCGACGCCGAGCACATCCCCGATGGTCGCGACCGCGTCCCGCAGCCGCAGTGGCCGCGGTCCGGTGAGGATCTGCATCCGGGCGCGGTGGGTGTCGCGGGTGAGCAGGTCGGCGGCGACCCGCGCGATGTCGTCGGGATGGACCGGCGTGACGGAGGCGTCCCCGAAGGCCATCGCGACCCGCCTACTGGCGCGGATCTGGTCGGCCCAGTCCCGCCCCGCGTTGGTCGCGAGCCAGCTCGGGTAGAGCACGGTGTGCTTGAGGCCGGAGCCGGCCACCGCCCGTTCGACCGCGCGGTGGACGAGCCCGATGGGGCGGTCGAACTCCCCGGCCTCGTAGGCCGAGGGTGAGGACAGCAGCACCAGGTAGCGCACGCCCGCCGCCACGGCCGCCTCCAGGAACGCGTCGACGGAACCGATGACCGGGTAGAGGAAGACCGCGTCGACGCCGCGCAGCGCGTCCGCGGCGGCCGGCCCCGGGTCGGTGAGGTCGAGTTCGGCCGGCTCGGCGCCGGCGGGCAGCCGCAGCGTCGTGGCGTCGCGGGCCGAGCCGCGGACCGGATGGCCGGCCTCGGCCAGCGCGGCGACCAGGCGCGACCCGATGTTCCCCCGCGCGCCGGTGACGAGAATGGTCATGACACTCCCATGGTGAGGTGGACGAGGAGCGTGGCCTCATAGCTTTGCTGGCAAAACTATTTTGCGGGCAAAGCTAAATACGGCGAGGAGGGCGATGTCAACCCGACCCGAGCGCGGGAACGAACTCGACGTGGACGAGGCCGTCCGCGCGCTGTTGCTGCTGATGCCGCAACTGGTCGGCCGGGCGAAGCGGACGCCGCCGCCGGCCGAGCTCGCCGGGCTCGCCCTCGGCCCGCGGCACCTGTCGCTGCTCTCCTACCTGCTGTTCGACGGGCCCATGACCGTCAACGCCCTGGCCGCGCGGCTCGAGGTGGCGCCGACGACGGTCAGCCTCATGGTCGCCGACCTCAGCCGGGGCGGGGTCGTGGAGCGCCGCGAGGATCCCGACGACCGCCGGCGCCGGATCGTGAGCATCACCGACGCCGGCCGCCCGGCGATCGAGGGCTGGCTCGGCCCGGGCGCCGCCGCCTGGCGCGCGGCCCTCGGGCCGCTGACCCCGGCCGAACGCAGCCTGGTCGTCGACACCCTGCGCGCCTACGAGCGCGCCGCCAATGAACGCGCCGCCAACGAGCGCGCCGCGCCCGTGAGCTGAACGCCGCCACCGCTGCGTCGCCCTGCTCCCGCCCGGCGGCTGCTCCTGCCCGGCGGCGGGCTTCGCCTGCCGGCCCGCCGCGGGCAGGAGCAACGGCGTCGGCCCTCGGGCCCTGGGCCGCGCCTGGCGCCATCGACGGGACGTACTGGACCTGCTGACGTGTCAGTAGGCCCCCCAGCCGTCCGGGTGGAGCCCGCCGGGGATGTCCGCGTCCGGGTCGTAGGGAGTGCGGGTGAGCACGAAGCTGCCGATGTCCAGATGCCTGGGGGCGCCGTCCGGCGCCCGGACGACGCGCAGCGTCTCGCCCGCGTAGTAGCCGTCAAGCCCGGTCCAGGTGCCGTCCGCCTCCGCGCGGAAGCGGGCACCGCGGCCGGCCTGGCCCTCCGGAACGAGCTCCAGCCCACGGTCGGCGCGCAGGCGCAGCAGGTGCGGCGACGGGCCCCAGTGCCACAGGCCGGTGAGCGCGAGGAGCTCTGGATCGACGTCCGGGAGCGGGCGCCACGGGTCCGGGATGCGCGGCTCGTGCTCGGCGACGATCCGGATCAGGTCCGCGGCGATCAGCGGGACCGCCGGCCCGGCGGTCGCGTTCGCCAGGACGACGGCGGCGACGTCGTCCCGTGGGCTCACCCACAGCGCGGCCAGGAATCCCGGCATCGAGCCGGTGTGGCCGTACAGCCCTCGGCCGTCCCACCGGCGCAGTTCCAGGCCGAGCCCGTAGGAGGCGGTCCAGTCGTCCGCCTCGTCGGGTTCCGCCGCGGGCCGGCGCATCTCGGCGAGGGTGCCGGCGCCGAGGACGCCCTCGGCGCCGCGGGCCAGGAACGCGGCCCAGCGGCACAGGTCGGCGGCGGTCGACCAGAGCTGGCCCGCCGGCGCCATCACGCCGGTGTCCTCCAGCGGCTCGGGCACCATCACGTCCGCCCAGGGATGCACCGCGAAGCCGCCGGCGCGCGGAGCCCGCGGCGACAGCGTCGTCCTGGTCAGGCCGAGTGGCGCCAACACCTCCTGATGCAGCGCGTCGCCCCACGGCTGCCCGCGCAACCGGCCGACCAGCGCGCCGAGCAGCGCGAACCCGGGATTCGAGTAGTGAAACCGGCGGCCGGCCGGGTGGCGTACCGCCGGCTCGCCGAGCACGTCACCGAGCCATGGCCGCAGCGTTCCCGGCGTGCGCTCCCACCAGGGGCCGGGGGTCTCGGACGCGAGGCCCGAGGTGTGGCCGAGCAACTGGGCGATCGTCAGCGACCCGGCTGGGGTGCCAGGCAGATGACGGTCCAGCGGGTCGGCCAGGTCCAGCGCGCCCTCGTCCCGCAGGCGCATGACCTGCGTCGCGACGAAGGTCTTCGTGATCGAGCCGATCCGGTACTGGACGTCGGCGTCCGGGCTGTGCCCGTCGAGCATGCTCCGGCCGTCGGACCAGACCAGCCGCCCGCCGCGCGCGACCGCGCCGACCAGCGAGGGCGTGCGCCCCTCCGCCTGCCCGACGGCCAGCCGGTGCAGCAGCGCGCGGCGCGTGCCCGGCAACAACTCCTCGGAAGGCAAAGCCATCGCCCGTTCCTCTCTCCCGGTCTCGCCCGATCCGGTGCGATCGTGCGGCCCAGGACGGGAGGGGATCCAGCCAATTCCTGTACCCGCCCCCGGCCGTCACCGAGGTTCTTTGGCTCCGGTGACGTCCGCTCCGGCGAGGTCGCGGCTTTCGGTACCCGCCGAGCGGCGCGGCTCCGGGGCTGGCCGCTGGGCCGCGGCGCGGGACGCGGTGAACTCGCGGATGATCTGGGCGAGCCGTTCCGGCTGGTCCAGCGGGACGAGGGTGTAGCTGTCGGGTATCGCGACCAGTCGTCCCTGTGGAAGGAGCTCGGCGAGGCGCCGGCCGTGTTCGGGTGGCATCACGCGGTCGTCGGCGGCCCAGGCCACCAGGGCGGGGCGGTCGAAGCCGGGCAGCCGGGCCGCGGCTTCGAGCAGGAGTTCCCGCCCGTTCGCGAGGGCACGCAGCAGCCGGACGGTGTCGCGGCGGATGTCGCTGCGTCGCAGGATCGGCTGCAGCCAGCGGGCGGTGGCCGCGTCACCGCGGATGGTCAGCCATCCGAACGCGAGCGGGAGCCGCCGCAGGATCCGGAGCCGCATTTGTTGCATGAACAGCCCGAACAGCGCGGGCGGGAGCTTGCCGCTCAGAACCAGAGTCTTCTCGGTCAAGCCGGCCGGGAAGTTGTCGAACGCCTCGCACGAGACGAGGACGATCCGGCCCACCCGCGCGGCGCTGTCGCCAACGGCTGTGTCGCGAACGGCTGTGTCGGGACCGGAGTCGCCAGAGACGGAGTCGCCGGAGACGGCGGTGTCGGTGACGACCAGCTGGACGACGGCACCCCCGGTGTCGTTGCCGACGAGGGTGACGTCCGTCAGGTCGAGACGGTCGAGGAGCTCGCCGACCTGCCGTGCCATCCCAGGCAGCGACAGGTCCGCGTCGGCGTGCGCCGGGTGGCGGTGCGCGCCCATCGGCAGCGTGGGCGCGACGCATCGGTGATCGGCGGAGAGTTCCGCGATCAGCCCGTCCCACAGCGAGGCGTCCATCAGGAGCCCGTGCAGCAGCACGAGTACCGGACCCTCGCCGCCACTGTCGGTGTACTCGATGGTCCCGCCGGACAGCTCGACCTGCTTCATGGCCGGCCGCCCCGGTGCCGCCCGATGGCCTCGATGGCCGCGGTCGTGGCGGCGGGCGAAGCCGTTCGCGGGAGGTCGGGGACTCGCGGGGGATCGGGGAGAACTCCCCGGTACGGTCGACGGCCGGCGAAGCCGGCCTTCTCGCGCGCGGTGCCGGCTGGCTGAGGCATGACTAAAATATGTACGGTCGTACGTATTTAATGTCAAGGGGCTCGCGGAAGCCGGCGATCGCGCCGCGACAATGGTGGGGAGATGGACGGGCGGCGACAGCGGGGAGACCGGACTCGGCGAGCCGTGGCGGAGCAGGCCGCCGCGCTCGCCTCCGTGCATGGCCTTTCCGGGCTCACGTTGTCGGAGGTCGCCGGCGCTCTCGGAGTCAGCAAGAGCAGTGTCCAGGCCGCGTACGCCACCAAGGAGGCGGTCCAGCTCGCGGCGGTCGCCGCGGCCACGGACGTCTTCGTCGCCGAGGTCGTGGCGCCCGCCCACGCCCAGCCCGAAGGGCTGCCGAGACTCAGCGCGCTCATCGAGGCCTGGTTCGACTACGTCGAACGGCGGGTCTTCCCAGGCGGATGCTTCATGGTCGCCACGCTCGCCGACTTCGACAGCCGCCCAGGACCGGTGCGGGACGCGTTGGCCGCCTCCCGGCAGCGCTGGCTGGACCTGCTCGAGCGGGACGCCGCGATCGCCCAGTCCGCGGGCCATCTTCCCAGCTCGCCGCCGGCCGCCATGCTGGCGTTCGAGATCGACGCCCTGCTCGCCGCCGCCAACGTGTCCCGCAACCTGAGCGACACCACCGAGCCCCTGGCGCTGGCCCGCTCCCTGATCGCGCTGCGCCTCGGGACGACCGCCGACACGCGACCGCCCGACATGCCGCCGTCCGGTGCGTCGTCGCCTGACACACCACCGCCCAGCGCACCATCCGGTGCGTCGTCGGACGACGTCGGACCGAGGGTCGGCCGCACGGCGTGAGTCACCGGCTGCCCTGAAGGGCGCCCGTTCGGACAGGCGCTGGCCGACGGCGCGGACCCGAACATGAGCATCGACCGGTTTCGAGGGCCGGTACTGGCCGAGGCCGCGCGCAGCGGCCGTGTGGACATCGTGGGGCTGCTGGTGGACGCGGGCGCCCGCATCGAGCCCGTCGACGCCTACTCGGCGTCGCCGCTGCGCGCCGCCGGGCGCGAGGCGCGCACGGACGTGGTCGGGTCCTCCCGTCGAGCTCGCCTACGGCACGACGCGTATCACGCCAGCCGGCACCGGCAGGCTGGAGATCATCGACATGGAGGAGGAGCTCAACCGGCCACTCGGCCGGTAGGCCACCCAAAGCCAGCATCCTCAGCGTTCGGGCTGGCTGAAGGCAGAGCCGACCGGGGGTTTACGGGTCAGGTAGCTCGATGTACTGGTCGTGGTGGACCGCCAGCTGTAGCTGGGCCAGCCGTTGCACGGTCTGCCTGCTGTAGCTGAGCGCGGGGGTGGACACGGCGACGTCGCCGTCAGCGTTTCGGACGCCGTGCATCCAGATGACGACCATGACGCCGCCGCGCATGCCCAGTGCGCGGTAGGCGTTGGTGATTCCGGTGGCGTGCGGCTCGATCGCGTCCAGGAGCGCGGTGACGACCTCCTCGGTGTCGAAGGTGCGGACTTCCGGTAGCCCGTATTTCCAGTTGCTGAACCGGCGTGGAGGTCGACCGGCCCGCGCGGCGGGATCTCCACGTCGCCATGCCTCGGTCGGGGTGAGCCCGACCAGGGAGGTGACCTCGTCAGGGTCGAACGCCATCTGGTCGCGGTCGCGGTCGCTGTACGGCGGCCCGGCGGGGTCGTGGTCGCGTTCCAGGTACAGGTACGCGCGCTGGGTGCATCTCGCGGTGAGGGCGGTTTCGTCTCTCATTGGGGCAGAGGGTAGGGCAGTCCGCCACGGCAAGGCACCCGTTTATGGCCGCCACCACCTGTACCGATCCTGGAATCTCGCGGGCCTGTCGGCACGTAGACATGTGGGTCGTCGCTGAATCGGAGTTCTGGAGTTCGCGCGCAGAACCGGTCGTGGGCGGGATGCGTCCGAATGGTCATGAGGGGCGTCCGGCGGGCACCGGTGTTGATCGTCTTGGCGATAGGTCAGCTTGTTCTGGTCGTGGGGGTGGTGCTGTTGCCCTGGGCCGACAATGACATCACCGGGGCGGAGACCGCCCTCGACGTTCTCAGGGATCGCGGCGCTGTGGTCGCGGCGGCCCTGGGGCTGGGCCTCGGGGTAGCGGTGGTGCTGGAGATGGTCCTGGCCGCTATGGCGTCGTTTGGTCGGTCCGCGCGTGGATGGCGGGTGGTCGGCTGCGCCGCCGCCTTGTGCGCTGTGCTGGCGGCCGTCCGTTGCATCGTCGTCGTCAGGTCGAAGACTGCGCGTGCCTACATGATGGATCCGGCGGGCAACCTGTTCGAACCGGTCGCCAGCAGCCGCCCGGGTCTGGGCCTGCTGTCGGCGACGGGTCTGGGGCTCCTGCTGCTGGCTGTTCATCTCGCGCCGCTCCTGGGCGGTGCACGAGCACACCGCTGAGCGGTGCGCGTACGCGTTTCGCTGGTCACGCCGGCCGAGATCGTCATCGAGCCGCCGACCGGGTGCGACATCCTGACGGGCCCGACCCTGAAGATCTCCGAGCTCCGCCTGCTCGATCGCGTCGAATTTCACGCGGACGTCGTCGATGACCTGGCGAATCAGCCCCTCGCTCCCGATCGGGAGCAACGCGCGGCCGACACGGACGGACATGGACATAAAGCGGATCTGACCTTGGCGAAGGTGGCCGCACCACGCGGGAAACGGGGTGACGGCTGGGTGGTGGGCAGATCAGGATGGGCCGGCGATGACGTTGTCGGAGGCCCGGGACCTCGCGGAGCGCTTAGCCGCCGCGGTGACCGGCCCGGACCCGGCGCGCGGGCACGCGGTCGCGGCGGAGCTGGAGCGCCTCGACGGCCGTGGCTGGCTGTTACTGGACGCGGCCGCGCGTCGGTCGAGCTACCGGTATGGCGCGGCGATCGCCGGGGTCAACGGCTGGTCTGTGATCGTCGAAGCGGAGCGCGGTGGGTTCGGCGCCGTGGTCGCGAGCCTGCACGCGGACGGCCGCCTGCGGGAACGCGCTGCCCTGGCCCTCGCCACTGTGGGCGGCGATGTCGCGACGTCGGCGCTGGCGGTCCGGCTTCTCGACCACGTCGAGCGGGTGCGGGCGGCGGCCTGGGCGGCCCTGCGGCCCCGGCTCGACGCTGGCACGGCCGCGGTCGTTCTCGATGTGCTGCTCGCGGGGCGGGACCGGCAGCCGGCCGGCCAGGCGCTCACCGAGGTGCGGGACGCGTTGCTGGCGAGCGTGCCGGCCGTCGATCTCGTCCGTGCCCTGACTAGCGGCGGCCAACGCCAGGTGCGGCGGTGGGCGTTCGAGCTGGGTCGTGGGCGCGGCGCGCTGACCCTGGACGACCTGCTCGACACCGCCCGCGGCGACCCGGACCAGTGGCTGCGTGCCACCTGCGCACGGTGGCTGGCGGAGACAGCCGACGGGCCTCGGCTGGCCGCCCTTCTGACGGCCAGCTCGGTCGAGGCCCGCCTCGAGGCGCTCACGGCCGTGCCCGACGGCGACCTCGACGACGACACCCTGGGCGGGCTGCTGACGGACCGGTCGCCGAGGGTGCGCGAGACGGCGCGCTGGCGGGCGAAGCGGCGCGGCATCGAGCTCGCCGCCTTCTACCGCCGGCGGCTGGCGGATCCCGGCCTCACCACGCGCCGGCGGGCCGCCGCTCTGGACGAGCTCGCCGCCGTCGGCGACCACCCGGACCTGTCCACGTTCGCCGCGCACCTGTCACACGACAACGCCCGCGTCCGCGCCGCCGCCGTGAACGGTCTTTTCGCGCGGGCCGGCGCCGAACCGGCCGTCCCGCTGATCGTGCCGCTGCTGCATGACCCGAGCGCCCGCGTCAGCGCGACCGCCGCGAGAACACTGGCGAAGCACCGCGCCCCGCCCTCGGTGGCCGAGCCGCTCTGGGTCTCCTCCAAGCTGGCCAGCAGACGCGCGGCCTGGCTGCTTGCCCGCGAAGCCGGCGGCTGGCACCGCGCCGAGGCGGACCTGCGCGCCGCCGCCGACCCGGACCCTCGCCTGGCCCGCCTCGGCCGCGCCGGACTGCGCGCCTGGCTGACGACAGGCGCCACGAACGCCTGGCAGCCCCTTCCCTCGGACCAGCGGGCACGGATAGCCGACCGCCTCCCAGCCGCGGGACTCGACGACGCCAGCCGACGCCTGCTGGCCTTCAGCGCCGGAATCCGGCCCGCACCCCCGCCGCCTCGCCCCGAGCCCGAAGCAGGACCGGGAACGACAACCAGGCGTCGTCCCTGGCCGCGCCTCGTTCCTCGACGCTGACCACAGCCAGTTCAGTGCGGTTGATCTTCGGCTGGCTCCGGCGAGATCTCTATCAATGTGCTCGTGCAGGAGATGGTTTCTCGGCGGCGGTGTTGGCTGATCGGATGGTGGCGGTGATGATGGGTGTAATGACGATCGACCGGCGGGTACGTGCGCTCGACGCCCTGCACGGGCTGGCTGTGGGGGATGCGCTGGGGTCGCAGTTCTTCGTGCCTGCTCACCGCGATGCCCTGACACGACGTGGTCTTCCGCCCGGGCCGTGGCAGTGGACCGACGACACCGAGATGGCCTGCTCCGTCGTCGCCGTGCTGCAACGGCACGGCGGTGTCGACCAGGACATGCTGGCAGCGAGTTTCGCCGAGCATCACGACTTTGACCGCGGCTACGGCCCAGCCATGAACCGGCTGCTGCGACTGATCCGACAGGGCGGTGCCTGGCGAGAGCTCGCCGTCGGCCTGTTCGATGGCCAGGGTTCCTGGGGCAACGGCGCCGCGATGCGTGTCGCGCCACTCGGTGCCTGGTTCGGCGACGATCCGGCGAAGGCCGCGGCGCAGGCGGCAAGGTCGGCCGAGGTCACGCACGCTCATCCGGAGGGTGTGGCCGGCGCGGTCGCCGTCGCCGTGGCCGCCGCGCTGGCCACCCGCCCCGGCACGCCCGAGCCGCGGGAGTTCCTCGACGAGGTCCTTGGCTATGTGCCGCCCGGGCGGGTGCGTCACGGTGTCTGGGCCGCCCGGGGCCTGGCGCACGTTCCGCACGCGCACGTCGCGGTCCGCGAGCTGGGCAACGGGCGCAACACCAGTGCGCACGACACGGTGCCGTTCGCGCTGTGGGCCGCCGCCCGCCATCTCGCCGACTATGAGCAGGCGTTCTGGACGACCGCCAGCACCGGCGGGGACGTCGACACCACCTGCGCGATCGTCGGCGGGATCGTCGCCGCGCACGTCGGCGCCCAGGGCCTTCCCGGCCACTGGGCCACGACCTGCGAGCCACTTCCCGACTGGGCCGACGTGGCCAGCGTCCCCGCCGGCGGGAAAGACAGCCATTAGCCCTCTCCACGACCTCGCCGGGCTGGCTTCGGTTCGCTCGGCACGGCCGAGGGTCCGCGAGGTCACGGCCGCGGCCGCCACGGTTTACTGAGTCGTCGGCGGCGCGTTCCGCGACGGCAGCCGCCCCCGCTACAGATCAGCGAAGGCCACCGGATCTCCGGCGGTCTTCGTCGTGCGCGGGATGCCCGTCAGGCGGGGCGCAGTGCCGCGAGCACCAACCGGACGTGCTCGCGCACGTCGTCCTCGTCCAGCGGCTTGTGTCCGACCATCAGCCGGAAGTAGAGCGGCGCGTACACCAGGTCGAGCACCACGTCGGGACTGGCGGGCCGAATCTCCCCGGCCTCCACGGCCGCCCGCACGATCGCGATGCCGTCCCGCCGCCGAGCGTTGATGTAGCCGTCGCGGAACGCCTCGGCGAGCTGCGGGTCGGACTGGCCGGCGGCGATCAGCGCCGCCATCGCGGTCCCGGTCGCGCCCCGGAACGCCGCGGTCATCATCAGCAGGCGGTCCTCGACCTGCTCCAGATGGAAGTGCTCGGGGTAGGGCAGCAGATCGACGGACTTGCGCAGGAATGCCGACATGATCACGGCGGCGCGGTTGGGCCACCACTTGTAGATGGTCACCTTGCTCACGCCCGCCCGCGCGGCGATCGCCTCGATGGTCGTGGCCTCGAGCCCGCGTTCGACGAGCAGCGCGTACGCCGCGTCGAGGATCGCCGACTCGGCTCGTGCCGGCATGCTGGCGCTCCTTTCTGTTGACGCCGCGCCCTCTGGTCGACAGAGTGAACTGTACGTACAGTTCAGTTGAGGCGGGCGGTGGGGCAGGCATGGCAACGGTCACCGAATACTCGTCGTTCGAGTTGCCCGTCGAGCGGGTGGCCGAGGACGGGCCGATGTCGGCCGAGGAGCGGCGGATCCGGCGCGACCTGGCCGCCGCGTACCGCCTGTGCGCGCTCTTCGGCTGGGATGACCTGATCTACACGCACATCTCGGCGCGGGTGCCCGGCCCGGGGCACCACTTCCTGGTCAACCCGCTCGGGCTCGGCTTCGACGAGATCACCGCGTCCAGCCTGGTGAAGATCGACCAGGACGGCGTGGTCATCGGCGAGAGCCCGTTCCGGCCGAACGCGGCGGGCTTCGTCATCCACGGCGCGATCCACGCCGCCCGCGAGGACGCCCACGCCGTGGTGCACCTGCACACCGAGGCCGGAATGGCGCTGTCGGCGCTGGCCGACGGGCTGCTTCCGCTGACCCAGCACGCCATGCGCTTCCACGACCGGCTCGGCTACCACGACTATGAGGGCATCGCGCTCGCCTCGGGCGAGCGGGAGCGGCTGGTCCGCGACCTGGGCGACCACGCCGGCCTGGTCCTGCGCAACCACGGGACGATCACGGTCGGCCGCAGCGTCGGGCACGCGTTCACGGAGTGTTTCTACCTGGAGAAGGCCGCGCGGGCGCAGCTCCTGGCGCTGTCCACCGGGCGGCCGCTCACCGTCCCGCCGCCGGAGGTCGTCGCGGTGACCGCCCGTCAGTGGCTGCGCGACCTCGCCGGCTCGCACGACCGCGAGTGGCCCGCGCTGCTGCGGAAGGTCGAGCGGCTCGACCCGTCGTTCGCGGACTGATGCGAGTGCCTTCCGCGACGTTCCACGAACAGTGGTCCGCGGCCGTGGCGGACCACGGCGACCGGCTCTTCCTTCTCTTCCGCGACGACCACGCGATCAACGCGTACTCGTACGAGGAGTTCGACCAGATCGTGGCCGAGACCGCCGGGACGCTGCGGGCCGCCGGCGTCGGGCCCGGCTCGTGCGTGCACCTCGCGCTCGCCAACTGCCCGGCCTTCGTCGCCGCCTGGCTCGCCGCGGCCCGGCTGGGCGCCTGGATCGTGCCCGCCGACCCGGCGTCGACGGCGCGTGACATCGCCGCGCAGGTCCGCCGGATCCGGCCGGCCGTCGCCCTGTGTGCCGCCGCCCGGGCGGACGCCTACCGCGCGGGCGCCGCCGACGCGGTCGCGGTGGTGATCGAGCTCACCGAGACGGCCGCCGACGTGGCGCCGAGCGGCCCGCTGCCCGGCGGTGAGCCAGTCACCGCCGCCGCCCGCGTCGACCCGCGGGACCGGCTCGCGGTGATGTTCACGTCGGGCACCACGTCCGAGCCGAAGGGCGTCGTGCTGACGCAGGAGAACTACCACACGGTCGGCGTGGCCATGGCCGCGGCCGTGGGCCTGCGGCCCGAGGACCGCTGGCTCGTCACGCTGCCGCTCTTCCACGCGAACGCGCAGTACTACTGCTTCGCCCCGGCGATCGCGACCGGCGCCGCCGTCGCGCTCACCCACACGTTCTCCGCGTCCCGCTGGGTCCGGCAGGCGGACGAGCTCGGCGCGACGCACGCGAGCCTGTTCGCGGCGCCGATCCGGATGATCCTCGCCCGCTGCGGGAGCGAGCTCCCGCCGCTGAAGATGCGGCACGTGTGGTTCGCGCAGAGCCTCGGGGAGCAGCACTACGAGCGGTTCGCCGAGATCGTCGGGTGCCGGCCGCGCCAGCTGTACGGGATGACCGAGACCATCGCCGCGGTCACCGGCGACACCAGCGTCCCGCTGCGGCACGACGTGATCGGCGAGCCGCTCGGCGGCCGCGAGATCGCGCTGGTCGACCCCGTGGACGGCGGCCCCGCCCCAGCGGGGACGCCCGGCATCCTGCGGGTACGCGGGGTGCGCGGCGCGGACCTCTTCGCGGGCTACCTCGACGACCCGGAGACGACCGGCCGGTCGTTCACCGACCTTCCGGACGGGACGAGCTGGTTCACGACCGGCGACCTGGTGGCGGCCGACGCCGACGGGCTGCTGCGCTTCGTCGGGCGGGTCGACGACGTGATCAAGGTCGCTGGCGAGAACGTCAGCCTCACCGAGGTGGAGTCGGTCCTGGCGCAGGCGCCGGGCGTCCTGGAGGCCGCCGTGGTGGCCAAGGCGGACCCGACCCGCGACGTCGTCCCCGTGGCGTACCTCGTGCCGCGGGACGCGGGCGCCCCGCCCGACCTGAACGAGGTGGCGGACTGGGCGACCGGCAATCTTCCGCCGGCCGCCCGCCCGCGCGAGTGGCACCTGATCGACGAGCTGCCGCGCACCAGCGTCGGCAAGGTCCGCCGGTTCCGGATCGGCCCGGCGTGAGCGGCGTGGCGTGAGCGGCCCGCCCTCAGCGCCAGTACGGCGCCGTCGCCTCCATGGCTGCCTGCGGCAGCTTCAGCGGATCGCGGCGCAGTTCCTCGTTCAGCACCTCCACGCTGACGAGCCCGTCGTAGCCGCGGTCGCGCAGCGTCCCGGCGAACCGGTCGAGGTCAAGCACGCCGTGACCCGGAAGCGCCCGCCGGTTCGCGGTCTCGCTCACCGCGTCCTCGGAGGCCGGCGGCAGCGCATCGGCCATCTGTACATACGCGACGCGGTCGAGCGGGACCCGCTCGAGCTGCTCCCAGGGGGCGCCGCCGCGGAAGAAGTGCCAGCTGTCGATCAGCACCCCGGCCCGGTCCGGGCCCGCGGCCTCGACCACCTCGAGCGCGTCGTCGATCGACGCCACCCCGCCGAGCGGACTGGGCTCCACCGCCAGCCGCGCCCCCGCCTCGGCGAAGATGTCCGTGCTGCGCTTGAGGAGGTCCAGCGACTGCCCACCCAGCGGCGCGAGGAACGTGGCCACGATCCACTCGGCCCGTACGGCCGCCGCGACGCCCGCGAGCTTGGCCGCGTGCCGGAGTACGACGTCCTCCCGCCCGGTGAACAGCAGCGCCATCAGCTCGTGGCAGCGCAGCCCGGACGTGTCGAGCGCGGCCGCGGCCTTCTCGTCCACCCCGCCGATGATCGCGAGCCCGAGCGCCGAGAAGCCGGCCGCCCGGGTCGCGCCGGCCATCGCGTCAATATCGACGTCCCACATCGTGTCGGGGCTCAGCGCGAGCTCGACCGTCGCCATGTCTCCTCCTCGAAATCGACCTCAGCTATACCGTTGTACTACACTTTCCCCTATGAGCGACGAAAAGACGGGTCGACTTGCCGGAAAGGTCGCCGTGGTCACCGGCGCCGGTTCAGGAATAGGGCGCGCGACAGCCCTCCTCTTCGCGCGAGAAGGCGCCCGTGTGGTGTGCGCGGACATCAGCGGGAAAGAGAAGGAAGTCGTCGCCGAGATCGGTGATACGGCGGTCGCTGTTCATGTCGACGTGTCACGGAACGACGACGTCGCGCGGATGATCGAGACTGCCGAGCGCGAATTCGGCGGGCTCGATGTTCTCTTCAACAACGCCGGCTTCGGCGGCCCGCGCCGACCGCTGGCCGACTTCGACGAGCAGATCTTCGACGACGTCGTCGCGGTCAACCTCAAGGGCGTCTTCCTCGGCATGCGGCACGGCATCGCGGCCATGCTGCGCTCCGGCGGCGGCTCGGTGATCAACACGGCGTCCGTCGCCGGCCTGGTCGGGCTGAAGCACCAGGCGGTCTACGCCGCTGCCAAAGGCGGGGTCGTGCAGCTCACCAGGACGGCCGCGCTCGACTACGCCACCCAGGGAGTGCGGGTGAACGCGATCTGCCCCGGCATGATCTGGACGGGCCTCGCCGGCGGCGAGCCTGGTTCGACCCCGCCGGCCGACCTGATCCCGCCGCAGCCGATGAAGCGGTGGGGCATGCCGGAGGAGCTGGCGGCCGCCGCGCTCTTCCTGGCCAGCGACGAGTCGTCCTTCGTGACCGGCACGTTGCTCCCGGTGGACGGCGGCTACACGGCCCGCTGAGTGATCCTGGGACAATCGGACCTCCCAGCGGACCTGCTCGCAGACCTCCCAGATCGCTGCGCGATCCGGCAGGGACCCCGGCCGGGCGTGCGAAGAAGATCATTTTCGCACGCCCTTTGGCCCTCCTACTTACCGGCCAGCCGGGCGACGACCGGCGCGAAGGCCTCCGCGTCGGCCTGCTGGACGCTCACGTAGTTGACCCCGAAGGTCTCCCGCCGCAGCTCCAGCAGGTCGACGATCTCGTCGACGGTGCCGGCCAGGACGTTCGGGTGGCTGCGCAGCTCGGACGGCGGCATGCCCATCGCCTCGGCGACCGGCACGAGCGCGCCCTCCGGGTCGTCGGTCACCCGGGTGAAGAACGGCGAACCCTCCACGTCGAGCGTGCCGAACCGCTCGCCGGCCGCGTCCCGGACGTACCCGAGCCGGCGTTCCGCCTCCTGGTGCGGGGTCAGTCCGTCGTCGTTCACGGGCGTGAACGGCACGTTCGCGATGCTCACGATGTCGGCCTGCCGGCCGGCGAGCGACAGCACCCGCTTCTTCCCGCCGCCGATCATGATCGGCGGGTGCGGCCGCTGCACGGGCAGGGGCAGCCCGGCGTAGCCACTCACCTCGACGAACTCGCCGTGCTGGTCCAGGTCCTCGCCCGAGCAGTGTGCCTTGACCAGCGCGATCACCTCCTCGAGCTTGCTGATCCGCCGCGGCCCCGGCGCGAACTCCAGCCCCATCGCCCGGTACTCGGGCGCGCTCCAGCCGGCGCCGATGCCGAACTCCAGCCGGCCGTCCGAAAGCAGGTCGAGGGTGGCCGCCTCCTTCGCCAGCACAGCCGGCACGTGGTAATCGACGCAGAAGACCCGGCAGCCGATCCGCAGCGTCTCGGTCACGGCCGCGGCGACGGCCATCGCGGTGATCGGCGCAAGGTGCTGCGGCGGCTGGCGGGCCTCCTTGCTCGCGGGCCCGCGACCCAGATAGTGGTCCGCCAGGAAGAGCGTCGAGAATCCCAGATCCTCGATCTGGCGGGCGAGCGTTCGCCATTCACCGCCGGAACGCGCCTTGGTCGCCTGCACCGCGAATCGGAATGCTCTTGAACTCGTCACGATTCTGAATCCTAGAGTACGGGACTGCCGCCGGTCCACGATTAGCACTCCAGCCGGACTTATGTGATCGTTTGGATCTGGAGGGCTGGGGTCGTGTGGCCGGGCCGTCCTGAGCGGCGTGGCGGTCCCGGACGTGAAGGGGACAGGGACAGCCAGCTCTGAAGGTTCCGGATATCACGACCCGACGGCGGCCTTCAGAGGTTTCACAAGCACTACGGTGACAAGATCGGGGCAACACGGATGGAAGTAGGCTGGCCGCCGATCGTGAGGGCCACGCGCGGCGAGATCCGGACCTCGAAGCGGCGAGATCCGGACCTCGAAGATGAGCGGCCCGGTGGGCCGGGCGTCGGCAGGGTCCATCGCCAAGCCCGGGCCGGTGCCGACCGAGCAGCCAAGCGCGGCGGCGACGTCCGCCTCGGCAGGTCTTCGGCATATCGCAACACCAGCACAGCCCGCTGGCGGGGGCAGCGCGCGCCGCGCGTGGATCAACGCGTCACGCTGGCCCAGCATCTCGGCGAGGTCGCCGCCGGACATGGACGTCGATCGTCCATTCGCCGCCGACGAGCGTGAGATCATTGCCGCGGCGGCGAGCGGGTGTCAGACCCATCCTGGGGCGAGCAGGCTGGCGAGGCCGCCCGGGACGAGGCCGCCCGGGACACCGAGCTGGCGTAGCGCCCCGTCGAAGCGTAAGCATCCTGGTCGCCTCGCAGGAGACGCTCGTGGCCCGGGACCCGGCGCCGCATCGGAAGATGCACGGTTTGCCCTGCGACGGCGCCGCTAGTCCGGCCGGAAATGAGGCGTGTTCGGGAGGCTGACGCCGCCTGTTCCGAAGCGTCCTCCGCGTCTCGCAAGGCGATGAAGCCGAAGCATTCCTGACACGCTGTGACCAGCGCCTGTGGTGTGCGGCCGGGGTATCCGCTCAGGAAGATCGAGCCTCGCCGAGCAGTGGGTGACGGGTGGGCTTGCCTGTGGTCCCAGGTGCCTGGGTGAGGGCCATCTCGGAGAAACGCGTTTCGCTTGAATTGATGGGATGTGTCACCGACGGTGACCATCGTGGCTTCTGTCGTGGTGGTCGACCAGGCACGAACCGGGCACGAACTGACCGACACCTGACGGCACGAGCCGGCACCGCCCGGCAGAGCGCCGGCCGCGCGGCCGTGGACCACGCCTGCGGGGCAGGCGGATTCGGCATGAGTCGGCCGTAGTCGGTAGGCTACGGAAGCCTGGGGCGGTAGCTCAGCCGGTCAGAGCAGGGGACTCATAATCCTCCGGTCGTGGGTTCGAGCCCCACCCGCCCCACGCTCACCTCTGATGTTCCCGCAGGTCAACGCATTCGATGTGGATCAATATCGTCACCTGGCGGTCGGACCAGGCGTCCAACTCGGCAGCCCGCGTCCAGCCTTGGCTCGAGGCTTGCGCGTCCCGTCATCAGGCAATATGCGGGTACTGCGTCCGACAGCGCTCGTACAGCGGGGGACTGTCAAGATCCCTCGACGCCCCGGACGCGCGCTGGCAGCGCCGCAACCCCGAGTACGACGACGAGCGTGTCGTTGCGAAGCATCGCCAACCGGTCAAATCTCCTCAAAGCTCAAATTCCCGGCAGGTGGTCGCAGCGGCGAACCATGGGGCGGAAAAATCGGCGGAATCGCACCGCTCTTCCTAGTATCGGGAGCTGAAGGTCGGGCTGTTTCCTCATCCCGGCGCCATGATTCCGACTGGGGTGAGGTCTCGATGGGCGACCGGATTCTCGCAAAGCAGTTCGTCGACGACGCTGGCTCTGCGTTCATCGAAGTGATCAGGCGGGCCGATCGGCCGGTGCGGCTACAGGAGATACGCGCGGTCCTGGTCGACGCCGGCGTACCTGTCGACGACGTGGACCGCCAGTGGAAGCGCCTGCGACCGCTGTTCCGCACGCATCCACATGTCTCCAAACCGCAGCCGGCGCTGTATGAGTGGTCTCCAGCTGCACACTCGGCCAAGGTCTCCCTCGACGCGCTAGTAGCCTACGCAGGCCGGCGCGGGCCAGCCTGGCTGATTGGGGCCTTCGCCGACAACGTCACCGACAATCTCGTCCGCTCTGCCATCGCCGGCCCACGCTCCCAGATCAGCTGGACCGAGCAGCGTGAACAGGAGAAGGCTGCCTTGGTGGCGGGCATCGTCGGCTACGCTGCGCAGCTCGCCTCTGCCGGAGCAGCGGCGCCGGATCTCGTGAGCTGGCTGCTCGATGAGGCCGGTCGCCGCCGACTCACACCAATCGGACGGGCAGGTGAGCGGACCCTGTTCGACGGTGACGTACATGAGGCCGTCGGCGCGTCCAACCTCGACGCGGGCGCGGACGTCCGGGTAGTGCGGCCCGGCTTCACCTGGTCCGGTGGCGGCCGTCCGGTCGTGGTGGCCAGGGCTGTCGTCAAACTGCCTTGACGGCGGAAAGAGCCACCGTGGCCACGACGAGACCACCGAGCCGGAGGCCGGTGCCGAGAATGGCACGCCTACCTGCGGTCGCAAAACCGCTGGTAGAGCCCGCAGTGCTGACGGTCCGGAAGCTATTCGACGGCAGGACCTACTATCTCGACTCCTTCCAACGTGATTACGCCTGGGAAATCGTACAGGTCGAGAAACTGGTCGACGATCTGGCGGCGAAGTTCACCGCACAGTGGTACGAGACACATCTGGAGGAGGATACCAAGCTTTACGATCCCTATTTTCTCGGCTCCATTATTATCTATCGCCAGAATGGGCGGATATATCTTGCTGACGGTCAGCAGCGGGTCATCACGCTACTGCTGATGCTGATCAGGCTGGGCACTCTGACTGAGTACCGGCACGACGCTGGACACCTACATGCGGCGGTTCGCTTGCTTATGCGCGGCGAGGACCATGGCGGCCAGCACTTCGCCGTCCGCGTCGACCGGTATGCAGAGTTCTTTGACCAGCTCGCCAACGACCGCCCTTTTACCAGCGACGGTGTGCCCGCCGATGTGCGGCGGCTGCACGAGGCCGCGGAGCATCTGCTTACTCGCTGGCCGGAGGACCTGAAGCAGGACGCGCTTCCGTACTTCGCCCGCTGGCTTCTCGACCGGGTCTCGCTCGTCGAGCTCGACGCCGGCGACGCCACCCGCGGCAAGGAGATGTTCTCCGCGATGAATGACCGCGGCAAACATCTCGCCCCGCTGGACCTGCTGAAGAACTACCTGCTCGCCGACGCGCCCGGCGATCCTTACCAGCTCGACCTGCGGTGGCAGCATATGGTTGACAAGCTGCACGGCCCGGACCGGGACGCCCCGCTGGAGTTCGTGCGCGCGGTGGTGCGCGCCAAGTACGTAACTCCCGCCGCCGATGCCAGCCAGCTGCTGGAGAGCGCTCCACACGAATGGCTCCACGAAAATGCCGAAACTATCGGTCAGAACCGGAAGAGGGACGGACGGGTCAGGCTTTTCACCGATGTCTTCGAGCCGCTTTCGCGGCCCTATGTGGCGATGCTGGAGGCGACGAGCCAGCTCCGTCCGGGCCAGGAAGCGATCTGGTATAATACCTATCACCGGATACCGCGCCAGTTCGACCTTGCGTTAGCCGCCGCCGAGCCGAACGAGCCGGAGCCATCCGTACTTCGTAAGGCCGAGCTGGTGGCCCGGTTCCTTGACTTATTCGTCGTCACCCGCGGGGTCCGGCAGCTGCCCTACGGCCCGAGCGAGCTCGACGAACTGGTGTCGGCGCTGCTCGGCCGAGTACGGATGACCCGCACCGCTGATGAGTTGGGCCATGTGCTCGGCGAGGCAGCAGCCGGCTGGTACGTCCATCTCGTCGAAATGCCCGAGCTACGTTACCTGCAGGGCGGGAACCGGTCTTTCGTGCTGTATCTCCTCGCCAGACTCACCGTGTGGCTGGCGGGAGGTACCGGCCATAGCGAGAACGTGGAGCACCTGCTGGCGGTGGCGCAAGGTCGACGGCCTTTCGAGGTTGAACACTTGTTCACGAAGAGCAGCGGCGCCGGCACCTACGCGGCGCAGGCAACGTCCGCCACGGACTTCGAGCGCATGCGGTCACGGCTTGGTGGCCTTGTCCTGCTCGACGGGTCGGACAACGCCAGCGTCGGTGGCCTGCCGCTGGAAAGAAAGCTCGCGTCGTACCTTCGGTCCAATGTTTTGGCTGGTTCGTTGCACCCGGACATCTACCGGAGCCGCGGACACAAACGCTTCAGCACCTTCATCGCAGAGCAGGGGCTGACCGAGCTGTTTCGGCCCTACGATGTCGGCGACCCCCCAGAGGCGGTCGTCAATGCCCGCGGCCGGTTGTATCGGGCGATGGCCGAACGGATCTGGTCGCCGGAGTCACTCGGTCTGCCCCTCTCGTCCAGCACCCGATCGCCCGTCACGGCGGTCGGCAATGATCGCGGTGATGGCGGGCGCGATGTTGACGACGATGCGCCCCGGCGGCGGCAGCGGTACAACGTGACGCTGAAGGAACTGATCGACGCTGGCCTCCTGCGCGCCGACGAACGGCTCGTTGGGCGTCGCGACGGTCAGATGTTCCCTGCGACGCTGACAGCCGACGGCCGGATTCGCACGGCTTCCGGCAAGATCCATCGCTCGCTGAGCGCCGCGGCCAAGGCCGCCACCGGAGCGCCCAACCCGGGCGACTGGCGGTTCTGGCGCGTGGAACGAACGGACGACACGCTGTTCGCGACGCGTGCCCGATACCTGTTGTCGTCCGGCGTAGGGCAGAACGGGTGAGAAGTGCCATCGACGGATCTCGATCAACCGGGCAACTGTCTGTGCGACCTCCTCGTGGTTGAGCCGTGCCGTCAGTTGCCCTCTGGAGGGCACGCTGCGGACGACAGCCACCCGATCTGTAGCAAGGCTGCCGTCTGGGTCGCGCCTATGGCCTGAGGTCACAGTCGTCGCGGTCGGGGCGTTGGAGGCGATCTCCACGGACGACCGAAGCGGGACACCTCGCAGCGGGTAGTGTAGGTACGTACCTACCGGGGAGGTGGTCGCGATGACCATGGTCTCGTCGCGAGAGTTCAACCGGGACGTGAGCGCGGTCAAACGAGCTGCCGCCAGCGGCCCTGTGATCATCACAGACCACGGACGACCCTCGCACGTGCTGCTGTCGTTCGCCGACTACCAGCGGCTCACGGGCAGTGCAGGCAGCCTGGGGGATGCGTTCGTCCTCGACGAGGAGATCGACTTCGAGCCGGTGCGTCCGCGGGACTCCCTGCGCGAGGTCGACCTATGACCTTCCTACTCGACACCAACGTCATCTCCGAGCTCCGCAAGCCCGCGAAACGCAGAGATGACCGATTCAACGCCTGGGCCGACACCCTGTCGCCATCAGACACCTACCTCTCCGTCATCACCCTGCTGGAGCTGCGCGCAGGCATCGAGAACAAACGACGGCACGACGCGCAACAGGCAGCCATCCTGGACTCATGGCTCGATCAGAACGTGCTCCCGGCATACTCGGGCCGCCTGCTCGACGTCGACCAAGCCGTCGCCGACTCGGCAGCACGACTCCACGTGCCCGACCGACGCCCAGCCCACGACGCGCTCATCGCCGCCACAGCCCAGGTCCACAGCCTCACGCTTGTCACCCGCAACGAGTCCGACTTCGCGCCCATGCGGGTCCCACTCGTCAACCCTTGGACCTCCCATCTGTAGGCAGGGACACCAAGCCGGGAGGTACAGAACCTCGGGCGCAGAACCAGGCGCGCTCACGTCCTCGGAACCGAGGTCGATCCCAAACAGGACCGTCTGATGACCCTTCGGCGGATCAGGTCTAACGCCCGGATGCGCGACGTGATGTCCGACACCTCTGGACGCCCACGCCGGGGCTGCGTACAGCGGAGTATTCGACGACGCACGGTGGCGTATGAGGTGTATCTATGCAGCTCAGCACACCGCTAAGCCGGATAGTCCTCATAATCCTCCGGTCGTGGGTTCGAGCCCCACCCGCCCAACGCTTGCACTGTGTAGTTCTTGCAGGTCAACAGGGCTGATGTTGATCAGCTCCGTTGGCCTTTGATCGTTTCTGGCAGCCACGCTGGCAGCCGCATGCCTTGACCAGGCTGCCGGGCCGCCTACGGCCGAGGGGCGAAGCCGGCGGTCGGATCAACCAGCAGAACAACCCGATCCGCTTCGACGTCGTATCCGAGTAGCCGGTCCTGGTAGTTACCTTCCGCCGTCATCACTACCGGCTTGCCCAGCAGGCGCCCGAGTACTCGCAGCAGCTCGCACAGATCGTCCAAGCGGTCCTGGCCCTGCAGCTCTCGAAGGTCGACATCGAAATCGACACGGTCCGCGCTCATCGGCCAGAAGTTCACCTGGACATCCGGGGTCGGCCACATCTTCAACAGAACGGACTCCCGCCCGTGCCGAGTGAAGATCTCCCCGGCGGAGGGCAGGGCGAGCGCCGCGGAGCCCTCCGTGTATTCGCAAACCCAGTTCCGAGCCCGGATCAGGTCGAAGATCGCCTGCCAGTCGTCCACGCCGGCCGGGTCGATGGCCACATCGGGCAAGGTCCCATTCAGTTCAGGATCAAAGAGGATGCGCACGTCGTCCCAGGCCAGATCGGACACGGACCCATTCTCGCGCGCCGTCGACATTGCCCTGGACGACCTTGGAGACGACGAGTGGAGGATCCGGACGGGCGTGGGCGCCGAGACGGCGCGGGCCGTCGCCGTGCGGCTGCGTGACGAGGCCGTCCCGGCGACCAACGCCTCCTGGTACCAACTGGACGTCACCGCGGCCGAGCTTGCCGCCGCGCGCTCGGCTTTGGCCGAGCTCGCCTACGGCACGACGCGGATCACGCCAGCCGGCACCAGCAGACTGGAAATCATTGACATGCTTGAGGAGCTCAACCGGCAACTCGGCCGGTAAGTCATCCCAAGACCGGACCCTCGGCGGGCCTGATGGCCCGTCGAATCCGGCGATGTCCTGCGTTCCCGGATCCGGGGCGAGACGATGGACGTCGAGTATCCGAGGGTTCACGAGCGTGGAGGGAAGGGGTCTGCGATGGACGTCATGGATTCCGCGGGAGGCGGTCGGCGCGCCGAGCGGATGGCGCAGGCCCGCCGGCTGGCCGTCCAGGCCCGACAGGACCGCACCGTGCCCTGGTACCTCGCGTTCGTCTGTACCGCGATCGGGGCCGGCGCGTCGTTCGACGCGTTCGGCGGCGCCATCGGTTTCCTATACGCCCTCGGGCTGTCCGTCGCGTTCGCCGCGCTGTCCTGGGGGACGCTGCGGCTGGTCCCGGCCGCGCTGGCGGACCTGAGCGAGGAAGGATACGGCGCGTCGAGGACGTGGCTGACGCTGCTGCGGGCTCCGGTCACCGCCCGGGGCTTCCTCGTTCTAGCCGCCACCGTCCCGGTCGCGGTGGCGCTGCTGAAGACGGTCGGGTTCTTCTTTCTCGGCGGGGTGGCGCTGGTGCTGGTCGCCACGGGTCTGGCCCTGCTCGTCGCGTGGGCGTTCAACCGCCCCTGACGACGGCGCGCCGCCTGACCGGGAGCCCTTGTCTCGCCGGAGATCGATCAGGAGCGACGTGGTGGCCGGGCGGGTCATGACAGGCCAGGCGAGGCGAGGCGGGAAGATCAGTGGATGACCATCACCGCGGCCGATCTTGTTCACCTTCAACGGTGTGTCGAACTGGCGCGCGAGGCGCTGGAGGATGGTGACGAGCCATTCGGCTCCGTGCTCGTGTCAGGCGATGACGCGGTCCTGTTCGAGGACCGGAACCGGGTCAAGGACGGGGACGCCACGCGCCACCCCGAGTTCGAGATCTCCCGGTGGTCCGCCGAGAACCTGACGCCGGACGAACGAGCGGCGGCGACCGTGTACACATCCGGCGAGCACTGCCCCATGTGCGCCGCGAGCCACGGCTGGGTTGGCCTGGGGCGCATCGTCTACGCGGCGTCCAGCGGCCAGCTGGTCTCGTGGCTCGAAGAATGGGGAGTTCCACCGGCGCCGGTCGCGGCGCTACCAATCTCGCGGGTCGTGCCAGGGGCCGTCGTGGAAGGCCCCGTGGAGAGTTTCACCGAGATCGTCCGGAGCCTGCACCGCGCCCGTTTCCCCCACCTCCGGTAGAACCCGGGCGGCATGATCGGAAGCTCACGAAGCCCCACCCGACATTGAGCATCAGGTCGCGTCGCCCGTGTTCGAGCGAGAGAGTCGCCCGTGTTCGAGCGAGAGAGGGGCACCCGCGCCGAGGCCGCCTTCCCGCGCTCCACCGGCACCTGTGCGGTGTCCCATACCGTCATCCACCATGCCGACGCACCCGAGTCAGGCGATCTTGTGAACCGCTGGTCACGGGCTTGACCTTGACACGGTGATAGGGCTTCCACTGGGAGTGGGAGGTGGTCCGATCAACACGACAGACGGAACCCCGCAGAACACCCGCGTGGCCAACGCCCTGGGCGCCAAGGACCCATCGGTCCGGCTTCAGGCGGCCCTGGCGGTCGGCTCGAACCCCGACCCCGGCCTCCTGGAGACGCTCGTCGAGCGGTGCGCGGTCGAGCCGGACTTCTTCGTGCGAGACATGCTTTCCTGGGCGCTGACCCGCCTCTCGCCGCAGATCACCCTGCCCCGGATCCGCCGGGAACTCGACTCCGCGCGCGTTCAGGCTCGCAGCCAGGCGTTGCACACGCTCAGCAAGATCGGCGACAGGGGCGCGTGGGCCTGGATCACACGCGACATGCTGCGTGACGCCGACGACGAGGTCGCGCGCACCGCGTGGCGCCTCGCGGTCGCCCTCGTGCCCGAGGACGAGAAGAAGGACCTGGCCGACGAACTGGTTGCGCAGCTGGGCCGCGGCGACCGCGCTGTGCGGCTGAGCCTGAGCCGCGCGCTCGTCGACCTCGGCGACGTGGTCGAGCCCGCCCTGGAGAAGGCCACGGCGGATCCCGACCCGGCCGTGGCCGCGCACGCCCGCGCCACCAGGTTGCTCCGCCAGGACCCGGAGGCCGGTTTCGACGCGGCCATCGACGAGGCGAAGCGGGTCATCGCGCTCGGCCCGGAACGAGCCGCCGCCGCTGCCGCTGCCGCGGCAGCGCCGGGAGTCGGTGAGACTTCGAAGGCCGCCGAGGCTTCGGAGGCCATCGAGACTTCGGAGGCCGCCGAGACCGCGGAGACCGCCGGCGTCGCGGAGATCGGCGAACCCGCGGAGACGGCCGAGTCGATGGAGGCCGCGGAGGCAGTGGATTGCTGATCGGCGACGTGGCCCGCCACTCGGGGGTGAGCACCCGGATGCTTCGGTACTACGACGCCCTCGGGCTGGTGCGACCGACCGGTCGCACCGTCGGCGGCTACCGCGAGTACTCCGCCGAGGACGTCCGGAGGATCTTCCATGTGGAGAGCCTGCGGTCTCTCGGGCTCTCGCTCAAGCAGGTCGGGCGGGCGCTGGAGGACCCGGCCTTCTCGCCGTCCGCCCTGGTCAGCGACCTCATCCGGTCGACCGAAGACCGTTTGGAGCGGGAACGGGAGCTGCTCGAGCGGCTCCGCGCGATCGACGCGTCGGCGCCCACCAACTGGCAGGGCGTACTGCGTATCGTCGAACTCATCCAGGGGCTCGACTCGACCAGCGCCACACGCAGGCAGCAGGCCGTCCTGGCCCGACCCGAGGGCGTGTCCGTTCCCGCCGAGCTGCTGGCCAGGGCGGTCCTGGCCGAGTCCGACCCCAACGTCGCGGGCGCTCTGCGCTGGGCGCTCGCCCGATCGGGCGCCGACGGCGTGGCGGCGCTGGCCGCCGGCGTGCACTCGCGGGATGTCGGCATCCGGCAGCGCGCGGTGTTGGCGATCGCCGAGATGTCCGGGTCCCCGGGTGCGACCGCCGTGCTCGCGGACGCGCTCGGGGACCCGGACACAACGGTGCGCCGGCACGCCGCGCTGGCGCTGGGAAGGCACGGCGTGACCGCCGCCGTGCCGACACTCGTCGCCATGGTGGTCGAGGGCGCAGGCGACGTCGAGGCGGCGGAGGTCCTGGGAACGCTGTCCCTGGACTCGGACTGCGCGGACCGGATCATCGGCGCGCTGGTCGACGAGCTCGCCGCGCCCGGCGCGGACTCCGCGGTGCGGATACGCCTGACCCAGGCGCTGGTCGAGCTGCCGGGGACCGCGGCGCGGGAGGTTCTGCGCCAACTGACTCACGACGGCGACCGCATGGTCGCCCTCGTCGCCTCGGTCTTCGTCGACGTTGTCGAAGAGCGGTCCTCCGAAGACCGAGGCGACAGGGATTCCTGAAAGCGCGCGACCGAGGCGCCTCGGCACCGTGGCCGGGCCAGCTCGGCGGGTGGCCGTTGCCTGGCGCGGTGAGGTTCGCCCTCATCGAGGTTTGCGTGGTCGAGCAGGGAAGCCTCACCCGGCGGGGCGGGGATTTCCCCCGACTCCACTCCGCTCCTCCCCGGACCCGCTTCCTTAGCGACGTGCGTTGTAGTTCTCGGCGAGGCGGCGTAGGCCGGTTCTGATGCGTGGCTCGCCGAGTTCGGGCAGCAGCGCGGCCACGTGCTCGGCGGCCAGCGCGGCGAGCAGGGTGTGCGCGGCGTGGTCCGGGTCGGGTGCGTCGCCCAGCTGGATGGCCACGTGCCGGTGCCAGAACCGGTAGGCCCCGATGCGGTAGCGGGCGCCGGGCGCCGCGGTTTCCGACATCCGTACCAGGTCCAGGTGCTCGAGCAGGTAGTCGAGGTAGGCGTCGACGAACGCGGTGAGCCGTTCGGCGGGCGGCGCGCCGGGGCCGAGCGGCGGTGGCCCGTGCAGGATCGCCTCCTGTAGCACCTGCTCCCGCGTGTCGAGCAGCGCGACCGCCAGGCCCGCCTTGTCGCCGAAGCGGCGGAAGAGGGTGCCCTTGCCCACTCCGGCGGCCGCGGCGATCTGGTCCATGGAGACCGCCGCCACCCCGTGCTCGGCGAACAGCCGGGCGGCCGCGTCCAGCACGGCCGTCCGGTTGCGCGCGGCGTCGGCTCGTTCCTTGGGCGGCGGGGTACGGAGCAGCTCCAACGGGGTTGCGTAAGCGGACTGTGGTCCGCTAAGGTTCTCCTGCACAACCGGACTATAGTCCGATTCCTTTGGAGGTAGTGGCATGACCGTGCTCATCACCCGTGAAGAGCTGAAGGCGGCGATCGACGCCGGGAACGTGACCGTCGTCGACGCGTTGGGCGGCGAGTACTATGCCAAGCGGCACCTGCCCGGGGCCCTGCCCCTGGTCCCGGCCGAGGTCGGCGCGAGGGCGTCCGCCGCGTTGCCGGACCGTGGCGCCGCCATCGTCACCTACTGCACCGGCCCCTCCTGCCCGAACAGCGGGCAGGTCGCCGACCGGCTCACCGCGCTCGGCTACTCCAACGTCCGCAAGTACCGCGAGGGCATCGAGGACTGGGTGGCGGCCGGCCTGCCCACCGAATCGGCCTAGCTCCTCGTTTCGTGACGGTCGGCGGCGAGGCCTCGGAGGTGGCGCGCGGCGCTACCTCCGAGGCTCCGGCGGAGGATCTGCCTGCCCCGGCGATGCCGGTGCGAGTGCTTGCTCGCTGCCGGGCCGCTGCCGTTGCGCGGCTAATCTCGACCGCTCGACCGCTCGACCGCTCGACCGCCGGTCAGGTCGTGGCGCGGAGCCCGTCCGTCAGTCCCGGCGTCGGCTTCGCGCTGATCCGGCGTCACCGGTCGCTGGTGGAGGTGGATGTCGTCGGGCTCGTCGGGACAGGCTGAGCGGACCCAGGGGTGCGGGGCCGGGGCAACGCCATGCGCGACCGGCGCCGCGGTGGCGTGACCGCGCCGCTGTGGTCGGCGTGCGCGGTGGCGAAACGCTCGATGACCGCCAGGCACACGTCGGTCGGCTGGAAGCCGCCACCGGACAGCGTGTGCAGCCAGGTGCCGAGCCCGAACACCGGCGTCTGGCGGTACAGGTCCCAGGCTTCGTCGAGCCCCGGGCCGGGTGCCCCCTGGCCGGCGAGTTCCTTCAGGTAGTCGCCCAGGAGATCACGCTCGTGGTCACGCCGGTCGGCGGTGCTCAGGCAGGAGACCAGGAAATACCCGACGTCGTGCGACCAGTTGCCGGCCCGGACCAGCTGCCAGTCGTAGAAGCCGGTGACGCCTCCGGGCAGGGCGTAGGTGTTGGCCAGGTGCGGGTCGCCGTGCAGCAACGTCCGCGGGTACGCCGCCGCCAGCGCCGCCCAGCCGCGGAATCCCCGCTCGACGACACCCGCGTCGACGCCGGCGGGGATCAGCCGGTCGTGCCCGCCGGACCGCAGCAGCCGCAGCGCCCGTGCCAGGCTCGCCCAGGAGACCGGCGCCCAGACCCGCCCGAGCCGCCAGGGACGCACGAAATCCAGCGGCCCCGGCAGCGAGTTCTCCCAGTAGGCCGCGTGCAGCCTGGCCAGGCCGAGCAGGCCGTCGCGCACCTGGTCGACCTCCAGGGGGACGGTGGCGACGTTCGCCCGCGCTCCGCGCAGCGTCACGTCCTCCATCACGGTCACCGTCGCCAGCCTGCGCCGGTCGACGGCGGCGGCGTAGAAGGCGGGATGCTCCAGCGGCAGGTCCGGCCCGGCACCGGCCAGGCGGGCCTCGGCCTCCCGGGCGCCCAGGGCGGTCAGCGCGAGCCGGTTGAGCATCCGGCCCTCGCGCTTGACGAACACCCGTTCCGGGCCGCCGCCTGACGCGTAGCGCAGCCGCACCCGGGCTCGACTGTTCGTCCCGTCGGCGAGGTCGTCGATCTCGACCGCCGCGACCGCGGCGCCGGGGCACGCGGCGGCGAGAGCCGCCGTCATCCACTGTGGGGTCACGTCCGACCAGGCCCGCGGCACGCTCAGCACCTGAGCATCATGCCGGAGCCTGGCAGGCACGGGAATTCGGAGCGGGGTAAGGATCCCGACAAGGGCGGGCCCCGCCTTCGCGAGCTGATCCGGTGGGGCCCTCCCACGGGCGTTCGGAAGATCGGGGGCGGCCAGGAGCTGACCAGCCGCCGACGCGGCCGGTCCAGGACGCCGCCGCCGAGATTGTCGAGGCCCGAGCCACCAGGAGATACTCCGAGGCGGCAGGGGCGGGTGTGAACCGCGGACGGGGGCCGGAATGTGTTTCTCCCCGGAGGCCGACGTCGTGGCCGCCGTCGTGATTGGTGGTATCGGCGTCGACGCCGCCCGTCATGTCCAGAACGGCGCGCAGTGGCCGCTGGCGGCGCTGCCGCTCCTGCTCGCCGGGCACACGCTGGTCGAGGCGTTCGTCTGGTGGGGGCTGCGCGGCGACGTCGGTGACGTGGTCCAGACGGTCGCGACCGCGCTCTACCTGGGCGTCGCCTTCGTCGTCCTGCCGGTGTACGTGCCTGTCATGGTGTTGGTTCTGGAAGACGCGCCAATGCTTCGGGCGGTTGAGATCGTTACGCTTGTCGCCGGCGTGCTCTGCGCCATATGGCTGGCGGCGGCCCTTGTCACGGAGCCCTTCACGGCGCGCCCAGAGGGCCATCACATCGTTTATCACGTGCATCTGCCGGCCGGAGCGGTGGTCATCGCTCTGTATCTCGTCAGTACGTGCGGTGCGCTGATTGTCTCCGGACAGCGGTTCCTGCGCTGGTTCGGCGTGATCAACCTGGCCGCGGTCGCGCTGCTGGCCTGGATCGCGACTGACGCTGTCACCTCGCTGTGGTGCGCCTGGGCCGCCGTGACAAGCGCTGCTGTGGCCGGGTATCTCCGGTCGGCCGGCCCGGCCACCAGCCGCGGTGCCCCCGCGTCAGCCAGCTGAATGCCGACCGTGCCCTGGGAGTTCACGAGTCACGACGGGCGCAGGTGTTCGATCGTGACGTGGTGCCGCTCGATCAGCCGCTGGGCGATCAACGAACGGTGGCAGGCCTCGGGGTCGCGCTCGACACAGAGCAGAGCCGCGGTCCCGCTGCTCGGCAGCTCCGACACGATCGGCGTGAGGTCGGCGCGGTCGAGGATCTCGTTGGTGTAGCGGCGGGTGTACTCCGCGGCGAGTACGCGGCGCGAGCGCTTGCCGACCCCTTGACGGTCATCCTCGGCGTACTGGAGCTGGCGTAACTCGGTGGTTGGGGCGAGCTCGGGGTGATGCTCGTAGGCGATCCGAGCCTGGGCGAGGGCCGCCTGCAGCCGGCGTGAGTTCGCCCAGGCGTACTCGGGCCCGCGGACACCGCGGCGCTGGCGTACGTCGAGCAGCAGGCGAACGTCCGCGTGCCGCAGCCGTTGCAGGAAAGAATCGCCGCCGAAGCCGTAGACGCCGATCGTCACTATCCTGAGCACCGGAAATCACCCACCTGCCCATCACCGCGGCCCGCCAGGGTTCGTCCTGTCCCGGCGCCGGAGACAATCGCCGTTCTTTGCTTTCTGGAGGTCGCGACCTGGCCTTGTCCGCCACCTTTCCGGGGCGCTGTCGGCGATCCTGCGCGGCGGGTCGGCGTTGGCGGTCACGGCACTACTCGTGCCGGTCCAACCGGCGGCCTGCCTGCGGTGGCGAGGTCGCGTCACGCGACGGCGGTCCCTTCAAGCTCGACCATCAGGTCGGGGATTGCCAGCCGTGCGACGCCGAGCATCGTGGTGGGCGGTGCCATCTCGGCGGCGCCCAACCGCGAGGCCAGCACTGCGTAGTGCTCGAAGAGTCGATCCACGTCGGTGGTGTAGACGTTGAGCCGGACGAGGTTCGCGAGGGACATGCCGGCCTCGCCGAGCACGGCCTCCAGGTTGTTGAGGCTCAGCGCCAACTGCGCCGCCATGTCACCGGCGTGCTGGGGTTTGCCGTCACCGCTCATCGCGGTCTGCCCGGCGCAGTACAGGGTCCGGGTGTGCCCGGAGACGATCTCACCCTGGTTGTACCCCATCTCCACCGACCACGCCCACGGATTGACCGCCGTTCGCTCCATTGCCATCTTGACTCCCTTCGACTCGTTGACAGGACGAACGCCCATCGACTCGGTAGCCACCGTCTTTTTCGTCCTGTCGAGAAGCCTCCCAGCAATACATGACATCCTGTGTCGTGTATTCCGGTAGAGTTTTCGTGTGCGCGCCGACCGGTTGGTCTCGCTGGTGCTGCTGCTGCGGCAGCATGGTCGGCTGTCCGCGGCCGCGCTGGCCCGCGAGCTGGAGGTATCCACCCGCACCGTGCTGCGCGACATCGAGGCGCTGTCCGCGGCCGGCGTCCCGGTCTACGCCGAACGCGGCCGGCACGGCGGGTTCGCGTTGTTGCCCGGTTTCCGCACCGAGCTCACCGGACTGAACCACGACGAGGCCCTTGCCCTGCTGGTCGCCGGATCACGGCGCGGCGCGCAGGCGTTCGGCCTCGGGTCGGCGCTCGCTTCGGCGATGCTCAAGGTGGTTGACGCGCTGCCCGAAAGCTATCGGGACACCGCGGCCGGCGCGGCCCAGCGACTGCTCATCGACCCGGAGACCGACCTCCTCTCACGCCGGCTGGTCGCTGAGGAGGTGCCCGACACCGTAGCGGCCGAGGTCCGGCGCGCGGTGTTCGCCGGCCACAAGCTGCGCATCCACTACGCGGCCGCGGGCCAGACCCCGACATGGCGCACGGTGGACCCGATAGGCCTGGTCACCGTGCGCGACCAGGGCTACTTGCTGGCCACGAGATCTGGCGCGGACCGCACCTACCGGCTGTCCCGCGTCCTGGCTGCCGAGGAACTCGCCGAACCCGCGCAGCGGCCAGACCGGGTCGATCTGGACCGCGCCTGGCAGGAACGCGGCACGCGGTTCCGGACCGGCGGCGACCAGGTCACCGTGCTGGTACGGGTGGACCCGGCGCGGCGGGAAGACCTGGTGGGCACCGCGCTGGCCGTCCGCGCCGAAGAAGTCGACGCGGACGGCTGGCTGCGGCTGGAGGTGACCTTCCAGGATCCGAGACACGCCGAATGGGCGCTGTGGCAGCTCGCCACGAACGCGGAGGCCCTGGCCCCGCGGTGGTTGCGTACCTCCCTGCACGACCGCGCCGCCGCGATCGCCACCCGCTACGGCATGCCGTCCTCGCGCCTGCGCTGAGCGGCGTCACGGTCCGCGGCGCCGTTCTCCGCGACGAGTGGCACTCCCGGGCATCAGCGCATAGTGGTTCTCTTTCTTTGCGGCGAGTTTCGGGGCGTTGCCGGTGAGCCTGGCGACCTCGCCGAGACCGTCACGTCAATGGGTCCTGTTCCTGACACCATCGGCAGTCCGCGAGTCTTGTGACTGTACGTGTCCATCAGATCTAAGCTGCGTGACCATGACGGGGGTCTGGCGCCGCGTGCGTCTTGTGGCGCTGTGCGGACTCGGCTTGGGCTCCGCGGGGCTCGCGGCGGTGATGGTGCACGCCGGTTCGAAGAACGCGGTCGACATCGCGGCGATCGCGGGCCTGTTCGTGACGATCGCCGGGTTGGCGTTGGCGGTGGCGGACTACCTGCGGTCCGGGGAGCGGCCGCGGCGCGACCTCGCCGAACTCGCCGACGACCTGACGGGGACGCTTCGCGGGCAGTGGGTGGAGGAGGCGGCGGCCCGCCGGCTGCGGGACCCGGGCGTTCTCCCACTGAGCTGGTCGGCGACCCGCCGTGAGGTCGCCGACCCGCGGGCGACGGCGACGCGGGACGCGGCCGGGCGGGTGACCCGGCTACGCCTGGACGGCAGGCTGGAGGGCAGGTTCGAGGAGGTGACCCGTCGGCTCGCTGACGGCTACCAGCTGGTGCCAAGCGGGCGGATGGTGGTGCTCGGCGAGCCGGGAGCGGGCAAGACGGTGCTGGCGATCCTGCTGACCCTCGGGCTGTTGGACCGGCGGGAGGCCGGCGGGCCGGTTCCGGTGCTGGTGTCGGCGTCCTCCTGGGATCCGGTGACCGAGGCGTTGGACCGGTGGCTGGTGCGCGACCTGGCCGTCACCTACTACTCGGGCAGGCCGGAGGTCCCGCGCCTCCTGTGGGACGCGGGCCTGTTGCTGCCGGTGCTCGACGGGCTCGACGAGATCCCCGAGTCCGCGCGGCGTAGCGCGGTCCGCGCGGTCAACCAGACGGTGGGCCGGGAGCGGCCGGTCGTGGTGACCTGCCGGGCCGCCGAGTACGAGGACGTCATCGAGGGCGGCGCCCCGGTGCTGCGCGGCGCCCCGGTGGTCGAGGTCGCGCCCCTGCCCGCCGAGGATGTGATCGCCTACCTGACGGCGGTGGACTGGCCGGAAGGGACCAGCTGGGAACGCGTCTTCGCGCGGCTACGGGACTCGGACCGCGCGGAAAGCCCGGTCCGAGCCGCGCTGTCCACACCGCTGATGGTGTCGATAGCCCGCCTGGTGTACCAGAGGTGCGGTGGCGACCCCGGCGAGCTGCTCGACCCCCAGAGGTATGACTGCCGGCACGCGGTCGAGGACCGGCTCACCGACCTGGTGATCGACGCAGCCTACGCCCCTGACCGGCTGCCCTCCGGACAGCCCGTGGCCGCGAACGGCCGGTGGGACGCCGAGCGTGCCCGCCGCTGGCTGATGTTCCTCGCCCGCTACGTTCACCAGCACCGCGACCGTGATCTGGCCTGGTGGCAGATGCCGTCCCGTCTGCTGTCGGCGTGGGCGATTCCCGCCCTGGGGATCGTCACCGGAGTGGCGGTGATGACCCTGGTCGCCACCGTCGCCGCCCGCGCCGACGGGCCCACCGACGTCGGCGGGCCGCTGGCCATCGGCGCAATCGCGGGCGCGGGGTTCGCGGTGCTGTCCCTGATCGTCTGGTACGCCTCCCCGGCCAGAGCGCCCGGACGGCTGTCGTTCGCGGTCGACGGCTCGCTGGGCCGGTTGCGCCGCGGCTTCGCGACCGGATTCGCGCTGACGGGGATCCTGACCGGGCTGCCACTGACCGCGATCGTCGTGATCGTCACCGCCGCCGGCGGATGGACCACCCGTAACTTCCTGCTGTTCTTCGAGGCGTGCGGCGTCGCCGTCGCGCTGGCCATCCTCGCCGGCCTGGCGATCGCCGCCCACAACTGGCTCGACGCCCCACCCGAACGGCCAGGCCACGCCAGCCCCGCCAGCCTGCTGCGCCAGGACCGCCGCTCCGCCCTGGCCGGCGCGCTGGCCGCCGGCCTGACGGTCGCCATCGCCCTTCCCGCCCTTGCCACCGGCGAGTTCGCTGGCGGCCTGCTGGGCCGGGTCGTCACCGGCTGGCCTGGCCGGCCCGGAGAACCCGACCTGGGCGGTGTCGCCTCCCTCGTCCTTGACCGGACCCGTGCCTGGGACGACCAGATCGGCGTCGTCGCGTTCCTCGGCCTGGCCTGCCTGCTTCCGGGCGCCGCGTTCGCCGTGCTGGTCCTGCTCACCCGCGCCTGGCCCCGCTTCCTCATCGCGCGGTTGCTTCTCGCGGCCGGTGGTCATCTTCCCTGGCGGCTGCTGGACTTCCTCACCGACGCCCGCGACCGAGGACTGCTCCGCCAGGCCGGCGGCACCTACCAGTTCCGCCACGTCCGTCTCCAGGAGCGACTCGCCAACCAGGCGCTCACCGGCCACACCCGGACGAGGCCACCAGCCTCACCCGTCCCCCGCGCCGTCCCCCGCCGACTGGTGGCCACCGCCGCGGCCTCCGCCATCGCGATCACGCTCGCGTTCACCCGCCCCATCGATGCCTCCGCCAGGGCCCTCGACCTCGGCGGCCCTGTCGTGGGTGTCGAGCTCAGCCCGAACGACGAGGTGCTGGCCGTCGTGCTGGCCGACGGCGGGGGGCTGGTGTGGGACCTGAGTGGCTCCGGCCCGCCGAGGCTCCTTCTCAGGCTCGACGACGGCGTGTGGGACTGGAGGTTCTCCGCCGACGGCGAGGTCCTGGTCGTCAGGCTGGCCGACGAGGAGGGGAATCTGGTCGACGGTGAGACGCTGGTGTGGGACCTGAGCGGCTCCGGCCCTCCCAGGCTCCTTCACGGGCTCGACGACACCGCGTCGGGGGACCCGGTGCTCTCCGTCGACGGCGAGGTCCTGGCCGTCAGGCTGGACGGCGGTGAGGCCCTGGTGTGGGACCCGCGCGGTTTCGACGGCCCGGTCTTCCTCGGGCCGCTTCCCGAACTCGACGGCGCCGTGCGGGATCTGGTGTTCTCCGCGGGCGGCGA
>NZ_JADWYU010000098.1:0-40393 GCF_016786325.1 Frankia nepalensis | reverse complement strand
GGTCATGGCCGTCACGCTGGATGACGGCGGGGTGCTGGTGTGGGACCTGCGTGGTTCTGGCGGTCCGGTCCTGCGCGGGCCGCTTCCCGGGCTCGACGGCGCCGTGCGGGATCTGGTGTTCTTCGCGGGCGGCGAGGTCATGGCCGTCACGCTGGATGACGGCGGGGTGCTGGTGTGGGACCTGCGTGGTTCTGGCGGTCCGGTCCTGCGCGAGCCGCTTCCCGGACTTGACGGCGCCGTGCAGAATTTCGAGTTCTCCGCCGACGGCGAGGTCATGGCCGTCACGCCCGCCAATGGCGAGACGCTGGTGTGGGACCTGAGCGGCTCCGGCCCTCCCAGGCTCCTTTCCGGGCTCGACGGCACCGTCTGGGACTGGAAGTTCTCCGCCGACGGCCAGGCGATGGCCGTCAGGCTGGCCGACGGCGGTGCGTTGGTGTGGGACCTGCGTGGTTCTGGCGTTCCCGTCCTGCGCGGGCCCCTTCCCGGGCTCGACGGCACCGTGGAGGACTGGGAGTTCTCCGCCGACGGCCAGGTCCTGGCTGGCAGGCTGGACGACGGTGGCGCGTTCGTGTGGGACCTGCGTGGTTCTGGCGTTCCCGTCCTGCGCGGGCCCCTTCCCGGGCTCGACGACACCGTGTGGGACTGGGAGTTCTCCGCCGACGGCGAGGTCCTGGCCGTCAGGCTGGACGACGAGGGTGGGGAACCGGCCGACGGCGGGGGGCTGGTGTGGGACCTGAGCGGCTCCGGCCCTCCCAGGCCTCTTCCCGGGCTCGACGGCACCGTGCGGGGCTGGGAGTTCTCCGCCGACGGCGAGGTCCTGGCCGTCCAGCTGGGCGACGACACGCTGCGGTGGTGGGACCTGAGCGGACCCGGCAGCCCGACTTCCAGCCGGCCTCTCGCGGGCCACACGGGCACCGTGCGGGACTGGGAGTTCTCGTCGAACGAAGACACCCTGATCACCGGTTCCGACGACGGCTCCGTACGCCTGTGGAAGATGAAGTAGCGGCCCCGCGGCATCGTCATGGCCCTCGGATCCGCCGCTCCTGCCCCCCGCGGGGTCGGTTCGACCGCCCCGGGGCACCTGGCGAGGCTTACCAGAGGTAGACGGCGTGGTCCTCGCTGCCCGCGGCGAAGGAGCCACCGTCCGGGGAGAAAGCGACCGCGGTCACGACATCGCCGGGCCCGGTGAGGGGCTGGCCGACCTGGGTGGGAGTGTCAGGACGGCTGACATTCCACAGGTAGATGCCGTGGTCGTCGCTCGCGGCGGCCAGCGCCCGGCCGTCCGGGGAGAACGCCACGGACTGCGCCTGGCCACCGGGACCGGCCAGCGGCTGGCCGAGGGGGGCCGGACGGCCCGGCTGGGTGACGTCCCACAGGTAGATCCTGCCGTCGGCGCTGCTGGCGGCGAGGACGTGGCTGTCCGGGGAGAACCCGACCGACAGGACGGAGTCGCCAGGTCCGGTGAGCCGCGAGCCGAGGGGAGCGGGAGCGGCCGGCCGGGTGACATCCCACAGGGCGACGTCGTCGTGGTATCCGCCGACGGCGAGGAGGCGGCCGTCCGGGGAGAACGCCACCGACCGCACCGAGTTGCCGTAGCCGTCGAGTGGCTGGCCGAGCGCGGTGGGGCTGGCCGGCGTGGTGACATCCCACAGGTAGACCTTGCCGTCGCCGCTGCCGGCGGCGAGCGTGTGCCCGTCGGGCGAGAAGGCGACCGTCCGCACCCAGTCGCCGGGCTCGGTCAGCGGCTGGCCGAGCGCGGTGGGGCTGGCCGGCGTGGTGACGTCCCACAGGTAGACCCGGCGGTCGTCACTGCCGGCGGCGAGCGTGTGCCCGTCGGGCGAGAAGGCCACCGACGACACCCATTCACCGGGGCCGGTGAGTGGCTGGCCGAAGGCGGTGGGGCTCGTCGGCGTGGTGACGTCCCACAGGTAGATCCGGTGGTCGGCGGCGCCGGCGGCCAGCGTGTGCCCGTCCGGGGAGAACGCCACCGACCGAACGGGGTCGCCCGGCCCGGTAAGCCGCTGGCCGGCGCCGGCGGGCAGGGGCGCGGCCGTGACCGGCGCGCCGGTGGACGTGGCGGAAACGCTGGCGACGCCGTCTCCGCCGGGGCTCAGGGCCAGGCCGGCGGCCGTGACCGCGGCGACGGCCGCGACCGCGAGTGCCGCGGCGATGGCGGCGGTCCGCCGTCGCCGCCGCGGGCGGCGCAGGACAAGGGTTGGCCGCGCCGGTTCGCTGCTCGACGGGGCGGCGCTGTGCGCCGCCGCCGCAGGCCCGGTGCCGGTCGCCGCGGGCGTCGGAGAGCTCGAAGCCGGAAGGGGAGTCGCCGCGGGCGGGGGTTCGAAGGCGACGGTGGCGTTGTCGAGGGAATGCGGCGTCGGGCCGAGGTCCTCGGACGAGGAGGGGAGCGCTGGCGAACGGATGCTGGAGCCGGCTGGGAACTCAGCCGGCGCGGAGCCCGGTCCGCCCGCCGCCGGGGCCACGAGGGTGCCGGCGTGGTGGAGGAGGCCGAGCAGTTCGGCGGCGGTGGGCCGCTCGGCGGCGTCCTTGGCCATGGCGCGGACGACCAGGGGGTGCAACGCGGCGGGCAGGCCGCTCAGGTCGGGCGGGGCGGTGGCGACGTTGAGCATGACACCGGGCAGCGAGTCGCCGGAGAAGGGCGGGCGGCCGGCGGCGGCGTAGGCGAGGACGGCGCCCCAGGCGTGGATGTCGGCGGCCTCGGTGACCGTTTGGCCCATGGCCTGTTCGGGGGCCATGAAGGAGGGCGTGCCGATGGTCCCCTCGGTGAACATGGTGGTCGCGTCCAGCGCCCGGGAGATTCCGAAGTCGATGACCCTGGCGCCGAAGGGCGAGAGCAGGATGTTGGAGGGCTTGAGGTCGCGGTGGACGACGCCGGCGGCGTGGATGGCGCGCAGCGCCGTGGCGACGGCGGTCGCGAGCCACTCGAGCTCGGAGACGGACAGCGGGCCGCGCGTGTGGATGCGCGCCTCGAGCGTCGGCCCCTCGATGTACTCGGTGACGAGGTACGGCCGGCTGCCGGTGGTGTTCACGTCGATGACCGCCGCGGTCGCCGAGCGGGCGACCCGCTGCGCGGCGCTGGCCTCGCGCTGGAACCGCTCGCGGAACTGGTCGATGCGCGCCAGGTCGGGGCGGATGACCTTGATGGCGACGAACGGCCCGGTGCCGCCGTGGCGCGCCAGATAGACGCTGCCCATCCCGCCGTCGCCGAGCCGGCCGAGTACCTGGTACGGGCCAAGCACGTCCGGATCGTGCTCGTCCAGGGGCTCCACCCCAGGCGGCAGCTGACCCATCCAATCCCCCTATGGAAGGAACCGCGCCTGCCTGGTCCCCATCCAGGGCGAAGGGGGTATCTCCCGGCCCGATTTATACCGGACCCAACGTCGGCCCGCACGGGGAGCAGGCCAGATGCCCACCGGGACCGCGCCTTCCGGCAGGGCCCTGGAGGGCGAGGGCCGCCTCGGGTGCCTCCGGGCAAATAGTAGCCATGTACATAGTAGCCATGTACTGTATTGGAGTGAGTTCAGCGGCGGAGAGCGCCACGGCGGGGTTCCTGGTCTGGCGGCTGTCGATGAAGTGGCGGGTAGCCGTCGACCGGGCGGTCGCGCCGCTGGGCCTGACCCACGCCCAGTACGCGCTGATGGCCTCGCTGTACGGCATGCGGCGCTCCGGGCTGCGGCCCAGCCAGCGCCAGCTCGCCGACCACACGGGGCTCGAGCCGCTGTACGTCTCCAAGCTCGCCCGCGCCCTGGAAGCCGCCGGACTCGTCGCCCGCACCCGGGACCCGAACGACCCGCGCGCCGTGCGGCTGTCGCTCACCGAGCAGGGGCGCGACGTCACGCACCGCGCGATCAACGTGGTCCAGGGACTGCTGGACCAGTTGCTGGAGCCGCTCGGGGGACAGGACAGCCCGCGCACCCGACAGTTCACCCGCGAGCTGGCGGCCCTGCTCGACGTGCCTCTCGACCCGCGCACCGAGAACAAGCACACCGACAACAAGAGGGAGTCTTCATGACCACCATCGCGTCCACGGTCAATCCCACGGTCAATGGCCGGGTCATCGCCCTGGCGCACTTCGCCGGGCGTGCCCTGCTGGAGGGCGTGCTGGACCGCCACGGCGCCACGTTCCACCAGAGTGTGACGCTGCGGGCCGTCGTGGCCGCGGGCGAGTCCATCGGCCGTGACGAGCTCGTCGCCGACGTCGCCGGCTCGCTGAAGACCGACGAGTCGGTCGTGCGCGGCGTCATCGAGGAGCTGACAGCCGCGAAGCTGCTGGAGGAGGACCCGGCGACGACGTCCCGGCTCCGGCTCACCGACGCCGGGCGGGAGCTTTACGAGAGCACCACCACGGAGACCGCCCAGATCTCCGCCCGGCTCTACGCCGGTATCCCGGCCGACGACCTGGCGATCGCGGGCCGCGTGTTGGCACTGGTCACAGAGCGCGCGAACACCGAACTGGCCAGCGCCTGAGGCTCCGCGTCAGCCGATCGCCGCGTCGGCGACGGCTCGGCGCGCCCCGGCTCCTCGTGACGCGACAGCCTCGTCCGCGAACGCGCGCCGCTCCAGAACGGCTCCAGAACGGCTCCGGCTCCGGTCCGCCCGGCGGCGGGCCGGGTGTCGGGACCACTGCTGGGCAGTCGCTCAGCAACCGGCTAGTGTCTGGGTGAACGCCCAACAGCCGCGGTCTCGCGGCCGATCTGGAGGACGTGCGCAGGTGGAGTTGGTCAACGAGTTCCGGGTTCCGTTGCCCGTCGAGAAGGCGTGGGAGCTGCTCACCGCTCCGGAGCGGATCGCGCCCTGCATGCCCGGCGCGCAGTTGCTTTCCGTCGACGGTGAGGACTTCCACGGCGCCGTGAAGGTGAAGGTCGGCCCCATCGTCGCGCAGTACAAGGGGAAGGCCACCTTCCAGGTGAAGGACCCGGTGGCTCACCACGCGGTCATCAAGGCCGACGGCAAGGAGTCCCGCGGCCAGGGCAACGCGAGCGCCCTCGTCACGATGCGCCTGACGCCGGACGGTGACGCCACGGCCGTTGCGCTGACGACCGACCTGACCATCTCCGGGAAGGCGGCCCAGTTCGGCCGGGGCGTCCTCGCGGACGTGAGCGCGAAGCTCGTCGCCCAGTTCGTCCGCAACCTGGAGGCCGACATCCTCGCGGCCGGCGAGACGGCCCCCGCGGCCGATGACGTCGCCGTCCAGCAGGCCCCGTCCGCGGCGGGTGCACCCGTCGTCGGGCAAGCCACGGCCGAGGCGCCGGCCGAAGCGCGGCGGCCGGTCGAGGTACCTGTCGCCGAAACACCGCTGACCGACAAGCCGCTGGCCGAGACGCCCCAGGCACCGGTGACCGTCGCCGCGAAGGCCCCGCCGACCGCGAGCCCGGACGCCGCTGGCTCCGCGGCGGCACCGGTCAGCCTTCTTGGCGTGGTCGCCTGGCCCCTGCTGAAGAGATCCCTGCCCGTGCTGGGCGCGCTGGTGATCGGCGTGCTCGTCTGGCTCGTCGTCCGCGCGTCCGCGAAATGACTCGGCCGCCTGCTCTCCGGCCGCGAGACCGTCCCGCCGGCGTGATCTGACCCGCCTCATCCCGAATCCGGCCGATCAAAGGCTAACGGTCGGCTGAAACCGAACGGAGAACCAGATGGGCAAGTTCGACGGCAAGGTCGCGTTCATCACCGGGGCGGCTCGTGGTCAGGGGCGCAGCCACGCCGTGCGCCTGGCCGCGGAAGGCGCCAGCATCATTGCCATCGACATCTGCGCGCCGATCGAGTCCGCGTCCTACGGGACGGCCACGCCGGCGGACCTCGACCAGACCGTCAAGGAGGTCGAGGCGCTCGGCGGGCGCATCGTGGCGCGCCAGGCGGACGTCCGCGACGTGACCGCGTTGCGGCAGGCCTTCGACGAGGGCACGGCCGCGCTGGGCCCCGTCGACATCGTCGTGGCGAACGCCGGCATCGGCGCCGGCGGTAGCAGCGTGCCCGACGAGCGGCAGTGGGACGAGGTCGTCGCCGTCAACATGACCGGCGTGTGGAACACCGGCCGCGTCGCGATCCCCTCGATGGTCGAGCGCGGGCAGGGCGGCTCCATCATCCTCACCAGCTCGACCGGCGGGCTCGTCGGCGTCGGCATCCCCGCCGCGGGTTTCCTGGCCTACACCGCGGCCAAGCACGGTGTCATCGGACTGATGCGCTCCTGGGCGAACTACCTCGCTCCGCACTTCATCCGGGTCAACAGCATCGCGCCCACCGCGGTGCGCACCCCAATGGCCGCGGACGGCGACATCAAGGCCATCATGGAGCGCAACCCGGCGCTCGCCAACGCGCTGACCAACGCCATGCCCGTCGACCTCGTCGAGCCGATCGACATCTCCAACGCCGTCCTGTGGCTGGCCTCCGACGAGGCCCGCTACGTCACCGGCACCGTCGTCCCCGTCGACGCCGGCCTGCTCAACAAGCGGTGACCGGTCTGTCCTCGGGCTGACCCGAAGCAGACGGTGTCCGCGCCGGCGACCGCCGGCGCGGACAGGCGCCGGGCGGAGCCGCCGTGCGTCACCTGGCTGTCGTGCGTCAGGTAGCCGTCGCGCATCACGTGGCGGACCGACCGCGTCCACGATGTCGCGCGGATCCTGCTTCTCCGGCCGGCCGAAGATCGGGAAAGGGCCGTGGGCGGTACGCCCGCCCAGGATGCAGGGCGGGCGCCTATGGGATGACGTCCGCGCGGGCCGAGAGGATTCCCTGAAGCCTCGCCTCGACGGGGCCGGCGGAGTGGTCGTCGGTGAAGACGTACGGACGCTGTTGTTCGATCGCGTCGAAGACGTTGCGCGCGACGGTGGACGGTTCGACGCTGCCGATCGGGTTCATGGCTGTCCGGATGCGGCCGGGGAAGACGACGCTGACGCCGACCGGCGCCCCGACGGCGGCGAGATCGGCGCGCAGTACGTCTGAAAGGCCCAGGACGCCGTGCTTGGCGACGGTGTAAGGGCCGAGGCGCTCCTGCGGATGCACGGCGGCCATCGAGGCCACGTTCACCACATGGCCCTCGTCGCCGGTCGCGACGATTCGGGGTACGAAGGATCGCACGCCGTGGATGACGCCCCAGAGATTCACGTCCAGCACGCGGTGCCAGTCGGCGAGGGAGAGCTCCCAGGCCAGGCCCCGGTTCACGATCCCGGCGTTGTTCACCGCGATGTGGAGCGCGCCGAACCGGCGGACGACGAGTTCGGCGACCCGCTCGACGGCGTCCGGGTCGCGAACGTCCAGCTGAAGCGCCTCGACAGCACTGCCGCGGTCGCGAAGGGCTCGCCCGGCCGCGTCCACCGCGTCGCCATCGAGGTCTGTCATCACCAGTCGAACGCCCGCGAGCGCAAGCCGCTCGGCGACGGCGAGGCCGATGCCGCTCGCCGCCCCCGTCACGACGGCGACACGATCTTCGAATGTCTTCACGGTTATGCATGTGTATGGCATCAGAGGTGCCCTGTCCAGGGCCGCGTCCAGCGGTGGGTGTACGGACGGTGGGGGTGTACGGACAGCGATATCGCGTCCGCGAGGCGGCGGTCCTGCCCGCCGCCCGGCCCACCCGGACAGGGCCTGCTCCGCGCTATGACCGAATGCCGGTACCGCGGGCGCCGCCAGGTGAGCCCGTCGGCGCCGGCCCGCGCTGGCAGCGTGGGCACCAGTAGGTGACGCGTCCTTCCTCGGGGGCGTCCGACGGCGCCTGTTCGGCCACGCGGATGGCCGTACCGCACCGACGGCACGGCCGCCGGCCGCGGCCGTAGACCCACAGGTGCTCGCCCGGCCGCGTCGACCCGGTCGTGACCCGCGTGGGCCGGTCCGCGTTGACCATGATCAACTGTCGGGCTCGGCCGACGAGCCCGCCGAGATCGGGAACGTCGCCGACCCGGGTCCACGGCGAGACTCCGGCGACGAAACACGCCTCGATCCGATAGACGTTCCCGAGGCCCGCGAGGACGGACTGATCCAGCAGGACCGTGCCCACCGCTCGCTCCGGGCGGGCCAGCGCGCCCGCGAGCACACGGTCGAGGTCCCAGTCCGGCCCGAGCACGTCAGGACCGAGATGACCCACGACGGCCGCCTCGTCGGCGGTCCGCAGGATGTCGAGGACGGGCAGCCGATAGCCGACCGCGACGTGCCGCTCGTTGCCGAGCACCACCCGGATCTGCCAGTCGGGACCGCCACGCCAGGGCTCGCCGGCGGCAAAGGTGCGCCAGGCGCCCTGCATCCGAAGGTGGGAATGCACCGTGGTGCCGCCGGAGCAACGCATCAGCAGGTGCTTGCCACGAGGCACCACCTCGAGCACGGTCCTGCCGGTCAGGTCGACCGTCGCGTACCGCGGCACTCGGAAATCGCTCACGGACAGGACCTGACCGGCCAGCGCGTGGCGCAGCCGGCGGGCGGCCTGGTAGATGGTGTCTCCTTCTGGCACCGGCGTCTCCCTCGGACGATTCCGTCTGGCGATTCTTACCGGCCCGCGCGTGGAGCCGGCGAGGACCGGACCGTCACCCGCCGCGTCGGCCACCAGTGATTCGGGCGGGCCCTCCGTCCAGGGGTCCGTGACCGCGGGCTGACTGTCATGGCCGGGTGCGACGGGTCAGGAAAGCTGGCCGGGCGGGGGGAGTGCTCCGGCCGAGCGGGCCGTCCTCACCGCCTCGGCCAGGGCGGCGAACTCGGTGCGCAGGGGGGTGAAGGCGGGCAGCGCGGACATCGGATCCCCGCCCGCCACGGGATGGCCGGTGATCTCGTCCGCGCGGGCCTGGAACGCGGCGCGGACCGCGGCCGGTCCGGCGGGCGGCGGCCCGCGCAGGCCGGCCGGATCGGCCAGCACCAGATAGCCGAGTCGGCGGGTGGCGACCACGGCGGGCCAGAGCAGGTCCGCCGCCCGTGTTCCGCGCAACTGCTCGTCCTCGGCGTCGGCGTGCAGGGCGGTCAGCCGGGCGATGGCCATTTCCAGCCGTTCACGGGCACCGGCGACTCCCGGGGCGCCCCCGGCATCCGCCGCGCCTTCTCCGGTTGCCGCGAGCCGAAGAACGAGCAGGTCGCCGGTCGCGACGAGGGAGTCCGCCAGTGCCCCGGGCAGCCTGCGTTCGGCGGCGTGCGGCCAGAGCAACAGGACCACGGCCAGGCCGACGGCGCAGCCCAGCAACGTGTCCAGCAGTCGCGGCGCGGCCAGCTCGGCCGGGGGCGTGCCCGGTCTGGCGAACTCGACCAGGATCAGCGCGAGCGGGGTGATGAGCACCGTGGACAGCGCGTAGTTCGCCGCCATGAGTATCTGGGCGCCCACCTCCAGTACGGCGATCATGGCGATCAGCCACCAGGCGGGCAGCTGCACGCTGAGAATGCCCAGCGCGACCAGCACGCCGACGGCTGTCCCGGCGGCCCGCTGCAGTGACCGTCGGCCGGCGGCGCGGACAGTTGTTCCCTGCACCACCGTGGCCGCCGCGGCCGGAGCCCAGTAGGGATGGTCCGCCCCGGCCGCGATCGCCAGCGCCGCCGCGACGAGCCCGGCCAGCCCGGCCCGGGCCGCCAGTGGCCACGCCAGGGAGCCCCGGCCCAACCGCCGGCCCCACTCTGCCCGGGCGGGCGGCAGCGACGGGACTGTCGGCCGGTCCGGCGGGGGATGGGCCAGCTCGGCGACGGCCGCCCAGAGACCGGCCCGCGCCCTCGAGCTGGCCGTCCCCACGCCTGGCAGGTCGTGACGGTCCTGGTCCTGGCCGGCCGGGTCGGCGCCGATGGCGCCGGCGCCGGCCTGGATCCCGGCGGCCAGCTCGCGCAGGGTCTCCGGGAGCGCCCGGGGTACTGGTTCCCGGGTCATGGTCGGATAGGCGACGGCCGCGTCGAACACGTGCCGCGCCCCGAACGCCACCGCCGAGAGCGTCTGCCCGCCCTGGCCCTGCCCGGAGCCTTCCCCGAGCACCGTCCTGAGGTGCCGAACCGCCTGCGCGGCGTTGTGCCGCGCGGAGTCATAGGCCGGCGTGCCGATCGCCTCCAGCATGGTGGCGAGGCTGGTCAGGGCCGTCGCGGCCGCCCGCCGGGCCGGCCCGCGCCGGTCCGGGAGCGACGCACAGATCGTCAGCAGCCAGGCGAAACCGGCACCGGCCATCGTGAGTGCCGCCCGTTCCCCGATCCGCTCGACGTCCTGCGGCAGCTGCGTCGCCACGGCGCAGCTGAGGACGAACGGGTACGCCCCGGGAGCGGGCACGTCGAACGCGCGCACGAGCAGCGTCGCGAAGGCCGCCACCGCGGAGATCCCCACCGCGATCGTCCAGCTGGCTCCCGCCGCCGCCACCCCGATCGCGGCGGACGCGGCGAGCCCGACTCCGATCACCGGCAGTGCCCGTGCCCGGACGGCCACCGTCGCGTCCGGAAAGTAGGCGGCGGCGAAGGCGCCGAACGTCGCCAAAAGCCCGGCCTGCGGCTTTCCGGCAAGTTCGCCCACGCTCAGCGGCACGGTGAACGCGATCGCGCAGACCAGGGCAATCCGCAGCCGCCCCCGTGGGCGTGCCACGCCGAACACCGCGCCGATCCGGCTCGGGCCAGCGGGCGAGGGCACCGGGAGACGGCGCGGCTCGCTCGTCATGAGACGGCGGCAGGACTCGGAACCACCCCGCAAGCATTCCCCAGCCAGGCCGACCGACCGAGTCGCCAGGCCACCGCGCTCGCCGGGTGGTCGGCTGTCGGCGTGGGAGCGCGGCGTGCCGAGTCCGGACGGCCCGCTCGCCGCCGCTCGCGGCGATCCGGACCAGTGGCCGCGCGCGACCTGCGCGCGATGGGTCGTGGAGACGACCGACAGGCCCCCGGCTGGCCGCCCACCTAGCGGCCACGTCGGTCGGAGCCCGCCTCGAGGCGCCCGCGACCGTGCCGGTCCATTCGCGGGCCGACCGGCACATGCGCCCGCCGCCAAGGACCGTCGTTCAATTCCGGGTGCTTCGTTCTACCAGCGTGAATCGTGTCGGATGGGAATACACTTGTTCCGCCCACGGGATGTACCGCGCGCCGGGTTCAGGACCTCGTGACCAGCGGTTTCGCTTCTGACGCAGGAATTCCGCATCGGATGCGAGAGGGCTGGGAGCGCGCTCGGTCGCGGATCGCAAGGCCGTGACGTCGAGCGCGGGCTCATTGGCGAGTGGCTTCCCGACGGGAAGGCGGTGCCCGAGCTGACGACCCAGGCGACGTACCCGCGCCATGAGGACGACAGGCGACGCGTTACCGGAGGTGCGTAATGCGCGGGACGACGGATGGATGGCGTTCTCGCTGGCTGGGCCGGAACACCTTCGGCCGCGGGCCGGGTGCCCGTCGCGCGGGCTTCGTCGCCGGTCTGCTCGCGGGCGTTCTTCTCCTGATGGCGGGCGCCGTCGCCTGTGGCGGTGACACGGACGCGGGGCCCGGTGATACCGCGGCCGGCCCGACCCCGTCTCCGACGATCGTGGGCACCGCGCGACCGGTCGGGGTGACCGGGCCGCAGCCCGGTTTCGTGGCCTCCTGGTACGGCCGCGACGAGGTGGAGCAGGCAGCGCCGGGCGGCGATGCGCAACTGCACCGCATCCTGACGGACCTGCGGCAGAAGACCCTCACGATGGCCGGCGTCATGGGCGACCTCACCGCCCGGTGCGAGAACGACCGGATCGACCTTGCCCCGGGCGCGGTGACCCCATGCGTCACCGTGTACGACGGCCTGGAGATGGCATGGGAGATCATCGTCTCCCGCGACGCTCCCCCGGGGGCGCTCTGGGTGTCGTACCGGATAGAGCCACCTCCGGTGGCCCTGTTGACGGCCACGAACGTGTACCAGCTGTTCTGGCAGGTCGCCACGTCAGTTCCCGGGTTCCACTTCGATGATCCGCGATGCGACGAGATTCCGGCCGCCATACTTGTCGGCCGCGGTATGGCGGGCGAGAAGGCTGACACCGGTTACCGATGCCAGTACCTCGCCGGCGCCGCCGGTGACCCGGTCCGTAACCGGGTCGACCTGCGGGTGTTGATCGACGACGAGGGCGCGGTCACTTTCGAATGACGAGAGGGAACGTGCCGAGGTCTGGACGGGATCCGTCGGGGGAGCGGGGCCTCCTATGACCGGATTGGTCCCAGACCCGCACAGGGGAGTGCCCCGAACCGGCAGGGGGCGCGGGTTCCGCAATCGTTGGTACATCAACAGCGTAGACCCTGCCAGTCGTGGCGGAGGCGGATCTCGGGCCGCGTCCAGCGGACGGTCAGCCCATGCCGCCTGGTTTGTTGACGAACCAGACGAGTTGCTCGACGAGCTTCTCGCTCTTCCAGCCGTCCGGTGTGCCCACGAAGTCGTGCCGGTCGGCGGTCATCACGGCCCAGGGGAGCCGTCGGGTTCGATCTCGAAGGAGCGCAGCATCGCCGACACCGCCTCGTAGGCGCCGACGGTGAAGATGACGTCAAGCATCTGCTGAGTGTCGAATTCGGCGGCGAGTACCGCCCAGGTGCCGTCCGTCAGCAGACCGTCGGTGACGATCTCGTCAACGGCGCTCAGCAGCGCGGCATCAAGCTGGTTGAAGAGCGATTCAGCCGGGCCCGATGCGATCCCGGCCACCTCTTCGGCGGCGATCCCGGCCTCCTCCGCGAGGTGGGCGTGCTCTGCCCACAGGTAGGCGCAGGCGCGCCGAGCGGCGACCCTCAGGATGAGGATCTCCCGTTGGCGGGGGGTCAGCGTCGTCGCGAGCAGGACCTGGCCATTGAAGGTGAAGAACGCCCGAGCGAGGCGGGGGTGGTGCGCGAATGTCCCGAGCATGCCGAGTGGCCTCGGCTGCCATTCGGCGTTCGGCATGGGATAACGCGGCTCCGGGGGAACCAGGGCCGCCAGCGCCGAACGCATCTCCTTCGGGAACTGGTGGGGCCGCAGCGGCTCGACGCGCGCCATGCGAGTGCTCCCTTCTCGGGTGGGTGTATCGGTTCGCCGAGGACACCGGGCCGGGCAGCCGCGCGAGTCCTGATTCGAAGAGTTCCGAGAGCGCGCGGCCCGTGCTGGTTACCGGCTTGCCTCCGCGCGCGGGCGGCCAGCGCTCGGCCCGACTGGTGAGCTACGCGCTGTATTCGAGGTGCAGGCGGGTCAGCCCGCGCAGCATGAATGTCGGGAGGTAGCGGTATCGCCGCGCGCCAGCGGGGCCGTGCTTGTCCTCGTCGATCCAGAAGTTCGAGGTGCGCTCGAACAGCCGGGTCAGGCTGACCACCGCCTCCGCGCGGGCCAGTGGTGCTCCGGGGCAGGCGTGCGCGCCGCGGCCGAAGGCGATGTGACTGCGCGCGTTCGGGCGCAGGATGTCGAACGTGTCGGGGGCGGGGAACTTTCTCGGGTCACGGTTGGCGGCCGTGTTGAGCAGCATCAGCGTGCTGCCCGCGGGAATATCAACGCCGCCGACGGTGACCGGGACCTTCGCCAGGCGGAAGTCACCGCGCACCGGGCTTTCCCAGCGCAGCGTCTCCTCGACGAGGCTCGGGATGAGCTCGTGGTTCGCGCGCAGCACGGCCTGCAGCTCAGGGTTCTCGGCGAGGATCATGACCGCGGAGCTCAGCAGGCGCACGGTGGTCTCCTGACCGGCGGCGAACAGGTTGGAGGCCACCCGCACCACGTCCATCAGGTCGGGCGTCGAGCCATCGGGGAAGGTCGCCGAGGCAAGGCCGGTGAGCACGTCGCCGCGCGGCTCGCGGCGGCGGTCCTCGACGTAGGCGGTGAACTTCTCGTACAGGTAACCCAGCGGGGTGTGGGGCAGCGACTCTCCGTTGGTTGAGCCAATCGTGCCGGCCTGCCCGCCGTAGAAGGCCTCGTGGAACTCCTCGTGGTTGGACTCGGGGACGCCGAGGAGGTCGGCGATGACGAGCATCGCGAACGGACCGGCATACGCGCCGTTGAACTCGACCCTGCCGTCGGCGAGGGCCTCGTCGTACTGGCGGTCGGCAAGCCGCCACATGAACTCCTCGTTCTCCTTCAGCCGCTTCGGCGTGATCATCCGGGCCAGCAGCGCCCGGTGGTCGGTATGCACCGGCGGGTCCAGCGTCGGTAGCTGATCGCTCATCGGCAGCCTGGCGCGGTACGCGGCGATCGTCGCGGACACGTCGTCGCCGTCGAGCGGCACCGGGAAGCCCGGAAACGGGCCGGTGACGGAGATGCAGGCCGAGAACCGCTCCGTGTCGTTGTAGACCTGCACGGCCTCGTCGTAGCCGGTCACCATGAACACGCCGTGGTGGGGCTCACGCCGGACCGGGCACCGCGCGCGCATGGCGGCCAGGTACTCGTACGGGCTGTGCAGCACCCTGCCATTCATGAAGAAGTCGACGGCATCAACGTCAATCATTCTGTGATCCTCTTCCGCTGGCAGCCGCGCGCCCCCTGTGATTCCACGTCAACGGGAGAGCCACTGAACCGTCGCTGCCCGGCCGGGCAGCGCAACCGCGCATCCGTGCCTGACGCCGGGCCACCAACAGGACGCAGCCCGGCGTCGCGGCCCCAGCGGGCCGTGACCGCCGGGTCGCGCGCGTCATTCCGTGATCTGGATGCCCTCGTAGCTCCTGAGCATCTCCGGGTCTGGCAACTGCATCTGCAGGTACACCGCGAGGCGGGTGATCTTGCCGCCGGCGTCGAACTCATAGGTGGTCGCCGAGTTGACCGCGCCGCTGTGCCCGCCGACCGTGCTGCGCTCCTCGAGCTCGAGCAGCACCAGGGGGCCGGCCTCGGTGACCCGCCTGAACGAGCATTCCCAGTCGGATGTCCGTGCCCACTGGGTGAGGAAGGCGGCGTACTCCGGCCAGGCCATGACTTCCTTGAAGGGGCCGATTCGTTCGAAGGAGTCGACCGCGACCAGTTCGGCGACCGGAGCCCAGCTGTCGACCGAGAATCCGGGCTGCTTGCCCCCGTCGACCAGCTTCTTCATCAGTTGGGTGTAGTCCAGCGCGACCCTCGAGAGGCCCGTGTAGTCGTCGATGACCTCGTCAAGGTCGCGCAGCGCGAGCGCCATAACGATGCTCCCAGTAGTGAGGTTGGGGATCCGCGGACGTGCGCGGTCAGGCCGTGGCCGGTCGCGGGGCAGCCTGACCGCGGCCCGCCGAGGCGGGCCAGGACTGGCACCGGCCGGATAACGGTCGAGAACGCGGTGGAAGTTCGTGACGACGATCTTCTCCCGAGTGATCGTCTCCTACTCCAGGTGGCTGTTTCGCGGGCCGCGTCACCTCGATCGCCATCAGTCCAGTTCTCCTCGAGCAGGGCGAAACAGTGGGTCGGAGATGTTCCACGCGCAAGGGAGACGCACGCGGAGCCCAGGGCGCGCCCCCGGAGAACGCGCCCTGGGCCTCCGCGCGGTGACGGCGGACGCTCGGGAGGCGGTGGACCGCCGGTCCGTGCCAAGCCAGCACCGGACGCGGGGCGGCCAACGCCGTCGACCCACCAAATAAATCAATCGCTTGATTAAGGGCATGTTGCCCGCCACACTCGGGCACTGTCAAGCCACCCTCCACAGCCAGCAGGACGGACACACATGCCCTTCGAGGGGATCACCGCGATCGTGACGGGTGGGGCGTCAGGCCTCGGGCTCGCGATCACCGAGGCGCTCGCGGCCCGTGGTACGCAGGTCGCCGTCTTCGACATCCAGGCCGAGCTGCTCGACGCAGAGGTCGCCCGCCTGCGGAAACAGGGCGACGCCGTCCACGGCTACGTCGTCGACGTCTCTGACCGAGCCCAGGTCACCGCCGCCGTCGCCCAGGTCCGCGCGGACCTGGGTCCCGTGCTGATCCTGGTGAACAACGCCGGCGTCGTACAGTTCGACCGGTTCGAGTCGATCACAGACGAGCTGTGGGAACGTGTCATGGCGGTCAACCTGCGCGGGCCCTACATCGTCACCCAGGTCGTCCTGCCCGACATGCGCGCGGTGAACTGGGGCCGGATCGTCAACATCTCGTCGTCCAGCGCCCAGGGCGGCCAGGAGCGGATGGCCGCCTACGTGAGCGCCAAGGCCGGGCTGATCGGGCTCACCAAGGCGCTCGCCCTCGAGCTCGGCCGGTACGGGATCACGGTCAACACCATCCCGCCTGGCATGGTGGTCACCCCGCAGCTGCTCGGCGAGATCTCCAAGGGCAACTTCACCAACTCCCTCGAGCACTTCGCCAAGATCACACCGGTGCGCCGCGCCGGGCGCCCCGAGGACATCGCGAACGCGGCGATGTTCCTGTGCGACGACGCGTCCTCCTACGTCACCGGGCAGGTCATCGGTGTCAACGGCGGCCGGCGCACCTGAGCTGACGAGCGCGGATATCCGATTTCCCTCGCCTACGGCCAGAGCACAGGCGACGCCAAGCCGACGCGGCATGCTCTCGGCGGCGTTTCCATGGGATCGCCTGTCGACCTCTAAGGCCACGTTCTCGGACCCGGCGGCTTCTACGTCCTCGACGGGGTTCCGGGCACCAGGATCCGCCGGCCATGAAATCAGCCCATGACCATCACTGCCCTCACCGAACACGGCATGTCCAGGATAGTCGGCCAGGACGTGGAGGAGTCCGCCAATCGCCTGTGAAGGTGGGTGTAGCGAGAGGGAGAAGGAAGGCGTCTCCTTCAACGTAGAAAACCTGGAAGACCGATACACGCCATATCGGATTCCCTCTCTGGCGCGAGGCCACCACGTTGTTGCCATATGCCCTCCTGGCGCGGCGGACGCCTCTCAGGAGTATTTCCGTGATCATGACAAAGGAGCCGTGCCGTGTGGTTACCCGTCCAGAAGCGATTAGTGCGCGGCGCCGCGCTGGCCGCCAGCGCGAGCACCCTCGCCGTGGGCCTCGCCGCCTGTGGCCAGGCCGGTTCGGGCACGGCCGGCGGGGTGTCCTGCGACGCCTCCGTGCCCGGCGTCACCAATGAGAATGTCAAGCTCGGGCTGACCTGGAGCGACACCGGCGACGGCGCGGCGAGCCTCGCGGCCTTCCGCGGCGGGATCGACGCCCGGCTGGAGCTCGCCAACGCGAACGGCGAGGTCTTCGGGCGCGAGATCACCTATGCCTGGCGGGACGACCAGGCCGACCAGGAGCTCAACGCCCGGGTCACCAGGGAGCTGGTCGAGGACGAGGGGGTCTTCGGCATGATGACGGCGCCCGGGGGCGCCGGAGGCTCGATCGAATGGCTGGCCGAGCAGGGCATCCCGGTCACCGGCATGGGCAGCGACCCACTCTGGCAGAACCGCGGCAACATGTTCTCCTTCTACTATCTCGGCGAGGGCTCGAACACCGCCTGGGGCAAGCTCGTCCGCGAGCGGGGCGGGACGCGGGCGGCGGTGCTCACGATCTCCGGAAGCAAGTCCAACTCCGACTTCAGCCGCCAGCTCGCCGCGAGCCTGCTGGAATCCGGCATCGAGATCGTCAAGACCTACCAGGTCGCCGAGGCAGTTACCAACTTCGAGGCCATCGCCCAGCAGATCAAGGCAAACGACATCGACACCCTCGCCGGCGTCGTCCTCCCGAACATCGCCATCAAACTCCTGCCGGCGCTACGCGCGCGGGGTGTCGAACTCAAGGCCGCTGTACTACCGCTGGGCTACGACGACAATATCCTCCAGAAGGACGGCAAGAACCTGGCGAACGCAATCATCGTCAACCAGGTCAAGCCATGGCAGGCAAATACCCCGGAGCAGCAGGCGTTCCTGGAGGCGATGAACACCTACTCCCCGCAGATCCAACCCGCGACCACGGACACTGCCGTCAACGGCTACGTCGCCGCCGACCTGTTCGTGGAGGGCCTCAAACTCGCCGGCCAGTGCCCCAGCCGCGAATCCTTCATCGCGGCGCTGCGCGCCGTGACAAGCTATCAGGGCGCCGGGCTCATCCCCAAGGAGGTCGACCTGAGCACGAACTACAAGGAGCCGAACTCCTGCTACAGCGTTGTCCAGATCATCCCGGACGGTGCGGCATTCGTCCCCTTGTTCGGTGCCGCGCCGCTGTGCGGTGACCCGATCACGCCCGAACGGATGAATCAACTGCTCGGCGCCGCATAGCCGATCAGCGGAAACTCTTCGCCCACGCGGCCATCACGTCCGCATCCCGCGGCCGCCCGGCGTTCCCAGAGGCGCCATTCAGCTGCGTGGCCACCCGGACACGACGAGATTGGCCAGAGCGGAGTCCGCGCTCGCCGTGTACGACGTGTGATCGTGTATTCGGCGTTGGTCGAGCGCGCGGGCGCGGTGGTGACGGGCGCGATGACCATCGACCGGCGGACGCAGGTGTTCGACCTGCCACGCGACTGGCCGGCCGACCTGGCCGACCGTGTCCTCGACCGGCTTCACCACCGCGGCACCCCACCGCCTGTGGCTGTTCCAGCGCCGCGTCCATGGTGACTACCTCGGCTACTTGGACGGCACCTGGCCGGGAACTGGACGGCACCTGGCCGGGAAATGTCACAGCCAGGATCCTCGGGGTTTACCCGGCGCGACTGTGCCGTTTGTCACGCGGGCGGCGGAAGGCGGCGGACGACCGGCGACTACGCTCGGAGCTGGCCCCGAGTTGTCACTGGCGGGCGGCGCCGACCGGCTTTCCCGGGCACGGCGCCGGACCTCGAGCGGCGCACCCCGGTGTCCTGCCGTACCGGCTCGTGTCTCCCGGGAGTACATCGCACATGGCGTTCACCTCGCCCGACGATCGCGCGTCCGGGGAACTCGAGCCAGACCAGCGCCGCGGGCACGACTCGCCGCCGGCGACACCAGACTCGCCAACGACACCGATTCCGCGCCGGACAGCCGGGGCCGGCCGGCAGCCGGTTTCCGCCGCGCCGGCCGCGGTCTCCGCCGCTGGCGCCGGGGCGACGACGACGGTCACGGCGCCCGACCCCGTGTCGGACGACCCCGTGTCGGACGACCCCGCGGGTCCGGCGCCCGACCCGACCAGCGAGCCGCGCCGCCCGGGCGGCCGCGACGGATGGCGGGGCCTTGGCGCGCGGCTCGCCGCGCTGCTCGACAGCCGCCCCCGCAAGGCCGCGGCGGCGGTCGCGGTGCTGCTGGTCGTCGCGCTCCTCGCCGTGCTGGTCTTTGGGGGCGGTGAGGACGACGACCCGGCCGTCGGCGCCGGTGCGGACGGCGGCCTGGCGTCCGGCGCGCCGACGCAACCGGCCGCGACCGCGAGCTCGAAGCCGCTCGGCAAGTGGACCCTGGTGGTAGGGGATCGGCCCCTGGACGGCATGACGGTAGCCGTCGGCGTCGAGGTGTCCCTGGTGGCCGGCACGGCGTCGCTGGATGGCGTCGAACGGGTCCGGTTCTCCCTCGACGGCGACACCGTGCTCAGCGATCGGGACGCGCCGTTCGCCGTCCGGCTGGACCAGCTCTCGGACGGCGATCATGTGCTGTCCGCCCGGGTGCGGGTGGACGACGACGCGGCCTCCGACGGCGCCGAGCCCACCAGCGGCACCGGTGGCTCGGACGGCTCTGGCAACCCCGACGTGATCGAGGCCGAGTTCAGGGTCGGCGAGGGTACTGGCGGGACGGTCCCCAGCCAGGCGCCGGCCGTCGCGCCGCCGCCGGCCGCCGTGACCTCGGTCCCACCGGCGCCGGCGCCGCTTCGCACCATCAACGTGTCCACCAGCGACGAACTGTCCGCCGCGCTGTCCGCTGCCCGGCCCGGCGACCTGATCCAGCTCGCCGACGGCGTCTACGAGGGAAACTTCGTCGGCAACAAGCCTGGCACCGCCGCGGCTCCGGTCACCGTACGCGGCTCGCGGGGCGCCGTCATCGACGGCGGAGACGTCGACAACGGCTACGTGTTCCACCTGGACGGCGCCAACTACTGGCGGCTCGAGGGGTTCACGATCCGCAACGGTGAAAAGGGTCTGATGGCCGACAAGACCAACCATGCCGTGATTCACAAGCTGACCGTGACGCAGGTCGGGCACGAGGCGGTTCACCTGCGCAACTTCTCCAGCGACAACCTGGTGGCGGGGGTCACCGTCAACGGCACCGGGCGGACCAACGAGGGCTACGGCGAGGCGATCTACGTCGGCACGGCCGAGTCGAACTGGGACCGCTTCTCCGGCGGCCGAGTCGACAACTCCGACCGCAACCAGATCATCGGCAACACCCTGAGCGGGTTCACCGCCGAGGGCGTGGACATCAAGGAAGGAACCACCGGCGGCGTCGTCGCCGGTAACAGCTTCGACGGGTCAGGGATCACCGGGGACAACTACGCCGACTCGTGGATCGACCTGAAGGGCAACGGCTGGCGGATCGAGAAGAACTCCGGCGTGAACAGTCCGCTGGATGGGATCCAGACACATGTCGTGGTCGACGGCTGGGGAACCGGGAACGTGATCTCCGGCAACACCCTCAACGTGGGCGGATCCGGCTATGGCGTCAATATCCACAAGCCCGACGACACCAACAACGTCGTCTCGTGTTCCAACGTCGTCACGAACGCTGGCAGCGGCCCGTACAACGTCGACTGTTCCTGACGGGGCGAAACAGCGAAGCACCAGCTCGCGTCTGTAGGGCGCACGTACACGATTTCGCCGGTCATCAGGCCGTCAGCTGGCTGTCGGCCGCACCCGCGGCGTCGAAGGCCGCCGCCGGGGCGCGGCGGAAGAGATCTGCTCGTCGCGGCCGGCGACCTGCTTCCACGCCTACCTGAGGCAGGTGCCCCCGGTCAGCCCACCGCCGAGTACCCAGGTCGCCGCCCGGGCCACCGTCGCCGGCACGGCTGCGTTGCGGGCCGAACGCCCCTGGAGTCCAGGCCCCTACCGGCAGCCTGTTTCGAAAGTGTTTCCGTTCGATGACGAAACCGGGGCGCTCGGACCCGTCGCCGGCTAGAGTCCTCGCTGTTCCTGATCGGCCGAAGGCAGCCACCGGGGGCGTGGATGGACGGCAGGCGTGGCCTCGTAGCTGGGCGGTCCTCGGACCGCGAGCCCGTGCTGGCCGCCGTCGTTCGGGAGGCGGGATCGCCTGCCGCCCGAACGACAGCCGCGCCGTCGCCCTGGAGCGCGCAGGGCGCGACCACCGAGTGGTTCGTGCCATCCCCGCCGGTCGACCGCTCCAGCCCGCCGACACCACCGGAAACGCCGGCCACCCGTGGGCGGAGCCGGTGGGCGTTGGCGGCCGCCGCCGGAGCCGCGGTCCTGGCGGCGGCGACCGTCGGCGCGCTGCTGGTTCCAGGTGGCCGGTCCGCCGGGACAGCGGACCCGGCGACCCAGCTGGTGGCCCAAGCCGCGGGACCCTGGGTGCACCACTACGCGCTGGCGGGCAGCTACTCCGACTACCAGCTGACGATCAGCGGCAAGCAGTGGCAGCTCACCGGCGAGGACTACGTCCTGGCGGGAAACCATCGAAACGGGGTCCGGCAGTCCTGCTCGGGAACCGTCGCGGCGGACGGCTACCAGCTGACCTTCACCACCGAGACCGGCGAGGCGGAACCGATCGGTTCCGGCCTGCCCGGCCGGCAGGCTGGCGGCTCGTTCTGCGCCGGCGTCTTCAACGCGGTTCTCTACCCGGCGGGTCGGACCCTCGAGCTGATCGACCCGAAGTCGGTGCGGACCTACCAGCTGCGCCGGCCCTGACTCCGCGGCTCCGCGTCGCCGATCAGGACCGGTGGGCCGCGGCGAGTCATGGCTCCGCGCCGCCGCCCTCGGGCCGACGCCAGGCAGGCCGTCGGGCGGCGGATCGGTGGGTGATGGGCGGATGAACGGTTCCCAGGCGGGTCGACGGCTGCTTCGGCTGGACGAGATCGCGGACTGGCGGGGGAGCCCGCTGGTGCTGTTCGTCGGGGTCACCACGGCGGGCTCGATCAGTCATGACGTGTTCCCGGCGTGGGCGGCGCTGCTGGGGCGGGCCTGGGCACTGCGCGGCGTCGACCTGCCGCCCGACGCGCCGCCGTCGGCCTACCACCGCCTCGTCGAGGCGATGGCGAGCAACCCGCTGGTCGACGGCGCCGTGGTCACGGCCCACAAACTGCGTCTGTACCGGGCCTGCGCCGACCGGTTCGACAGCGTCGACCCGGCGGTCGAGCTGACCAGGGAGGTCAACGCCCTCGCCACCGCCGGCCCGGTCACCGCCTACGCCCGGGACGCCCTCTCCCTCAGCCACGTGCTCCCGGGCCTGGCCGGCGCCACCGCCCACGGGGTCGCCGGCCACGGCGCCGTCGGCACCGACCACGGTGCCGGCGTCTCCGGCGGCGCCGGCGGTGCCCGCGCGGCGGCGCGCCAGGGCGCGCCGCTGCCGGGCGATCTCGCCGTGCTGTGCCTGGGAGTGGGCGGCGCCGCCACGGCGCTGCTGGTCGCCTGGCGGCACAGTCCCGCGCTCGCCCCGCGCTCGGCCGTCTTCGCGGATGTCCGCCCGGCCGCGCTCGCCGACCTGCGCGCCGTCGCGGACCGCGCGGGCGCGGATCCCGCGCGGCTCTCGTTCGCGCGGGTGACCGGCGCGGCCGATGGCGACGCGCTGCTGGACGCCCTGCCCCGGCCGGGGCTCGTGGTGAACGCGACCGGTCTCGGCAAGGACGCGGCGGGCAGCCCGCTCACCGACCGGGCGCGCTTCGGCCCGGATCTGCTCGCCTGGGACCTCAACTATCGCGGTGACCTGGTGTTCCTCCAGCAGGCCGCGGCCTGCGGCGCGCGGCTCGCCGACGGCTGGGACTACTTCGTTGCCGGCTGGGCCGGCGCGCTGACGGCGATCGCGGGTGCCGACCCCACGGCCGAGATCTTCGCCGAGTTCGCGCGCGCGGCCCGTCCGCGCCGCCCGTGACCCGGGTGCCGCGAGGCGCGGCCAAGGGGCGGGCAGGTCGTTTCGCCCTCGTGGCGCCGGGCCGGGATCGGCGGGAGGACCGCTGGCTGCGCGCGGTGATGAGCGGTCGGCGCCGCGCGCCCCGAGCCGCTCGGCGCGGCTGGTGACGTAGAACTGGTTGTTATAAACGGTCCATGACTGGTACGGACGCGCTTGAGTTGTCCTGCGGCCTTCCGCCCGGCCCGGACTTCGCCGATCTGGCCGTGCTCGCCGAGGAACTCGGCTACGCGCGGGTGTGGATCTTCGATTCGGCGCCCCTGTACGAGGACCCGTTCGCGCACCTGGCGCTGGCCGCCGTCCGGACGAGCCGCGTCGGCCTCGGCACCGCGGTCCTGATACCCGCCCAGCGTTCCGTCATGACGACGGCCTCCGCCATCGCGACCATCGCCCGGCTGTCGGGTGGCCGTTTTCGCGCCTGCTTCGGCACCGGGTACACGGCCAGCATGACGATCGGGCAGCCCCCGATGTCGTTGGACGCGATGATCGACTATGTCGGGTCGCTGCGCGGCCTGCTCGCGGGCGAGACGGTCAGCCTGGACGGCAGGGCGGCCCGGATGCTGCACTGGCCGGGGCTGGCCGCCGAGCGGCCGATCCAGGTGCCGCTGTGGCTCAGCGTGTTCGGCCCGCGCGGCAACAGGCGCGCCCCCGAGGTGGCTGACGGCACGTTCGGACCGCCGCACCCGACGCTGCCGACCGCGACGATGGTCTCGGGCACCGTGCTGGACCCCGGCGAGGACCGCCGGTCCAGCCGGGTGCTGGAGGCGCTCGGCCCCTGGCGGGTGGCCCCCTGGCACTCCGCCTACGCCTTCGCGGGCGCGGCCGGGGTCGACGCCCTGCCGGGCGGCCAGCGATGGCGGGAGGCTCTCGAAGAGCTGGCCCCCGCGGACGAGCGTCACCTGCTGACCTTCGAAGGGCACGTGACCCACCTGACCGAGCGGGACCGCTCGCTGCTGGAACACCTCGACACCGACCGGATGGTGGGAGATCCGGAGACCGTCAGGCACGGGCTCGACCAGCTCGCCGAGGCCGGCTTCCGCGAGGCCATGTACACGCCGGCCGGTCCCGACGTCGCCCGCGAGCTACGGGCCTTCGCCGCCGCCCACCCGGCGGCGTAGCGGCGCGGCCCCGCCGGTCGGAGGGGCTCTGACCGGCGGGGCCGGGCGCTGGCCCGGGCCGCCACCTCGCCCGCGACGAGGACAAACAGGACGATGGCGCGTGGGCCCCGGTGTTCGCGGCGTTCGAACCGCTGTTTTCCTGGTTCCGGAAGAATACGCGGGACGCTATCATCTGCATCTTCAACGACCACCTGACCTCGCTCTTCTTCAATCGCTATTCCGCCTTCACTCGCGGCGTTGGCGAGGAGTATGCAGTCGCCGGCGAAGGCGGCGACCAGCCCGCGAAGTCCATGCTTCGGCGGCCCGTGACCTGAGCCGCCGCGTCCGTTGTCGGATTGCCAAAAATTCGGCTGCCATGACCGATGGATACGATTATCCGCTCGCGGAGCGCTCGGCGATCGGATTAGCGAATGAAGAGCGCTCGCCGGCAGAAAACGTGGCCCGGTTTTGACCTGCGTGCGTGCCCCGTGATCTAACGCGCTACATTTCTCCCGTGGTAAGGATTGGGGATGGCCCGGTCACGGCCGGGCGCGAGGACTGGCGCGCGGTGGCTGCCGCGCTCAACGTGCGGATGGCGACCTGCCGGGTCGGCCAGCAGGAGCTCGCGGACCTGGCCGGGGTGTCGGTCGCGACGCTGCGGGTGCTGCAGCGCGGCGGCGGCGGCCGGCGCGCGCAGAACGCGACGCTGGCCGCGGTGAGCCGCGCCCTCGGCTGGTCAAGCGACCATCTGCTGCGGGTGCTCCTCGGCGAGCCGCTGCCCGACCCCGGCCGCGAGCCGGCGTGGCCGGACCCCGCCGGATCCGGCGAGGCGGAGCCCGCCGGCCCGCGGGACTCCGCGCCGGACACGCAGGCCGAGATCCTGGCCGTCCTGCGCCGCATAGAGCAGCACGTCGAGGGCATCGCCCGCCACGTCGCCCCCGCGTAGCGCGGTGGCGGTCAGGGAAGCAGGGCCCCGCCCCGGACCGTCACGGGGCGGCCGACCCACTCCTCGGCGGTCATCGCGGCGACGAGCGCCGGGTCGGCGCTGGTCGCGACGGCACGGGTGCCGTCGGCGAGGGTGACGACGGCCATCGCCTCGACGGGCTCGCCCTTCTCGCACGCGACGGTGAACCCCGCGACCCGTCCATCGCCGGGTTCCGGCGGGTCGTCGACGAGGGGGAGCGGAACCTCGCGGGCGCGGACGTCGCTAGAGACGTCCTCGGCGCGAAAGCCGCCGGCCTGCCCGATCGTCGGCCTCCCGGCGGGAACCTCGGCGGGTGGGACGTTGCTCCAGAGCAGGCCGGCCTGCTTGGTGACCATCCCCGAGACGCAGGTGACGAGGCCGCGCGCGCCCGGCGAGGATTCCCGCAGCAGCCGGGCCATGGCCACGGTCGACTGGAACGCGTAGTTGTTGAACGGGCCGCCGGCGAACGTCATGCCACCGGTGACGGTGAGGTCGTCCCGGCCGGCGAGCCCCAGCTCCCTGACCTGGAGGCGGACCGCCGCCGGGAAGCAGCTGTAGAGGTCCAGGTGGTCGACGTCGGCCGGCGCGACCCCGGTGACGTCGGCCAGGCGCGCGCCCACGGCGGCGAAGCCGGGGGAGCGGGCGAGGTGGGGGCGCGCGGCGACCGGCGTCATGACGTTGGACTCGACGGCCGCCACCGGGAAGACCCACCGGTCGTCCGCCACGCCGAGGCGCCGGGCGGCGCCGGCCGAGCAGAGCAGCAACGCCGCGCCCTGGTCGACGCCGGCCCGCGAGCAGTGCGACCGGGTGTAGGGCCAGGCCATCATCGGGTTGCGCTCCGATGGCGCCAGGTCGGCGGGCTCGACCGGCGCGCGTGCCCAGGCCGCCTCGTTGCCGGCCGCCACCCGGGAGAAGCCGGCCCACAACGCGGCGACCTCGTCGGCGTGCGCGGCGAGGCCGGCCCCGTCGGCCGCCCGCAGCGCCGACTCCAGCACGGCGTACTGCCGGACCGGGAGGTACAGGCGCCGGCGGATCTCCAGCGGCGCGAGGATGTCGCCGTCGGGCACGAGCAACTCGTCGGGCCCGGTGCCGTCGGTCGCGGCGGCGCGCGGGCCGCCGGCCAGCCGGACCCGCCCGGCGCTGTGCGCCGCCTCGGCGCCGAGCACGAGCACGACGTCCGCCCGGCCGGCCGCCACGTCGAGACATCCCCGGGTGATGAGGCTCTGCTGGAGCACGCCGAGCTCGGCGACGGCCGTGCGCGCGGCCGTGGCGCCGAACCGCCGGGCGAGGTGGCGGCCCGGGTCCGGGTGGTCCCACGAGCCCCGCGTGACGTATACCCGGTCGACGGCGGCGAGCAGCCGCGCCGCTCCCGCCGCGCCCGCGGCGTCGGTCGCCGCCGCCTCGGCGGCGGCACCCATCAGCTCGACGGCATCCGGCAGCCGCGCCGCGGCCGCGGCGCCCACCAGGACGGGCGTGGAGGACAGCATGCTCAACCCTTACCGCCCGCGCCGTCCCCGCCGCCGCCCACGGCCGCCTCCGTCTCGGCCGTCTCCGTCTCGGCCGCCCGCGCCGCCTCCGCCGCCTGGCGGCGCGCCCACACCAGGTCGGCCTTGCCGGACGGGGTGCGCACCGTGGCGTCGACGAGCCTGAGCACCCGCGGCACCTTGTAGCCGGCGAGGCTCGCCCGGCAGTGCGCCTGGAGTTCGCCCAGCGTCGGCGCGGCCCCGGGGCGGGGCTGGACGACCGCGGCGACGGTCTCGCCCCAGCGCCTGTGCGGCGCGCCGGTGACGATGGCGTCGTACACGCCGGGATGCGTCTTGAGGACGCCCTCGACCTCCTCGGGAAAGATCTTCTCGCCGCCCGAGTTGATGACGGCCGAGCCGCGGCCGAGCAGCGTGATGCGCCCGTCCTCCTCCAGCCGGGCGAAGTCGCCGGGGACGGAGTAGCGGGTGCCGTCAGGGCCGGTCCGGAACACCTCGGCGGTCTTGACCGGGTCGCCGAGGTAGCCGATCGGGATGTGGCCCTTGCGGGCGAGCCTGCCGATCTCGCCGACCGGAAGCGGGTTCAGGCTCTCGTCGACGACCAGCGCGTCGGCGATCGCCTTGACGCGCACCCCGGCGTCGGCTCCGGCCTGCCCCTTGACCGTCATGCTGACACCGTGGGAGCCCGCCTCCGACGCGCCGACGCCGTCCGTGACGACGACACCGAGACGCTCCATGAACGCCTCCTTGAGCGCGGGCGAGAACAGCGCGGCGGTCGACGACAGCGCGTACAGCGACGAGAGGTCCACCCCCGCGGTCAGGGCGGCGTCGAGGGTCTCGAGCAACGGCCGGGCCATCGCGTCGCCCGTGATCATGACCATGTTGACCCGTTCGGCCTCGACCAGCCGCCAGACCTCCGCCGGCTCGAACGAGTCCACGAGGACGGTGCGCTGGCCCTTGCTCAGCCCGTTGTTCAGGCTCCACTGCGTCGCGCCGTGCATCAGTGGCGCGATCGGCAGCGAGGTCAGGACGCTGTCCGCGCCCTTGTCGGCCATCTCCTCCGGCCGGGTGACGACCTCACCGCTGATCAGGTCGATGCCGCCGCCGAGGGCGAAGATGACGTCCTCCTGGCGCCACAGCACGCCCTTGGGCATGCCGGTCGTCCCGCCGGTGTAGAGCAGGTAGTGGTCGCCGCCGGAGCGCGGCCCGAAGTCCCGGCCCGGGGGAGCGGCGGCAAGGGCCTCCTCGTAGCGCGCGGCGCCGAGGGACTCGGCGTCAGCGTCCGCCGGGTCGGTGCCGTCCTCGACGACGACGAGATGACGCAGGCTCGTGACCTTCGGCGCGACGTCGGCGACCCGGTCGGTGAACCGCCGCTGGAAGACCATCGCGACCGGCGCGGCGTTGTCCAGCAGATAGGCCAGCTCCGCGGCGACATAGCGGAAGTTGACGTTCACGCACACGGCGCGGATCTTGTAGGTCGCGATCATCGTCTCGACCCACTCGATCACGTTGTAGGCGTAGACCGCGACGTGGTCGCCGGGCCCCACCCCGGCGCCGCGTAAGTGGTGCGCCATCCGGTTGGCGCGCTCCTCGAGCTCGGCGAACGTCCGCCGGGCCGGGCCGGCGACCACGGCCTCCCGGTCGCCGAAGCGGTCGACGGCGCGCTCGAACAGGTCGGCGAGGTTGAACTCCATGACGGCTCCCGCTGCCGGCCGGGTCAGCGCCCGGTGAATGTCGGAGTCTGCTTCTGCGCGAACGCGCGCGGGCCGATCCTGGCGTCGTCGCTGAGGAAGACCCGCATGCCGATCTCGGATTCGATCTTGAAGGCCTCCTCCTCCGGCAGCGACTCCGTCTCGCGCAGGGTGCGCAGCACGGCCTGCACGGCGACCGGCCCGTTCGCGGCGATCGCCTCGGCGATCTGGGTCGCCTTCGCCAGCGCGGTCCCGTCCGGGACCACGTAGTTGACCAGGCCGATCTCCTTGGCCTCGGCCGCGTCCAGGTGCCGGCCGGTGAGCAGGATGTCGGCGGCCACCGCGTAGGGGACCTGCCGGCGCAGCCGGACCGCGGACCCGCCGAGCGGGAACAGGCCCCACCGCACCTCGGAGACGCCGAACCGGGCCGACTCGCCGGCGACCCGGATGTCGGTCGCCTGCAGGATCTCGGTGCCACCCGCGATCGCCGGCCCCTCGACCGCGGCGACCAGCGGCTTGGTCAGGGTGAAACCCTTCATGAGCCACTTCATGACGGACATGTCCAGCGCGAGCGTCGTGCCGTCGCCGTCGCCCTTGAAGGCCTCGCCGGGCGGACGGGCCGACATCTGCTTGAGGTCGGCGCCCGCGCAGAACGCGCCGCCGGCGCCGGTGAGGATCGCGACCCGGATGTCCGGGTCGGCGTTCACCTCGTCCCAGGTGTTCGCGAGCAGCTCCATCATCTCGGTGGTGAGCGCGTTGCGGACGTGCGGCCGGTTGAGCGTCACGATCAGGACGTGCCCGGCCCGCTCGACCAGGACCGGGGGCTGGGACTGGTCCGGCGGCGGTTCGGCTGGCTCGGGCCCGGCAGGCTCGGGCCCGGCTGGCCGAGGGCGGGCTGGCTGGGGCTCGGTCATCGCGGTCTCCTGTCAGCGTGGGGGCCGCGGCATGCCGAGGCCGAGCATGGCGATCATGTCCCGCTGGATCTCGTTGGTGCCCCCGCCGAAGGTGAGCATCAGGATCTGCCGGTAGGCGCGCTCGAGCCGGCCGGCCAGGACGGCGCCGGGGGAGTCCCGGACGAGCTGGGCGTCCTCGCCGACGCACTCCATCAGCAGCCTGTACGCCTCGACGGCGAACTCGGTCCCGAAGATCTTCGTGGCGGACGCCTGGGCCGGGCCGAGCCTGGCGCCGTGGTCGACCCCCCAGGCGATCTTCCAGTTGATCAGCTTGAGGAACTCGACCTTGGCGTGCACGGTGCCGAGGTTGTGCCGCACCAGCGGGCGGTCGATGACCCGGCCGCCCTCCGGTGCCTCGGTCGCCTCGGCCCACCGCCGGGTCCACAGCAGCAGCTGCTGGATGCCGGCGGCGGAGCACAGCGCGACCCGCTCGTGGTTGAGCTGGCCGGTGATGAGCTTCCAGCCGCCGTTGACCTCGCCGACCAGCGCGTCCGCCGGCACGTGGACGTCGGTGTAGAAGGTCTGGCTGGTGATGGAGCCGGAGATGGTGGGGACCGGCGTCCAGGAGAACCCCGGGGCGTCGGTCGGCACGCAGAACACCGACAGCCCGCGGTGGCGGGGCTGGTTCGGGTCGGTGCGGGCGGCCAGCCACACGTAGTCGGCGACCTGGATGACCGACGTCCACATCTTCTGGCCGTTGATGACCCAGCCGTCGCCGTCGCGGTCGGCGCGGGTGCGCAGGCTGGCGAGGTCCGTGCCGGCGCCGGGCTCGGAGTAGCCGATGGAGAAGTGCAGCTCGCCGGCCAGGATCCGGGGCAGGAAGAAGTCCTTCTGGTCCTGGGTGCCGTACTCCATGATCGCCGGTCCGACGCTGTTCAGGGTCAGCAGCGGGATCGGCACCCCGGCGAGCGTCGCCTCGTCGCCGAAGATCAGCTGTTCCGTCATCGAGCGGTCCTGGCCGCCGTACGCGGCCGGCCAGCCGATGCCGAGCCAGCCGTCCTTGCCCAGCTGGCGGATGGCGCGGCAGTAGGCGCCGTCCTTGCCGAGCAGGGTCGTCTCGCCGGTGGCCAGCTCGGCGGCGAGCTCGGGCGTGACCATGCGGGCGAAGTAGTCCCGCAGCTCGCGCCGCAGGTCCTCCTGCTCGGGGGTGAAGGCGACGCGCATGGGCCCTCCTGTCACGGCCGGCCTGTCCGGCCGGCACCGCCCGCCCGTCAGCCGGTGGCCCGCCGGCTCGCGCGGCGGATCGCCGGCGAGAGGCGGTATCTGACGGGTCGTCAGGTTACGCTGACCGATGCTAGCGCGTGACTAGAACAAGTTCTCCTTCTTGGGCAGCCGCGCCCGTCCGCCGAGGAGCCGCGACATGGACTTCGCCTACACCGAGGAGCAGCGAGACCTGGCCGACCTGGCCAGGCGGATCTTCACCGAGCGGGTCACGCACGACCGGCTCACCGTGCTGGAGGCCGACATCTGTGACGTCTGGGCCTCCCCGGACGCGGAGGAAGAGCATTCCCGCGCCTCGCCCGGCCAGGCCGGTGCCGGCGACGTCGTGCGCTTCGACCGCGAGCTGTGGGGCGAGCTCGCCAGGGCCAACCTGCTCGGCGTCGGCGTGCCGGAGGAGTTCGGCGGCCTGGGCTACGGCGTCTTCGAGGAGTGCCTCGTGCTGGAGGAGGCCGGGCGGGCGCTCGCGCCCGTGCCGCTGTGGGCCTCGGCGACCGTCGCCGCCGGCGCGCTGGCCGCGCACGGCACCGAGGCGCAGCGGCGCTCCTGGCTGCCCGCCCTCGTCGGCGGCGAGAAGGTCGTCACGGTCGCCCTCGCCGAACCGGGTGGGCGTGACGCGGCGTCCCCGGCGACGCGGGCGGCCCGGCTCCCGGGCGGCGGCTGGCGGCTCGACGGGGTCAAGACGGCGGTCCCGTTCGCGACGGTCGCCGACGCGATCCTCGTGCCGGCCGGTACCGAGGCCGGCACGGCGGTGTTCCTCGTCGACCCGGCCGCTCCCGGGGTCAGCGTCTCCCCCCAGCTCACGACGGCCAGGGAGGTCACCGGCCTGCTCCGGCTGGACGGCGTCCGCCTCGGCGACGAGGACGTGCTGGGCGGGCCGGCCGGCGCCGTGGGGACCGGAGTCGCCACGGCCCTGCGGGACCGGGCGACCCTGGGCGTGTGCGCGCTGCAGCTCGGCGTCACCGAGCGGGCGTTGCGCGCCGCGGCCGAGTACACCAGCACCCGTCAGCAGTTCGGCCGCCCGATCGGCTCGTTCCAGGCGGTCGGGCACCGGCTGGCCGACTGCTACATCGACGTCGAGGCGATCCGCCTGACCCTGTGGCAGGCCGCCTGGCGGCTCGGCGAGGGGCTGGAGGCGACGGAGGCGGTGGCGACCGCCAAGTTCTGGGCCGCCGACGGCGGGCACCGGGTCGCCAGCGCCGTCGTCCACGTGCACGGCGGCATGGGCATCGCCGAGGAGTACTTCGTGCACCGCTACTTCCTGCACGCCAAGCAGCTCGAGTTCACCCTCGGCGGCGCGAGCGAACAGGCCCGCCGCCTCGGCGACGCGCTGGCCGCGACCCCCGCTCCCGAGCACGTGCCGTGAGGCCCGGCGGCCCCGTCGGCGAGGCGACGCGGACTGGTCCGGTGTCGCCCAGCTGACGGCGACGTCCGCGCCCGGGTGAGGAACCGGGCCGGCGGGCGGCGCGTCGGAGCTGGGCATGCTGCGACGTGACTTTCTGCGGACCGCGCTCCTGGGCGCGGCTGGGCTGGGGATGGGCGCCGGCGCCCTCGGGTGCGGGGGCGGCTCGGGCGGCGGGTCCGGGTCGGTGGCCGAGGTGAGGGTCGACCGGGCGAGCGCCGACGCCACGACGCTCGACGGCGCGGCCGCCGCGGTGCTCGCGTTCACCGCGGACCTCTACCGGAAGGCCGCGGCGGCCGGGGAGGGCAACCTGGTCTGCTCGCCGTACTCGGTGGCGGTGGCGCTGGGCATGACGCGTGCGGGTGCCCGCGGCCAGACGGGGACCGAGATGGACCTCGTGCTGCACTCGCTGGACACCAGCAGCTCCCCCGAGGGGCCGGCGGTCGAGGGCATGCTGCATCCAGGGCTGAACGCGCTGGCCCAGCTCGTCGAGAGCCGGGCCGGGAAGCGGGAGCGGTCCGACGGCTCCGAGGCCGAGATCAGCCTGGACGTGGCGAACTCGCTGTGGGGCCAGCGGGACCTGCGCTGGCAGGAGCCCTTCCTCGAGACCCTGGCCCGCTACTACGGGACCGGGATGCGGCAGGTCGACTACAAGGCGGACGCGGCGGGCGCGGGCCGGGCGATCAACCGCTGGGTGTCCGACCAGACCCATGAGCGCATCCCGGAGCTGCTCGCGCCCGGCCTGCTGAACGCGCTCACCCGGCTGGTGCTGGTGAACGCGCTGTACCTGCGCGCCCCCTGGGACGAGCCGTTCGGCGACGCCCAGCCGGCGCCCTTCACCCTGGCCGACGGCTCGGTCGTCTCCGCGGACCTGATGAGCGTGACGCTCAACCACCCGTCCGCCTACCAGGTGGGGCCGGGCTGGCGGGCGGTCGACATCCCCTACGCCGGCGGCGAGCTGGCGATGGCCGTCGTCCTGCCCGACGAGGGCCGGTTCGACGAGACGCAGGCCTCGCTCGACGGCCCGGCGCTGCGCGGGCTGCTGACCGGCTTCTCGTCGGCGATGGTCAACCTGGACCTGCCGCGCTGGACGATGCGCACCAAGGTGCAGCTCGGCGACCTGCTGGCCGCCCTGGGCATGCCGACCGCGTTCACCGACGACGCCGACTTCAGCGGGATGACCACGGCCGAGCCGCTGAAGATCGACAAGGTCATCCACGAGGCGTTCATCGCCGTCGACGAGGAGGGCACCGAGGCCGCCGCGGCGACCGCGGTGGTCATGGAGGTGGCGGCGGGGGCGCCCGACCAGATCGTCGACCTCACGGTCGACCGCCCCTACCTGTTCGTCATCCACGACGTCGAGACCGCCACCCCGCTGTTCATCGGGCGCGTCGCCGACCCGACCGCCGAGTAGGTCAGCGGCGGTTGTAGAGGCGCATCGTGATCGGGGCGAAGATGACGTTGAGGATCGCGCACCAGAGGAACACCCAGCCGAGCTGGCCGGCGGTGACCGTGTCGTGCATCAGGCCGCGCACGGCGGTGACGACGTGGCTGATCGGGTTGACGTCGACGAACGCCTGCAGCCAGCCGGGCATGGTGGACGGGTCGACGTAGATGTTGCTGCCGAACGTCAACGGGAACAGCACCATCATGCTGACCCCCAGCACCGACTCGGGGGTGCGCAGGACCATCCCGAAGATGTTCCACACCCAGGCGAGGCTGAAGGAGAACAGCAGCAGCACCAGCATGGCCAGCACCACGCCGATCGCGCCGCCGTCCGGCCGGAAGCCCAGCGCGAGACCCAGCGCGATGACGAGCAGGCCGGCGCCCGAGTAGCGGACCACGTCGCCGAGCATCATGCCGACGAGCGCGGCCGGCCGCCACACCGGCAGGGCCTTGATGCGGTCGAACACGCCCTTCTTGATGTCGTTGTTCAGCCCCAGCCCGGTGTACATCGTGATCATCGCGATCGTCGAGACCAAGGTGCCCGGCAGGAAGAACTGCAGGTAGTCCTTGGGTGAGTCGGCGAGCGCGCCACCGAACAGGTACGTGAACATCAACGTCATCATCACCGGGAAGGCGGTGACGTCGAAGAGCTGCTCGGGGACGTGCTTGATCTTCAGCAGGGCCCGCCAGCCGAACGTGCCGCAGGCCGACAGCGCGGACGGCTTGGGCGGCCTGGTCCGCGACGCGAGCACCGCGCTCAGCCGTTCGCCAACGAGGTCGGCCGGGACTGGCGCCGGTTCGGGCTTCAGGAGGTCGGACGCCGCGGGGGTCGTCGTCGTGGTCATGCCGCGTGCTCCTTCGCCTTCTTCGCGGCCTTCTTGGCCTCGCGCTTGCTCTTGCCGGTAAGTGGCTGGTCATCGGCCGCGTCGTCGTCGCCGGCGGGGTGGCCGGTGAGGGCGAAGAACACCTCGTCCAGGCTCGGCTGGCCGAGCGCGAACTCGCTGACCCTGACCCCGGCGCGGGTGAGCTCGGCGAGCCCGGCCGGCACCGGCTCGGCGTCGGACACGGCGACCGACAGCGCGACCGGGTCGGACTCCAGCGTCACCGGCACGCCGAGCGCCGCCGTGAGCAGCCGGGCCGCCTCCGGGCGCTGCGCGGCGTCGCGGAGCCGGACGTGCAGCGCGCCGCCGCCGACCTTGGCCTTGAGCTCGCCCGAGGTGCCCTCGGCGATGACCTTGCCGTGCTCGATGACCGCGATCCGGTCGGCGAGCTGGTCGGCCTCGTCGAGGTACTGGGTGGTGAGCAGCACGGTCGTCCCGCCGGCGACCAGCGCCCGCACGATGTCCCACACCTGGCTACGGCTGCGCGGGTCCAGGCCGGTGGTCGGCTCGTCGAGGAACAGCAGGTCGGGGGTGACGACGATGCTCGCGGCGATGTCGATCCGTCGCCGCATGCCGCCGGAGTACGTCTTGACCTGGCGGCCGGCCGCCTCGGTCAGGTCGAACGCCCCCAGCAGGTCGGCCGCCCGCTTCTTCGCGTCCGACCGGCCGTAGCCCTGCAGCCTGGCCAGCAGGATCAGGTTCTCCGTGCCGGAGAGGTCCTCGTCGAGCGAGGCGAACTGCCCGGTGAGGCTCACCCGGGACCGGACCGCGTCCGCCTCGCGGACCACGTCGTGCCCGAGCACCCGCGCCGTGCCCCCGTCCGGCGCGAGCAGGGTCGCCAGGACCCGGATGGTGGTCGTCTTGCCCGCGCCGTTCGGCCCGAGCACCCCGTACACGCCGCCGGCGGGGACCATGAGGTCCACGCCGTCCACGGCGCGCGTCTTCCCGAACGTCTTGACCAGGCCTGATACTTCAACCGCTAGTTGATCTCCGAGGGTCAACGTCGCTCTCCCGCCGTCGTCATCGGTCGTGCGGACGAGGTGGCCGTACCCTGGCCGGCCTCACCCGCGCTCCCGGGCTGCCGTGCTCCCGGTCTCCGGTCCCCGCCGCCACCTTCTACAAGCATGCGGGAGACCTACGACAACTTTGACCGTCCGCGGCCGCCCAACTGAGCGGTCCTCCCGTCCTCAGTCGCGGATGTGGGCCCGGTGCCACGCGCCGGCCAGGCGGCCGCGAACCCGGTCAGCCCTCGGGGCGCAGCCCGAACCGTTCGTAGTAGAAGGCCAGCGCCTGGCGGCGTTCCCCGGGGTCCAGGCCGAAGGCGCGCAGGTCGTAGCGCACCGTGCCATGGCGGCCCCGGGGATGGGCGGCCATGAACTCGGTCATCGCCGCGCGGACGGACCCGTCGAACGGCTGGCCGGCCGTCCGGTAGATCCGTTCGACCGTGGCGACGTCGTCGGCCATGAAGTCCTCGAACACGACGTCGACGGTCCGGGCGGCCGGCAGCCCGTCGCGGTCCGCCGCGCAGGAGCGCAGCATCCGTTCCAGCCGGTCCGCCCAGTACCGCCCGACGGCGGCCACGTCCACCCGGTCACGCGACATCCGGGCGGTGTAGGCGATCATCGTCGCCATCGACGCGGTCACCGCCGCCGGGTCGCGGTGGGTGACCACGAAGGTCGCGTCCGGGAACGTCGCGCGCAGCACGGGGAACTGCTCGAGGTGCTGCGGCGACTTGAGCACCCACCGGGTCCCGCCCCGCAGCCACTGCAGGGCCTTCAGGATCTTCACCAGGTACTGGTAGGACGAGGTCTGGTCGTGGGACAGGTAGTAGTCGCGCCAGCCGGGCAGCGGGGCCGTCGTCTCGAACAGCATGGTGGAGAAGTCGACGGCGAGGAGCTGGATCTCCTCGTGGGCGTGGTCGACCGTCATCTCGTGCATGCGGTTGAAATAGGGCATCGCGGCGTTCACCAGCCACAACGCCCGCGCCGTGCGCTCCGGGCGCGGGTCGGGCGCGCCGGCCCGGACGGCCGCGGCCTCGTCGGGAGCCAGCACCGGTTCGCGACTCTCCCAGTAGGGCAGCCAGCGCAGCGCCGGGTCGGCCGACATCAGGTTGTGCAGGTGGGTGGTGCCGGTGCGGGGCAGGCCGCAGATCACGATCGGCGCCGTTATCCGCTCGTCGAGGATCTCCGGGTGGCGGCGGACGAGGTCCTCCAGGAACAGCCTGCTCTTGAGCAGGCCGACCAGCAGGACGTGCTGCGCGAGGACACCGGCGTCCGACAGGCCGGCGTCCTCGCGCATCGACCGGCAGAGCACGCCGAGACGTTCGACGAAGTCGGTGGGCCCGAAGTCCGCCAGCCCCGTCTCGCGCGCCGCCGCGTCCATCAGCGCGTCCGGCTCCAGTGCCAGGCCCCGGCCCGCGTCGGCCATCATGGCCAGCACGGAGCGGACCTCGTCGGTGAAGCGCGGCTCGGCCAGGTCGTCGATCTCCACCGGCGCGGGCCGGCCGGCCCGCGCCGTCACCCTAAGGACTTCACGTCGACGACCTCGACGGTCGGCCGCTCGGGGGTGGCCTCGGGCAGGAACCAGCGCAGCCAGACGCGGCCCCGGCGATGGCCGGCCGTGGACACCCAGTTCGGGTGGGCGTTGGGCGCGGGCGCGAGCACGATCACCCAGGAGCCGTCGGGCTCGTACACCACCTGGGCGCCGTTGATGGTCACCCGTTCGTAGTCGTAGTTGTAGGTGTGCAGGAACGGGTTCCACAGGCACAGGTTCCAGAACACGCACCGGGGTGAACGGCCGCGGATGACGAGTGCCTCGTTCTCGGCCAGCTCGAAGGAGCCCATCGCGTAGGCGGCGTCCCCGGCGGCCCAGCCGAAGGTGGCCGTCGGCACCGGGTAGGGCGGGTCCACCGTGTTCGGCGCGCCGAGCGCGAGCGGCACCATGTTCGCCTGCTCGCGCACCCAGGTGAGCGCGGCGCGCAGGCGCGCCGCCAGGTCGGCGTCGTTCTCCCGGAAGGCGCTCGGCGGGTCGTCGGCGTCGATCCGCCACTGGGCCTGGCGGCCGCGGACGGGGTCCTCGAGATAGTCGCGGGTGATCGCGGCCACCGCGTCGGGCTCGAGCCTGATCCACGCCGCGTCCGGGTCGTCGGGCGGGCTGGCGGACAGGACGACGCTGATGGACCCGTCGGGGCCGGGCTTCGCCGTCGTGCTGTTGACGGTGCCGACGATCCGCTCCGAGTAGCGCCCGTCGCGCGGCCCGCCGTAGACGGTGAGGGAGAGGTAGACCGCGTCCCCGGGCTCGACCCGCACCCGGTAGGTCCTGGCGGGGTCGACGGGAGCGAACTTGTAGAAGGCGTCGGCGTTGTCGCCGCCCCATTTCTTGTACGGCCCGACGATGTCGACGAAGCGGGGGCGGGCCGGGTCGGCCCAGACGTTCACGTCGGTGGCGACCTGCAGGATCGACAGGATCCACTTGTGGGCCTCGAGAAGGGTCTGCTCGTCGCCGTCTGGCCCGAGCTGCTCGACGAGCCGCCGCTGCAGCACGCCGAGCTCCGCCAGCAGCTCCGCGAACACCAGCTCCGTCTGCGTGGTCATCGGCCTCCCCCTCGTTCGCGTCCGTCGACACGCCGCGTCGTCGACAAACTAGAACAGGTTGCATGTCCGGTGGGGGGAATGCGGCGTCCGGGCCGGCCTTCGGGTTTCACCCGTCCCCCGCGACGGCCACCTCGTCACGCCGCAAGCCCCGGCCAGGGCGGCGGGCGGCCGGATTCGGTGGGCTCTGGCGTCGTTTGTCGGTACTGTTCCGCTCGGTAACGGTCCGGTTTCGGGCGGGTGGCACGGCTGCCGCGCGCGACCGCGCCGCCGATCGCGACACAGGGCAGGCCGTCGCGGCGGGGCCAGCCCGCCCGCGACCGCACCTCGGCGAGGGCTGATGCGTCAGAGACAGGGCCGACCGACGCCACGCAGAACCATCGACCCCGCCGGGCGGGAAGTGCTGTACGAGGCGGGTGGGGAACCCGGCGATCCGGCCGGCGGCGCCCCGGCCGCGCCGGCCGGCTCGCGGAAGTTCGGCCATCCCAGGAGTCCGGGCGAGCCGGATGAGTTCGACGATTCAGAGGAGGTGGAGGAGCCGGCAGGGCCGGTGTTACCGCGCGCGGTCGTGGCTGTCAGCCTCGTACTGCTCGTGCTGCTGGCCGGCGGCGCGACGGCGGTGGGCCTCAAGGGTCTGCCCGGCAGGGGCGGCCACGCGGCGGGCACGTCCGCGGCCGAGCTCCCGACCGACCTGGGAGCCGGTGCGCCGGGCGCGGCTGGGACGGCGACCGGTGCGCCCTCCGGCGAGGGCGGCGGCCCGCCCGACGGGGCCGCGCCGTCTCCGGGCGACACCGGTGCCGTCACGGACGCGGTGGCGAGCACCGCGCCCGCGGCCGCCACGCAGGTCGTCCCCAGGCCGCCAGCCGCCCCGGCGCCGGCCGCGGCCACCACGCGGTTTGCCCCGCCCGCGGCCACGGAACCCGCCACGGCGCCGACGGGAGCTGCCCCGTCCGCGTGTATCCCCGCGGGTCCGCTGTTGTCCTTCCTGATCGCCGTGTTCGGTGGGCGGCCCTGCTGAGGCGCTCAGGCGGCCGGTCGGGACAGCCGGACGTGGGAGACGCCCGGGGACTGGACCACCTCGACGACCTCCAGCTCGCGCGGCCCGTCGTCGAGGCCGTCGAAGAGCCGTTCGCCGCCGCGAAGCAGCACCGGCACGAGCGCCACGTGCAGCTCGTCGACCAGCCCGGCGCGCAGGTAGGCCTGGACCGTCGCGGCGCCGCCGCCGAGCCGGACGTCCTGGCCGTCGGCCGCCTCGACGGCGCGGCGCAGGGCGGCCTCGATACCGTCGGTGACGAAGTGGAAGACGGTGCCGCCCTTCATCTCGACCGACGGGCGGGCGTGGTGGGTGAGGACGAACACCGGGTGGTGGAACGGCGGCTCCTCACCCCACCAGCCGGTCCACTCGTCGGCGCTCTCCCACGGCCCGCGCACCGGGCCGAACATGTTCCTGCCCATGATCGTGGCGCCGATCCCGTCGAAGCCGGCGGTCACCAGGTCGCTGTCGGCCCCGTCCGTGCCGTCTTCAAGGCCCATCATGCTCCGACCGGCTCTGGTCTCGAACATCCACTCGTGCAGCTTCGGGCCGCCCACCCCCAGTGGGTTGTCGACACTCTGCGCCGGCCCGGCCATGTATCCGTCCAACGACATGCTCAGGCAGTGCGCCCGCAGCTTCGTCATGACGACGTCTCCTTCCGACTCCTCCTGGCGGTGGGTGACCTTCTCACCCACCATCCCTAGGTCGAAGCCGTCGACCGCGTATCGACATCGCCGAGCTGGAAAGTCGCGTAACTTCGCCAGGCTCACGCCGTCACCGGGAACCGCCGCTCCCCGCCGCCCGGCGCGGCGGTCGGCGCGCGGTGGCTAGTGGGAGCCGCCCGAGGAGCCGGTGCCGGCGGCGGGGATCTCGCCGCACTGCACGACGACGAAGCCGCCGCGGCCGCTGTACTCGATCTGGGCGAGCTCTCCGGAGGAGCGGCCGAGCAGGTTGCCTACCTTGAAGCTGGACACGACCCGGGTCTGCACCCCCGACGTCCAGGCGACCGCGGCGTCCCGGTCGACGCAGACGGGCTCGTCCGTCGGCAGCACGAGCGGGCTGCCCAGGCAGAGCACGGCCACGGCTCCGTTGCCGGAGACCTCCGTGTTGAACACGCCGCCGGCGACCATCGCGCCGAGCCCGCCGGACGTCGTCGTGATCTTGTACCGCAGGCCGGACTGCAGCGCGAGCAGGCTGCGGCCGTTGATGTTGAGGCTGTCGTTGTCCAGGTTGAAGATGGAGATGTGGCTGCCGGACTCGGCGAACCACACGATGCCCTGGCCCTTCACCGTCATCAGGTCCTGGCCCTCGCCGGTGACCGCGCGCCGGATGAACCCACCGACACCCTGGCTCTTGTAGGCGAAGTCGACGCGGCCCTTGTAGGCGACCATCGAGCCCTGCTTGGCGAACATCTCGCCGCCGTCGAGGCGGACCCGCAGCATCCGTTCGCCCTCCTCAAGGGCGAACGGCGGGCCGCCGGCGTAGTTCTGGGCGTGCTGCCCCAGCGGCTGGCTTCCGGGGGGAGCCGGCGGCCCGCCATGACCGCCGGGCTGGCCGTACGGCGGCTGACCAGGCTGGGGCTGGCCGTACTGGGGCTGGCCGTATGGCTGGCCAGGTGGTGGGTTTCCGTGCTGGCCGCCGCCGTAAGGCTGGTTGCCGTATTGCTGGTTACCGCCCGGCCACGACATTTGAGACCCCTTTCACCCCAGCGGCAGTCTAGCCGCGAGCATCTGCCGCGCCGACCCGTCGAGAGCTTTCCACCTGGTTGCCCGGGGGCGACGTGATAACGCGTTCCCAGGCCGGGACCGGCGGCGTCGGTGAGCCTCGCGGCCGGCGCCCAGCCGATCATCCTTTGTGCTGGCCGGTCCGCGCCGGCC
>NZ_JADWYU010000204.1 GCF_016786325.1 Frankia nepalensis | reverse complement strand
CACGCCCGCCACCCCGAACGACCACTCGAAACAATCAAGAAGATGAGTTGCTAACCAGCAACTTTGCCGCCGCCCTGACCCCCGACCCGACCGCCTGCATCCTGGACACCCAGAGCGTCAAGACCTCCACCGACGTCCCCCTGGCCAGCCAGGGCACCGACGCCGGCAAGAAGATCGTCGGCCGCAAGCGGGGGGTCGTCACCGACACCCTCGGCCTGCTGCTCGCCGTCACCGTCGCCGGCGCGCACCTGTCGGACAACACCCTGGGAACACACCTGCTCGACCAGGCCAAGAGCACCTACCGGACACTCACTCAAACAGCCGGCGTCTGCCATCACGGACCGCGCCGGCCGTGAGCAGCCGCGAGACCTCCCACCAGAACTCTTCCGCACTTAGCCCAGACCAGGTGGGCTGGTTGCGCCGAGGCAGGCCAACCGACGCCAACAGCGGCCCCGCCGACATCGAGTCCCCGAACATCTCGGCCAACGCCTGGACCTCCCGGCCCGACAGATCGCGCGCCACGCGCCACCCCCCATAGCACAAGCCGTCCAGGAGCGCACGGCCTGTCACGCTGGTGCCCAGCATCCCACTTGCAACCCGAACCCGACACGAACCCCCGGCACCGAGTCGTGTAGCCAAACATGTAGCCAAATCGGCAGACCGCCACAGGACCGCGGCGGACGACGACGGAATCACCGACCACGCCAGCGACCTGCCCGGACGAGCCGCCCTTTGCAAGACAGGAGGCAAAGGTGGATGCCATACGGGACTGTCAATTTTTCGGCTCTGGCTCAAATTTGGCGGTAAAGCGAGTAACTGCGCACCGCGACCCGCGCGTGCCGGGCATGTCGGATATCGACTTGTTTGGAGATGCCGCCGCGGCGGTCGAGAGACTCGCAAACGATCATCAGACATCTGGTTCGGCCATGTTCGCCGCCCGCCGCGTCGACTGCGCCTGCTAACAGAAGGTCACCACCAAATTTGAGCCAGAGCCGATCACGGAACACTCCCTCAGTGTCCCGACGCCGAATTCTGGCGCGGAACACGGTTGAGCGTAGGGCTGGCTGGGTACCTGGCGGCGGCTGCGCGCAGGAGGCGGTGTCGTCCGTAAAGTTCTTTCCCCAGCGCGAGGGCGCGACTGGTTTCTGTCCACCAAGCGAGGGCGCTGGGTGCGGATTCGAAGGTCGTGAACGTTTCGGGTTTCATGCCGGCGTCGCGCAGCAGTGTCTCCGCGCTGGTCCTGGAGGGAAAGGCGGCGGCCAGTGTCTGGAGTTCGTCGTCGGTGAAGCCCGCCGGTTCTCCTGCATGATCGACAGCCTCGACTTGGGTGTCGGATGTGGGTGGATCGGCTTTTCTGCCGTATCGGAGCCGGGTGGTGATCTCGTCGACCAGAGCGCGAACAGATGGGTCGAGTTGGCCGTCGCGCACGGCGGTGTCGATGGAGAGGACGACTTCGTCAGGCCCGATCCGGGCCTCGATGGTCAGTCGGTGCGCGGAGACGGTACGACGTCGGGCTTCGGCCCAGGAGGAGAGGGTACGGCCGAGGGATTCCGCGGCGCGTTCTGTCGCGCCTTCGAGCGCGAGGATGAGCGAGTTGGGATGCGCTCCCAGTTCTCCTTCCTGTGGGAGCTGCTGATGGGTCGTGACGCGGCCGCGCAACTCGGGGACGTCAAGGAGCCAGCGTCGGAGACTGCGTAGTTCGTCACCGGTGTCGTCGTCGATGTGTAGCTCGATGTCCAGCATGTTGATCTCCCCCGGTCACACAGCTGTTGGGAACCGTCGTCGGACGTGTCAGCGGACTGCCGGCGGTGTCCGGGCGTGCCACCCCAGGCGGCAGATGCCGAGTACTCGCGCAGGGTCCACGCCAACACCTACACCTGGTTGTTACAAGGTAATTACAGCAAGGTCATTACAGCAGGCTACGGACAGGAGACGGCGAATGAAATTTCCGGGACGTAGTGGTTCCATTCGTCCTCCGTTAGCCCTCGGCCCGCCGCGGCGCACGCCATCTCCGTTTCTCTTCCCATCATTTCCCGCAGGGCTGACAGGTCCCACATCGTCGAGCCTAGGTCGCCGCTCGCTATGAGTGCTGTCCCATTGTTTCCGAAGAATACCGACCGTTTCGGGCTCGCCGGATCGCCGAGAGTTGCCCGCCGGGCCGGGTGGAAGGGATCGCGGACGTCCCAGACCGTGCTCGGGCCGTCGAGTCCGGTCAGGCCCAGTAGTGTCCCGTCCGGGCTGAAGGCGATTGAGGTCACTGCGCCGCCGTGCGCCCGGAGGACGGCGAGCCGTCGCGGCCGACGCGGGTCTGCGACGTCCCAGAGGCTGAGCCTCCCGTCGCCGCTGGCCGCGGCGAGGATGTCAGCCGAGCTGTAGCCGATTGCGGTGACACCGCCGTCCGGGGAGAAGGTCGCGAGCGGCCCCGGGCGAAGCGGACTGGTCGCGTCCCAGAGATGAACGGCACCGTTGCTGTCGGCGCTGGCCATGACTTGGCCGTTCGCGCCGAAGGCGACGCCGCCGGCCACGGGCCCTCCCATCCCGGTCAGCACAGCGACGCGAGACAGGTCCTTCTGATCGTCTATCAGCCATATTTCGACGTTTCCGTCCGCGCGCGAGGCGGCAACCGTTCCGCCGTCCCCTCGAAGGGCGATCGCGGTGATTTCCGTGCCTGGTCCCTCGGCCGTGACAGGACGACCAGGATCACCATTCTCCACTGGGAAGACGGCAAGTGTTCCAGAATTTCCGGTGGCCATCATGGTCCCGTTGGGATCGAACGCGACGATGCTGGTTGTCCCGGTGTCGTCGGCTGGGCGTGTCCAGACCGGCCCCGGGCCGGCGAAGCTCCACAGCTTCAGCACGCCGGTGACGAACGCCGCCAGGAACCGGCCGTCGGGACTCGCGGTGACGTTCGGTGGCAGGACTGTCCGGCTTGGCGAGTCGAGTCTGCCGCCGGGGTTGAGATCAGGCGGCGCGTTGAGAATCATCGTCAGGAGCGCAGACTGGTTCCTGGCTGAAGGCGCGATGCTTTCGGCCGCGAGTCCGAGTCGCAGGGCGGCGCGCGGATCGCCGTCGGCGAGCAGTTCGGCCTGAGCGACAAGCCATTGGGCTGAGGCGGTCCGGCTCAGCCGCTGGAGGTCCGCTCGCTGGCCGGCGACCGTGCGCCACTGCGTGGTGGCGATGCCGGTGCCCGCGACGGCGAGAACCAGGAGGAGCACCGTCACACACAGGGCCGCGCGTCGCGCCCGTATCCGCCGGCGGTTGACGCGTTCGCTCTCGGCCAGGAACTCACGGGCGACCGAACCGAGGCCGGTCCGGCGGGAGGCAGGGTAGTCGGCCAGCACGAGCGCTAGCCGTCCGCCCCGGTAGAGCCCGCCTGGGTCGCGGCCTTCCTGGTCCCAGGTCGCGGCCGCGTCCGTGATCTGCTGGAGGGTCCGGAGCCGCTCCCGGTCGGCCTGGATCCAGCCACGTAGTCGTGGCCAGGCTCGGATCAGCGCCTCATGGGTCAGCTCCACCGTGTCGCCGTCCGCGCCGACCGTCACGAGTCGCGCCCCGGCTCCGGCGAACGCTTCGAGTACCGCCTGTCCGCTGTCCGCGCCGCCGAGCTCTTCGAACAGTGCGGCGCGTTCCCTCTGGCGCCGGGTCGTCTCGCGTCCGTCCGGGCTCAGCCGGACGAGGCCGAGGAACAGCCGGCGGGTGACGGCGCGCCCCGCCTCGTCCAGACCGAGATAGACCTCGTCGGCCGATCTCGCGACCGCCCGCGCGACGCCACCTGTCTCGGCGTATCCCGCGACGGTCATCCGGCCGTCGGAGCTTCGCTGCCAGGTGGACCGCAGCGCGTGTGCCAACAGCGGTAGCACGCCGGCCTCGTGGACGTCCGTGCGGTGGAACACCTGAATGTCGCGCAGCAGCAGATCCACCAGGTCGCGGTCCGGACTGAGGCCCGCGCGCGCCGCCGGTCGCTCGATGGCCTCGCAGAGTTCGTCACGAGACATCGGCCGCACCAGGAGCAGGTCGCCTTCCAGCGCCGAGCGTAGCGCTGGGAGCGCCGCGCAGCGCTCGAAGTAGTCAGTGCGCACGGCCGCCACGACGACGGCCGCGGACCGTTCCGCCAGCAGGGTGATCATGCCGGTGAACGTGGCGCGGTCGGCGTCGAGGACATCGGGCTCGAACAGCTCTTCGAACTGGTCGACGACCAGGATGAGCCGGGTCGAGGTAGTCGGGGAGACGCCGTTCGTCATGGCCTCGCCCACTTCTTGGACGAGGCCGTCAGGATCTGTCGTGAGCCGGGCACGCACCGCGCCTGTCTCGGTCCGGAGAAGGTTCGCGAGCAGGAAAGCGAGGGCGCCGACCGGGTCTGCGCGTGATCTCGCCGAAACTCGGGCTCCTGGCGTCAGCAGCCGCACCTCCCAGCGCCACGCGCGCGGGACGTTCGGAATGCCGCGTTGCAGGATGCCGGCCAGCCCGGCTCGCAGCAGGGAGGACTTGCCCGCTCCCGAAGGCCCGAGGACCAGGAGCGGGCGAGGGTCTTCAGTCCTGGCGACGATCTGCTTGGCGAGCATCTGGAGGAGAGCGTCCCGGCCGAAGAAGTTCCGCGCGTCCTCGGCGCCGAAGGCGGACAGGCCTGGGTAGGGGCAGGCGGCCTGACCCCGTCCAGGCAAGGGATCGGCGGAGGTCTCAGGTGCGTGGGTGGTGTATTCGGAACTCCTGGTGGCCGGGGGCCGGTAGGCCCGGTTGCGGGCGAGCACGATGCCCGCTCCCCGGTTCCCGGCGTGGCCCTGCGGCTCCGGGCGCCCGGCGGCCGGAAGCGCCCGGGCGAGGTGGCGGTAGACGTGACCAAGGTCGAGATCGGCTGGCCCGCTTGGGTCCCCGGACTGGAGAAGCCGGATAAGTTCTCCGCTGAACGCGGTGTGCCGCTCGCCGGGCGGCGCCAGCGCGGTCCTCGCGGCGGCGGTCAGCAGGTAGGTGTCCCGCCCGCCGCCGAGCGCGAACACCTTGTCCGTGCCGGCGACCATGGAGGCCGTCGCTTCGCCGGAGTAGCAGCAGTCCAGGACGACGACGATCCGTTCTGCCGCGCTGAAACTCAGCATCTGCTGAACCTGCTCGTAGGGCAGGGCCTGATAGATCGGTTGCAGTCCGCGGTTCAGGTCGATGCTAGCCCGGGTGGTCAGGTAGAAATTCTTCTCTGCGTCGACGGCGCCGTGGCCGACGTAGTATAGGACGAGGGTGTGACCCCCCTCTTGGACGAGGTCGCCGAGGGCTCGCGCGAACTCTCCGGGATTGGGTGCGTCCTCGAGTACCCGAATATTGCCGACTGGTACGCCGCAGGCCTGGACCAGACACTCGTGAAGGTCCTCAAGGGTGGTGGCGACGGATTCGACGGTCGGAAAGACCGAGCCGGGATCATAGCGTCCGCTGCCGACCAGCAGAATTCGGCATCCGGAACCGGACAGATCGCCGCCGCCCGGCGGCCAGAACGCGGCGGCTCCGGGGGTCCACGGTGAAGCGGGGTCGGTGACGGCGGTCACTTCTACTGCTGGCCGAGCCTGGACGGTACCGGCTCGGCCGCGACGATACCTTTGATGATCTCGTCGACGGCCAGACCGCTCAGTTCCGCCTCCGGAGTCCGCACGACGCGATGCGCGAGGGTCGCCTCGGCGAGGAACTGGACATCCGCCGGCCGCACATAGTTTCGCCCGTCCGCCGCGGCCTGCGCCCGCGACGCCCGCAGGAGGGCGATGCTGGCCCGCGGGCTTGCCCCGAGTGCCAGTCGCGGATGTCGCCGCGTCGCCGCCACGAGGCGGACGATGTAGTCGTGTATGGCCCACGACACGTGCACCTCGGCCGCGGTCTCGACCATCCGAAGGAGATCAGGCGCGCGCACCACAGGGGACACCTGCTCGTCCTCCCGCCGCCCCAGGCGATGGTTTTCCAGGATCTCGATCTCGCTGGCGTGCTCTGGGTATCCGAGCGAGACCCGGAGCAGGAAGCGGTCCAACTGGGCCTCGGGAAGAGCGTAGGTGCCGCTCATCTCCACCGAGTTCTGGGTGGCGATGACGAAGAACGGCCGCTCGAGCGGCATCGTCCGCCCGTTCACGGTCACCTGGTTCTCCTGCATCGCCTCCAGCAGCGCGGACTGGGTCCGCGGTGAGGCGCGGTTGAGCTCGTCGGCCAGCAGCAGCTGGGTGAACACCGGGCCTGGCCGGAAGGTCAGCTCCTCGGTGCGCTGGCTGTAGAAGTCCGTTCCGGTGACGTCGGCAGGCACAAGATCGGGAGTGAACTGGATCCGCCCGAAGGCAAGGTCCAGCGTTCGGGCGATCGCCCGGGCCAGCGAGGTCTTGCCGACCCCGGGCACGTCCTCGATGAGAAGGTGCCCCTCCGCGAAAAGACACACCAATGCCTTCTTGATGACGTCCGACTTGCCATGGATGGACGTCTCGATATTCTGCGCTATCGCGCGGAAGTCCTGGGCGAACAGTCCCATCGAGTAGCCCGAAGTACGACCGGGAGCCACGTTTCTCCTTTGAGGTGCGCATGCCAGAGTTTTCGCGCCGAAGCACCGGCGGCCCCGTGGGGAGCCTCGCCCAGGCTGGGGACGTCTTCACTGGAGCGGTCACCGTCACAGGTCCTCCCACCAGGACGCGAACCGCCGCCACTGAGCCGCCGGCCCGAAGGCGGCGAGGTAGTCACGAGGGCCGAGCCAGGGACGGAGGTCGATCCCGGGCCGGCGCAGCCTGGCTGGCCGCAGCGCCCGCAGTGCCCGCCTGGGCCGCGGCTCGCTCCGACGCAGCGCCCGCCTGAGCAGGCGTGCGCGACGCCAGGCGTCGTCGGCCTCAGCCTGCCCCGGCACAACCGTCGCGAACAGCGCCAGCTCGACCTGCGTAGCCAAGGGGGTCAGCAGGCCTGAGGCCCGTTCGCCCAGCTGCCTGGCCGCCAGAGTGACGACCTCACCGGCAGTGGCCGACACTGGCACAGGCACACCGACGTCCGCCAGCGCCGTCCGCGCATCCGCCCAGGCGCCGACGATCTGCCTCCTCGGCTGAGACGGCGCCTTCCAGATCCGGCGAGCCATGAGCGGCACGACGAGAACCGCCGTGACATAGCACGTCGCCAGCAGACCCGCGCAAGCCGCCAGGATGACCATCAGGACCTGCCACCATCGCCAGGCAGCGGACTTCGGGGGGTCGTCGGGCGACGACAGGCCCGAGAGCCGCGGTGGCTCCTCCGCCGCCGGCGGCAGCTGCCCCTGCCCCGGCTGCTCCGGCGGAGGCGGCAGTTCCTCGTAGGGATCTCTGTGCGCCGGCACGGGGTCGAACGGCACCCAGCCGACACCCTCGAACGCCACCTCGGGCCAGACCTGCGCGTCGGCCCCGACGACATCGATGGGCCCGGGCGCCGCCCGGTCACCCGGTCCGGGCGCCCCCGGCGTCGCGTCCGACCGGAACCCGACCACCACCCGGCTTGGCAGCCCCAGCTGGCGGGCGACGACGGCGAACGCCACCGCGAACTGCTCCGAGTTCCCCGGTTCCCAGGCCAGCAGCCGATCGACATCGCCCGACGAATGCCCACCCGGGTCGCTGGCGCTGAAACGGCCGCTGGTGCGCAGCTCGCGTTCCAGCAGCTGCGCGCTTTCATAGTCCCCGGACGCACGACTCTTGATCTTGTCCGCGAGGTCTTTGACCACCCGTGACGCGCCCGGCAGCGAGCTGGCTGACTGGAACGCCGGACTCCGGTCGGCCCGCGGCTGCGCCCCGGGAGCGGGCGCCATCGGCACGATGGCGACGACGTCGTATCGCAGACCCGGGAACAGCGGCCGCCGCGAGGCCAGCAGGCCATTGTCGACGTCGACCGCGAGCTCTTCCCCGACGACTTGGACGGGCCATTCGAGCGCGGGCAGGAAGACACCGGCCAGGCCACGGATCTCGATCTCGCCGACGAGAGTCCCGCCCGTCCGGGTGGCGTTCTCCGGCGGCGGTAGCGAACGGCCCGCGCGCAGGTACGTCGACGACGACGTCCACCGTTGGCCATCGAATCTGTCCAGCGCCGCCAGGCGCCAGCGGCGCTCGGCCGGCGGCTCGTCACCGGAGCCCGCCTCACCGGCCACGGGCCGGACGGTGAACAGCACCCGCGCCGGGTCCGCCGCCCAGCCCGCGACCCGGCTCAACGGATTGTCGTCGGGTCCCAGGGCGACCTGGAACCGCCGGCTGTCGTGCAGGTCGTACGGCGGGTCACGATGCACCGGAACCTTGGCGCCGACCACGGTGCCACCGAGGGCCGCGGCGACGACGACGCCGAGCGCCGCGGCGGCGTCGTACCGTCCCGAGCCCAGCGGGCGGCCGTACCCGGACGACGTCAGCGCGAGCGCCGCCGCCGCCAGCGCCGCCCCCGGCAGGAGGAGGACGCCCGGTTCCGGCGCCCCCAGTGAAACCGCGAGCGAGTAGCAACACGCCGCCGGAAGGACCGGAACAAGGCGCGCGCGGGTCCGCAGCGCGATCTCGGCCCCGACCAGTCCCGCGAGCCCGGTCAGCAGGGTCGTCACCACCAGCACGTTGGGGGTGGCCATTGCGGGCAGCGTGGATCCCAACAGGTCGGACCAACCGGAGGTGACGCCCTCGGCAACCGCCCACGGAGCCTCGAGCGGGGAGGGCCGCGGATCCGCGGCCAGCAGCGCGGAACCCGTCGCCACGAGGATCCCGATGGCACCCACTCCCGCCGACCTCAGGACCGGTGGCGGTGTTCCGTGACGCAGCCATCCGGCGACGACCGGCCCGCCCACGGACAACAGGGTGGCGAGCACGACCGGCCCCACGATGGTCGAGAACGTGAGCGCCGGTGCGAACGCGAGGCCCGCCGCCGCCGTCGCCACGGCGACCCACAGGGCGCGCTCGAGCACCCGCGGAGGCGGCCACCCGCAGCGCATGGAACGGGCCCGGCCCGTCGGCGGCCCGTTCATCTTCTGCTCCGCTTCGACCGTTCCAGCGCGGCCCAGCTGCGCACGGCGTTTCCCGCGGACGTCGCCGACACGATGGCACTCCGCGTCGACAGAACCAGCACATCATCGTGAGGACTGCCCAGACGCAGCACGGCGTAGCGCCTTCGGGCGCCGGTGAGCCGCCGCTGCAGGGCGGCGGGCAGACCGTCTCCGGTCACCAGGTACAGCGTCTCGTCGGGTGGCCCCGCCAATCGGGTCAACAAATACGGAAGGGCGTTCTCGGTAGTCGTCTCGACTGTCGCCAGCGCGTCGAGAGCGACGGCCCGGAACTGACGGACCGAGCGGCTGTCGACCGTGAGACCAGCTGAGGTGACCAGTCGACAGTCCCGGCCCGAACGGGACGCCGCCGCCACGCACGACGCCGCGAGCCGCACCGCGTCTTCGAACGCCGCCTCTGGGTCGACGCAACCCGCGTAGGATCCGCGATGGGTGTCGAGGAGGACCATGAGGGTGGAGTTCTCCGGGTCATCGTGCAGGCGGACCACCAGACGGTCCGTGCGCAGGCTCGACGGCCAGTGGATCCGCCGCACGTCGTCGCCGAGTTCGTAGTCCCGCACGTCCCGGAAACTCACCCCGCTCGGCGCGGGCTCGGGCTCGCTGGCCTCGGTGTCGGGCCGCCGGGCGTCCACGCCGAGTGGCAGCGGTAGCAGCGTCGGCCGCACGGTCAGTGTCGTCGAGTCGCCGGCCGACTGGGCCCGCCGGAGCAGGCCCAACGGATCCGACCGCAGGACGTTCACCGGGCCGACGGTGAAGACCCCGCGTCGTTGGGTGGGAAGATCGATATTCACCGCTCGGGTCTCGGCGGCGGCCAGCTTAAGCCTTACGCAGCGGTCCGGGGTCACCCAGATGTCGAATCTCGGTGAGGGCCGGCGCGACCGGTTCCGAACCTCGATCCTGGCCTCAGCGGGCTGGCCCACCTGAACACGGCCGGGAAGAACGTCGATCGACGCGGTGACCAGCGGCCGCCGGACAACCCAGATGGCTGCCAGCAGCAGCGCGGCCGGACCGCTCCCGGAGATCACCAGCATCTCCCGGTAGCCCAGCAGGTAGGCCGGCACCCCCAGCACAAGCGAGAACAGCCCGATCCCCAGCCCCACCGCGGTCGGGACCGGCACACGCGGCGCGGGCCTCCTGCCTGCTCCCGTCTCTGGGCCGTCCGCCTCAATCATGCCGCCGGGACCAGCGCCGGCCGCGGTCTCCGTGACCGGCATGGTCGGCACGGTTGACACGGTCAGCACCGCGGGACCTCCGGCGAAAAGACGCGGTCGAAGGACAGCGGCGTCGTGACGTACAGGTCCGACACATATCCCTCGGCGCCTTGGTACCGGATCAGATCCCAGACCGTCGAAGGATCCCCTTCCAGGGCATGGTCCATAGGATCTATGGACCGGGTGAGTTTGGCGTCCGGATAAATGTGGGACGGGCCGTCGGTCTGGCAGACGAGATCCACTTCGACACCCACCGTGTTGACCGCGACAGCCGGTAGCGCGACTCCGATCGGAGAGCCACCCGGCCGGTCCAGGAGCGGTACCGGATCCGGGTGGTTGTAGGTGCAGAAAGACGCACAGGAGGAAAGATCCCACGCCCGAACTGTCAGGATCTGCCACGGCGCCTGGCCGGCGGCGTTGCTTGGCGCGAGCCCCTGCTCAATAAGCTCTCCCATTGGGACCTCGATGTTCAGGAATCGAGATTCAGGCGTATCATCAAAACCATCCGCGATCATCGATCCTTCGTGATTCGGCGAGTTTCTTGTGTATTGCTCATAAGACTCAGCAGGGCCGCCGACGACCGCCTCCGTCCAGTAGAAGTCGACGCTTCCGTTGTGCACGACATACCAGTAGTCGGCCGCCGGACCCGCCGGCTCACAGCCGAACAACTGCGCGGTGACCGTCCGGCCCCGCGGCGACGTGGCCGTGTATGTGCGTTCCGCGCAGTCCGGCACCCTTACCTGGAAAGACGTGTCCGAGGCGGGGATGACGGTGGTTCCGTCCGCCGGATCCACGTCCAGCCGATACGGCCCCGCCGGCTGCCCGCCGTCGGCCAGGTTGACGTCGATCTCCAGAACTCCCGGGCCGAAGGCAGCCGAGAGGGTGAGCTCGGCGTCTGGTCGCTGGGGCTGTGGGGAAGGCGTCGTCCCGGTTCCCGGGACCGGCTGCTGAGGGCCGTCATCGCCATCGGGTGGTTCCGTGGTTTGCCGCGGCGGCTCCGACGGCCGGAGAACGTCCGTAGGGCTGGGACGCACGGTCGGTGAGGTCGGCGCCGGCGCCGGCCCCGGCGGAATCCCGCCGACCTCGCCGAACGACACCTCGGTGTCATCGGGCGGTGCGGGAGCCGCGGTAGGAGGCCCGGCGGGTTCCGGGCTGTCGTACTTCTGGACGCGCCGGGCCTCGCCGTCACGGAAGACGGCGGCGCCGGCGCTGCTCGGGTCGTTGGCCCAGACCAGGTTCTCCCGCCGGAAAACCTGCAGGCGCGGCGTCGCCCCGGACACCTGGACCTCCACCGGCCGCTGGCCCGACCCGACCCGGGTGACGAGGACGACTCCGGTCGGGCCGTCGGCCTGGTAGAGGTAGCTCCCCGCCAGGACGGGTCGTTCCGTCGGCCGGCCGGCGCGCCGGGGCCCGGGCGAGACCGTGACGACGTCTCGCGACTCGAGATCGGCGATCCGCACCGTTCCGTCCGCGGTCGCGACCGCGAGCCGCTGACCGTCGCCCTCGGTCGACGGAAGAACCGGGAGAGCCGAGCCGTTTCCGACGGCCAGCGGCTCGCCGTCCACCCGTCCGTCGGCTGACAGCGCGGTGAGCACACCGGTCGAGGTGTCGGTGACGACGACCCGGTCGCCGACCAGGGACAGGTCGAGCGGATGACCGGGCGGTGCGATCCGGGTCCGCGTGTCAAGGCGACCGTCACGAATCACCGCCACGTCTCCCATCTGGCCCGCCGCCAACCAGAGAGTGCCGTCGGGCGTCAGCTGAGCGGCGTCCACCCTGGTGCCGGCCTCGACGGGCTCACCGGCTTCCAGGAAATTCCGCGGGTCGATCTTCCTGACGAGCCCCGAGGCATTGTCGACCAGATAACCAGTCGACATGTCAGCGGCGATGGTCAGACGCTTTCCGGTGCCCTCGAAGGTGCGGGAGACCGCTGTCAGCGAGGCTGGGTCGACCCGCACGAAAGTGCTGGCTCGGCCGTTTTCCCGAAGGGCCGAGAACTGATCGAGGCCGGCCGCGACAAACTCACCGTCCGGCCCGGGAAGGCTGACCTGCGCGTCCGGCAGTACTGACACGCCGTTCACCCGGGTGAACGACCAGGGACCGGCGTTGAGGAGCCAGGCACTGCCCTCGAGCAAGGTTACCGTACGAGTTTTCCCTGTCTCGACAACGGTGATCGTCGAGACCGCGGCCGCGGCGGCGAGGCAAAGCAGAAGCAGATCACGCGCCGCGCGGCGGTTCTTCCGGGCCACGGCTATCGTCCGAGCGACTGCCGAAAACCAGATGATCGCCGGCGCGCGCGCCGGTATGGTCTTTTCCCCCGTACGTGCATTGGATCCTCACATGGTTGTCGGTGGCACCGACATGCGCTCCGCGGACGGCCGGCCACGGCTTGCGTCCCGTCAATTTGAGAGGAGAAACTCTCGCGGTCGCGAGCATACCCCTGCGGTCGCACGCCGCTTCAAGCGGGCACCTCATAGGTGCCTCCGCTGTGAGGCCGTCACCGTAGCAGAGGCGGCGAACATGGGTCGCGTGTACCGGCTCAACCAACTTCTTCTGTCACTGGCCCGGTGGCGCCCTAGGATCGGAGCTGGTCGGGGTGCTTTTGTCGGGATATGCGGTTTGTCGGACACCGGCCGCGTGCTGCCCGGTGGCAGGCACGTCCTGGGCGCTGTCGCACAGGCTGGTGCCGTGGTCTACTTCGATGGTCGAGGCATGATCGATTGGTGGCTCGCTGCCCTCGCCCGCTGGTGCCCGTGTCGGAGTTCGCCGGGTTCCGGTCCCCGCCGGAGGTGATCGTTCTGGCGGTGCGGTGGTACCTGCGCTTCGCCCTGTCCTATCGGGACGTCAACGACAGCCAAGCCAGGCGGCAGGCGACCCTCCGTTGTCATTCGGGGTCTGGTTGTGTCAGCGTGGCCGTGTCAGCAACATGATGGGCGGCGGCGCAGGGTGGTTCGCCTCGCTAGGAGGGCCTGGTGGAAGGGCTGACGACCGAGGAGGTCGTGGCGCTGGCCGAGTTCTTCGCCGACCCGTTGGAGGCGCGGCAGTTTCTCGTTGAGGCCGGTCTTCCGGGTGCCGATCTGCCCTGGAGCACCCACAGCCCGCGGGTGTTCTGGACCGCGGTGTCGGACCTGCTGGTGGCCGGTGTGGCGAGCGACGGCCGGGAACGCCTCCTGGCCCTGGTACGGAAGCGGTCCCCCGCCAACGGACTCCTCGCCGGTTCCAGGGCAGGTGGGAGCCGCGGCAAGGCCGTTGCGGCGGGGCCGGGGTACTGGAAGGTTCCCATCCGGCCAACGCTGTTCGTCGGCCGTGAGGTCCTGCTCGCCGAACTGGCCGCGATGGCCGCGCCGACCGGGCACGACATGGCGTCGGTCGTTGCCCTGGTGGGGATGGGCGGTGTTGGAAAGACGGCGCTTGCCGCCGAGTTCGCCCACAGGCAGCGCCACCTGTTCGACGTCGTGTGGTGGATTCCGGCCGAGCGAGCCGAGCTGGTGTCCGGCCACCTCGCCGCGCTCGGGGAGAGGCTCGGCCTGCCAGCCAGCACCGACCCGCACGGCGTGTTCTGGGAACTGCACCTGCGGCACCTGCGGTGGCTGTTGGTCCTCGACAACGCCGAGGACCTCGCCGCCCTCGACCCGCTCCGTCACTGGGACAGGCTCGGCCGGCTCCTGGTGACCTCCCGCCGGGCGGGCTGGGACAGCGTCGGCACGACGGTCAAGGTGCCCACGCTGGCGAGAACCGCATCGGTCACGCTTCTGGCCGGCCGTCTCACGGGCGCGGACCCGCAAGCAGCGGACACCACGGCCGAGCTGCTGGGCGACCTCCCGCTGGCGGTCGAACAGGCGGCCGCGTTCTGCGGTCAGTCCGGAACTCCGCTGGTGGACCTGGCCCGCCTGCTGCAGGAACGGCTGGACGAGGCGATCGAGCTGGGCACGGTCGCCGACCGGGCCGGCGTCACGGTGGCGACTCTGTGGGAGACATCCACCCGGCAGCTCGGCGACAACGCACCCGCGGCCCTCGAGCTGTTGGAACTGCTCGCGGTGAGCGCGCCGGAACCGCTGCCGCTCGATCTGCTCGACGGCCGTGGCGATCTGCTCGGCGAAGGGCCACTCGCCCGGGCCGTGAGCGACCGGATGACCTGGATCCGGACCGTGGCGACGCTCGTCTCCTCGGGAATGGCGGACCGGGACGCCACCGCGATCTGGAGCCACCGCCTGGTCCAGGCATCCACCCGCCGAAGGATGGGACAGACCCGGCAGCACGAACTTTCCGCCGTCCTGCTCGCCCTGCTCCGCGCGGATCTGCCCGGCGGCATCGACACCCACCCGGCGGACTGGCCCCGGTGGCGTGTGCTGCTACCCCACGCCCGCGCGGTCCTGAATCGAGCCAGCAGCCCGCTCGCGCCGCCGCGGCTGGCGCGGCAGGCAGGCCCGTGGAGAGACAGCCGGGAACGGTGGTGGCGGCGCGTCGTCCCGTTCCTGGTCACCGAGCCCAGCGCGCCGTCCGCCCTGACTGACCTCGAATGGCTGCATGTTCAGGCCGCGACCTATCTCCAGGTGCAGGGCCAGGCCGCGCAGGCCGAGCCGCTCGCTCGCCAGGCCCTCGCGCTGGTGGAGGCCGGCCACGGCCGTGACCATCCCGCGGTGGCGGACACCCTCAACGGCCTGGCTGCGGCGCTGTTCACCCTTGGCTCCGACGAGGTGGCGCCCCTGCTCCGGCGGGCGCTGGCCATCGACGAGGCCGCCTACGGGCCCCGCCATCGGGCAGTCGCCAGAGATCTGACCAATTTGGGCTCCGCGGTGCGGGTCCTGCGCACAGACCCGGCTGCTGCCCGGCCGCTGCTCGAACGCGCCCTGGCCATCACCGAAACCGTCCACGGGCCCGACCATCCTGCCACGGCGACCTGCCTGAACAACGTGGCCGCCGCGCTCTACGACAACGGGCAGGCGGCCGAGGCGGCAGCCCTGTACCGCCGCGCCCTGTCCGTCACCGAGTCGGCGTGCGGCCCCGATCACCCCGACGTCGCGGTGTGCCTGCACAATCTGGCACTAGCGCTCGCCAAACAGGGACAGAGGTCCACGGCGACGACGCTGATGGAGCGGGCGCTCACGATATCCAGAAACACCCTCGGCGAGAACCATCCACAGAGCGGGGCGATCGAGATACACCTCGGCGCCGCCGCAAAGGAGTCCAGCCGATTCAGCACCTGGCTTTTCTGACTGCCCGCGAGATCTTCCGATCGGCGGTCAGGTGGTCGATGGTGCGGGCGACGAGGTCGCGGTCGGCGACGCACACGGGGATGCGGCCGGTCGGGTCGCTGGGGCTCCGTCCTCCGCCGACGTGGACAGGTCAGTGCGCCAGCCTTTCGGGGCTTCGACAGACTCCAGGTCGAGAACGGCAGCCCATGCTCGCTCGGCCGCGACTTCGCTATCTTCTTGATCTCGAGGCGTTCCGGCAGGCTGAACTTCCGCGGCCGGCCGCGCGCGTACTTCGGGTAGAGCGAGTCGAAGCCGTCATGGTTGAAGTTGTGGATCACGTCGCTGACCCGGTCCTCCGACGTGACCGTCACCTCGGCGATCCTCGGTGGGGTCATGCCCTGCGCCGACAGAAGGATCATCTGCGCACGGCGCCCACTCACGACCGACCCCGAGGACCGCCTGACGATCCGCAACAAACAGCGATGGGGCGGTCGGGCCGGAGTGGCAGAAGATCACGGCGGCGGTGGGGTCGCCAGCCGTTGTCGTGGGCCGCGTAGTCGGCCAGGACGGTCAGCGGGTGTCGGTCACCGAAGATCGGCATGCGGGCGGTGGCCTCGGCTCGGAGTGCGCGGACGAACCGCACCGCGTAGGCGTTTGCCCGCGGAGCTCCGGGCGGGATCTTGACTGTTGACGGCGTGCGTCAGCCGGACCAGCCGCTCGCCATCATCTTCTCGAAGTGGTTCATGAGCGCGTCGAGGGCGGCGGCCGGGTTCAGCTCGAGGACCTCGCTCGCCTCCTCGTAGATGAGGCTGTGGCCGGCGGGGAAGAAGTAGACATCGCCAGTGACGGCCGTCTCGTCCGGCCAGTCCGTTCCCGGGTAGATCGCCCGAAGCCTCCCCTTGAAGACGTAGCCGTAGTGCGGGCAGTTGCAGACCCCACCAGGGAGACCCTGGTAGCCGGGCGTGCAGTCGATCGGTGGGGCGATGGTGTACCCGACCTCTATGTCACCCCACCGCACGGAGCGGAACCCGGTGTTCGGCCAGCGGCCGCCGCCGTTCTCTGGTAACTCCTGTGGCTTCATCACTGGCATTGAAGTCCTCCTATCGGCAACGGAACCAGCTACCAGGCCTGAGTGCTGGCGGAAGGCCGGCCATGACAAGATCGTCGTTCATGGTCGCGCGGAAGTCGCAACTTAGTCGCGTGACTATAGTCCGCCGACTAGATTGGAGCAAGGTCGCGTGCTGGCTACGCTCCACCAGGCCCCGCACTAGGGGACGGAGGAGGCCTGGAGGCTCGGTCGCGGGTGAGCCCGTTGGGCGAGATCAAGCCACCCATCACTCTTAGTTAATTCGCAAACCGCACGAGTAGCCGCAGGCAAGCGCGGCCGGGGGCTTCGCGACGACGAAAGCGCCCGCGCCGGCAAGGTCGACGAAGCTCTCGCAGAGGTCGGGCCGCTGGGCTGGGAAGATTGATGGGCGCGATGAGGCCACCAGCCGCGCACCAGCTCCAGCACCACTCAGCCGAAAGATCCCCACACCTCACACGAGATCATCAGCATGGTGCGTGGAGTCCCACAGACACGCCCCCGCGCCTGCGTCCTGGTTGATCCACATGGTCAAGTGGCTGGTAGTCTCGCCCCGTGGGTCCAGCCCGTGCCAGCCACCCGCCGCGGGAGACCTCAGAACAGCCCGGCGTCGGGACGTGGGAGGTTCAGCGATGAACCTAGATGATCCCTTCGACCCGCCGGAGGATCCCGCCGAGCGCGCCGCCTATCTCCGCGAGCGCGCCGCGCAGGCACGGGCGCGCGCCCAGGCGCTCTTCAAGACAGTGACCAGGGAGACCTGGCAGTCCGACCCTGGGCTTCTGATCCAGGTGAAGACAATCCTCGCCATGCCACCGGAGCAGCGCCTGCGGATGCTCATGGCCGAGCACGCGGTGTTCGCCAGCGCCCGGCCGGCCGCCGAGTGACCGAGGAACCGCGGGCCTCTCTCCTCCTTGAACTGCCCAGAATGCTCGGCATGCTCGCCGAGCACCGTGTTCGCTATGCGATCGTCGGCGGCGTCGGCGCGAGACTCCAGGGAACCCCCTACGTCACCGGTGATCTGGACATCGTCCCCGACCCCGAGCCCGAGAACCTGGCCCGGCTCGCCGCCGCGCTCAGCGGCACCGCGACACTGAAGAAGGCCGCGAACTCGACCGAGTACCTCCCGCACCCCGAGGTCCAGCCAGCCGAGTTCTACGCCGAGTACTTCGCGATGTACAGAACCCGCTACGGGGCCATCGACGTCCTGATCGAACTCCCCGGCGTAGGACCCTTCGACGCGATCATGCGGAACGCTCGCCGCTATGACATCACAGGATTCGGTCTCTCGATCTACGTCGCGAGCCTCGAGGACATCATCCGCTCGAAGGAGACCGCCGGCCGGTCGAAGGATCTCGCGGCGCTACCCGCCCTGTACGAGGCCGCGAACCATCTGGCGCGACACCCCGACGACTACGCCCTGAGCGCGGACGCCCTCGACGTCCACACACCGCCACACGGCTCCGACGAGCAATAGCACCCCGCAAGACCGATTCACACCGCCGACCCGCGCCACGCACGCACGCCGAACAGCGAAGATGCTCCCCGCCCCACCCTCGCCCAAGCCCCTTCACACCGCGGCGACATCCACCGGCCCCGACACCGAGCTCGCCGCACCTGGCACGCCCTGAACCAACCGTGGACAGGATGCGGCTACGCAGGCCCACGGCCACCACTGACCAAGAATCGTCGCAGGTCACAGCATATATTGATCTTCATGGTCCAAGGTCATGCAAATCTTCGAAGGCACCAACTAGATCCAGCGCCTGGTGATCAGCCGCCACCTCGCGAAGGCCTGATCAGGACGCGTTGTAGCGTGCCAAAACTCGATTCGGGGGCGTGACCTGCGGTTTTGCTGTTCGGTCAGGCGGCGCGGTGGTACTGGCTGATGACGCCGCTGAGGATCTTGCGGCGGTGGATCGGGCCGTCGAGGGGCGCGGCAGCGGCCGGGTCGTGGTTCGGTGGGCGCTGGTGTCGCCCTTGGTGGGGCCGATGGTCGTTGAAGTGGCGGGCGTACTCGCCGAGCACGGCGGTGGCGTGGCGTTCGCCGTAGAGGAGGATCCGGTCGGTGCACTCCTGGCGGACGGAGCGTATGAACTGTTCCGCGTGGCAGTTCGCCCGCGGCGTCCGTGGCGGAGTCTTCACGACCTGGATGCCTTCGGCGGCGAACACGTCGTCGAACGACCTCGTGTATTTCGCGTCACGGTCGCGGATCAGGAACCGGATCCCATCGAGGCGTCCGTCCAGGTCCAGGACGAGTTGGCGTGCCTGTTGGGCGACCCAGGCTCCGGTCGGGTGGGCGGTCACGCCGAGGATGTGGACGCGCCGGGTCTGGATCTCGATGACGAACAAGACATAGAGCCGGCGCAGGGCGATGGTGTCGAGGTGGAAGAAGTCGGTGGCCAGCAGGCCACCGGCCTGGGCCTGTAGGAAGGTGCGCCAGCTGGCGTCGGCGTGGCGGCGTGCGGCCGGGCCGAGACCGGCGCCGGTGAGGAGCCGACGGACCGTGCCCGCTCCGATCCGATACCCCAGGCCGAGCAGTTCGCCTTGGACGCGGCGGTGACCCCAGGTCGGGTTGTCGCGGGCCAGGCGGATCACCAGCGTCCGCAGCTCCTCATCGACCGGCGGGCGGCCCATCCGGTGCGGGTAGGTCCACCGTCGGCGGACCAGGCGGCGATGCCAGGCCAGCAACGTCGCCGGGGTCACCAGCCGGTGCGACCGGACCTCCCGGGGCAGTAGCCGGGCTAACACGGCCAGGATCGCGCGGTCGGGCCAGGTGGGCTATCCGGCGGCGCGCCTGGCCGATGTGCCGCAGCCCCTGGAGGTCGACGGACACCCGGTGACGTTCTGGCGGCAGATCATCGGCCGTGACGGGATAGAGGACGATGCCGGGTATCTGGGGGTCTCCTGCGCCGGCTCCACCGGCTTCCCGCACCGACGGGGTTCGCTCTTCCCGCGGTTGAGCTGGTCGGGCGGGTGGCTCCCAGGATCGAGCATGCGCCGGTCCCGGTCGGCGACAAGGACCTCCTGCGAGCGACCTACGAAGAGCTCGGCGTCGCGGCGTCACGGCTCGACTTTGCGCTGTCTCCCGGGCCGATCCACGGCGATGCCCACGTGGCCAACCTGATGGTCACGGCGGACGGCCCGGTACTGATCGATTTCGAGCGGTTCGGGTGGGGTCAGCCGGAGTGGGACCTGGCGATGACGGCGACGGAGTACCGGACCGCGGGGTGGTGGACCGACGCGCAGTACCGGGCGTTCGCGGCCGCCTACGGGTTCGACGTGACGGCCTGGGACGGCTTCGAGGTGCCGCGCCGCGTGCATGAGATCAGGATGACTACGTGGATCATGCAGAACGTTCACCCGTCCAGCGAGATCGCGGCCGAGTACGAACGCAGGATGAATTACGCTACGTACCGGTATTGGAGGGAGTTGGAGGCCGTTCTAGGCCGTGTGGATCGCTAGAGTAGGGCCGTAGTCGTTGGCGCCGTCGTCGAACTCGGCGGCAAACACCCTCTCGGGAAACTGCGAACGCGCCGAGCACTTCCAGAAAGGGGGTTACTGGACGATTCTTGAAGATGTTGATAGTGGTCTAAATAGGATGATCAACAAGAATAGGCTCCGCCGATGAAAACTGACAGAACGAATCTGGACGAGATCCTTCTGCTGCTGCGCACCAAGCGCTTCAGCGATCTGCTGATCCCTGGGTTCTTTATGAAGGCGGACCCTGCGCGGCGCTTCAATCTACTTCCAGATAATGTCTACCTTGAGGCGGGGACGGGAGGCCCTTACCTTCAACTCACCGCCGTGGATCAGGGTGATCAACTCGCCATGAGGGTTGTGGGCGGGATCGCGCATGATCAGGTTTTGCTCGACGACGAAGAGGCGGAAGCTGGTGTGGCGAGCCTCTCGGAAATCTACTTTGGTGAGGCCGACCATCTTCCATGCTCATCTCTCCGCTGCCTACTCGATGACAGATCATCCATTAATTCTGGCATAGTCAAATTTGCCGAGTTCACCTTCGCGGGCGATCAGCACGTGTCTTTTGATCCACTCTGGACCTTTGGAATCAGAATAGGCTCACCCAACTCGGAGCCCGGCTTTCGGATGAATCATCCTGGCTCATTTGGATATAAGGAGGAATATTTTTGGAGTGCCAATGACTAAACGGCATTCTTGTAATACCTGGCCGCACCCCTTCATGGCGGAGACACTCACGAGTTCAGGGACGCCCTCCACGCGGCGACCTGGTGGATGAGGCGTGTGCCTGGATCGGCGGCGAGGGCACGAGGATTTCCAGTGGGACAACCTGGTGCCCGGAGTCCCGTACCGAGAGACCTGCTGACCCACCCCGGCGATGTCATCCAGCAGGACGTGACAGCCGCCGTCGCCCGCGGGGATGTTCTCCACGATGTCGTCCGCGATGTCCGGGCCTTCCTCGTACGAGTCACTGCCCGGGCTGTAGGGCTGTCGCGGTGCGCCGCGATGTTCCCGGCGATGCCGCGGTGAGCGTTCCCGGCGATGCCGCGGTGAGCGCCCCGCCTGGCACAGGGGCCGGCGGTGTCGGCGGAGGCGCTGGTACTCGGGTTCGTCGCCGTGTTCAGGGCGTCGGCGGTCGCGGTCTGGTGGGGCGCGCAGCTGGCCGGTCTGCTGTTCGGTGCGCATCGCTGGCTGCCGGTCGGCCGGCGCGACGCGTTCCTCGCGGTGCCGCAGCTTGCCGCCCATCCCGCCCGCCCGGCGGATGCCTGGCCGGCGGTCACCGGCGACCTACCTGGGGATCGTCCGCGCGCCCCGCGACGGTCGTGGCCGGGTGATCAGCGGGCCTGTCGCTCGGGCGGGCGGGTCGAGGTCTCCATGAGCCGGCGCCAGGTCAGCGTCACCTCGCCGCGTGGCATGGCCAGCGACCTCGTAGTGATCCACTCATCGAGTGGCTTGGCCCAGGTCACCGGCCCGTTGGGCAGCCCGTCGAACAGCGCCGAGGCGACCTGCTCCGGCTCCGCCGGGTTGACCAGGCCGTTGCGCATCCGGTCGAGCAGGTCCTCGGAGTCGGTCCGGTTGCACAGCTCCGGGTCGAGGGTGTCCTTGAAGGCGTTGAAGTTCGGTGACGCCGTAGGGCCGACGAGCATGGCGGTGACGTCCACGCCGTGGTCGCCGAGCTCGCCCCACAGCGACTCGGCGAGGATCCATTCGAAGGCCTTGCCCGCGTTGTAGGTGGCGCTGGTGACGGCGCCCTGGGTACCTCCGGTGGAGCTGACCAGCGAGATTCCGCCCCGGCCACGGGCCACCATCTTCGGCGCGAAAAGGTTCAGCAGGATGAGTGGCGTCGCGCAGTTCGCCTGCACCGACTGCAGCTGTAACTGCAGCGGATGGGTCAGGAACAGCCCGATAGGCGCCACCGTCGCGTTGTAGATGAACAGCCCGACCTCCAGGTCGTCGGTCGCGGCCGCCACGATCTCGCCGATCTTCGGGTCGGTCAGGTCGGCGGCGAGCTCACGGACCTCGACCCCGTGCGCCGCGCGCACCTCGGCGGCCGTGGCGGCCAGAGCCTCGGCGCCGCGGGCGTTCATGACGACATTCAGCCCGCGCGACGCCGCCTCGAGTGAAAGCGCCCGGCCGATACCCATCGAAGCGCCGGCGATGAAGGCCCACGGCCCATACCTGTCCTGGAACATTCTCTGGTTCCCTCTCTGTATGTCGCTGTTACCCGCCGGGCAGCGCTCGGCCGGAGCCGGCGCCCGGCGGTAGGCCCGGCGGTCTCCGTGCCCGGGCACTGGATCGCTCAACCGGCGACCGCCGGTCGCTTGGCGCCCGGCGCCACGGTGCGCGCCAGAATCCCCAGGGTGGCCCGAAGAGCTGATTCCGGGATCACCGGGAAGGTGATGAATTGCTTGAGCTCGTCGCTGATCCCGGACCAGTCGTAGTACTGGGTGACCAGTGTGCCTCCCTGGATGGGCTCCAGCCGGTACCCGTAGACGTGGCCGAATCGCTGGTCCGCGGCCATTCCGACGGTCCACGCGATCTCACGGTCCTGCTCGTAGGTCAGGAAGGTGACTGTCACCTGGTACTCACCGAGATCGACGTCGCGAAGGGCATCTCGATCCATGTGCATCACAAAGGTGTCACCGGCCGCCCGGGCCGGCGATCCGGACGCCGCCATCAGCATCCCTGATGCGTCGATGGCCACGTGTCCGGTCGGGTCGCACAGCAGGGCGAAGATCGTCGCGGGATCGGCGGCGATCGCCCTCGAGACCTCGACGCGCTCCGAGAAGCCCTGTTCCGCCATGGGGGCACACTCCTTCCTCCGGGGCTCGAGTCGAGCCCGACTCTTGGTCTGGGGGAACTCGCGCAGCGAACGGCAGTTGCTCCCCGGGCGACTGCCAGGCGCCGTGACAGATCAAAGGCGTCCGCGCCTACGCGCCGCTGCCGGTCGAACGGCCCTGGCGGGAGCGCAGCAGTGCCAGGGCGGCGTCATACAGCGTGGAGGCGTCGACGAAGATATGGCGAGGCGATGACCGGTAGGTCGGCGTAGGTCACGATGCCGGCGGGCGCGGCGCAGACCGCTGGAATCGCGTTGACGACGGGGACCGCGGTGATCCGCATGCCGATGCCGTGCATCGTTTCTTTGGTGAGGTTCGCCAGGTCGGCGTCGGTGGGCCAGATATCGAGCTTGATCCGGATGTTGGGATCGCCCGAGACCTCGACGCTGTAGCCGTGCTCCACGGTCCAGGCCGGATCGACGAGGGTGCTCGCGAGCCAGCGCTGCCGGAGCTGCACGGCGTCGTGACCATCGACGACGCCTGTCCAGTGAACGTCCATCGCCGCGACATGGTTCTTCTGGATCACCATGCTGGTGAGGGTCAGGTCCTCGGTCGCGTGGGCGAACTCGACGTCACAACGCAGCTCGTCGAACGAGGTGCCGACCAGCTGGCCAAGCACCTCGACGGCCTCGGCGAAGACGGCGGTGCCAGCCCGGACGGCGTCCGCGTGGCCGGCGTCGCCGCGCGGGCGGCCCCAGCCCATGGCCTCGAAGTTCGCGTCGGCGACGAACTCGCTCACGTCCACGGACTCGCTGACGATGACCTTGCGTATGCCGGCGCTGATGCCGGTGGCGACGCCGGCGAGGAGCTGGGCGAATCCGGGGTTCATCCCGCTGCCGAACAGTGAGGCGTTCCCGGCCTCGGCCGCCCCTTGAAGCTCGGCTCGCGCCGTCGCGTCGAGGGTCGAACCGGTCATCAGCTCGGCCGTCGTCACGACGTTGACGCCGGCACGCAGGATTCTCGCCAGTTCCGCGACATCCAGGTGAAGGGGCGAGTAGATGACGCAGTCGAGGTCGAGGCCGAGCAGCTCGTCCACATCCGCGGTGGCCGTGATCCCGAGGCGGCGACCGAGACCGCACAGCTCCCCGACATCGACGCCGACCTTCTGGGGCGACCGGGCGAACGCACCGACGAGCGCGAGGTCCCGGCGGTCGAGGACGACGCGCGCTGCCTGGCGGATCACGTTTCCCGTGGTCCAGACGGCGACCCGGAGCGCCGGTCTCGCGGTGTTCACAGCGCCGTCCAACGTCCCCATGGTTCGCCGCGCCTCTCGTCGTGCCGCCGTTCGTCGTGGACGGGAGAACCATAAAGTCGTTTATGATCCGAGGCAAGAGTTGCACAGCCCGTATCCAGGTGAGGGTCTCCATGTCTCTGCGCGTGATCCAGTTCTCGACCGGCAACGTCGGGCGTCATGCCCTGCGCTCGATCATCCGGCGGCCTGGACTTGAGCTGGTCGGAGTGCACGCCAACAGCCCCGGCAAGGTTGGTCGCGACGCGGCGGAGCTGTGCGGCCTCGACACCGCGACCGGCGTCGTCGCCACGGACGACGTCGACGCGCTGGTGGCGTTAAAGGCCGACTGCGTCGTCTACACGTCGCAGGCCGAGAGCCGGCCCGACGCCGCGCTGCGGGAGATCACGGCGTTCCTGGCGGCCGGCACCAACGTGGTCGGTACGTCGCTGGTGTGGCTCATCTACCCGCCGCACGCCGACGCCTGGCTGCGTGAGCCGATCGAGGCCGCGTGCGAGACCGGTGGCACCACCATGTACGTGAACGGAATCGACCCCGGGTTCTCCGGGGACCTCCTGCCCCTGGCCGCGTTGAGCCTGTCCGAACGGGCCGACGAGATCCTGGTGCAGGAGATCTGCGACTACGGCTCGTACGACGATGCCGAGTTCACCGGCGCGAGCTTCGGGTTCGGCACGACACCCGACCGGGTGCCGCCGCTGTTCCTGCCCGGCGTGCTCGCGTCGATCTGGGGCGGCCCGGTCCGGCTGCTGGCCGACAGGCTCGGGGTGGTGGTGGACGAGCTGCGCGAGCGCCACGAGGCCTGGACCGCCACCCAGACCATCGACTGCACGATGATGACCGTCGCCCCGGGCGAGGTGGCGGCCGTCCGCTTCGCGGTCGAAGGCGTCGTCGGCGGACGCGCGGCCATCATCATGGAGCACGTGAACCGACTGACCTCCGCCGCGGCGCCGGACTGGCCCACCCCACCTGGCGGCCGGCCCGGCGTGCACCGGGTCGTGATCAAGGGCGTTCCCGGTGTCGAGATCAACACCCACGTCGGCGACGAGTACACCGACCACAACGAGGCCGGCGTCATCGCGACGGCGGCCAAGGCGGTGAACGCGATCCCGGCCGTGTGCGCGGCACCGCCAGGGCTTACGCACCTGTCCGCCCTCCCGGTGGCACAGGTGCAGGGCCTCATGCCGTGACCTCGGGCGCCACCGGTCGTCGCAGGTCCATCGCGCCGACCCGGCCTACCAGCGGGGCTCAGGCCCGGGCCGAGCGGACACGCGCCATGATCATGGAGGAGACCGTGCGGTGCGTGGTCGAGGAGGGCTTCGCCGCGGCCAGCGCCAAGCACATCGCCGAGCGAGCCGGCGTGACGTGGGGCGTCATCCAGTACCACTTCGGAGACCGCGACGGGCTACTGGCGGCCGTCGTCGACTCGTCCTTCGAGGAGCTGCGAACGCGCATGGCCGCGGTGGGCATCGCGCCGGGATCCCCGCGAGACCAGGTCAGCGCGCTCGTCGAGGCCGCCTGGGCCGCGTTCTCCACACCGGCATCCCGCGCCAGCCTCGAGATCCTCGTCGCGACCCGGGCCAACCGACTCGCCGAAACCTCAGGGCAACTCGCGCTGATGGCGGCCGAGCTCGCCCGACTCGGCCGAGACCTGATCGCGCACCGGCGACACCACACCGACGCCCAGGCCATCGGCGACCTGCTCTGGGCGGCACTTCGCGGACTTGTCTTCATCCAGATGGTCGTCGACGAACCGGTCGACACGGCCCGGGAGCGCGCGGCGCTCATCGACCTGCTCGTCGCGCGCCTCGACACGCACCCGTCAGACGCAGTCCACCCACCCACCGAAGGCTGACACCCGACCAAGCCTCCATCGGAGGTCGTACAGATCAGCCCAGTCTGGCTTGTGCCATGCCAGAGGTCGGTTTCGGGGCGTTGACCCGCGACTTCGCTGTCCGCCACGGCGGCGCATGATCGCGGTGCGGGCTGTCCGCGAACGCCGGTGGCCGTGCTACGAGGCTCGCGCGGTTCGGGATGTCCCCGCCAGGGCGGCGCTCAGCCGGCCGGCCACCTCGAGGAGCTGGTTGCCGAGCTCGACCACCCGGGCACCCGGCAGCGGCGCGGGCAAGCAGCTCAGGCTGAGCAGCAGAACCGGTTGGCCCCCTGGGCCGGGTACCGCGATGTTGATCGAGGTCGCGTCGTACTCGCGGTCGGGCTCGAGGTCCCCGACCAGGTAGTGGTCGTCACCCGTCAGTTCCTCCGCGAGCCGCTCCAACAGTTCGGGCAGGCCAAGGCGGCTGGCGAGGCGACGCAGCTGTTCCATGGGCTCGGGCGCCAGCTCGACGGCATAGCCCCGCGCCCGGACCGAGGCCAACGCCGCGGCGTAGCTCTCGCGGTGCGCGGCCGGCGCCTGCGCCAGCCAGCGGTCGGTGTCGTCGCTGGCGACGGCGGCGGCGCCGAACGGAGGACGAAACGGGACCGTGGAGCCGACCCGCAGGCCCCCCACGGGAGCCCGTGGATGGCGAACCTCGTCGACGACGGTCAGCTGGTCCCGGGTGATCGTAAACGCCAGGCAGTTCGCACCGGCGGCGGCGCTGAGGTCGGCCATGGCCGACCGGGCGAAGGCGAGCGCGGGAAAGCCGTCGTTGGCCACCCGACCAACCGCGACCAGGCCTGGGCCGAGGCAGTAGCGCTTGCGGACCGGGTCACGCAGCAACCAGCCCGCCGAGGTGAGGGCACTGAGCATCGAGTGACAGGTGGACTTGTTCACGCCCAAGCCGCGGGTGACTTCCGCCAGGGTCACGCCCTCGGCTGGCCGCAGCGCGATCAGCTCGATGAGCGCAACGACTCTGTCGGTCTGCGGCGAGGGACGGGCCATGGCTGCACTGTTGCCGGACTGGTTGCATATTTCAACCCTTGTGGCGCATCTTTCAACCGTGCGAGTCTGCCGCCATGCACGATCTGGTGATCCGGGGTGGGAGAACGCATGAGCCCTGAGTCCTCTGACCGCCCCGGGCGCACAGGCACCGCGGCCGGGCTGCTCGACGGGCGGGCTGGCACCGTCCGCACCTACTGCCGGCTCTGCGAGGCCGGCTGCGGAACGGTCGCCACGGTCGAGCGCGGCCACCTCGTCCGCCTGCGGCCGGACCACGATCACGCCGTCACGCGCGGCTTCGCGTGCAACAAGGGGCTTCGTGCCATCGACCTGCACCACGATCCGGACCGGCTGCGGGTACCGCTACGCCGGGAAGGCGACCGCTTCGTCCCCGTCTCGTGGGACGAGGCACTGGAGGAGATCGCCTCGCGGCTGCGGGACGTCATGTCCACGCATGGCCCGAGGGCCGCGGGCATCTACATCGGAAACCCGGTCGCGTTCAACGCCCTGGGCAGCGCTGCGTCGGGGCACTTCGCGGGCGCGCTGGGAACGGACCGGGTCTTCTCCGCCGCCACGCAGGACTGTTCCAACAAGTACGCGGTCGCCGAGCTGCTCTACGGCTCGCCAACCGCGAACCCGATCCCCGATCTCAGGCGCACCGAGCTGCTTCTCGTGATCGGCTCCAACCCGCGGGTCAGCAAGTCGTCGTTCATCAGCGTCGCCAACCCGGTCGTGGAGCTCCGGCGAATCCGTGACCGCGGCGGCCGGGTCGTCTTCGTGAACCCCGTCGACGTCGAACCCGACATCGGCCCGACGTTACAGATCCGGCCGGACAGCGACCCCTACCTGCTGGCCGCGCTCCTGCACGAGATCCACCGCACGGTGGGCTTCCGGCCGGGCGCCGCGCAGGGAGCGGTCACAGGTGCCGCGGAGGTCGCCGCCTTCGTCGCTGCGTACTCACCCGACGCGGTGGCCGACGTCGTGGGTCTGCCCGCCGAGGTCATCGCACAGCTCGCCCGGGACTTCGCGGCCGCCGAGGCCGCGGCGATCCACGTGTCCACCGGCCTGAACATGGGCAGGCAGGGCGCGCTCGCCTACTGGCTGGTCCAGATGCTGCTCCTGCTGACGGGAAACCTCGACCGGCCCGGCGGGAACTATTTCCCCGCCCGCGGGATCGGGGCACGCTTCGGACCCGTCGACAGAACCTCGGCCTCGTTCCACACGACACGATGGGGTGACTTCCGGCGCGCGATGGGCCTGCTCCCCGCCGCCCTGCTCCCAGAGTTCATCGGCGCGGCGGAGGAGCCGTTGCGGGCGCTGGTCGTCATCGCGGGAAACCCGGCGCTCAGCGTCGGCGGAGGCCCCCAGCTCACCGAGTCACTGAGATCGCTCGACCTGCTCGTCACGATCGACCTCTACCGCAACGCCACCGGTGAGCTCGCCGACTTCGTGCTCCCGGCCACCGACCAGTTCGAGCGGCCGGATCTCAACACCTTCGTCCAGGGCATTCAGGTGGAGCCCTACCTGCAGTGGACCCCGGCCGTGGTCGAGGCGGAGGCGCAGCAGCGCGAGGAGTGGCGCATTCTCGGCCAGCTGCTCCAGGCGATGGGCCGCAAGGCCCTCGTCGACCCGGCCGCGACCGACGCACTGCCCCTGCTGTTCGACCGGGCGCTCGCCCCGAAGGGCCTCGCCGTGTCCGCGCTACGCGCGGCGGGCGGCGTCGTGCCGTTGCGCGAACACGGACCCGAACGCTCTCGGGAACGGCTCGGGGCCGACAGCCCGCTCGAGTGCGTGCCTGAGGCGCTCGGCTCCACTCTCGCCCGGGGACATGCCCTGTTCGAGGACCTCCGCGCCGAGGAGCCCGGGCGCTTCAAGCTCATCACGAGACGAACCCAGGACGCGCTGAACTCGGCGATGGGAAACCTGCCGACGAAGCGCCCGGGCGACTGGCCGAACCCGCTCTGGATGAACCCGCAGGATGGTGCCCGCCTCGGTCTCACCCCTGGGTCACGAGCCTCGGTCAGCAACGAGTGGGGCGCGCTCGCCGCCGAGGTGCGGTTCGATCCGCGGCTGCGTCCCGGAGTGGTGGCGATGACCCACGGGTTCGGCAATGCCGAGACGACCGGCATGCCGGTGGCACGGCGGCGTGGCGGTGCGAACGTGAACGTCCTGACCCCGCGTGGACCAGGGGCCTTCGACCCCGTGAGCTGCATGTCCCAGATCACCGGGATTCCCGTTGACGTGCGCGCGGAGCCGGGCATTGCCCCATCGCCGGTCCGCTAGCGTTCCTCCGGCCAACACCAGGGAGCTGACCATGTCCGACACAACGGTGAGAGCAACCCCGAAGGAGATCGTCGCCGCGTTCCAGGAAGCGATGTACACACGTGACTGGGACCGCGCGCGCACGTTCTTCGGCGAGGATTCCGTCTACTGGGACGTGCCAACGGGACCGACCGTGGCGGCCAAAGGCCCGGAGGACATCATCGCCCGCGCCACGTCCGTCCTCGACGCCCTCGTCTTCTACGGCAACGACCACATCCGGACGGCCGCCGAAGGCGACACGGTCATGACCGAGCACCAGGAGATCTGGCGGTTCGCCACCGGGGACGAGATCGTGCTTCCCTGCGTCTCGGTACATGTCGTACGCGACGGCGTGATCGCCATCTGGAAGGACTACTGGGACCTCCAGGCCCTCATGACGAAGGCGCCCGCGTCCTGGGTCGCGAGCCTCGGCAAGGATCAGTCCTGGTTGTACGACGCCACGGGTGTCCGTTGACGCAACCAGGCGCGTCAGCGCTGTGATCCCTCGCCGCCCGAACCGTCAGCAGCCGCTTGGGCGCGACCTGGCCGGCACGGGAGACCCCGCCGCATGGAACCGGGAAGAACGAGCACAGCTATCAACGTCTGGAACGAGATCCTGCGGCTGACGCGACGCGGAGTCGTACGGCCGGTCATCGGTCAAAGCAGCACGCTCGCCGACGTCCCCGACTGGCTCGACGCCGTGGAGAACCGCCGGACCAAGGGCCGCACCGTCGTGACGCTGTGACGCGGGCGCCCGACCCACCACGACGTCCGCGGCCACTTCCGCACCGTCGCACCGTACAAGGAGCTGACCATGCCCGACACCCCGTCCGAGGCGAGCCCCGAGGTGCTCGTGGCGGCGTTCTGGGAAACGCTCTTCGCCCGCGACTGGGAGCGCCTCCACGTCTTCTTCGGCGACGACTCCCTGTACTGGGACGTGCCCGCGGGGCCCACCCTGGCGGCCAAGGGGGCGAAAGGAATCGTCGCTCGCGCGAAGTCCGTCCTCGACAGCCTCGCCGCCTTTGAGAATGATCATCTCAGGAGAGCCGTCGAAGGCGACACGGTGATGACGGAGCATCACGAGATCTGGCGCTTCGCCTCGGGCGAGGAGATTGTGCTGCCTTGCCTGTCGGTACAGGTCGTGCACGACGGCGTGATCACCCTCTGGAAGGACTACTGGGACATGCAGGCGCTGATGGCCCAGGCGCCCGCGGCGTGGCGCGAGGGTCTTGCTGGCGGCGACTTCTCCTGGATCTTCGACGCCAGCGGCATTCGTTAGTGCCGCGACCGCCAATGTCCGCCCGCTCCGCATGATCGCCGATTGTGCCCCGACGGGGTCGTGATGAGGCCCTGTTCACGACCCCCGGAGGGCAGAAACGGCGATCATGTCCGGCGTCGATACGGGGCGAACCTTGGCGGGGCCGGCACTGGCGGCCAGCCAGGGCGTCTGGTCGCCGGTCCGCGGTCCCGCCTCCTGGACGGCGCCCGGTGTTCCTCCGCCGCGCGTCGCCGAGGAAACCGGCCCCCGGTGTTCCTGGCGTGCGCCACCGGCCGCGGTGCGCCTACGACGAGGCGCGGAAGATCGGCGCCCGTTTCTCGAAGGCGGCGGTGACCGCCTCGACCTGATTAGGGGTGCCGACCAGCGCGCCGCTCTCCTGTCGTTCGAGCGCCATCTGTTCGGTCGGTGTGCGGTGGGCGGTGCCGCTCAGGAGTCGTTTCACCGCGCGTATGGCATCGGGGCTCATGCTCGCGATCTGCGTGGCGAGCTCACGGGCGGCGGAAAGCGGATCGGGCGCCGACCTCGTCGCCAGCCCGAGTTCTACGGCCTCCACACCGCCGACGACACGCCCTGTCCAGGCGAGCTCCATCGCGACGTCGGGTCTGACCAACTGGGCGAGGGCGAGACTTCCGCCCATGTCCGGGACCAGTCCCCAGCGGATCTCCAGGACGGCCATCGAGGCATCGGGCGCGACGATCCGCACGTCGGCGCCGAGGGCGAGCTGAAGGCCACCGCCGAGACACGGCCCGTGAATCGCCGCGATGACCGGCACCGGGAGCCGCGACCAGGCCGAGACCGCGAGCTGGCCGATGTTCATGCCCTTACCAGCCGCGAGAACCCTCTCTGCCAGCGCCGAGCTGGCCGCGCGGTCGCCCGCCATGGTCTGGAACGCCGCCATGTCCAACCCGGCACAGAACCCTCGGCCCGCGCCGGAAAGGACCACGGCCCTTACCGCGGGCTGCTCGCCGATCGCCGCGCAGGCGTCGACGAGGGCCTGATACATCGGCCCGTCAAGCGCGTTCAGCTTCTCCGGCCGGTTCAGGCGGACATCCGCGACACCGTCCTGGATCTCGACCAGAACACGCTCCGCCACGACGTACCCTTCGCATATATCAGTATCGACGTCGATGTCGACTATACTGTGTCACGTTTCCGTCGTCATGGGCTCGGCGCTCCGAGCGCGCGGACGACGTCCGGTGTTCCGCCTGCCGCCGAACGGCGGTCGGACTCGGCTGGTCGGACGTGAGTCCGACGCTCTATCCGACCTTCAGGTTTGAAGGTCTTGAGGGCTTTGGCGCCGCTGGCGACGACGGCTGCGCCAGGGAGCATGCCGGCGCCGGGGAGGGCGGCTTGGGCCCATTGGCCGTTGAGGGCATAGCCCACGGCCTGGGCACTGCCACAGACGGTGCCGACGACGCAGGGGACCTCATCGGATTCGGAGCAGTCATCGCTCTTGGAGAGTCCCTCCGCTGGAGGCGCTAGACAAACAGCCAGGCGACGATCGCCTGGTCACGCGCTCCGCATACGAGATGAGGAAGTCCCGACCTGACGCCGCCTCGCCGGCAGCACGTCGCCTTGCGAGGCGCCGTTGGCAGTACCTCGAGCGTGCCTTACGGTGCCTGAGCACTCGGGACCACCGGAGAGCCCGCCGAGAGGGCTGGCGCCTCGGCTGCCCCACGGTGTCGGGTGCGACGGCCGGCGGCGTGGACGGCGGCCGCGGCGACCATCGCGGCCGCACCGCCGAACCACATCCCGGCGCGGGCGTCGGCCAGCTCCGCGAGAAGGCCGACCAGCAGCGAACCGAGCGGCGTCGTACCCATCAGGATGGTCGAGTAGACGGCCATCAACCGCCCCCGGAAGGCAGGATCGCTGCCGAGCTGAATGCGGTGGTTCGCCGCCTGAGAGAAGAAGATCGCCCCGAAGCCGGTGGCGAACAGCCCTGCCGCGGCCGCGGCGAAGTTCGGTGCCCACCCGGTCACCAGCATCACCAGGCCGAATCCGAACGCCGAGCCGTTCACCAGACCGGCCGCCGGTCGACTGCGCCGCCCCGTCGTCGCCAGTGCCGCGGCCAGCGACCCGGCGGCGAAGGCGGCGGTGAGCAGCCCGAACATCGCCGCGTCGGCATGGAACACCGTCTTGGCCAGCAGCGGCAGCGTGAGCTGGAAGTTCATCGCGCACAGGCCGACGGCGGCGACCAGCACCAGGGGCAGGACCAGGTCCCCGCGGGCAACGACATACCGCAGTCCGTCCCTGACCCGGGCGCCGGTGGCCGATCGCGCGACCCGGTGCAGCTCCTCGGGCCGCATCCTGCGCAGCCCCACCACGGTCGCCAGGTAGCTCACCGCGTTGATCACCATCACCGGGCCGGTGTCGAACGCGGCGATCAGCACGCCCGCGAGCGCCGGCCCGGCCACCCGGGCGACGTTGAAATAGGCCGCGCTCAACGCCGAGGCGTTCGGCAGCAGGTCGGGGCCGACGATCTCGCTGACGAAGGCCAGGCGGGTGGGGATCTCGACCGCGTTCACCACGCCCAACGCCAGCGCGAACAGCTGGATGTGCCACAGCGCCACGCCACCGGTGAGCACCAGCGCCGCCAACGCCAGCGCCAGCGCGCCCGAGACGAGGTTGGCGACGGTGAGCAGCAGCCGCTTGTCGTACCGGTCGGCGAGCCGGCCCCCGATCAGGGTGAGCAGCAACGACGGAGTGAACTGCAACGCGGTCACCACCCCGAGCGCGCTCGCCGAGTCGTCCGTCAGCTCGAGCACCAGCCAGTCCTGCGCGACGACCATCATCCAGGTCCCGCAGACCGACAGGACCTGGCCAGAGGCGAAGAGCCGGAAGTTGCGGACAGACAGCGAACGGAACGGCCTCACGGTCATCCTCCGCCAGCGGTGGTCGATGCGGCCCCCTCACCGAACCACCGACGGTCCCTCGACTCTCCCCCCGCCGAACACAGGTGAGCCATGCCACTGCACCGCCGCTCGCCCTGTGGGTAAACCGCCCCGAAGCGACCGCGCTCACCGACTCCCGGTCGGCTCGCCGACCAGCCAGGGACCGTTTCGAGATCCGAGCACCCCCTCAGCCAGCTCGAGATCCAGACCACCGGCTGTCGCACGAACGGCTGCGGCTTGTCGACGAGGCGATACATCTGGCGTCGGCGTTCCAGCTTGCGGGCTACCGCCATGTGATCGCTACCCTGTGGCCGATCGGCGACCAGCATGCCGTCGCCGTCGCTGACGACATCTACGCTGCACTGGCGACGACCGGGGACGCAGCCGCCGCCGTCCACACGGCCGTGCGCGAACTCCGCGACCGTTGGGCTGCCGCGCCTTCGACGTGGGCGTCTCATATCCACGTCGGGCCCTGACCGCCATGCCTTACGAACACGACGGCCATCAAGGGACACGGAATGCAACTCGAGGATATGAACCCAGCTGGCGGTGAGGCCGGTGTGGTGGAGGCAGCGCGGGCGATCCGCCCCTACCTGGCCGATCTGATCGGCCCGCGGGCCGCGGCCGATCTTGATCGTCAACTCGCCGACGCGCTGGACGACCAGCGCGATATGCCCGGGCAGGTCCGCCAACTGCGGGATCTGCTCGACACCCGCGACACCACCCGCTGGTTTCTGACGGAGGTCCTCGCTGACTCGCCGGACTTCCGGCCGCCCTACGAGCAGACCCGCTACCAGCGCACCCCGCGCGGCGCCGACCCGATCGGGAATCCCGGTGCCATCCGGGCGGACCGTTACGCCTGCCCGCATGGTGACTACGTCTGGTACCGCCCCGACGTCGCGACCCCGGTGCCCGCCTGCCCGACTCACCACGTCGCGCTGGACCGGTCCTAGCCGTGCTGGGCTCGTTCTGGGAAGCGGTCGGGAACAAACTCGCCGACCGGGTCGCCGCGGTCTCCCTTCCCGCGCTCATCTTCTGGCTCGCGGGACTCGCCGCCTGGACCTGGCACGCCGGCGGCCTGCACACCCTGACCAGGCACACCGACTGGCTGAACAAACAGACCGGCCTCGTGCAAGGCGCCGTCATCCTCACCGCACTCCTCAGCATCGGCGCCTCCGGCATCCTCATCCACCAGGCCGCGACCCCGCTGCTGCGACTGCTGGAGGGCTACTGGCCCGCCTGGACCAACCCGCTGCGCCACCGCCTCGCCACCCGGCACGCCACCCGCGCCGCAACCGAGGAAACCGCCTGGCAGACCGCCTACGCCGCCGCATTCCCCACCCCACCCGCCACACCGAGCGTCGAGCAGATCGCCACCTACAACCGGCTCGAACAACGCCGCCGCCGACACCCACCGGCCGCCACCCCGGGCTACTTCCTGCCCACCCCGATCGGAAACATCCTGCGCGCCGCCGAACGCCGCCCCCACGACAAATACGGCCTCGACGCCATCATCTGCTGGCCCCGCCTGTGGCCCCTGCTCCCCGACACCCTCCGCCAGGACCTCCTCGCCGCCCGCGCCTCCCTCGACACCGCCGCCACCACCACCCTCTGGGCCCTGCTCTACTGCGCCTTCGCACCCCTCACCCTCTGGGCCATCCCCATCGGCCTCACCATCGCCACCCTCACCCTCACCCTCGCCATCCCCACCCGCGCACAAGCCTTCGGCGACCTCCTCGAAGCCGCCTACGACACCCACCGCGCCCTCCTCTACACCCACCTCCGCTGGCCCCCACCTACCGACCCCCAAGACGAACATGAGCAAGGCCGCCAGCTCACCACCTACCTCCTCCGCGGCTCCGACAACACCACACCCACCTTCACCCCACCGACCTAGCCGATTTTTCGGTGTTCAGAAAGATGGTGATCAAGATCTCTCGGGACGCGGCCCCGGTCACATTGGGTTAACTGACATGGGAGACGAGGTTGTCGCGTAAACGTGGAATCTCCGCCCCAAGTCCACGAGTGAGACTGCGAACTCCTACCTTCATCCCGCCCCTAGCCGCACCAATCCCTTCCTCACATGCCGACGTGGATATGGGATGCCCAGACCGAGGGGTGGCGGGCCCAGAGGCCGCGGAGCTGGCGGGTGGCGGTGTGGACGGCGGCGGCGGCGTCCCCGGTCGTGGCGAGGGTGGTGTAGATGTCGTTGGCGATGTCGACGGCGTGCCGGTCGCTGATCGGCCAGAGTGTGGCGATCACGTGCCGGTAGCCGGCGAGCTGGAACGCCGAGGCCAGATGGATTGCCTCGTCGGTCAGCCGCCTGCCTGGCCGGGCCGTTTCGCAGGCGGAAAGGAACGCCAGTTCCGCGTCGCGCAGGCGCAGCCGGGCCACGTCGAGGACGGTCAGCGGCCGGGTCTGGTGGTCGGCGAGCAACAGCTGGCTGGCGGACGGGTCGGCCAGGTTGACGGTGCCGTGGCAGGCGAAATGCGCCCATCGGGCGGTCGGTAGCCGGCCGAGCACCGCTTGCCTGGTTGCCTGCGGGCCGGTGAGCAGGTCGACCTGGCCGGAGAAGCGCGCCTGCAGGCTGGCGGTTTCGACCTGGGCACCGGGTAGGTCGGCGGCGTCGGGGGTGTGGGGCATGGCTACCGCGACCAGCCGGCCATCATCCTGGAGGCTGACACGGCTGCCGCCCGGTAGCGGGCTGGCGCGGCGGGCGTGGGCCAAAGCTCGGATGGTGGGGGTATAGGAGGCGATCGCCCTGTCCAGGACGGTCGCCGGGGACGGGTCGAACCGGGTGTGGTGATGGCCGGCGGCGTGCACCGGCAGAAACGACAGGAGCCCCGAGGTGCACCACCACAACCGTGGCCACCGGCCGCCATCGCGTGGCGGGCCGACGACGTCCAGACGGTCGAGCACCGGGCCGGCGAGGACATCCCACAACCAGCCGACGATCTCACCTAACCGCCCCTGCAGCGCCGGGGTGGTGTCGTCCAGCGCGCCGAGGAGGGCGATCACCTGGTCGTGCACTGCCTGCGGCGTCAGCCCGGCCAGCGGCACCGCCTCCACCCCTCCGCCTGTCAGCAGCAGCGCGTACGAACCGAACTCCGAGACCGCCACGACTACCACCGGGCCGTCCGTCGCCGTCGCCAACAGTTCCGTGACCGGCGGTGGATGGAGAAACCCCTCGAACCCGGCCAGCCCGCGAATCCGGGCGATCAGATCGTCGAACGCCGCGCCTGCCGCCCGGCGTTCCGCGCCGGTCGCGGCCGCATCCTCACCGACCTGGGACTGCGTCAGCCCGGGCAGGTCGTCGGCCTGGTCCAAGGCGGTACACAGGCCGATGAACGATGCCGCCAGGTCGGGATGCTGCTCGGCAAGAGCGGTCACATCGGTGCGGGTGTCCAACGCCTGACCCAGCAGCACCCCCCGACCCTGCTCGAACAACTCCACCGCCCGGCCGATCAGCCCCGCCCGCACGCAGCAGGCCGCCGCGTCCGCGCCCAGATTCCCGAGCTCGGCCAGCAGATGCTCCTGATCGCCGCGCTTCAGGCTGCGCGGCGCGACCTGCCCCAGCAGCTCGGTCGCCGCGGCATACCCCGCCACGGCTTCCAGCCACCGCCCTCCGCGTGCCGCGACCAGCCCCCAGCCATGCGCCGCACCTGCCCGTACCCGCGGCGCCACTCCGCCCATCCCAACCGCCGCCCGGTAGTCGCTGATCGCGGCGTCCAGGTCCGCCGGCTCACCGTCGCGATCGAATCGGCTACCCAGGGCGTTGCCAAGGTTGGCCAGCATCGCGGCGCGGGCCGGGTAGTCGACGGGAGTGGCGTCCACCGCGGCCTGCCCAGCCACAATCGCCGCGTCCAAGTCCGCCAGCTCCCCGACCCGTTCGAACCGGACGTGCAGGGCACCACCGAGGTTGGACAGCATCGCGGCGCGATCGGGGTGATCGACGGGGGTGGCGTCCACCGCGGCCTGCCCGGCCACAATCGCCGCGTCCAGGTCGGCCAGTTCCTCGCTCCGTTCGAACCGGCTACTCAGGGCGCTGCCAAGGTTGGCCAGCATCGCGGCGCGGGCCGGGTAGTCGACGGGAGTGGCGTCCACCGCGGCCTGCCCAGCCACAATCGCCGCGTCCAAGTCCGCCAGCTCCCCGACCCGTTCGAACCGGACGTGCAGGGCACCACCGAGGTTGGACAGCATCGCGGCGCGATCGGGGTGATCGACGGGGGTGGCGTCCACCGCGGCCTGCCCGGCCACAATCGCCGCGTCCAGGTCGGCCAGTTCCCCGATCCGTTCGAATCGGAGGTGCAGGGCGTTACCGAGGTTGGACAGGTACACGGCCTGGTCAGGGTGGCCAACGGGGGTAGCGTCCACCGCGGCCTGTCCCGCCGCAATCGCAGCCTCCAGGTCCGCCAGCTCCCCGAGCCGTTCGAACCGGACGCGCAGGGCGTCACCGAGGTTGGACAACCGCCCGGCGCGGACGGGCTGGTCAACGGGCGTGGCATCCACCGCGGCCTGTCCCGCCGCAATCGCGGCCTCCAGGTCCGCCAGCTCGCCGCCCCACCCGAACCGTCTGTTCAGAGCGTTGCCGAGGTTGGACAGCATCCCAGCGCGGCCGGGATGGTCAACGGGAACGGTGTCCACCGCGGCCTGTCCCGCCGCAATCGCGGCCTCCAGGTCCGCCAGCCTCCCGACCTGCTCGAACCGGGCGCGCAGGACGTTGCCAAGGTTAGACAGGTCCACGGCGCGGACGGGCTGGTCAACGGGCGTGGCATCCACCGCGGCCTGCACGGCACCGATCGCATCATTCAGGTCCGCCGGTCTCCCATCGCGCTCATACCGGAGGCTCAAGGCGGCGCCGAGGTTGGACAACCGCCCGGCACGGTCGGGGCAATCAACAGGAGTGGCATCCACAGCCTGCCGGAGCAGGTCGATCGCCTCGTTCAGCGTCGACGGGTTGCCGGTCAGCATCGTCTTGCCTAGCAGGTAGACAGCGCGGCCAGCCTTCCAATCGACCGCAAACGTTTCCAGCCGTGACCGCACCTGCCCGAGCAGACGCTCCCGCATCCTCCGCCCCCGTAACGCCCGTCGGGCCGCACTGTCGCGACAGCCACCGCTCCCCTGACGCTGACAGCATGAACAGTCACTCTCACGACGCAGCAGTCATACCAAGCGCCCGCCGAGAATACGCGAGCACCACCGCGCCACCTGATAGAACAGCGAAACCGCAGGTCACGCCCCGAATCGAGTTTTGGCACGCTGCACCCACTCCGGCCGCGCCCGCCGCGGCGACAGCTGGCTACGCGCAGCGCTCGGGGAAGCCGCCTCCTCAGCCGCCCGGTCGAAGTCCACCTACCTGTCCGCTCACTACCGGGAAGTCCTGCTCCCCGTTGCTGGTGACCACGACGATCGGGAACTGGCGGGCACGCACCACCCCACCGCGCGCGAGCGCCGTGCCTCCCCAGTCCGCGGGTAGGCCCAGGCCGCTCCGTCTCACGCACCCGGATGAGCTCGAGCAGGTCGAACTCGGCGTCCTCGAACAGAGTCAGCAGGTCGTTGGGCAGGTCGTAGTCGCTCTTGTCGAACTCGTCGACCAGCAGGCCCGCCATGTACCGCGAGGTGCCGCGTGCCAACCAGAAGCGCCACCACCGAGAGATCCACCGCCGACGCCACAAGGAACGCGACATACGTCGGCCCCAGACGGATACCGGACGTCGCCGCGTTCCCTCTCCCTCAAATGACGGAAATTCACTACCAAATGTGCGACAAAGCCCCGACCTCATCGACACGGTGTCGCCACCTGTGCGCGGTGGTACTCGACTTCAGCGACAGATGGTGCTCGGCCCCATCGGCATAGCCAGTCGCTAGATTGCGGGGAGAGGACCACAGCTACTAGACCAGCGGGCGGAGGGGTGCGATGACTTCGGACATTGACTATGCAGCGCTGTTCGCCGCCACGGCCACCCCGTACCTGGTACTGGACCCGGATCTGATAATCGTGGGCGTAAACCAGGCCTACCTGGCGCTGACCGGGCGGACTCGGCAGGACCTCGTCGGACGGCACATCTTCGAAGCTTTTCCTGACAATCCTGGTGACCCGAACGCCGACGGAGTGCGGAGGTTGACCGCCTCTCTGCGCTGGGTGCTGGATACCAGGCGGCGGGACACGATGGCGTTGCTGAAATACGACATCCCGGTCCTGGGACATCCGGGTATGTTCGAGGAGCGCTGGTGGTCGCCGGTCAACACTCCGGTACTCGCGCCGGACGGCTCGGTGAGGTGGATCCTTCACCGCTCCGAGGACGTGACCGCGTTCGTCGAGGCCCACCGCGCCCAGCGCCTGACGACTGACCAGGACGAGCGGGACCAGATGCGGGCCCTCCAGGCGGAACTGTACGCACGAGCGGTGGAGTCGCAGCAGCGCAACGAGGAACTCCGCGAAGCTCACGCCCGCGCCCACGAGGTCGCGCTCACTCTCCAGGAAGTCATGCTCCGTACCCCGGACCTGCCCGCCCACCGCGATGTCGCCGTCCGCTACCTGCCCGCGTCGACCTCACTCAATGTCTGCGGCGACTGGTACGAGATCGTCGACCTCCCGCACGACAACACCGCGGTCGCCGTCGGCGACGTCGTCGGCCACGGGCTGGGGGCCGCCGCGGTCATGGGCATGCTCCGTAGCGCCCTGAGCACCGCCATCCGCGCCATCCCAAGCCCCGCGCCGGCACTGGAGATTCTCGGGCTCTATGCCCGGTCCATCGAAGGCGCGCTCGGCACGACCGTGGTCTCGGTCCTGATCGACAGACGCAGCCACCTGATCATCTACAGCAACGCCGGACACCCGCCACCCGTGCTCGCCCACACCGGACGCGGCTCCTACGAACTCCTGGACCAGGCCACCGACCCGCCGCTGTGCGTGCGCCCGCTGCCTGTCCCCCGGCCCCAGGCCAGCGGGACCTACGCACCGGGCGACGTCCTCGTGCTCTACACCGACGGACTGATCGAACGCCGAGGAGAGGACATCGACAGCGGCCTGGGCCGCCTGACCGACGCCGTCACCGAGTGCCGCGAGCTGGACGTCGAGGTCCTGGCCGACACCCTGCTCACCCGCCTCGACGTCAGCAACGGCGGCCCCGACGACATCGCCCTGGTCGTCGTCAGGCTCTGAAGATGCTCGCGATGGACCTTGAGGTCCTGGTCGTCGTGGTGAGCCAGCTCAACTTGTGCTGAGGCGGCACCTGGTTCCCCCGCGGGCCGACTACGGCTGTGCCGCGAGCTTCCGTCGGTGCGCGGCCGGGCCGGCGGGCTGGTTCGGGCGGCCCGCGGAGGCTCCCTCACAGCCTTACGATAGCCAGCCAGGAACGGCAGCCGGACCTGCCGGCATCACCAGTGCTGCGCGGGGGCGTCGCGGCCACAGCACCGGCACCTCGCCGAGCCCGTCCCCTGACCACCCGGCCGACCACGAGTACAAAGGACCAGGGAGCAACCCCGTGCCCCCGACTGGCGAAGGCCCGTGCTCGCCGCCCCCGCCCGCGACCGGCTGTTATTCGTGCGCGCAGAACGGGGCCGACCCCGCGACGCTCCCGCCCAGAGAACGGATCCTCGTCGCGGACGGCTGGCGGGTCGCCCACGCGCTCACCGCGGCCATGCCCGGCTGGCTCGTCGTCGTCTCCCGCCGCCACATCCTGTCGCTGGCGGACCTCACGCCCGCCGAGGCAGCCGAGCTCGGAGTGGTGACCTGGCGGCTGAGCAACGCGCTCGCCGCGGCGCTCGGCTGCCAGAAGACCTACGTCGCGTGCTTCTGCGAGGCCACCGGCTTCGAGCATCTCCATATCCATGTGATCCCACGGGCCCCGGACCTGCCCCCAGACGAACGCGGCCCCGCCGTGTTCACTCATCTACAGCGACCAGCCCATCACCGGGTCCCCACCGCGGAGATGGACCGCCTCGCCGGCCTCCTGGCTCGCCACCTCCCAACCCCTGACGCACCGACACCGACGGGACCATCAGAACCTCACTGACCAGCGGTCCTGGCTCTCGACCCGCCGACCGCGGCGCCGGCTGGGCCAGACCGCGGGCCGTCCCGCGACGACCTCTGAAGGGTGGACGGTCTGCTCGGACCAGATCCACTGGTCCGCGGGGTTCCACCGCGGCCTGGTGGTGTGCCCGAGGCCGACATCCTCGACATCGAGGAGAACCTCGCCCTTACGCTGGCGGTTCCAGACCTGCCGGATTTCGGTCAGGTGACCCGGTAGAAGTCCAGCACCACCCGCCGTGCCTCGCGCTGGCCGACGGCGAGCGCGAGCGTCCTGTTGAGGTGCAGCCAGGCTCGCGCGCCGGTGGTGAAGCGCACGGTGGTGCGAAAGAAGTACTCCTCCGCTGGCACCGCCTCACCACGCGCCAGGCGTGCCATCACCTCGGGCGGACCGTACCGCAGGCCGTCGCTGCGGACCTCGACCAGCGCGCCGTCGTCGAGCCGGAGGACATAGTGCGCGGAGATGTCCAGCGCGCCGTCGGACCGCGCGATCTGCCAGTCGACGCCGCCCTCGACCAGCGCGCCGTTGAGTTCCGGCCCGCGGACGCTTCCGTCGCCCAGCGACACGTACCGGCGCTCGCCGTAGGTGGCCGGCCCGAGCGAGACGACCGGCCCGACGTTGCAGCACACCTGCGCCATCGGCACCAGCGAGGGCGGGGGCGGCATCGTCACGGGCCGGTCGTCCACCGGATGTTTCACCTCCTCCAGTCCGGGCGGTCTCAGTCCTCGATGGGCGAGGCGCCGGCTGTCTGGTACTCGGCGGGCTGACCCTTCGCGTCCAGGGTGGTGATCAGACCGCCGCGGACGCAGATCGCGGGCTCCGCCGGGCTGGCCTTGCCGTTGCAGCGGAATTGCAGTCCGCCCGCGCCGGGCAGTTCCTTCTCCGGCATCGCCCTGATGGTGGAGACGATGGCCTCCGAGGTGATGGCGTCCGGCGAGATCCCCTCGGTGGCCGCCTGGAAGCCGGCGAGCGCGATGAACATGCTGACTCCGGCGGCGGTGCTGGTGTCGATGTCTTTTCCGTAGGTCTCCGCGACGGCGTTGTACAGGCGGGTCGAGGGGTTGTCGGTTCCGATCGGCGTCGCGGCGGCCATCGCGATCCCCTCGAGCACGTCTCCTGGTACCGCCTTACGGGTCGCGTCGGTGATGCACTGCGCGATCACCGTGATCTTCCCCTGGTAGCCGACCGCCCGCAGGCCGTTCAGCGCGCTGATGCAGAACGCGTCATTCCCCACGATCTGCACGACACCGGCGCCGCTGGCGGCCACGTTCTGCATCTGGGGCGTCATGTCGGCGGTGCCCGGCGGGACCCGGACGACGTCGAGCTCGACGCCGGCCTCCTCGAACACGGGCGGCGCGATCGTGTCATAGAGGCTCAGCGCGGCGGGCACGTCGATCACGACGGCGGCCACCTTGTCCGTGCCGGCGTCCTTGGCGAGCTCGATGGGCAGCTCGACACGACCAAACAGCGGGTCACCGAGAGTGAAGGTCGAGGCGGCGTCGGCCAGCAGGGTGGCACTGCTCGCGCCGAAGAGCATCACCGGCATCTTGGCGTCGTGCAGCGTCTTCCACACGTCGTCCGTCGCCGTCAGCTCGGGCAGGACGACGGCGACGACGTCTTCCTCGATCATGCGGTTCGCGCAGTCGACGCTCTTGCTCGGGTCGGCCTGGGCCTCGCACGTGACCAGCTGGATGGGCCGGCCGCCGATGCCGGAGCGGTGCTCGTTCAGGTACGCGGCGGTGGCGTCAGCCACGGCGAACTGCACGGACATGTCCCCGAAGGCCCCCTTGCCGTCCGAGATCACCCCGATCCGGACCGGCTCGCCCTGGGCTGGGGCCTTCGGCCCGAGCACCCCGGCCGCGTTCGAGGCGCTGGCCGTCGGCGGGTCCTCGGCGCCGTCGCCGTCACCGCCTCCGCATCCGGCGGTCGCGAGAAGACTCGCGGCGGCCAGGGCGGCCAGGGCGGCCAGGGCGGCCAGGCGCGTACGCGCGGGCCGATGCCACGTCCGCCTGGGCGATAACTTGTCGAGCAGGATTCCTGAGTGTCGCTCGCGCGTCGTCCGCATCGGCGGTGGGGCCGCCGCGATAGCGGTGATTTCGGGATCGGGCCGGTGAGCCATCGGGTACTCCTGGAATGTCAGGGGAATGTCACGGGAAGACGAGACACGTCGGGCGCTGGAAAGGCGGAATTTCGCGTCCTGGCGGCCGCAATGGTGTCAGGACCGCGCTCAGGCCGCGTTGTGTCGGCCAGTTCTCGGGATATGGCCATCGGGTCGTCTTGGCGGCCGCGGCCATGGCCGCCTTCGACTCGGTGCTACGGGACGAGCAGGGGCAGGGCGGAGAAGACGTGGTCCCGCCACAGCGCCCGGGATTTCTCCTCTGGATAGGGGGTGACGGTCGGGGGCGCGTCGAAGACCTGGGTGAGTCGCCGTTCGGGGTCGTAGGCGGGCCAGCCCGGGTCGCCCGTGCTGGCGAAGTCGGTCCAGGCGCCGCGGATCCGGGCGGCCAGCGTTCTCGCTTCGGCGGGCGGCTCGGGGCCGAGGAGCAGGGGGCCGAGGTGCGCGGCGAAGGTGCCGAACACCAGCGGGCCGTCGAGGCCGTGGCAGGCGCCCAGCACCCCGTCGCCGCCGGGGGCCGGCCAGGTCAGCTCGTAGAGGTGGGCGCGGCCGCCGCCGGCGTTCTGCGCGTCGGCCAGGTGCAGGGTGGGCATGCGGAACAGCCAGTCGGTCTGGACGAGCTCGTGCAGCTGCCCGGCCGAGGCGTCCGGGAAGGCCGCGCGGTAGGCCCGCTCACCGTCGGGACCAGGGCCGAAGGCGCGCAGCGCGACCGCCGCGTCGTCCTGTCCGACGTGGCCGTGCTGACCGGCGAGGACGGTGAACAGCCGGCACTCGTCGCGGTTGTGCCCGATGATCAGCTCGACGTCCCGCGCCGACCCGGCGGCCAGCGCCTCCCAGGGAGCGACTGGGAGCACGTCACCGTCGACGACCGGGGCGAACGGCGAGATCGTGTGGGCCACCGGTCCCCACCGGTCCGCGTGCTCGCGCATCTTGGTGGTCACGACAGCGCCGGCGTCCACCAGCTGGTAGGGATCCACCAAGGACAGGTCCTCGACCGTCGCCCGCTGTCCCGCGGCCGCGGCGATGGCGGCCGCGATGTCGGCCGCCAGCGCGTCCGAGAAGAAGATGCCGGCCGGGCTCTGCAGGATCGCCCGCCGGAACAGGCCCGCCGCGCGCGGCATCGCCAGCAGCGCGGCGATGGACCCCGCCCCCGCCGACTCACCGAAGACCGTGACCCGCTCGGGGTCACCACCAAAGGCCGCGATGTTGTCACGCACCCATTCGAGCGCCGCGACCTGGTCGAGCAGCCCACGGTTCGCCGGCGCGCCCGCGATATGCGCGAACCCCTCGATGCCAACGCGATAGTTGAAGGAGACCACGACGACGTCGCCGTCCGCGGCGATCTGGTGGGCGTCGTAGCCCGGGCTGCCCGAGAAACCGAGCTTGTACGCCCCGCCGTAGATCCACACCATGACCGGGCGCCGGGCCGCCGGGTCCGGCTCCGGCGACCAGACGTTGACCGTCAACCAGCCGTCGCCCGCCGACGCCTCCAGAACACCGCTCCGCCCGGGAATCCCCACATCCTGGGGAGGCGGCGGGCCGAAGGCGAACGCCTCCCGCGCGCCGTCCCACGCGGGGACCGGCCGCGGCGCCGCGAACCGGTCCTCCCCCACCGGCGGCCGCGCGAACGGAACACCCCGGAAGACGGCCAGCCCGCCCTCCCAACGGCCGCGCACCGCTCCGGGGGCGATGCGCGCCTGCACCTCGCCTGAGCGCCCCACCCCGGAGGTCTCCTCTAAGTTCATCGAACCGTCCTCTCGGTTTGATCACCAGCACCAGAAAGCCTGACCACTCCTGCCACGTATCGGTCCACGCGGGACCGACGGCGCCGCATCCCCTTCCGCGGCGGCGAGCGCACCGCGTCGCGACCAGTGAGCACGGCCGCCGCACGGAGTTCAGCCCACGCGCCGGGACCGTCGCTGGACGTCACGGGACCGCCTCGCCACCGGCCGCGTGCCTCGCGAGCAGCGCGTCCACGACGACGGACACCATCCGGGTGAGCCGGTCGGCGAACTCCTCCGGATCGAGCGGATCATCCCCGTCGATCAGCCAGGAATAGACGAAGGCGTGCCCGCCGCCGGTCAGGTACGTCGCCAGGTCGTCGACCGTGCGCGCGTCCAGCGTCCCGCCGAAAGCCTCGTGGAAAAGCCGCCGGTTGAACGGGACGAGCAGGCCCTCCAACGCCCTGCTCAGCGCGAACGCGGTCGACCCCGTCATCACCGCCCGGTAGAACCCGCGGTACTCCGCGAAATGCCGCGCCAGCGCCAGCGACCGGGCCCGGCCCGGGACCGTGGCCGCGGGATCTCCGAGCCGCGGCATCAGATCACGCCGGGCGAGATCCAGCGCCGCCTCGAGCAGGAGCGCGTCCCGGTCCCCGAACTGCTGATAGAGCACCTGCCTGCTCACGTCCGCCGCCTCGGCGAGCTCCGAGATCGGCACCGCGGCCGTGCCCCGCTCCGTCACCAGCTCGATCGCCGCCCGCAACAGCGCGGCCCGCGAACGACGCACCCGGCGGTCCCGGACCTCGACCGACGGCGGCAGGCTGAACGTCACGCGACAGATAATGGACAGCTGTACGTTAATTATCAAGCGTCGGGAGGCGAGGACTCAGGATCGCGCGCCGCGACCCACCACGACGGAAGCGGACGGCCCGCCCTACCGCGCCGACGCGGCGTCAGGCCAGCAGCCCAGGCCCTGGGCGCCAGGGTGCCGGCGGCGGTCCGATCGCTTGTTCCGAGCTTGCTGCGGACGCCGCGCAGCCAGGCACTTACTCGTGCCGGTCACGGAGGGCGATCCAGGAGAGGTCAAGGGCGTCACGAAAGGCCGCGACCTCGTCGGCCGCGAGGTCCGACACCATCCGCCGGGCGATCTCGTCGGCGGCGTCGGCGTACTTGCCGAGGAGCCGTCGGCCGTCGTCGGTGATGTACACGAGGCGCTCCCGTTTGCTCTCCGGGTTGGCGGCGCGTCTGATCAGTCCGCGATCCGCCAGCGCTCGCAGCATGTCGGCCATCGCCTGTGGGGTGACGAAGGAGTCCCGCGCGAGCTTGGCGGCCGAGACGCCGTCCCGGTGGTCCAGCACCGTGAGCGCCGTGTACTGCGGCGTTGTCACGCCGGAGCCCAGGAGCATGACGTCCAGGTGCGACCGGATCACCAGTTCGAGGCGCTTGACCGCGTACAGCAGGGACGGGCTCTTCCGCGGCTCGCTCCCGGTCATGACGGGCTCCGTCTACCAAGATTGACAGGAAACCTGATGGTATCGCACCATGCAACCATCAAGGTTCCTGATGGTTTCGGTCGAGGCAAGGAGACGCTCGATGAGCCTCACCGCGCGGGAGGAGGCCTCGTCGCTGATCGTCGAGCGACGAGGCCCGGTCGCTGTGGTGACCCTGAACCGGAGCCACAAGCGCAACGCCCTGGACGACCGGACGATCCAGGAACTCGGGTCGTTCTTCGGGACGCCGCCGACCTGGGCGAAGGTGGCGGTCATCGCCGCCGCTGGCAGGCACTTCTCGGCGGGCCTGGACCTCAACGCGCTCACCGACGGCGACGCCGTCGCCGGGCTCCACCACTCCCGCATGTGGCATGACGCCTTCCGAAGCATCGAGTCCGGCGCCATCCCCGTGATCGCGGTGCTGAAGGGCGCCGTGATCGGCGGTGGGCTGGAGCTCGCGGCCTCGGCTCATCTACGCGTCGCGGAGGACACCGCGTTCTTCGCGCTGCCCGAAGCGCAGCGTGGTCTCTTCGTCGGCGGCGGCGCCTCGGTCCGGGTCCCGAGGCTGATCGGCGCTCACCGCGTGGTCGACATGATGCTGACCGGCCGGGTGCTGGACGCGGACGAAGGCGCCCAGGCCGGACTCGCGCACTACCGCGTATCCGAGGGGGCCGGCCTCGACAAGGCGTTCGAGCTCGCGGAGAAGATCGCCACGAACTCGCCGGTCAGCAACTTCGCCGTGATCCACGCCCTTCCCCGGATCGCCGAGGCATCGCCGGAGACCGGGCTGCTGCTGGAGTCGCTGATGTCCGCGGTCGCGCAGAGCAGCCAGGACGCGAAGGACCGCATGACGGCGTTCCTCGACGGGCGGGCCGCGAAGGTCGTCGCGGGGGGCGACCGATGACCGCGCCTGCCGGCCCCGAACTGCTCTACGACCCGCACCCCGACCAGGTGGCGAAGGCACGGGTCCGCGGCTTCCTTTCCTGGCTGGCCGCGACAGGCCGCGCGGACGTCTCGTCCTGGGAGGATCTTCGCCGGTGGTCGGTCGCCGACCTCGCGGGGTTCTGGGAAGCCGTCTGGCGGTACTTCGACGTCAAGGCCCACGCGCCGTACACCGAGGTGCTGGCCGATCGCGTCATGCCGGGAGCCCGGTGGTTTCCCGGCGCCACACTCAACTACGCGGAGCACTGCTTCGGCGCCCCGGACGACGCCGCCACGACGGCGGTCCTGGCGTACTCCCAGACCCGTGATCCGGTCGAGCTGACCTTCGGCGAGCTCGCCGAGCAGGTCCGCCGTGTCCGCGAAGGCCTGCGACGCCTCGGGGTGGGACGCGGCGACCGCGTCGCCGGCTATCTGCCCAACTGCCCCGAGGCCTTGATCGCGTTTCTCGCCACCGCCAGCCTGGGGGCCATCTGGGCCGGATGCGCGCCCGAGTTCGGTCCCCAAAGCGTGATCGACAGGTTTGACCAGATCGGACCGAAGGTGCTGCTGGCCGTCGCCGGCTACACCTACGGCGCCAAACAGATCGACAAACGTTCCGAGCTCGTCGAGATCCGCGCCGCCCTGGCGACGGTCGAGCATGTGGTGCATGTTCCCTACGGACCGCTGGTACTCGACGGCACGGTGGACTGGTCCGCACTGGCGGCTCCGACCGACGAGCAGCTCTCCTTCGAGCCCGTGCCGTTCGCGCACCCGCTCTGCGTCCTGTTCTCCTCCGGGACGACGGGCAAGCCGAAGGCGATCGTCCACGGGCACGGTGGCCTCCTGCTCGAGCACCTGAAGAACCATTCCTTCCACTGGAATCTCGGCCCCGGCGACCGGCTGCTCTGGTTCACCACGACCGCCTGGATGATGTGGAACACCCTCGTCTCGGCGCTGTTGGTCCGTAGCGCGATCGTGATGATCGACGGCAACCCGCTGTACCCCGACCCGCGGGAGCAGTGGCGGCTCGCCCAGGAGACCGGCGCGACCCTGATGGGCGCCAGCCCCGGTTACCTGATGAGCTGCCGCAAGGCGGGCCTGCGCCCCGCCGAGGAGTTCGGCCTTTCCAGGCTCCAGCAGATCGGCGTCGCCGGGAGCCCCTTCCCGCCCGAGGGCTTCCGGTGGGTCGCCGAGCAGTTCGGCGGCCGGGTGCTTCTCAACGTCGGCAGCGGCGGCACCGACGTCTGCACCGGCCTGGTCCAGGCCTCCCCGCTGCAGCCGGTCTGGGCCGGCGAGATGTCCGGCGCGAGCCTCGGCGTCGACGCCCGGGCCTTCGACGAGGAGGGCAACGACCTCGTGGGAGAGGTCGGTGAGCTGGTCATCACCGCCCCGATGCCGTCGATGCCGGTCGGGTTCTGGGGCGACGAGGACGGCGGCGGGCTGCGGGCGGCCTACTTCGCCCAGTACCCCGGCGTGTTCCGGTTCGGGGACTGGTGCAGGTTCTCGACTGTCGGGTCATGCGTCATCACTGGCCGTTCCGACGCGACCCTCAACCGCGGCGGTGTGCGGCTCGGGACCGGCGAGTTCTACCGCGTGCTGGAAGACGTGACCGAGATCGTCGACAGCGTGATCGTTTACCTGGAGGACCCCGCCGGCGGCACGGGTGAGCTGATCCTGTTCGTGGTACCCGCCGCGGGTGTCGTCGTCGACGAGGCGCTCCGGCACCGGCTGGCAAAGGAGATCCGCGCCGCGCTCTCGCCGCGCCACGTCCCCGACACGATCGTGCCGGTGGTGGCGGTGCCGTACTCCCGCACGGGCAAGAAGCTGGAGGTGCCGGTCAAGCGGATCCTGCGCGGCGCCGCGCCCACCGACGTCGCGTCACCGGGCGCGCTGCTCGATCCCGGCGCGCTCGACGCCTTCGCCGCGTACGCGCGCGAACGCGGGACCTCGTGACGGCGGCACCCCCGCCCGTCGCCGTGGTGGGAACCGGCGTGATCGGCGCGGGGTGGACCGCGCTGTTCCTGGCAAGGGGCCACGACGTGGTCGCCTACGATCCCGCGCCTGGCGCGGAGCCGGCCCTGCGCGGCGCGGTCGGTGAGGCGTGGCCCGCGCTGACCCGTCTCGGGCTGGCGCGGGGCGCGTCCATCGATCGGCTCACCTTCACGGCGAGCGCCGGCGAGGCGGCGGCGGTCGCCATGTTCGTCCAGGAGAACGGCCCCGAGCGCCGCGACCTCAAGCAACGGCTGCTCGCCGAGCTGGACGAGGCGGCGGTGCCCGAGACCCCGATCGCGAGCAGTTCCTCGGGACTGATGCCGTCCCAGTTGCAGGCGATGTGCGGGCGTCACCCGGAACGCGTGCTGGTCGGGCATCCGTTCCATCCCGCCCACCTCATCCCCCTCGTCGAGGTCGTCCCCGGGGAACGCACGGACGACCGGGTCGTCCGCGCGGCGATGGCGCTCTACACCGCGATCGGGAAACGCCCCATCCTGGTGCGCCAGGAGCTGCCCGGTCACGTCACCAACCGGCTGCAGGCCGCGCTGTGGCGCGAGGCCTATTCGCTGGTCGAGCGGGGTGTGGCCACCGTCGCGGACATCGACACCGCGATCTCCCACGGCCCCGGCCTGCGCTGGGCGCTGCTCGGGCCGCTGCTCAACCAGCATCTGTCCGGCGGCGCCGGGGGCCTGGCGCACGTCCTGGAGCACCTCGGTCCGCCCACGCAGGAGTGGATGGACGACCTCGGCCAGCCGCGGCTGACCCCCGCGCTCGCGGACCTTCTCATCCGCGGCGTCGACGACGCGCTGGCCGGAGTCGACCAGCGGCGCCTGGTCACCGAGCGCGACGCGCTGCTGGTCGACCTTCTTCAACGCAAGGCGCAAGGGACCGTACTGCCGTAACCGGAGGAAACACGGAGATGGCCATCCGCTACACCCCCCGCATCGACGTCGAGCGCATCGTGGCGCTGGACGTGCACGCCCACGTCGAGTGCGACGCCCACGGCCACCTCTCCCTCGACCAGGAGCTGATGGACGCCTCCGCCAGGTACTTCCGCGCCGACCACCCACGCACCCCGACCATCGACCAGCTCGCTGACTACTACCGCGAACGCTCGATGGCCGCGGTCGTCTTCACCGTCGACGCCACGACCAACCTCAACCGTCCCGCCCTGTCGAGCGAGGAGATCGCCGAGAAGGCCGCGGAACACGCCGACGTCCTCATTCCCTTCGGATCGGTCGACCCGCTCCAGGGAAAGGCCGCGGTGGTCCAGGCCCGGCGGTTGGCGGAGGAATACGGCGTCCGCGGCTTCAAGTTCCACCCCAGCCTGCAGGGCTTCGCGCCCGACGAGCCGGCGCACTATCCGCTCTGGGAAGCCCTGGCCGAGCTCGGCACGGTCGCGCTCTTCCACACCGGCCAGACCGGGATCGGGGCCGGACTGCCCGGTGGACGCGGCATCAAGCTGCGCTTTTCCGACCCGATGCTCCTCGACGACGTCGCCGCCGACTTCCCGAGCCTGACGCTCATCCTTGCGCACCCCTCGGTCCCGTGGGTCGACTCCTCGATCTCGATCGCCACACACAAGGAAAACGTCTACATCGATCTCTCCGGCTGGTCCCCCAAGTACTTCCCACCCCAGCTCGTCCGCCAGGCCAACAGCCTGCTCAGGCACAAGGTCCTCTTCGGCTCGGACTTCCCCGTCCTGGCACCCGACCGCTGGCTGGCCGACTTCGAGAAGCTGGATCTCAGACCGGACGTGGTGCCGCTCGTGCTCAAGGAGAACGCGGTGCGGGTGCTTGGCCTGGTCGGTTAGAAACCCGCGGGCCGCAAGAAGAAGCCCAAGGGGCGCGAGCGCGCGTCGCGGCGACCAACTGGTCCGCCCGGACCCGAATGCGGGTGGCATGGACCGCCGGCGATGGCAGATCATGTCACCCCTGTCATGACTTGACAGTCCTCGGGTGATCCTTTACGGTTCCATTTCATCCACGTTTCGTCCGCGAGTGGCAACGGCCGCACCGACCACCCCGCGCCGGTCGTCGCTGCTCAGGAAAAGCAGCACGATCAAGGAGTGCGATCGGATGAAGAAACGGCGCCGCATTGTCTTATCTGTGGTGGTCACATCGTTGGCGACAGCCCTTGCCACGGTGCCGGTCACGGTGTTCGGCACGGCCGCGGCGACCGCCGCGACGCCGAGTCCGACCGTGACCGGTCCGGTCGCCGGCGGGACTCCGTCGGAGGTCATGTTCTCGACCACCTTCGACCTGGCCACCATCGCCTACCAGGAGAAGGAGTTCTTCCTCTCGGGCACCGCGAGCAGCTACACGTCCGCCAGCCCCCTGACCAGCGACGGCAAGTGGACCGTGACGCCGAACGGCACCGCGCCGTACACGACGCGGGCGGTGGTCCGGCGGCCCGCCAACCCGAAGAAGTTCAACGGCAGTGTCATCGTCGAGTGGCTCAACGTAAGCGGCGGCGTTGACGCCGCGCCGGACTGGACGATGAGCCACACCGAGCTGGTCCGGGAAGGCTACGTCTGGGTCGGCGTCTCGGCCCAGTGGATCGGCGTCAACACCGCCAAGGGCAACAGCCCGGCCATTCCGGGGAACGCCGCGCGCTACGCGCCGCTGTCCCATCCCGGTGACAGTTATTCGTACGACATCTATTCGCAGGTCGGCCAGGCGCTGCGCACCAACTCCGCGCAGCTGCTCGGCGGCCTGAAGCCGCGCAAGCTGATCTCCATCGGCGAGTCGCAGTCGGCGGCCCGCCTGATCACCTACATCGACGCGGTGCACCCGCTTGCCCAGGTCTACGACGGGTACCTCGTGCACAGCCGCGCCGCCACCGGCTCGGCCCTCTCGCAGGTGGCGCCGCCCGCCGCGACACCCATCGTGCCAGCCCCCGCGGCGACCCTGATCCGCGACGACCTCAACGTCCCCGTCTTCGTCTTCCAGGCCGAGACGGATGTCGCCTTCAGCAACCTCGCCGGCCGCCAGCCGGACACGAAGCGATTCCGCTCGTGGGAGGTCGCGGGCACGGCGCACTTCGACGACTACGGGCTGGAGATCGGGCGCACGGACATCGGTGACGGGCAGGGCGCGATCCGCGGCCTGGCATCCATGCAGAATCCGCCCACCAACACCTCAGCCGGCGCGTGCGACCTGCCGGTCAACACCGGGGGCGCGCACTGGGTGCTCGACGCGGCCATCCACTGGCTCAACCAGTGGGTCACGAACCGCGTGGAACCGCCGCGCGCGCAGCCCCTGCAGACGACGGGCGTCTCGCCCGTGGTGTTCGCCAAGGACGCCAACGGCAACACGCTCGGCGGCGTGCGGTCCCCGCATGTCGACGCCCCCATCGCGGCGCTCGGCGGGGTCGGGAACACGCCCGCGCTCTGCGTGCTGTTCGGAACGACCGTGCCGTTCACCGCCGAAAAGATCGCCAGCCTCTACAAGAACCACGGCGGTTTCGTCGCGCAGTGGGGCAGGGCCACCGCCGCCGGCGTCGTCCGCGGCTTCCTGCGCCCCGCGGACGGGGTGGAGCTGGTGAACGCCGCGGCGCGTTCACAGATCGGAGGGTAGGAGACGCGACGTGCTGGCCCGGACGCGTCGGCGCGTCCGGGGCCAGCACGTCCTTCCGAAGGCCCTGTGGCTACGGCGGAGCATGCGCCTGCTGACACCGGGCAGGACCGTCGCTGGTGCCGTCGTCGCTGATCCGTCCAAGGATCGTGTCCGCGCCACCACCGGCCTCGAGGGCCTGGACGATAGGTGGCGAGCCCGCGGTCCACCCATGCGATCGTCGATCCTCCCCGGCCGGCGCAGTATGCGATCGCCGATCGCGTACTGTCAAGCTGGCGTTTCGCCTGGCGAGGTGGAGCGGAGATCACTCGCGGAGAGCACCGCGGCCGGATTCACCGAGTCGAACCTCGCGGGCAGCCGCCCCTCGAACATGTTCGGTGGCTCGACCAGGTGGTCGTCGACGCTGATCAGGATGAGGTCTTCAACGTTCATACCGAGCCTCCGCTCACAGACAGGATTGCCACAGCCGGGCGTCCGCCTCGGGCCTTGCCGGAACCGGTGGTGCTGGGGGGTGAGGGCCAGAGCGGTGGCCGCCCCGGCCGTGGGCGGAAATGCCGCGTCCGCCCGGGTGGCCGGCTCAGTTGTCAGCGCCGCCGGGCCGAGCGGTGGTGACGGCGAAGCCGGCAATGTATTCCGGGATTGGGCGGTAGTAGCGATAGGTGGCCTCGTAGGGTCCCGCCGCGTCCAGCGCGGAGTAGGCAGCGATCCAGGCGCGGATCTCGTGCGCGCCGCTCCCGTGCTGACCGATCTCGTCGTTGCTCCAGCCGTCCAGCTCTGTGAGCGCGCCGCTGGTGACCAGGGAGAGGAACTCGGTGTCCCATGCGGGGCTCAGTGGCCGGCGCTCGCTGGAACCGTCGGCGAGACGTAGGCCTTCGGCGATGGCGCCCGTATGTTTGCGCGCCGCCTCCTCGATCGTCAGGGGACGACCGGACACGAGACGTTCGGCCATGGCCGCGGGCGCGCTGTCGAGGGTGGGCACCGGAGGGTCGTGCGAAAGCCCACCGGAGCCGACCAGCAGCACTCGCTCGTCACGTCGTCCGAAGAACCGTCCGATGGCGGCTCCGAGCTGGCGGGTTCGTGCCAACGGTCCGAGGGGGGCGGCGGCCGCGTTGATGAACACCGGGATGACCGGCCGGGCGTCGAGCGCGCCGAACAGTTCACGCAGCGGCTGCGCGCTGGAGTGGTCGAGCTTCATCCGATGGGAGATCGACAGGTCGACACCGTCCGCGAGCACGGCCTGCGCGCAGGCCTGCGCGAGGCCGGTCGGCACGTGGAGGGTGCCGGCCAAGCTGCCGTAGTCCCCTACCGTCGTGGCCGCCATCCCGACGCAGAACGGCGGCATGAGGCGATAGAAGAAACCGTTGAAGTGATCGGGTGCGAAGACGACGACGACATCGGGGGCAAAGTCCTCGGCGAACGCGCGGGCGGCGGACAGCGCCGCCCGAACGTCGGCCTCGAGCTCGGGGCTTTGCTCGGTGATATCGAGTAGCGGACTATGGGACATGCAGCAGAGCGCCAATGGCATCGCAACCTCCGATTATGCGGCGGAGCCGGGCGGCGCCCGGGCGGGTTTGGGAGCCCGTGAGGTCGCCTCGGCCCGTCCGGTCCCCCGGCGCGGCGACGGCTGAGTGTGGTCTACGGGTCGGCAAGAATCCTGCGCATGGTCGCGCGAGATTCGAGGGATCCGTCCAGTACGCGGTTGTAGCGCTCTGTGATGCGCCAACCGTCGGCGGTACGTGCCAGCGCCCAGTGGTTGATCGCGGCTCGCCAGAGGTACCAGTGGTCGTCCTCCCGCCGGATCACGAGGGAGTAGCCGACCGCGTCCGCCGTCTCGCCGTGCAGGGTGATGTGGGGCCTGGCCGTGAGGTGAGCCACGCCCGTGGCGACCAGGTCCGTGTGCACGTCGGTCTGGTACAGGGCGGCCAGTCCCCGCGGTGCCTCGACGCGGGTGCCATCGCCGGTCACGCCGGTGAAGTCATAGCCGCCGCCGGCGACCCACAGGTCGGCCGCTTCGGCGGCCGACCCGCTGTCGACCAGCGGGCCGTAGCGGTTGAGCAGGCGGAGGATGTCCAGCTGATCCTCCGCCGCGCGCAGCCGGGCCGCCAGCTCCTCGAGCTTCTGTTCCACGTCCCCGCGCGCTCGTCTCCTCGCGCGCCAGGTCCGGCCTCTGTTCGCCACCGCCGGCAGCCCTCCTCGACGCTTCCTACGGTTCGATCACGACCCGGATGGCGCCCGATTTCTTGTCACCGGCGACCCGGAACGCCTCATCGGCGTCCTCGATCGGAAAGCGGTGGGTGATGAGCGCCCGGGTGATCTCGGGGTCGTCGGCGAGCATCGCCGCGGCGTCCGCCATCTCGCGTCCGGTGCTGTAACCGCAGTAGCCGAGGGAGGGGATGACCCGTCCCTCGCGGAAGAACAGCGTGGGCCAGTCAATCTCGATCTTGCCCATGTAGACGCCGACGACGACGACCGTGCCGCCGGGGGCGACGAGGTCGATCGCGCGGGCGAGCGCGGCCGGGTTCCCGGCCGCTTCGACCACCACGTCGTACAGGCCGTCGGGGCCGGCCTTCGCGCCGAGGCGCTCCGCCGCCTCGATCTGGTGCGGGTAGCGCGCCTCGACGGCGACGTCCTCGGCTCCCTGCCGACGGGCGCCGGCGACGGCGAGCAGGCCCAGCGCGCCGGCGCCGACGACGGCGACCCGGGTGTCCGGTCCGGTGCCGGCGAGCCGTAAGGCGTGCCAGGAGACCGACGCCGGCTCGACGATGGACGCGTCGCGCACGTCGAGGCCTGCCGGCAGCGGGACCAGCCGGGTGGCGGGGGCGCGGAACTGCTCGGCCATGCCGCCGTCGACACTGAAACCGAGAGCGCGCTCGCCGTGCGTCGGGCAGCGGTTGTAGAGGCCGCGCTGGCACTGGTCGCATTCCCCGCAGCCGTAGAGGGCCTCGACGATGAAGGCGTTGCCGCCCGCGTCGACGCCGGCGAGCTCGTGGCCGAGGATGTAGCGCAGGCCGTAGGAGATGTACAGCAGGTCGGAGCTGCAGATGCTCGCCGAACGCATCTGAAGGAGCTCGCCGGTGCCGGGTGGCTCGGGGAGATCGACGACCTGGACGCCGCCTTCCGCGGCACGTACGGCTTTCATGACTCTCCTTTGTGGTCCGTTGGCTGGCGACTGGTCGGGGCATCGCGGTTCGGAGCGGAACCCGGTGACATGACCGGCTGGGCGCGGACCGCGCAATCCAGGCGGTTCCCGGCCCGAATCCCAGGGACTAACGACAGGGACTAACGACGGGGACCGATCACCGGGTGAGCCGCGCGACCGCCGGTGTCGGTGGCACCGGTCCCGGCCACGGGGGCGGCGTCCTCGGCCGCCGGTCGCTCGCGAGAACCGGGCGGGACATCGCTGATGCCGAGGTACGACTGGACCAGCAGGTCCGAGTCGACCTGGGCGGTCCGCCGTTGCCAGGCCACCCGCCCGACGGCCATGAAGGCGATGCTGTCGGCGAGCGCGACCACGTCGTGCGCCTTCTCCTCGACCAGCAGGATCGCGGTACCGGCCGCGCGCAGTTCTCGCAGCGCCGCGTAGACCTCGGCCACGATGAGCGGGGCCAGGCCGAGCGACGGCTCGTCGACGATCAGCAGGGCTGGCGGCTTCACGAGGGCGGGCGCCAGCGCGAGCATCTGCTGCTCGCCGCCGGACAGCGATCCGGCGAGCTGGCCGCGGCGTTCGCCGAGCACCGGGAACCGGCGGTAGGCGGATTCCCGGTCCCCTTCGGCTGGCAGCCACAGCGAAAGGTTCTCGTCCACGGTCAGGGCAGGGAAGATGCCCCGGCCCTCGGGGATGAGGAAGGCGCCGTGGCGGACCCGCTGGTGCGGTGGCAGGCCCGTCACGTCGGCGCCGCCGAGCCGGATCGTTCCCCGCGTCGCCGGCACGCCCCCGGTGACGACCGAGCACAACGTCGACTTGCCGGCGCCGTTCGCGCCGATCAGGGCGAGCACCTCGCCGGCACGCACGGCCAGGTCGACCCCGTGCAGCACCTCCACGGCGCCGTATCCCGCGCGCACGCCCGCGACCTCGAGCACCAAGGGCTTGTCAGAGGCATCCATGGCGCCCGCGGCGCCCGACGACGACGAAGCCTCGGCCGGCAGGGCCTCGGTGGGCACGGAGGCCGGGGTCACGGGCGGTGCGGCCGCGGCTGTGCCGGCCTCCTTGCGCAAGGCGCGTTCCTCCCGCCGGCGCCGGCGCTCGAACCGCTGCTGGGCGGTGAGAGCGAGGATCCCGTCGGGGTTCTGCGCGAGGTTGATCGCGGCCAGGCCGGAAAGCACCTGCGGCAGGTACGAGGTCTGCGCGACGTGGCTGAGTAGTTCGGGGCTGACCGCCGCGCCGAAGGCCGCGATCACCGCGCCGCCTGGCCGGCGCACCCCGAACACGACCACCGTGGCCAGCCAGAACAGACCGGTCTCGACCGGGTAGTCGAGGTGGGTGACGCGGCCGGACGACACGGCGAGCAGCACGCCGCCAAGGCCGGCGATCGCCGCCGACAGGGCGAACACCGCGGTCTTCGTGCGGGCGGCGGAGACCCCGATGGTCACCGTCCCCGGCTCGGTGGCCCGCAGCGCCGCCATCGCCCGGCCCGAACTCGACCGGATCAGGTTCCGGACCAGCAGGACGACGAGGCCAAGCACGATGGCCAGAAAGATGATCATAGACCGGGAGTCGGCGAGATCCACGGGCCCCAGCGCGGGTGGCCGCAGTACCCATCCGCCGACGTCGTTGCGACTCACGCCGCGCAGCTGGAAGAACAGGTTCTGGCAGATGTAGGCCAGCGCCAGTGTCGCCAACGCCAGTGGCAGCCCGCCGAGTCGCCGCGCGGGCAGCGATACCACCACGCCCATCACGGTGGCGACGAGCGTTCCCAGCACCAGCGCGACGGCGAAGGGCCAGTGGTGGCTGACCACCCAACCGGCCGTGATGCCGGAGGCGGTGACGAACGCCGCCTGCGCGAGGCTGACCATGCCCCCCACGCCGGTCACCACGGTGAAGGAGAGCAGGACCACGGACAGCGCCAGCCCTCGGATGATCAGCGACTGCCAGTAGTCGTCCGCGAAGAACAGCGCGTAGGCCAGGACGGCGACCGACCACGCGGACCACACGATCGCCTTCCGCCGTCTCGACTCCTCGCCGTAGGACGGCGCGGGCGGGTCGTCGTCGGTCTGGGTACCGGCCCGGCGGCCGCGGTCGACGGCGAACACGACCAGCAGGAGAAACAGCAGGATGAACGGCACCGACGTCGAGAACCCGGTGATGTTCTCGGCGAAGTGGGCGTAGCCGACGACGAGGTTCTGCAGGACCCCGATCAGCAGGCCGCCGGCCAGCGCCAGTGGGATCGATCTGAATCGAGCGAACACGACGGCCGGCGTCGAGATCAGCACCACGGTCGTGAACACCGGGGTGTTGAGCGTGAAGATCGGAGCGAGCAGCACCCCGGCCAGCCCTGCCAGGAAGCTGCCGAGCATCCAGGAGATCGCGGACGTCCGGTCGGGGTCGATCCCGCGCAGCGCGGCCAGGCCGCGCCGGTCCACCACCGCCCGCATCCGCAGGCCCAGCCTCGTCCGCCGCAGCAGCAGCCACAGGCCCGCCGCCGTCAGGACGGCCGCGCCGAAGACGGCGACCTGGTTGCTGTCCACCAGGACGGTGCCGACCGTCCACACCTTCTTCGGAGTCGGCCCGAGCCCCGGGATCAGGAACAGCTCCTCGATCCCGGCGATGTGCCAGCCGAACCACAGGTTGAACCGGTCCGAGACGAACAGGCAGATCCCGGGCACCGCGATCAGCAGGCCGACCGGAACCACTATCTTCACCGCCACCGAGGACTGCGTGAGCCGCCGGTAGATCAGCCGGTCCAGCACGAACCCCAGCAGCGGCGCGAAGACCAGGACGGCGATGACCGCCGCCGGGACGACTGGGATTCCAGCGGTCACGTTCAGCTGCACGAACAGGTACGCGGTGGCGAAAGCGACCGCGCCGTGCGCGAAGTTGAAGATGCCGGACGTCTGGTAGGTCAGGACGACGCCGGCCGCCAGGATGGCATAAAGACCGCCGGCGACGATGCCGCCGACGACCAGGTTGAGGAACTCCTCCACTGCTTTGCCCTTCGCCGCAGATCCGGTCGGCCGTTCAGTCGGTCGGTCAGATCAGTCAGATCAGTCGCCCGGTCAGCCCAGGTAGGCCGCTCGGACCTCGGGGTGCGCCTGAATCTCGTCCGGCGTCCCCTCCGCGAGCACCGCGCCGAGGTTCAGCACGACCACCCGGTCCGACTGGCCCATGACGAAGCCCACGTCGTGCTCGACGAGAAGTACCGCCACCCCATCGGAGCGCAGCCGTTGGATCTGCTCGCCGAAACGTTCCGTCTCCTGTGCCGACAGCCCCGACGTCGGCTCGTCCAGCAGCAGCAGCCGGGGCCGGTCGGCGATCGCCCGCGCCAGTTCGACCAGCCGCGCCTGACCGATCGGCAGCGAGCCGGCCGGCCGGTGTCGCAGGTCGGCCAGCCCGCACGCCTCGAGCACCGCGGTCGCCCGCTCCCGCCGCTCGGCCTCCCGCCGTCGGCGGCTGGGCGCGGCGACCAGGTCGGCCACCAGACCGCCGCCGCCCCCGCGCCACTCCATCGACGCCAGCACGTTGTCCTCCACCGACAGCCGGCCGTACAGCTGGGTGCGCTGGAACGTGCGGCGCACCCCGGACCGCGCCCGCCGTTCCGGCATCTGGCGGGTCACGTCGGACCCGTCCAGGTGCACGGTCCCCGACGTGGGCGGGGTCAGCCCCGAGATGATGTCGAACAGGGTGGTCTTGCCGGCGCCGTTCGGGCCGATCAGGCCGCGGACCTCACCCGCCTCCACCCGCAGCGATACCTCCCGAATGGCCGTCAGCCCGCCGAAACGCTTGGTCACACCGCGGACCTCCAGGGCCGGGCCCGCTGTGGCCGCGACGGCGTCGCGGCCAGGCCTGGTCGCAACCACACCCGCTCCTTCTTCGGCCCGTTCAGGCCTGTAACGGTCGAGGGGTGCCGCCGGGTTTTCCCGGCCCGGCGCTCCCGCCGACACAGGTTTCGCCAGGTGGGTGGGAAAGGCTTCCGCCTTTCCCACCCACCTGGCCCACGGGACGGACTAGTCGGCGTAGGGGTCGTTGCAGACGAGCGGGACGGCCAGGGCGTACTTTCCGTCCTTCAGATTGGTGGCGGTGGCGCACGGCGCCGCGTAGTAGTGGTTCTCCGGCCAGGCGGTCCGCCCGAGGAAAATGCCGTCACCGTAGTGGAAATCGGGGCCGTTCAACGTGCTCAGAAACTTGTCGACGGTGAGATCCTTGCCGGTCGCCTTGAGGCCCGCGATCACCATGTCGGCCGTGATCCACCCCATCGCCGTGGTGATCGACAGCCCCGCGCCCTCGCCGTACTTGGCGATGTCATCCGTCATCTGCCGGACCACCGCGTTGTCCGTCGTCTGGAACGGCAGCCACTGGAGATACGTGTAGGTGTCGTCCAGGGCCTTCAGACCGGCCAGCCGCGGGTCATAGCCCACCGCGCTGATCTGGATGCCCTGGTAGCCGGCCGCGGTCAGCGTCTGGACGAGCGCGGTGACGTTCACGAAGTCGGTGACGTGGTAGATCATCGCCGGCGGCTTGCCGCTGTTGGCGGTCATGATCTGCCGAACCAGCGTGGACGGATCCGCGGGCGGCTGCCCCAGTTGCAGCGTGTTGCTGGTCATGACGACCTTCAGCCCGGCCCGTTCCAGGGAGCGCTTCGTGTCCGCGACCCCCTGCCTGGCGGAGGCGTTGTCGACGCCCAGCAGCACGACGCTCTTGTCGGACTTGTCGGCCAGCAGCTCGACGTAGGGACCGACCTGGATCGAGTTGTACTTGTCCGGGAGCAGGCAGCCGGTGATGCCGAAGGTGTTCGCCCGGTTGCACAGGCCGTTGTTGAACGACCAGCCGAACGCCGGCACCTTGTTCGCGCACAGCGAGTCCGCGTAGGCCGAGATCGACGTGGCCACCGGGGCCACCGCGAAGACCTTCTCGTTCTCGGCCAGCTTCTTGCCGACGTCGGCGTTCTGCTGCGCGCTGAGCCCGTCATCGGACATGCCGATATAGTCGATCTTGCGGCCGAAGACGCCGCCGGCGGCGTTCTCCCGGGCGAACCGGGCCCGCGCCCCCAGGTCCGTCTCCTGGTAGGTGGACGTTCCGGAGTTGCTGAGCGTCCCGAGGCCGCCGATCTTGATGCTGGTGTCGGTGATGCCCTGGGTCGGGTCGGGGGCTTGGCCAGAGCACTGCAGGTCGCCCGAGACCGGGATCGACGTCCAGGTGGCGGGGCTGCTGGCGGTGGAGCGCGACAGCGCGACCGTCGTGCCGGCGCTCGAATCCGCCGAGGCCGCGCCGTCGGTGCCGTCGGCGCCGCTGCCGCCGCAGGCCGCCGCCAGGACCAGCATTGTCGCTAACACGGGTAACAGACCGTTCCGGAACCTCATGCTTGGATGACCTTCCCCTTGGTAGTCACTGGGTCGTCGCGTTGCCGGCGACCTGGCCGCGGCGGCCGCCACGATGCCGGCGACGCGGTTTCAGACCGAAATCGCGGCATGCCGCGCGGAATCCGTAGAATGGGAGGTCGCTAAAACAGCCCGAACGCCATCACGTTGGCGCGGGAAGCTTCCGCGACGGGTAGCGAAACGCACCGAAGGCGCGTTTCGCTCACAGTGGTCAGAGAATCCGGCCACTCACCGAGGCGTCTGATGGCCGGGTGGCCACGACCGCCCCGGAAGCATCCCGGTTCGCAACCGTTCTGTCGCCGGCATGCGTCGGTCCATGACGTCGTCCGGCTAGGTGAGCACGCCCGCTCGACCCGACTGGCCAGAACGTGAGGAACAGTCACAGCTCTCTATGTCAAAGTCAAGACCCAGACGTCGATCACCTTCCGCCCACGTTCGGTCACAATGCATAGCGAACGGGTGTGAGGCGCGCACTCGCCTGACCCGCGCCGCGCCGCGCCGGAGCCGGCGACCCGCACGCCCCGGCCGGTCAACCCGGCCGCGGGCGCGGCCACCAGTGACGCCCGCGCCGCCACCGCGAGGTGTCGTGACCGACCGCGAAGTGCGTCCGTCATCGAGCCAGTCGTCGCCCCTCCGAACCGGACGGCGACTCGCGACCGGATGCATGGGTCCGTGACCGGGCCCAACGAGTCCCAGCGGGGCAGCAGGCGCTTGCCGACCCGTCGAAGACCGTCTACATTGACGTCAACTTTTCCAGACATGATCGTCAAACTTTTTTCACGATCATGTCGACTTCATCAGGCTGCGGCCCTGGAACATCAGGCTTGCGGCAGGAGCCGCCTGACGACTGCCAGGCGGCAACAGCACCTGGGCGCAAAGAGCGGGTGAGCGGTGATGGAGACACCAGAGGTCGGACGCGAGCAGCGAGTGCCGTTCGGCGACCGGCTGATCGAGGCAGCCCCAGGCGGGAGATCCCGCGCCCCCGACACCGCCGTCGAGGAGGTTGTCGGCAGGGGTCGCCGCGCCCGGCGCCGTGGTGCCACGCGCCGAGTGTCCGTCGGAACGCGCCCGTCGGCCAACAGCACGCCTCGCGGACCTGGGACCGTCGCGTTTCTGGCATCGTCCGGTCCGAGGTATTCGCGGCCGGGCGTGGGCAGCGACGCAAGGAGGTGTCTCATGGGTCAGCCGCCCCCGCGGCCGACCCACGGTCAGCGGGCCGTCGGGCCCTCCCCACGTGTGCGTTCCTGCCCGACCGAGCCGATCACCGCGTCAGAACCAACGACGGACCAGCCCGCCCTATGGAACCGCCGCCGCGCCGTCGCCTGGCGGCCCTGAAGGAGCAGCAGATGGAGCCCCTCCCCCAGCCAAGCCAGGCGACGGCGTCGCCCGCCGTCTCCGGCGCCGATGCTCGGCTCCGCGCTCAGCGCTGGGACGACGACGGCCCGCGCTCGCGCCGGGGGGCCGAGACGAGGGCGCGCCTGGTAGAGGCCGCGAAGGCGGTCTTCGAGGAGAAGGGCTTCCACGAGGCTCGGATCTCGGACGTCGCCGAACGGGCCGGCCTGACCCACAGCGCCTTCTACCACTACTTCGACTCGAAGGAGGACATCCTGCGTGAGGTGGCGGCGGCGCTCGATCACACGCTGAACGCCGGCGTGGACATCATCCTGGACCCGACTTCCACCGCCACGCCGCACGAGCGCGTCGCCGCGGCCATGCGTACCCGCCTCGAGGCCCACCGCAAGGAAGCGCGGATCATGGGCGTGATCGAGCAGGTGTCGCGCCACAACGAGCAGATCCGGGTGCTCTGGACCCAGTTCTACCAGCAGCATGTGAAGGAGATGGCGCATTCGATCGAACAGCTGCAGCAACGTGGTCTCGCGGACCCAGCCCTCGACCCTGTCATCGTGACCGACGCCCTGGCCGTGATGACCATACGGTTCGCCGAACAGTCCCTTCTGCAGGACGACTCGGGGTACGACTTCGACACCGCCGTCGAACAGATCACCAGAATCTACATCAACGCGCTGCAACTGCGCGAGCCCAAGAAGCCACGCCGCCGACGGGACGACACCGGCTAGTACCGCGCCGGTCGATCAGCAACGCCGGGGCCGGCACCCGCGCACTCCACCACGGGACTTCCATCCATTCCGGCCGAAAACCCGACGGCGGGACGCGCGTGCCGCGGACCCGGTCTGAACGCGCGCCGACAACGAGCCCGAACACCGACACCAAGCTGAGCGGCAGGGGAACCGTGCCTGAAACCCGGAAGATTGGCTCCGAAACGAGGATTCTCATCGATGGAGAGCTCGTCGAGGCAGACTCGGGCAAGACGTTTGACAACATCAATCCAGCCACCGAGGAGACATTAGGCCAGGTCGCTGACGCGTCGAACACGGAGATGCGGCGGGCCATCTCCGCGGCCCGGCGCGCGTTCGACGAGACGGACTGGTCGACCAACCGGGCGCTGCGCAAGCGCTGCCTCGAACAGTTGCAGGACGCGCTGGAGGCTGAGCAGGCCGAACTCCGGGAGGAGCTCATCCTCGAGGTCGGCTGCCCGCGCATGGTGACGAACGGCCCGCAGCTCGACGATCCGCTGGCGAGCGCGCTCCGCTACCCGGCGAAGCTGATCGAGGAGTTCCGGTGGGAGGCCGAACTCCCGGATGCCCCCGCCATGGGCGTGCTCACCCAGCGACGCGTCTGGAAGGAGCCGGTCGGCGTGGTCGGCGCGATCGTGCCCTGGAACTTCCCGTTCGAGGTGGCGCTGAACAAGCTCGGCCAGGCGCTTGCCACTGGAAACACAGTGGTGCTCAAGCCCGCTCCGGACACACCCTGGAACGCCACCAGAATCGGTCGCCTCGTCGCCGAGCGCACCGACATCCCGCCCGGCGTCGTCAACGTCGTCACCTCCTCGGACCACCTGGTTGGCGAGCAGCTGACCCTGTCGCCGCAGGTCGACCTCATTTCCTTCACCGGATCGACCGCGGTGGGTCAGCGGATCATGGAGAAGGGGGCCGCCACGCTGAAGCGGGTCTTTCTCGAACTCGGCGGCAAGTCGGCGACGATCGTGCTGGACGACGCCGACCTCCCGGCGGCGGTCACGACCGGCCTGGGGGTCTGTTACCACGCCGGGCAGGGCTGTGCCATCCAGACTCGGATGCTGCTTTCCCGGTCGCGCTACGACGAAGGCGTCGAAATCCTGAAGGCCGCGCTGGCGGCGGCGCCCTACGGCGACCCGCAGCGTCCGGACGTGATGATGGGCCCGGTGATCTCGGCGAAGCAACGCGACCGCGTGCTCGGCTACATCGAGCGCGGTGTCCGGGAAGGCGCGACGCTTGCCCTCGGCGGCGGGCGCCCTCGGCACCTGTCGAAGGGCTGGTACGTCGAGCCCACCCTGTTCACCGACGTGGACAACTCGATGACGATCGCCCAGGAGGAGATATTCGGACCGGTTCTCGTCGTGATCCCCTTCGACGACGACGATGACGCCGTCCGGATCGCCAACGACAGCCGCTATGGGCTTTCGGGCGCCGTGTTCTCCGGCTCCCTTGAGCGGTCGCTGGCCGTGGCTCGCCGCGTCCGCACCGGCGACCTGGGCATCAACGGCGGCACTCCGTATGGCGCCGACCTGCCCTTCGGCGGTTACAAGCACAGCGGTATAGGCCGGCAGAACGGCGTCGAGGGGTTCGAACAGTACCTGGAGACGAAGGCGCTGGCCTGGCCGAAGGTCTGAGCATCGAACCGCCGCGCCACCGCGGTCGGCGCGTGGCCGGGCGCGCGCCGTGACACCTGGCGCCCTCAGTAGGCCGACAGAGCTTTGGCGTGGCTCCCGGTAACTGACACGCACGGCACTCCCGCGCAAATACGATCTTTCCGGCAACCGTCGCCGCCGTGGACGCGCCGCCACAGAACAGGCACCCCATTCACCAGAAGAAAGAAGTCCTGATATGCCAGTGACGACCCCCGACAGCGACCTCTACTACGACCCTTATGACTTCCAGATCGACGCGGACCCCTATCCAACATGGCGACGGATGCGCGACGAGGCGCCGCTCTACTACAACGACAGGCACGACTTCTACGCGTTAAGCCGATTCGAGGACGTCGAGCCCTGCCTGAGCAACTGGCAGACCTACCGGTCAGGCAGGGGCACCCTCCTCGAGCTCATCAGGGCTAATGCTCCGATTCCACCGGGGTCGATCCTTTTCGAGGACCCGCCCGTCCATCAGGTCCACCGCGGCGTCATGGCCCGGGTATTCACGCCCAGGAAGATGAACGCGCTCGAACCAAAGGTCCGCGAGTTCTGCCGCCATTCCCTCGACCCCCTCGTCGGATCAGGAGGATTCGACTTCGTCGCCGACCTGGGCGCGGCGATGCCCATGCGTATCATCGGCTATCTCCTGGGAATTCCCGAAGAAGATCAGGAAGCGATCCGGACCCTCTTCGACGACAATTTGCGCCTTGAGGAAGGCGACGATCTCGCGCCGCCGGACATGAGCCTCACCGAACCGTTCGCCGCCTATATCGAGTGGCGGTCCAAGCACCCCTCCGACGATCTCATGACGGAACTCCTCAACGCGGAGTTCGAGGACGAGACCGGCACCACCCGCACCCTGAACCGGGAAGAGGTGCTCAACTACGTCTACCTGCTCGCCGGAGCCGGCAACGAAACGACAGCACGGCTCATCGGCTGGGCCGGGAAGCTGCTCGCCGAGCACCCGGACCAACGCAGTGAGCTCGTCGAGGACCCATCGCTAATTCCCAACGCGGTCGAGGAACTCCTCCGTTACGAGTCCCCCTCGCCCGTGCAGGCCCGATACGTCCTCCATGACGTCGAGCACCATGGTCGGCCCGTTCCCGCGGGCAGTGTCATCCTGCTCCTCAACGGCTCCGCCAACCGGGACGAGCGCCGGTTCTCGGACCCCGACCGTTTCGACATCCACCGCGACGTCGGCCGCCACCTCTCTTTCGGCTACGGCATCCACCACTGCCTGGGCGCGGCGCTGGCTCGCCTCGAGGGCAGGGTGGCGCTCGAGGAGGTGCTGCGCCGATTCCCCACCTGGGAGGTCGACTGGGACAACGCCGTGCAGGCCCGCACGTCAACGGTACGCGGCTGGGAGAAGCTACCCGTCCATATCCCGTGACCACACCCGCGCGCCCGGCCAGGCCGCACCATCCAGTTCCTGGTCCCGGCGGCCTCATGCCGTGATCCGCGGGTTGAGAGCGAGATCCGCGAGAGAACGACCGCCCGTCGTCGTGTCCGGCGGCCAGGGCACAGGCAGCCGCCCCACCCCATGGACTCAGCCGACCCATGGACTCAGCCGAGGACCAACCAACCGCAGGAGGCACTGATGCGCCCACACCCCGGCTCAGCTGTCGCGCCGGCCGTTCTTCCGGGAGCCGTGCGCCAGATCGGCTACGTCGTCCGCGATCTCGATCAGGCCCTGGCCAGCTGGCTCGCGCTGGGGGTCGGGCCCTGGTATGTCATGCGTGGGCAGTCGCAAAGCGGGAGCTACCGAGGCCGGCCCTGCACGGTCCCCCTGTCGATCGCCTTCGGTAACACGGGTGACCTGCAGGTAGAACTGATCTGCCAGGAGGACGACACACCCAGCATCTACACCGAGTTCCTCGAGTCCGGGTCGGAGGGGTTCCACCAGCTGGCTTGGTGGACCACCGACTTCGATGCCACGATGCGATCCGTCGACGCCGCCGGATGGCCCGTGGTGTGGTCGGGTGACGGGGGCGGCGCCGCTCGTTACGCCTATGTTGAGCCTCCCGCCGGGCCTGCGACGATAGTCGAGATCATGGAGGTCACAGCCGCCACGGACGGCATAGCGACTCTTGTCCACCAGGCCGCGTCCGGCTGGGACGGCCGGAAGCCGCTTCGTACCTTCGAGCAGATCTGACGCGGTTCCGTCCGCGGCCGCCTGCCTGCGCGCCGCGGCTCGAAGTGGCCTGACAACGTCTGACAGCCGAATCTCGCCAAAGGCTCGCGCCCCGTGCCAGGCCGGTTGCCGCGGTTCCCGCTGTCAGGGATCCACGGGAGGCGACGTGCCGGACCCGCCGGCGGCGGACAGCTCACTGGCGATGCCGTCGAGGAAACGGGCCATGCCGTAGGAGAAGACCTCCTCGGAGGGCACGGACACATATGCCGCGCCGGCCGCGCGCAGGGCGGCGAACTGGTCGGCGGGCAGCCCGGAAAGGAGTTGGTCGAAGCCGTCGGCGCCGGCGGCGCCGCGCGATCCGCGACCGGCGGCGCCGCGCTCGATGTCGACGACCCCGGCCACGAACTGGATCCGGCGGCAGCCCGTCCTGGCAGGCGGGCGGATTCTCGTCTTCAGCGGTTTCCCGATTCTGCAACGACTTTGGGTATGTCCTTGTTGTTTGTAGTGGCGGCGTCGGGCCTGGTGTTGGCGGCGTCGGCGCCAGTCCGACCAGGTCCAGACGAAGTCGGTGGGGTGGACGCGGTGGAGCAGGGCGGCGATCAGCCTGCGGATCTCGGGTACGGCCATGCCGAGGGCAGCGAATCGGGACGGGGCGATCGGCCAGTGGCGCACTCCGCCGTGGTTCAGAGAAGTAGCCGCTGAGCCGGCGCCGAATCCGCGACGGAGCCGTCTGTAGACGACTCAGCCGGAGAAGCTGTCGAGGTCGCTACCGTCAGGATCGACGGTGCGTGCGATGCGGCGCCCGATGTCGCCCAGCTGCCGCTGCTGCACGCGAGTGAGCGGATCGAAGACCAGGGCGCGGACCGTCTCGACATGCCCGGGAGCGGTCGCGGCGATTTTCTCCCAGCCCGCGTCCGTGAGGGTCGCCAAGGTGCCGCGGCCGTCGGCGGGGTCCGGTGTGCGGCGTACCCAGCCCGCCCTCTCCAGCCGCCCGGCCACGTGGGAGAGCCGGGAGGCCGATCCGCCGGCAAAGACGGCCAGGGCGCTCATACGCAGGGTGCGCTCGGGTGCCCCGGACAGCATCGCCAACACCTGGTACTCGAAGTGGCTGATCCCGGCGTCCCGCTGGAGCTGGTCGTCGAGCGCGGCCGGGAGCCTGATCAGCACCCTGGCGAGGGCCAACCAGGTCTGCATCTCCTCGTCGGTCAGCCAGCGCGGCTGCTGCGCGTCCACACCGCCAGCCTAGCTTGAAGCATCAACAAAACCAAGATCGCAAACTACTTGACACGTCAAGCATTTGCGCCTAGTTTTTTATTGAAGCTTCAACTTGATGGCGGGCTGCCGGAGGGCGCCTGGCGGCCGCGCCGCCCGCTCATCACCGGTGTCGTCATCGATCCGATCCCCCAGGGAGCACCCATGCGCGCACTGAACGTCCCGGCTGCGGGCGAGCAGCCCCGCCTGTCCGACCTGCCGGTCCCCGCACCCGTCGAGGACACCGTGCTGGTCCGCGTGAAGGCGGCTGGTCTCAACGCCCTCGACAACGCCCTGGCCGCCGGGATGATGGCCGAGATGCTCCCGCATGTGTACCCGCTGGTCCTCGGCCGTGACGCCGCCGGCGTCGTCGAGGCCGTCGGAGCCGGCGTCGACCACGTCGCCATCGGCGACGAGGTGATCGGCCACATGCTGCTCGTTCCACCGATCCAGGCCGGCACTCTCGCCGAGTACGCGCTGCTGCCCGCCGCCGCGGTCACCCGCAAGCCGACCGGCCTCGACTTCACCGCCGCCGCCGCGCTCCCCCTCGCCGCGGCCGCCGCCAAGGCCGCCGTCGACGCTATCGAACCGCGGCCCGGTCAGACCGTCCTCGTCGTCGGAGCCGGCGGCGGCGTCGGTTCCTACACCGTCCAGCTGCTCGCCGCCCGCGGCGTCACCGTCGTCGCCACCGCCACCGCCGTCGACACCGACCGGCTGACCACGCTCGGCGCGACCACCGTCATCGACTACACCGCCGGCCCGGTCGCCCAGCAGGTGGCCACCGTCTACCCCGACGGCGTCGACGCCCTGATCGACCTCGTGGCCTACACCCCCGACACCGCGCCCCTCGAGTTGGTCCGCAAGGGCGGGAAGGTCGCCAGCACCCTGGGCGCCGCCGACGAACAGGCCCTCGCCGCGCTCGGCCTGACCGGAACCAGCGTCATGGCCACCCCCGTCCGCGAGGTCATCGCGGAACTCGCCGAGCAGGTTACCGCCGGCACCCTCAAAGTCGACATCACCACCGTCCTGCCCCTCGAGAACGCCACCGACGGGCTAGCCACCCTCGCCAGCGGCACCGCCCGCGGAAAGATCGTCATCGAGATCGGCGACTGACAGCACAACGCACCGACCGCTGCCGCTGACCAGAACGTCCGGGGATACACACCGAAGCGGCCGCCGACCCGGCTGGTACCCACCCACAACGAAACGGCGCGGGTACCAGCCGGAGTCCACCCGGCAGGGCCGCAGAGATCTTCCATCACAGATGGCGCCGGCGCCCTTTCCCCGTCGTCCTGTCAGCGTCCGCCATGAGGTCGGACACGAGCGCGACAGCTTCCTGGTGCGGATCCCCGCCACCGCGGACGTCAGCGCATGGTGTGCCCGCTTCTCCCAGTCCGCTGGTAAACGGATCACTCGGCCACTTGAACCGTCAGGAGACCTGACATGAAGATCAAGGAACTCGGACATCTCGTCCTGTACGTGAGGGACATCGACCGGTCGGCCGCCTTCTACCGGGACGTCCTGGGCTGGCGCCAAGTCCTGCCCGACCCCTTGGCCCCGGCGCCGGCTTCGCGCCGCATCCCGGCCGCGGCGTTCTCGGCCGGCCCGAGGACACACCACGAGCTGCTGCTCATCGAAGTGGGCGAGAACGCAAAGCCGATTCCAGCCGGACGCCGCGTCGGGATGTACCACTTCGGGCTCAAAGTCGGCGACAACGACGACGAGCTGCGCGAGGCACTCGCCCACATCACCGCGGCCGGTGTGACGATCGCCGGCGCGTCCGACCACACCGTCACCCACAGCCTCTACATCCACGACCCGGACGGGAATGAGATCGAGCTGTACATCGACGTCCCCGACGCCGACTGGAAGACCGACCCGACCCTGGTAGGCGCACCGATTCGCCCACTTCACCTCTAGCCTCGGGATTCACCGCCGGGCATCTGCGCTGGTCACAACTTTGATCGTCAGCAAATAGACAAAGAAAGCTTCATAACAAGGCACCTTCCGCGAGGCCCTTAGAAGGTGACTCGCACGCGGCCATGAGTCCGGCTGATGATAATGTCGTCCGCGCTGGCCCGAGCACCACAGCAGGAGGACATGATGGCGACCTCGGCGAGGACAGCCCGGACGAGACCGGGCTGGATGTTCGCGCTGGGCGGCCTGAAGACATTCGTCGAGACCGGAGCCCCGCTGGTCGGCGCCCGATGAAGCTCACCAGCTACACGCTCGTCACCTTGGTGCGCCCGGACGGCTATCCGGCCGCTGGCCCCCGAGGAGGAAACGCGTGTCCGAGACGCACACTTCGCGGACATGGCCGACATGAACTCGCGGGGCCTGCTGCTCGCCGCTGGCCCGTCACGCGGACGTGACGAGAACGTCCGCGGCTTCGCGATCATGCTCTGCGACGCCGCGACCAGCGAGAAATTGTGGGCCAAGAAGGTGGCGGCCCGGTTGCCCCGGCTGCGGGAGCGGATCGAGAAGGACCTGCGGGCGCCGACGCTGAGCCGGGAGCGGGTGCTGGCGGCCGCGGCGCGCTTGCTCGATGTCGGATTCTTCCGCATCGGCGGTGAGGAGTATGCCGATCGCAACGACTCCTACGGTCTGACGACGATGCGGCGCGAGCATGTGGAGATCGACGGCGACCAGATCATCTTCGACTATCCCGCCAAAGTGGCCGGCGACGCGTGCAGGCGGTTGCCGACCCGGAGGTGCTGGCTGTGGTCGTGGCGCTGTTGGAACGCCATGACGACAGCGCGGACCTGTTCGCCTGTGAGGATTCGGCAAGTGCAGGTTCAGGTACGTGCTGGTGGCTGGGTCAACAGGACGGCGGTGTAGCCGCGCAGGACGAAGGTGGGGCGCTGGACCGGTTCGGCGGCCAGCGCCCAGGTCGGGGCGTGGTCGAGGAGCGCGGCCAGGGCTGCCTGCAGCTCGATGCGGGCCAGCGGCGCGCCGAGGCAGAAGTGCAGGCCGGCACCGAAGCCCACATGGGGGTTGGGGTCGCGGCCGGCGTCGAAGGAGTCCGGGTCGGCGAAGACCGCGGGGTCGCGGTTGGCGGCGCCGAGCAGCGCGGCCACCTCGGCCCCGGCCGGGATCGTGACGCCGGCGACCGTGACGTCCGCGGTGGCGGTGCGGATGAACAGGTGCAGCGGCGGGTCGTAGCGGATCATCTCCTCGACCGCGGCCGGGATGAGCCTACGGTCGGCGCGCAGCCGGGCCAGCTGGTCTGGATGCCGCAGCAGGGCCACCACTCCGCCGCCGAGTGCGTTCACCGAGGCCTCATGGCCGGCGTTGAGCAGCAGGATCGCCGAGGCGACCAGCTCGTCGGCGGACAGACGGTCGGTGCCGTCGCGCGCGGCCACCAGGTGGCTGATCAGGTCGTCGCGCGGGTCGTCGCGGCGGCGCGCGGCCAGCGTGCGCAGGTAGCCCGCGAACTCGCCGGCGGCCGTGACCGCCGCGGCCTCGGTAGCGGGTGACGGCGCCACCTCGTACATCCGCACGATCGCGGCCGACCACGGCCGCAGCCGGTGCCGGTCCTCGCGGGGCACGCCGAGCAGTTCGGCGATGACCGTGACGGCGAGCGGCTCGGCGACGTCGGCGAGCAGGTCGAAGTCGGGCCCGGCCGCGGCCAGCAGCGCCGTGGCCTCGGCCGCCACCGCCGGCCGCAGGCGTTCGACGTGGCCGCGGCTGAACGCCTGCGCGACCAGCGACCGCAGCCGGGTATGCGCCGGTGGCTCGTTCTCCATCATCTGGTTGCGGTGCAGCAGGTTGAAGGGCGCGAAGAAAGCCGCGGGCTCCTTGTCCCGCCACAGCCGGCCGAGGCGGCGGTCGCGCAGCACCGCGCCCACCGCGGCGTGGCTCGCCGCCAGCCACCGGCCCGTGCCGGCGTGCCAACTCACCGGGGCGTGCTCCCGCAGCCGGGCGAGCGTCGGGTATGGGTCCCGCAGGAACCCCGGATCGGCGAAGTCAATCTCCAATCGTGGTCCTCCTCCACACCCGCCACGGTCGGAGCCCACTGTAGAACGACCTCCGTGACCCACCGGAGGAGATCAGGTGAAGATCAGGTCACCGGTGAACAGCACCCGCTCGTCGGGCAGCCAGGCGACCACATCACCGGTTGTGCGGGCGGTGAAGCCCGGGTGGCGCAGCTCCACCCGCCGGTCACCGGAGTGCGGCGTCAACTCGGAGCACATGGTGATCGATGGCACCCGCCGTGTGACGTTCCCCCAGTCCGGCAGCGGCTCCCAGGCAGGCGGGCAGGCGATTCAAGATCGCCATGTAACAACGAGCGCAGCGGTGGCCATGCCGCCAGAACAGCGGACGGTCTAGCCCAGGGCTTTCATGCTGGCGTCTGCTGCCGCCTCCAGGCCCGCCTCCGAGCTCAACTTGCGAGTCGACGAACGATCAGTACTGGTCGCTTGACATCTATCGGAGCACATCCGAGACCGTCCGAGCAGGGCGATGACATTTTCGGCAGCCACCGGGTCAGCTAACGGGGAGCCGCGCCACTCCTCCGCAGAGGTTGGCGTGGGAGTCGGCCAGTTCGGCCTCGGCTAAACTTTCCGGGCGCCAGCGGTGTACATACACGAAACCCGGGTCGACCAGGTGCAGACCGTCGAAGAATCGCTCGACCGCTGGGAGGGAACGCACGCACACCTTGAACCCGCGCTGCCGGTAGACCTGGGCACCCTGTTCCGACTTCTCTGGCGAGGCCTCCGGATTGCCGTGGGTTATCGTAAGAAGACCACCGCCGGGGAGCGCGTCCAGATACCGGCGGACGAGACCGTAGGGGTCGTCGGAGTCGGGAATGAAATGCAGGACCGCGGCCATCGAGAGCGCGACGGGCTGGGTGAGGTCGAAGGTGTCGCGAACGACGGCAGAAGCGAAGATCTTCTCTGGTTCACGCAGGTCCGCGTCCAGCAGCTCCGCGCGGCCTTCCGGTGCGCTGGCCAGCAGGGCTCGCGCGTGGGCGAGCACGACCGGGTCGTTGTCGACATAAATGACCCGGCACTCCCGCGCGACGCTCTGAGCCACCTCGTGCATGCTCGGGCTGGTGGGAATGCCCGATCCTACGTCGAGGAACTGGCGGACACCCGAGTTCGCGGCGAAACGGGTCACCCGTCGCAGGAAAGCACGGTTCTCCTGTATCGTGAGAGCGATGTCCGGATACACTTTCAGGAACTGTTCGGCGGCCTCGCGGTCCGGCGCATAGTTGTCCTTACCACCCAGATAGTAGTCGTGCATGCGGGCCGAATGCGGCGCGTCGGTACGCAGTTCGATCGGCGTGCCGCCAGCTCGGAACTCGTCGCCGGCCACGACCGATTCGAAATTCCAGGGCTTTTTACCCGTGACGCCGCTCTCTGCCACCGACGCTCATCCCTTCCGCTCCGTCAGCCCTCGTGACGAAGGCTCGAAGACGGCACGCGCCCGCGTCACGATCAGATCGACCACGACGCAGACCATACTGGACCGGCTGATCCCCGACAGGGGCGACGCGTTCACCTGTCGAGACCCGTACTCGTGGTCAGCCTGTGGTGGCGGGTGACGTCGTTGGCGAGCGCGTTCTGGTTTGCGCCCGCGGGGATGACCTGCCGGGGCGGCGGAGCGCCTACCGCTCCAAGGCGTCGGTCTGCATCATGATTCGTCCAGCTGGATGTCGCGCGGGTCGGTGACACGGGCCCGCGGGGCGTCGCCGACCTGCACCTCGTGCCGGAACCGGTGACGCAGGAGAGCGGCCAGCGCCTCCAGGTGGACACGATGCCGGTCGCCGGCCGGCTGGGCGAGCCAGCTCTCGACGCCGGTGAGGTCGGACGGTTTCGCCTCCGACAGGGGCCGCCAGATGACGGCTGGGAACAGCGCCCAGTTCGAGAACCGGCCGGACGACCCGGCGGAGAGCAGGCCGCCGTCCGGAGAGACCGTGAGTGTGTCGACGTGCTCGGCCCTGACCTGGTCCACCAGCTCGCCACCTGGCCAGGAGCGCACCTCGACGCGGTGTTCGCGGGAGATGACCACGACGCCATGTTGTTCCACGACGGCGAACGCGGTGACCGGCTTCTCGGCGTCGGGCCAGCGGACGGCGTCGGCCTGGTCTGGCCGGCGGTTGACCGGATACCGCACCAGGCCGGTGTTCCGGTGGACGGGAGGATCGAGGTCAGGCAGGACGTGGTCGGCGAGGAACAGGACCTCCACGCCGTCGGGCGTGAACGCGACCTCCTTCGACCTGGCCGGAACGGTGCCGGCCAGCGGCGGCCCGCCGTCCCGCAGGTCGTAGAGAAAGACCTGCCTTCCGGGACCGGGGGGTCCGTCGAACACCACCCTGCCTGAAATTCCGCAGTTCTGGTCCAGTAGGCAGAGCACTCTCCCGGCCGCCGACAGCGCGGCCTTGACTCCCCACCGCCCGCCTTCCCAGAACTGGTCGGCCTGGTGTCCCGGGTTGACCACGTCGCCGTCGCGCGACCAGGTCGTCACCCGGCCGGACGTATCCACGATGACCGCGGTGCCGTTCGGGCCGGGGACGGCCGCGGCGACGTCGAGCGGGCTGGACACCACACGGCGGCTCGTGCCATCGAGAACGACCAGGTGCCCGTCGACCTCCCCGCGGCCGCTGCCCTGGAAGGCGAACACCTCGCCACCCGTGCTGTGGAACAGGCGCAGAACGTTGAGCTGGTTCACCGCCCACAGCCGCTGCCCGGTGACCACGTCCCATCGGCTGACCGCGTGTCCCTTGGTCATCAGTCGACTGGCGATGGTCAGTTCGGCGCTGTCGGCGGCCAGGACCAGGGCGAGCGGGTAACCCGGATAGACGACCCCCGTGTCGAAGGTGCTGAGGGGCCGCAGCGCCGGCGGCAGCACGGACAGGTGGTCCGGTCCCGGCCGGGGCTCGCCGGTCGAGCCTTCCGCGGGAGGCTGGCAGGCACGGACCAGCATCCCGAAGACCTCGGCCTCGTCGGCTTCGCTCGGGGACCAGCCGGCGGCGCGCAGCCGGGCGACGGCGACCAGCGACCCGACGAACGGCAGGCCGGCGCGCGCGAGGTTCCACAGGTCGCCGTGCCGGCCGGCGGCGATCAACGCGCGGGCGAGGTCCGCCGCCTCGGCGGGCGTCGGCGCCCGGGACGCGTCCGCGGGGTGGCTGGTGCTCGTCGTGGCGGCCGTCCTGGTGAGGGCTCCGGGGGCTCCGGTGAGCATCGCCCGCAGGATGTCAGGGCGCCCGGCGCCGCGGGCGGTGTCTCGGAGGCGGGCCTGAAGCTCCGGGCGGGCGAGGCTGTAGGCAAGGCGGGCGAGCCGGCCGTCGATGTCGAGCGCGTGGTAGCGGTCCCACTGGCCGGTGGCGATCAGAAACGCGGCCCGGTCGGGCTCGGCCACGGGCAGGTAGCCGGCGTCGAGGGCGACGGCCATCGCCTCGGAGTCGCCAGCGGCCGCCAGGGCGCAGACGCGTTCCCGGGCGGCCGGGTCGGTGAGCGATCGCAACGCCTCGCCGATGGCGGCCGCGAGCGCGGCCGGCGCGGAGCGCAGCTGCCCCAGCAAGGCGGGCACCGCATACGCGCCGAACTCGGCGACCGCCTCGTGGCGGCGCTGGAGCGCGGCGACGGCCAGCCACGCGGCGGGCGCGCCTGGGAGTGTCGGATTCGCGATGAGCAGTGCCATGCGGGTGTCGTCCGGGTCGGCCAGCCACGCGGCGGCGAGCGCGTCCATCGCGTCCGGCGCGGTGGTTGCCCGTAGCAGGTCGGCGGCGGCCGCCCGGACCTGGCCGTCCGGGTCGTCCAACGCCTCCACCAGGGGTGCTGGATGGCTGGCGGGGATGATGCCGGAAAGCGGGCTCGCCCGGTCCGACGCCGCCAGCAGGAGCAGGAGCGGGACCCGCGCCGCCTCCCCGGTGTCCGGGAACGCGCGGGCTGATCCCTGCGCCGGCCCCGCCGCTGACTCGAGCAGCGCGAGCAGCGCCGGAGACCTGGCCAGCGTCCAGTGATCGGCGAGCACCTCGATGATGAGCTCCCGCGCCGCCGCGCCGCCGACCGCCCGGCGCGGGTCAGCGGGCGCCTCCAGTGCCGCCGTCAGCGCCCGGGTGGCCGCCACCGCCAACTCGTGGCCGGGCCACGCGACTGTCAGCAGTGCCGCGAGCGCGGAGGCCGCTCCGGGGTCGCCGTCCTGGACAGTGGCCCGGGTGAGCGCCCCCGCCGCCCAGGTGCCGCGCCAGCCGAGTCCTCCGTCGGCGGTCGTCAGCCCCCAGGCGGTGAGCCGTATCAGGCTTCGAGCCCGCAGGCCGGGCGCGAGCCCGTTGTCGAGCGGCCGGGCATGCGCGCGCAGCAGACGTCTGACCGGCTCGCCGACCCGGCTCATGTCACCCCCACCTGGATGGCGCGCGGACCGGTGGCACCCGCGGACGTCCCAGCCACTCGGACTCCGCCCGACCGGTACCGGGCCTCAGGAACCCCGACGTGCCCGGCTTCACCAGTGTTGCTCTTCGCGGCCCAGTCGCCGACCCGGCTGTCCTTCCTGGTCGTCAGGTGCGGGGAGAAGTCGTGGGGCCTTCAGTTGCCGACCGCCGCGGCCACCAGTGTTTCGAGCTGCGCGGCGACGCGGTCGAGCGGTCGTGTGGTGCGTTGGGCCCGGCACATGGCGACCGCCCCTTCGATCGCCGCGATGACGAGGGTCGCGAGCGACGCGGCCGTGGCCGGGTCGGCGCCGTGGAGCCGCATCGCCTCGGCGAGCTGCGTCTCCCAGCCGCCGAACACCTCCGCCGCCGCGGCGACGATGGCCGGTCGCGTGTCGTCGGCGGGCTCCTCGATCGAGACGGCGAGGACGGGGCACCCGGCCTGGAAATCCGTGCTGGTGAGAATCTCGCGCCAGAGGGCGAGGAAGGCGCGCAGGCCATCGACCGGCCCGGCGCGCAGCATCGCGCGCAGCATCGCGGCCACGGTGTCACCCGTGAGGCGAACCGCTTCGACAGCCAGCTGCTGCTTACCTCCGGGGAAATAGTGATAGGTGGAGCCCAACGGTGTCTGGGCGTGCCGGGCGACCTCGCGGATGCTGGTGGCGTTGAGGCCGCGGCGCCGGATCATATCGGCCGCTCCCGCGACGATCCGCTGGCGTGGCGTCGGGCCTGGCTCGGCCATCCTGATCCTTTCCTGGCTATAACGATCGTCATAGCGTAACGTCGACCTCGACTATAACGACCGTCATACACCTACTGGACGGTGCCGAGCGTCGCACGGAGAGGCCTGTCGAGGACGCGGCCAAGCGGCGCGCGGCCGGTCTGGCCGAGGTCGACGCGCCGCGGATGGGCGTGCTCCTTCACCGAATCGAGGAACAGTCATGCGCCAGCTCGTCTACGACGCCCCCGGCAGCTACACCTGGCACGACGCCGCCGATCCCGAACTCGCCGCGCCGGAGCAGGCGATCGTGCGCCCCGTCGCCGTCGCCTGCTGCGACCTCGACGTCGCGGTGGCCCGGTCCCGCGCACCGCTGCCTGCCGGCTATGCCCAGGGCCACGAGGGCGTCGCCGAGGTCGTCGCGGTCGGCGAGGCCGTCACCACCGTGCGGCCCGGCGAGCGTGTCATCGTCCCGTTCCAGCTCAGCTGCGGCCACTGCCGCGAGTGCCGGCGCGGCGTGACGGGCAGCTGCCGCTCCGTACCACCCCAGGCGATGTACGGTCTGGGGTCGATCGCCGGCCTCGACGGCGGCGGGTTCCTCGCCGACCTCGTCCTGGTGCCATACGCCGACGCCATGCTGATTCCGCTGCCAGCGTTCCTGGACCCCGTCGCCGTGGCGTCGCTGTCGGACAACATCCCCGACGGGTGGCGCACCGTCGGCCCCTACGCCGACGAGCTCGCCGCCCTCGACGAGATCGACCGACGCGTCCTGGTCACCGGCGGGCTGTCCATCGGGGTGTACGCCGCCGCGTTCGCCGCCGCCCTGGGCGCCCATGTCGACTACATCGACACCGACCCGAGGCGCCTCGGCGCCGCCGAGAAACTCGGCGCCAACCCCGTGGACGCCAAGCTGCCCGACCCGAAGGCCGAGCCGTACCCGATCACCGTCAGCACGTCGGCCAACCCGGCCAGCCTGGACGCGACGCTGAAAGCAACCTGGCCATACGGGGTCTGCACCGACACCGGCATCTACTACGGCGGCGCCCTCGCCCTACCGATTCTCAAGCTCTACACCAACGGCATCCGTTTCGTCACCGGACGCGCCAACGCCCGTGCCGACATTCCCCAGGCACTCGATCTGCTCGCCGCCGGGCTGGACCTGCGCCCAGCCGTGGAAACCGTCGCCGACTGGGAGTCCGCGCCACGGACGTGGGCAGCGCTGCGCGGCAAGACCGTCATCACCCGCGGCTAGAGCCGTCCGCGCGCCGCGAGAACCCGCGGCGACCGCCGGCCGTCGCCCGGGCCATGCAGGGGGACCGGGGAGAATGCCTGTCGCCGGTCGTCTGGCCGACCCGTGGCTACCTGCCCGTTTTCGCCGCAGAGGGGAGTGACAGTCTGCCGG
>NZ_JADWYU010000285.1 GCF_016786325.1 Frankia nepalensis | reverse complement strand
TCAACCACCAGATCCCACAGATCCTCAGGAGAACCAACCCCACCCGGAAAACGACACGCCATACCCACGATGGCGATCGGCTCCTGGTCCCTGGCCGCCAGCTCCCGGTTGCGCTGCCGCAGCCGGGCCGTCTCCTTCAACGAATCCCGCAGCGCCGCCACCACCGTGTCGGCCGACGAGGTGCCCTTAGCCGTAGACGCCATTGCTCGATCCGCCTTCCTTGTCTTCTTCCGTGGACAGCTCCCGGCGCGCCGACCGTTTCAGCGCTCGACGACGCCCGCCCGGAGCGTCGGCCCCGGGCGGGCGGAGGAGCGGTTGGGCGTCATGCGTATTCGTAGAAACCCCGACCGGTCTTCCTGCCGAGCAGCCCGCCGTCGACCATGCGCAGCAGCAGCGGCGGGGGCGCGTACAGCGGCTCCTTGAACTCCGCGTAGAGCGCGTCCGCGATCGACACCGTGGTGTCCAGGCCGATCAGGTCCAGCAGGCGCAGGGGGCCCATCGGGTGGGAGCAGCCCGCCACCATGCCTCGATCGACGTCGTCGGGCGTCGCGATGCCGGCCTCCACCATGCGGACGGCGGCCAGCAGGTACGGGAACAACAGGGCGTTGACCAGGAAGCCAGCCCGGTCGGGCGAGCGGATCGCGGTCTTGCCGAGGACCTCGGTGGCCAGCTGCTCGGCGCGGTTCACGGTGCGCTCGTCGGTGAGCACCGAGCCGACCACCTCGACCAGCGGCAGCACGGGCACGGGGTTGAAGAAATGCAGGCCGACGACCCGGCCAGGATTCTGCGCGGCGCGGGCGAGCCGGACGATCGGCAGCGAGGAGGTGTTGGAGGCCAGGATCGCCTCCGGATCCGCCACGATCTTGTCGAGCAGCGCGAAGACCTGAAGTTTGGTGGACTCGTGCTCGGGGACGGCCTCGACGACCGCCTCGCGGTCGGCCAGGTCGTCCAGCGTGGTGGTGAAGGAGATCCGGTCCAGCGCGGCGTCCCGGTCCCCCGCCCCGATCTTCGCCTTGGCGACCGCGCGGTCCAGCGATCCGGTGATCCGGCGCAGGCCGCGCTCGCGGGAGCTCGCGGAGGAGACGGCGACCCGCACGTCGAGGCCCGCCCTCGCGGCGATCTCGGCCACGCCGGCGCCCATCTGCCCGCAGCCGACCACGCCGAGCCGCCGCAGGCGCCACGCGGGCGCGGCCGTGTCCACTGCCAGGGTGTCCGTCATGCCGCGGCCCCCTGCCAGGTGAGCAGCGACGAGCCGACCGCCATGCCCCCGCCGAAACCAGCCAGCAGCACCAGCTCACCGCGGCGCAGCCGACCGGCGCGGTTCGCCTCGTCCAGAGTGACCGCGATGGAGGCGGAGCCCAGGTTGCCGTACCGGTCCACCGTGCGGTGGGTGGTGGCCCGCGTGAGCCCCGCGGCCTCGACCAGCTCGCGGATCAGCACGCCGTTGGCCTGATGCGGCACGAAGTGGTCGACCTCGGCCAGCCGCCGACCGGCGCCCTCGACCAGCCGTTCCAGGGCCGGCGGCACCCACTGGTTGACGAACTCGCGCACGGCGCGGCCCTCCATGCGGAAGTAGTGGCCACCCTCCGCCAGCGTCTCGGCCGAGGCGGGCCGCCGGCTGCCGCCGGCCTCCACCCGGATGAGGTGGTGCGCGTCGCCGCTGGTGCGCAGCTCGGCGCCGAGGAAGCCGTAGGGCTCGTCGACCTCGCCCACCACGGCGGCGCCGGCCCCGTCGGCGAACAGCGGCGCGGTGCGCCGGTCGGAGAAGTCCAGGATCCGGGAGTACAGGTCGGCGGCGATCACCAGCGCCCGAGACCCGGGGCGCAGCGCGATCAGGGCCCGGGCCAGTTCGAGGCCGTAGACGAAGCCGCTGCACACGGCGTTGACGTCGAAGCAGGCCGCGCCGTACGCGCCGATCGCGTGTTGGACCAGCGCGGAGGTCGGCGGCTGCGGGGAGTCCCCGGTGGAGGTGGAGACGATCAGGTAGTCGATCTCCGCGGCGGGCACCGCCGCGGCGTCCAGCGCTTCGGCGGCGGCCCGGGCGGCGAGGTCCGATGCGGCCTCGTGCGGCGGGGCGTAGCGGCGGCTCCTGATCTCGGTCTTGCGCTCGATCCACTCCGCCGTGACGCCGCAGCGAGCCGCCACTTCCTCGTTGCTGACTTCTTCCTTGGGTACGTATGAGCCGGTCGAGATGATCCCGGCCGCGTGTCTCGTCACCGTCGAGTCCGCCTTCCGTGGTAGCGGGGCCAACCCGCTGGGGAGGGGCGGGCATGCCGGTCCCGCCCGCGCGGAGCACGCTCGCCCGGTCCGCGCGGTCCTACGGCATCCCGTTGGCCGAAAAGCGAAAGGTTTCCCTGCGGGTTTCCCGCCGCCGCTGCGCGCGCAGCGCCACCTTCGCGCGCACGCGGCCTTATGCGAAAGCCGGGCCGGCGGCGCTGCCGGGATACCCGTCCTCCGAATGACCGCGGCACATTCAGCATGGCTTTGGGTCACCCCACAGCCACGCTATGTTCCGTTTTCCACCCGGCCAACCCCAGGCTTGCCGCGCACCCCCTATCCGATTCGCCTGATATCGGGTGCCCACGGCCGCGGCGGGCGCGGCAGACCGGTCCCGCGCGGGCGGGCCGGCCGGGAACCGCCCAGCTACGTGCCCCGCGAACGGCTCATAGGGGTGGCCCGGGGGCGGCGGCGCGGGTGTGGCCGCCGGCCGCCGCCGCGCGACGCCTTCGACGCCTCGAGCGCGGCGCGGTCATGCGCCGGACCGGCGCGCTCGGGCTCCAGCCCCTCCGCGCGACGAGCACACTATCCACGCCGCCCGCCCCGGGCCTCGCCCCGCCGTCCACGCACGCGGAAACGCCTGGCCGGCCTGGGATCCGCCGCTCGGCGCGGCCATTGGCCACCCGCCGCGGCGACGCCCCAGGTCACAGGTCCGCGGCGGCGCGGCGGCGGTCGACGCGGGCCAAGCCGGACGGCCAGGGCCCGGCTGGATGCTTGACACTCAACGGCGCACGACGCCTATACTGAGTGCGCAAGTTGAACGCCGTGTAACTTGTGTGCGCAGCGCAGGCCCGCAGCAGACACACCGGGCCAGCGCGAGGGATCTTGTGTGCGCAGCGCGGGCCCGCAGCAGACACCGGGTCGGCGCAGGAAATCTCGTGTACGTGGCGCCGGCCCGCGGCAGACACCGGGCCAGCGCGAGAAATGTCATGCCGTCGCCGTCGTTTCGAGGGGATTGAACGGGTCCATGACGGATACCTATGGGCGGGCACCGACGAAATCGGGGTGGCGGCTCGCGCTGCTGGGGTTCTCCCAACTGATCATCGCGGTGGACTACAACATCGTCTATGTGGCGCTGCCGGACATCGGCGAGTCACTGAATTTCTCAGCCCAGTCGCTGCAGTGGGTCGTCTCCGCCTACGCGGTGGGCTACGGCGGGCTGCTCCTGTTCGGAGGCCGCCTGGTCGACCGGCTCGGCGCCCGGCGGGTGTGGTTCGCGTCGCTGGTGATCTACGGCCTGTCCTCGCTCGTGGGCGGGTTCGCCACCGACCCGGGAGTGCTGATCGCGGCGCGGGCGGTGCAGGGCGCCGGCGGGGCGCTACTGTTCCCGTCCACACTGACATTGATCTTCATCGGGTTCGCGGAGGGCCCGGAACGCAACCGCGCGCTGTCGGTGTGGGGCGCGATCGGCGGCGCGGGCCTCGCGGCCGGAGCGCTGCTCGGCGGGCTGTTCACCGACTGGTGGGGCTGGTCGTCGGTCATGTTCGTCAACGTGCCGCTGACGGTGCTCGCGCTGCTGGCCGGCATCCGGTTGCTGCCGGCGGACGGGCCGGCGCACAAGGCGATCCGGGAGTTCGACGTTCCGGGCGCGCTGCTCGCGACCGCGGGAGCCTCGTTGGTCGTGTTCGGCCTGGCGTCGGGCCCGAGCTCGGGCTGGACCTCCCTTCAGTCGCTCGGCGCCGAGGTGCTCGGCGGGCTGCTGCTGATCTCCTTCGTGGTGGTCGAGGCGAAGACCCGCTCGCCGCTGATGCCGCTGCGGCTGGTGCGCACCCGCACGCTGGCCGTCACGATGGCCGTCGGCTTCCTGTTCATGGTGGGGCTGGCCACCGGCTACTACGTGCTGACGACCTACCTGCAGCCCGTCCTCGGCTACAACCCCACCGAGGCCGGCCTCGCGTTCCTGCCGCTGTGCGCCTGCTCGATGGCCGCCGGCAAGCTCACCGCTCCCCTGCTGAACCGGTTCGGCCTGCGCACGGTGTTCACCGGGACGCTGATCGTGAACGGCGCCGGCATCGTGCTCACCGCGCTGGCAATGTCGGCGGGCGGGTCGTACTGGGCACTGCTGCCCGGGATCGTCCTGTGGGGCTTCGGCGGTGGCGTCGGGTTCACCGTGGTGTTCGCGGCGGCGGGGATGGGCATCTCGCCGCTCGAGCAGGGCGTGGCGTCCTCCGCCGCCTCGACCTCGATGCAGATCGGTGGCGCGGTGGGGCTTGCGGCCCTGGTGGCCGTCGCCAACCACGGCATCGACTACGGCGGCGTCCCGGCGCCGACCGGCGCCGAGATCGTCGACGGGTTGCAGCTGGCCGGCGTGATCTCGGGCATCGTGGTCGCGGCCGCCTGCCTGATCACCTTCTTCTTCTTGAAGAACCCGGCCCCGGTTCCAGCCGCCGAGCCCGCCGGGGCGCAGGTGGACGAGGTGGAGGAGGCCTCCGCGACCGCGTGAGCGGCGGGCCGGTGCCTTCCCGGCCACCACCCTTGAAGCTCCCAGACCGCGTGGCCGGTGCGTCCTCCGCGCACCGGCCCCGCACCCCACGACGGGTGCGGGCCGGGGGGGGT
>NZ_JADWYU010000284.1 GCF_016786325.1 Frankia nepalensis | reverse complement strand
GTGGCTTGGTGCCGGGGGGGGGGCCGGACGGGGGGGCCCCGGGGGGGGCCGCGGGGCCGCGCCTGCGCGGGGGGCGGGGGGGCGGAACCGGTCCGGCGGGAGGCAGGCCCGACACCGGCGCGACCAGGCGGATACCTCGCCAGGGAACGCCGGCCGCGGCGGGGTTCGGCCGCAAGGTCGGCAGTGGGGTGGGCTGGGTGCGCGACCGGGCGGCCGGTGGGGTGACCGCGCTGCGCGCCCGCCGGGCGGAGACCCCGGCCGCCAGCCGGCCGCGGTCCGGAACCCAGCCCTCGGCGCTACGGGCGCTGCCGCTGGCCCTGGGGATGTTCACCATCGCGCCGTTGCCGGCGAGCCGGACAGGGCGCGAGGAACTGGACGGCGGCCTCGGTGGCTGGGCGCTGCGCTGGCTGCCGGTCGTCGGGGCGCTGCTCGCGCTGCTCGCCTGGGCGGGCTCGCTCGTCTTCTGGCGTGGCCACGGCGGCGGCGCCACGTTCGTCGGCGCGATGGTGTGGATCGGCCTCATGGCGTTGCTCACCCGCGGGCTGCACCTCGACGGGCTGGCCGACGTCGCCGACGGGCTCGGTAGCCGCCGGTCGCCGGAAGAGGCACTGTCGATCATGCGTCGCTCCGACGTCGGCCCGTTCGGAGTGGCCGCCGTCGCCGGCGCGCTGCTGCTGCAGCTGGGCGGGGTGCTCACCCTGATGGGCGCGGCGAGCCGGATGCAGGGTCTCGTGCTGCTGCTCACGGTCGCGGCGACCGGCCGGCTCGCCGCCCTCGACGCCGCCCGCCCGACCGTGCCCCCGGCCCGTCCGGGCGGCTTCGGAGCCCTGGTCGCCGGGACCGCGACGGCCACGGCCCGCGCCGTCGCCGTGGCCGTGACCCTGGTCGCCGGCACGCTCCTGCTGGCCGCCACGGCGGTGACCTTCGCGCAGGCACTCTGGCTGCCGTTCGCCGTCCTCGTCGGCCTCGCCGCCGGCCGGGCGATGAGCTGGCACGCGGTGCGCCGCCTCGACGGCGTCACCGGCGACGTGTTCGGCGCCGCCATCGAGGTCACCACCACCGCCACGCTGCTCGCGCTCGCCGCGGTCGTCGCCTGGGGCGGCCTGCTGCCCTGACGGCACTCCGGCACCCCGCCGGGGCCGGGCGTTTGTCACGTCCGGCCCCCGCGGGCCGGCGCTGGCCGGTAGCGTCGCCCGCGGACCGAGGGGAGCGCCGTCATGAGTCCCGAGTCGCCGGACACATCCATCCTCGACAGCCTGATCACGCGGATTCGGCCGGTGGACCCCGCCGTGGTCCGGGCAGCGCGTGAGCACCAGGACCGGCTCACCAAGCCGCGGGGCTCGCTCGGCGAGCTGGAGGCCGTCTCGGTCCGGCTCGCGGCGCTGGCCGGCACGGTGCCCGGGCCGGTACCGGCCGCGCCCGCCGTCGCCGTCTTCGTCGGCGACCACGGCGTGCACGCCCAGGGCGTCTCGCCCTGGCCCCGGGAGGTCACCGGCCAGATGGTGGCCAACTTCCTCGCCGGCGGCGCGGTCGTCAACGCGCTCGCCCGCCAGGTCGGCGCCACGGTGCGGGTGGTGGATGTCGGCATGTCCGCCGAGGCCTCGGCGGTGGTCGGGGCGGCCCCTGGCCTCGACCGGCGGAGCGTGCGCGCCGGCACCGGCGACATAGCCGTCGAGCCGGCGATGACCCGGGACCAGGCGCTGCGCGCGGTCGCCGCCGGCGCCGAGGTCGCCGGTGAGCTGATCCGGGCCGGTCACGACCTGCTCGTCACCGGAGACATGGGCATCGCGAACACGACCCCGTCGGCCGCCCTGGTGGCCGCGCTGCTGGGCGCCGACCCGGTCGCGGTGACCGGTCGCGGCACCGGCGTCGACGACGAGACGCTGGCGCGCAAGGTCGGCGTGGTGCGCCGCGCGGTCACGCGCGCCACCTCCGCCGGAGCGGGGCCGGGCGACCCGCTCGGCGTGCTCGCCGCCCTGGGGGGCCTGGAGCACGCGGCCACGGTCGGGTTCATGCTCGCCGCCGCCGCGGCTCGCGTGCCGGTGCTGCTCGACGGCGTGATCGCCTGCTCGTCGGCGCTGGTCGCGGCCGCGCTCGCCCCCGAGGCCCGCGCGGCGCTGTTCGCCGGGCACCGCTCGGTCGAGCCGGGCGCCTCCGCGGCGTTGGCCGCGCTCGGGCTCGTGCCGCTGCTCGACCTCGGGATGCGCCTCGGCGAGGGCTCCGGCGGGGTGCTCGCCGTCCCGGTCGTCCAGGCCGCCGCCCGGGTGCTCGCCGAGGTCGCCACGTTCGACGGCGCCGGCATCACCGACAAGCAGGCCGGCTAGCTCCCGGCCGCCATGGCGCCCGCGCGAGAGCCACCCGGCGAGGACGGGACCATCCTGGAGGCCCTGGCCGCGCGCTTCGGGCCGTTCTTCGCGCTGACCGTCCTGCCCACCGACGACCCGGCGGGGTGGGCGCCGGTCGCGGACCTGGCGGAGCCGTCGACGGGCGCGCTCGCCCGCCGCGTCGACGCGGTGCGCGCGGCCCTGGCCGCCGGCCGGGGGGTCGCGCCCGGCGAGCTCGAGGAGCGGGTCGCGGTCTCCATCACGCAGCTTGGCCTGTGCGCCCGACTGGTCGCGCCGGCCCTCGGGCTCACCGTCCTGACCGGCCGGCCACCCGCCCTCGACCTGCTCGGGCTCTACTGGCGCGACCAGCTCGGCGGCCCCTTCCCGCTCGCGCTCGCCCGCCCGACGGCCCCCGACGGCCCGGCGCCCGCCGATCCACCACCGGGCGGCCCGTTGCCCGGCGGCTGGCCAACACCCGACCCTGGGCAGCTCGCCCGCGGTTTCGTGGACGGCACCCTGCGCCCGTTGGTCGAACCGCTCGTCGCGGCCACCGCCGCCCGGTACCCGGTGTCCTCGAGGGTCCTGTGGGGCAACACGGCGTCCGCCGTCGCCGGTGCCGCCAAGATGATCGGCCTGGCCGCGCCGGAGCTGGCGCCGGCGGCCTGGCGGATCGTGGACGCCCTGTGCGCCGGCCCCGGCCCGCTGGCCGGCGCGGGCGCGCGGGTAGCCCCGGCGCGTTTCCGGCGCCGCAGCTGCTGCCTGATCTACCGCCTCGGCCCGTCCGGCGCCGTGTGCGAGGACTGCGTGCTCGCTGGCCCCCCACCGCCCGCCTCCACGCCGTCCGCCTCCCCACCGCCCGCCTCCCCACCGCCCGCCTCCCCACCGCCCGCCTCCGCGCCGCCGGCCTGACGCCCCGGGTGCTCCCCGTCCGTCCGCCTTGGCCGGGCGCGAGGAAGCGCCTCGGCGGCGCGGGCTACAGTGCAGCCCCAGGGTTCTCAGGTCGGACAGTCGCGGCAGAAGGGTACGGGTGGCGTGGACGCGGTCAGGCGTGGCTATCTCGGCCTGATGCTCTTCATCGCCGCGCTGGTGCTGATGCCGCTGCTGGTCGTCGACTACCACCGTCAGACCGAGGACAAGGCCGACGCCGCCGCCGACACCCGCGCCGAGCTCACCGCCAGACCCGCCACCGACGGCGGCGCTCCGCTGTCCACCAGCTCGCCCGCGGCGGCGCTGCCCAGGATCCTCGGGTTCATCAACGTCGACGACGGCCAGGTGCTGCGGGGAACCGTCAGGATCACGTTGGCGACCATCGGCGACATCGGTCCCATCACCTACACGCTGACCGGGCATGCGGGCCAGTGGCCCGCGATCACCGTGCCGTACCTGTTCTCGCCGCATGACGGGGGCTGGGACACGACGGCGATCAGCAACGGCGTGTACACGCTGACGGCGACACCGGCGAACACCCGCATCAGCCCGAGGTCCGTCAGTTTCCAGATCTACAACTGACCCGAGCCGGACCGGTGCATGCCGGCACGATTGATCAGCCAGCCGGGGGCCTCGCGTGACGGTCCGACGGGGAAACCCTAGTGTCAGACAGATGGACCGCCTGGTTTGGATCGACTGCGAGATGACCGGCCTCGACCCGGCCGCCGACGTGCTGCTCGAGGTTGCCTGCCTGGTGACCGATAGCGAGCTCAACGTCGTGGGCGACGGGGTGGACCTGGTGATCGCCGCGCCGGAGGCGGCCCTGGACGCGATGGTGCCCGTGGTCAAGGACATGCATGCGACGTCGGGTCTGTCCGCCGCGGTCCGGACGTCAACGCTGACGGTGGCGGAGGCTGAGCGCCAGGTCCTCGACTACGTGCGGACCCTGGTCCCGGAGAGCCGTCGCGCCCCGCTGTGCGGCAACTCGATCGCCACGGACCGCACGTTCCTCGCCCGCTACATGCCGCAACTCGACGCTTATCTGCACTACCGCATGATCGACGTGTCCTCGGTCAAGGAACTGGCCCGCCGCTGGTATCCGCGTGCCTACTACGCCGCTCCCGTGAAGCGCGGCGGCCACCGCGCCCTGGCGGACATCCGCGAGAGCATCGAGGAACTGCGCTACTACCGCCAGACCGTCTTCGTGCCACCCCCCGGCCCCACCACCGACGACGCCCGCGCCGCCGCCCAGTCGGTCCGCGCGGAAACCGACGCCGCGTCCTCCGCCCCGCCGCCCTCCACCAACGGCGCCCCTCCCGCCGCGGCCACCCCGGCCGCCGACACCCCCCCGGCAGCCCGCCAGACCGGCACCGAAGAACCAGCCAACGGCTGACCGAACCAACGGAACGAGGAGGGCCTACCCAGAAACGACGCAACGCGCGGCACGGGCGAGGTTCACGCCGGGTCAGGCTGTTCCAGGGAGGCAAGAAGTTGCTCCTCGGCGGACACCTGGGCGCCAAGGAGCTGCTGGAATCACGGCGAACGAAACCCGCGAGGAAGATCAACCCTGGGGGTGAGCCTCGCGCGCAGCGCGGGCGAGGGGGGTGTCGGGGGGCAAAGCCCC
>NZ_JADWYU010000283.1 GCF_016786325.1 Frankia nepalensis | reverse complement strand
ATATCGCAGCTACTGGGTAGTTCGACCCAGTAGTGACATCAGATGTCGCCTGAGGGTTATAAGCCGAAGAAATGACTGAGGCGCTAGCGCGTCTTGCAATACAGACTACTCTCACTCCAGCTCCTCGACCCACCGCGGGTTGCATTTTATACGATCACCATCCAAAAGAGGTTGGGGATCGATCATCCCACCCCTTCACCCTCATGAGGGTGCGTAGGGCGCGAGATTTGGCGGCTATTTGAACTTACAGTCGTCAACCTGTCCGGTTCTCGCATTCATCACATAGTGAATCTTCACACCATTTACGTTCTGGCCCATTTTTACCCAGCCATCCGCACCCATCCACCGGGCATCGGTCATCCCCTTTCTAACTGGAAGAATCCTTCCTGCCATCGGATTCGACATAGCCGATTCCATCGCTAGCTTCTCTTCGAGACTATCCGCAGCCGTCCTCCCGGTCGATCCCCGCCCCAATGGCTTTAGATCGATCGATGTCTCCCGCAGCTGATCACCGCGCCAGAAGCGCTACTCCGTGGTCTGGGGCGATGTCGCGTCCGAGGTCGTCGCGGATGCGGCGCGACCCGAGCGGGCCGGGGCGGTGACGCCGATGAGGGCCGCGGCGATGAGGCGGGGCCCGATCGTGTCGCGGCATGTCGCAGTCGAAAAGGATCCCAGGACCCGCGCTTGATCGCCCGCGCCCTGCCCGACCACGCCTCGACCCGCACCGAGCGGGAGGGTCTTGCCCGGCCTGTCCGTGTTGTTGGGAAAGGTCGCGCCGCTACGCTGACGCGCGTGTCCCAGATCGACTCCCCCACCCGCCCACCGCCCTCCAGCCGGTCCCGCCGACCCAACCAGCCACAACCCGCAGCAACCACAGCTCCGCCGGTGGCGCAGGCTGCGGTATGCCCTCCAACGGTCCCCGATGCTCCCTGCATGGCAGGCACCCGCTCACGTCCCGGGCGACCTATGAACCCCGAACATCACGAGTTACTGGCGGATTTAAGTCCGAAGGCGTCACGTCACACGAAGAAGCTCCCGGACCTCGCGGATCTCCGCGTCAGGAAACCGGGAACCCCATTTATCCAAATAGGGTTCAACGCCTCCATAGTACTCGAGGGCACCGTCGGCAATCTTCACGATCTCGAGCGCATACTCATTCACTCCGATTCGACCAGACCAGAGTAATCTTCCCTCAGCCCAACGACTCTCCGACCAGATGTCCGGGAAAGTCACAATCTGAAGGAACGCGTCGCGCTGGGCATCTGTGAAAAAGAGCCACGTTCCACCTGGTTCAGACGCAAGCAGCGCGATCGAAGACAGCGATCCCCGAAGAAGGCTGAAGGCTGACCGTACCAACTCTCCTAGCCCGTCCCCTAGATAGGTCGTGCCGACCGTGATAGCACCTCTCGACGTAGCCATCACGAGATCAGCAGATGTTCCAGGGTGCCCAATATTCCACTGAAGCGAAAATTCTTCTCTTCCAGATGTCCGAATGTGCATGCCGAGCCGGTCGGGTTACTTATTTCGCAAGCCGAGGATTCAGCCCACAGAAGCCGACCCTGGCTAGGCTGTCGACCGCTCGCGAGACTTCAGCTCTGGTTACAGCTGGAACCACGAGAACATTCGCCATCGCAAAGTATCCACCCGAGGTGACCTCGTCCGAAATTTCCTGAACCGACCGAACGGGATCATAGACGGTTAGATCAAATTCTGCCTTCCCTGTGGAGACGATCACATCAACCAGATACCCCTTGGCCTCAGTCTCGGCTTCGTAGCCGTCCAAGTACTCGGGGAACCTTAAGTTGTACGGAGTCATCCAGTCGCCCCCTGCTCACCTGGTCCCGATCTGAGAAAGCGCGTCAGTGTACCAGCCAGTCGAGGTTCGCCCGGACCGGACGTGTGCAGCGCGTCGGTCGTGACCAGAACGTTTGCCCTATGGTCCGCCGCCCTCTGAGCAAGGTCGCAGCTGTGGACCAGGACCGATGTCGCCCCAGCCAGCACATAGTACGTGTGGATGTCAGCGACGGTGAGGTTGTAGGCGAGCGCCTGGCGGCTGGTCCCGGGTTGGAGGCGGACACTGTCGCCTAGCGGCCGTCGGGGCGCCCACCGCGCCGACTTGATCCGGCTACGCCCGAAGCACACCTTGTTCACCGCCGCGGACAGGCTGTCGTAGTGGATGTGCCGCACCGACACACCGCCGAGCACCAGGAACCGCCTCGGCATAGCCGTCGAGGAACGCCTCCTGCGGCTCGGTCGCCCTACCCGGGAGCGCCCTCCCTGCTCCCGATACCCTCGGGCCGCTCGATCCGCCAGAACCGACGCAGGAGCCCCTCCTACATCATTGAGACTTCAGCCAGTAGCTTCGAGCGGCGTCAACTATAGAGTCAAACTCTTCTTCACCAATATCTGCGACAAGAATTGGACTAACCTTCCGCTCCACAATTTCTTGCGCGACGACGAAAAACCGCCCCGCGCGCACATAGCTGTACACCGTCCACTGATCCAGCGACTCGACACTCGACATTATGGTCGAGTCATGGAGAAACTCGTCGACAGCAAATAGCTCTATGAATTCAGCAGGATTGGCATCCAGCAGATCGAGCCGTCTATCGTCGATATGTGGTCGATTCTCGAGCTGCGTCATCACGGATCCGAGGATACAGCCCTCCCGGTCACCAACCAGCTGACCGTCTATGACGAGTTGGAAACGGAACATGCGACGCCCAGGGAGAGGGCTTACCAGCAAACCGAATCGACCACTGTCGTCAAGGAACCTCAACTCTTACCCCCGCTGGACCTGAACAGGCATGCGGTTCAAGGGGATCCTACCGGCTTTCCTCGATTAGCGACGCCATTAGAGCTGCCACTCCAATGCCAATTTCCATGCGCGTCATTTGAGTATCTGTAGTATACAGTCTTATCGCCGGAGCCGATCTTTGTCCAGCGCACCCCATCAACAAGGACACTTTTGGAAATGTGCCTCCGCGTCAGCCGGCAGGACAGCCTTATTGGGATTATACGGGTTCGGCCCGTCGTGCGGGTCATGGTGGCCCGGGTTATCATAGCCAGTGATGCGCTTCTTGTCATTGTGGACCAGAACCGGCGTCTGCCCGGCGAGGACATAGTACGTGGATGTCGGCGACGGTGAGGTTGTAGGCGAGCGCTTGGCGGCTGGTGTCGGGTTGGAGGCCGGACACTGCGGCCTAGCGTCCGTCCGGGCGTAGCAGCTTCTCGCCGTTGGTGAGTTCATCGGCGCGTTCGAAGCGGTGGTCGGTGGCGGACCAGAAGGGGTGGTCCTCGGTGGTGGTGAGGACGGTGCCATCGGCGAGGAGGAGGTCGGTGAGGGTGTCGTCGTGGACCCAGACGTGGCTGACCGTCTTGGCTGCCTGTTGCCCGGTTTCGGAGTTGGTGGCGAGGACCTGGTCACCGGGTTCCAGCCAACCGCGAAGAGCCTGTTAAACCCCCACGCGGAGCCCTCTTGATGAGACGAATTCATAAAAGTCGGAAGCGTCGAACTGGACGGCGCCATCCTCGTGATCAAGAAAACTTACCTGCTCGCGGCACACGCCATCCTCGGAGACGAATCCCCACCAGTCACCCGTACCAACGGGAGCAACGGCTACGAAGTTTGGCACAGCAAATACGCCGGTGTTCACGGAAAGTAGATCTTCACTACGAGCATCGGGCGACCTGGCAGGCAAAATTTCCACGAAAGAAAATACGCCACCACCAAATGCTTGCATGAATCTCTTGTATTTAGATGGCAGCCGCGTCCGCAGAACCGTCTCGACCGCGGCGAGATCGGCATCTGTTGCAATCCAGGAGTCGAAGAGCTGAAACCCAGGAGGATACCGCCTGCCCACCCGTTCCACACGGAAAGCTTCCACCTGGGCTTCGAACTCTTCGAACTCCATCGCCGTCTCCTTCGCTCCCTGCTAGCCCGGCCAGTTATCGTACCAGAGGTCGGGCCCATAATGACCCCAACCCTGCTCCTGCGAGCGGTACCACCAGTGCAGTTGCGTGTCGTCCGCACGCATTGCTCCGGTAACGCCTTGGCTATTGGCGTTTGGATGGAGCTGAGAGCCGGGCCCCCGATGCACAACCTGATCAAGTTCATGAATCGGCGATCCAGGCATCTGGTCCGCATGGTGAATCTCAATTCGGTCACCCAAGCGATTCGGGCGCAGCCCATGCGCGCCGCGACCAATATCACCCAGAGTCCAAGGCCCGTTGACGCGAATTGGCGGCACATTCGGACCCGCGCCGGTCGCAGGGGCGCAGTTACAACCGACTCCCGGCGGAGTGTCACCACAGTTGTGCACCAGCACCGGCGTGGTGCCCGCGAGGACATAGTACGTGTGGATGTCGGCGACGGTGAGGTTGTAGGCGAGCGCTTGGCGGCTGGTGTCGGGTTGGAGGCCGGACACTGCGGCCTAGCGTCCGTCCGGGCGTAGCAGCTTCTCGCCGTTGGTGAGTTCATCGGCGCGTTCGAAGCGGTGGTCGGTGGCGGACCAGAAGGGGTGGTCCTCGGTGGTGGTGAGGACGGTGCCATCGGCGAGGAGGAGGTCGGTGAGGGTGTCGTCGTGGACCCAGACGTGGCTGACCGTCTTGGCTGCCTGTTGCCCGGTTTCGGGGTCGGTGGCGAGGACCTGGTCGCCGACCTCGATCTGGTCGATGGGTTTGGTGGTGCCGTCGGCCAGGAGGACGGGGGTGTTGGCAGCGAAGCTCTTGCGTCCGCCGCCGCCGACTGCGCAGGTGGTGGCGGCGTCGGCGACGTCGTCGCCGTAACGGGTGACGACGGCCTCGGCCTGTTTGAAGGTCTTGAGGGCCTTGGCGCCGCCGGCGACGACGGCCGCGCCGGGGAGCATCCCAGCGCCGGCGAGGGCGGCCTCGG
>NZ_JADWYU010000282.1 GCF_016786325.1 Frankia nepalensis | reverse complement strand
GGCGGGGCGGGGGGCCCGCCCGGGGGGCGGCGCGGCCGGCCTCCTGGCCGCGCGGCCCTCGAGTTCAGCGGACCAGCAGACCCAGCCCCACGGCGCGCAGGCGCGCCTCCGCGGAGCTACGCCCACGAGCGAAGCGAGGCGGTTCCCCGGTGGGGGTTTTGCCTGGATCGGGGCTGGTGGGATCTCGTAACCGAGCTGGTGCGCAGGCGTGCCTGCGCGGAGGCCCGGCCACGAGCGAAGCGAAGTGGCCGGGCCGCAGCGGAGGTCGCCGGAGCGCACGTGAGCGGAGGAGGACGCGGCGCGGAGGTCCCTTGCGGAGCGCAGCGGAGCAAGGGGCCGGAGCGCCGTGCCCGGACGGAGCGAACCAAGAAACACAGCCCGGACGGAGCGAACCAGAGTTACAGCGGGACGACGAAGGTCGCCTCGCCCCTGATGTGCGTGCCGCCGGTCTGGCGGGTGACGAGCAGCGCCAGGTCGACGAGGCGCTGGCCGTTCTCCTCGCGCAGCCCGGTGATCGTGGCGGTGTAGGTGAGGACGTCGCCCGGCCAGGCCTGCTCGCGGAACTGGACGGCGAACCGGCGCACGTTCGCGGCGCCCAGCCAGTCCGTCACGTAGGTGCCGAGAACACCGGCCTGCAGCATGCCGACCGCGAACACCGTCGGGAACCCGGCGGCCCGCGCGAACTCCTCGTCGTGGTGGATCGGGTTCATGTCGCCGGAGGCGCCCTGGTACCGGACGAACTCGGTGCGGGTGAGCGGCTGGTCGACGAACGGCGCCGGCCCCGCGCCGACGGCGAGGTCCTCCCAACGGACCCGCTGGCTCGGCTTCGCCGATCCGGCGGCGTTTCCGGACGTCTCGCGGCCCGCCGCGCGGGTGGCGGTGGTGGTCATCGGGCGCCGTCCTTCCCGCCGGCCTGGTCGGCGGCGTTCTCCGGCGCCTGGCCGGTAATGATCACGGTGTTCCTGGCGGAGGCGACCGGGCGTCCGTCCGGGGTGCGGAACTCCTGCACGATCTCGACGAAGCGCATCGTGCCGCCGCGCCTGCCCTCCTTGACGTAGTCGGCCGCGATCCGTGCCTGGCCGACCAGCCGGGTGCCGGCGCGCGGTGGTTCGCCGTGGAAGACGAACTCCTGGCCGCCGTGTAACACCCGGCCGGGATCGATCTCGTCGAAGCCGTCGATCTGCTCCCAGGGCACCAGCGCGCCGTCGGACCAGAACGCCGACGTCATCAGGAAGGTGACGGGGGAGACCGGCCGCTCCGCGGCCAGATGGTCGGGATTGCGCGACTTGGTCGCCCGGGCGAACTCGCGGATCTTGCCGAGCTCGACCTCCATCGTGTAGCCGGGGCCGGGCATGCGGGCTCCTTCCTTCACCGCGCGCCGCCCGGCGCCGGGTCGCGGCGAACCCGGGCGGACGCGCGGAGCGATCGGCCGAGAAGGCGCGCCACGCGCGGCTGGTGCGCCTCTCAAGGTCACCAGGTCCCTTGGCCGCGTTTGGCGCGGCGAGGTCCTCCTTCGCGCCTCCGGCGGCTGTCGGGGGTCGCCCGGCCGTTCGGGACCGGGTTCTGCAAGGCTGCCACGGAGTTTCCGCAGATGCATTGAGATCGCCGGCCGTGTCCCGAAGCATCGTCTTCTTGCCCTCGAAATCTCCCGTTCGCCCCGCGCCGGCGGGGCCCGTCCGGGCGCGTCGCCACCCCGGCGCGTCCGCCGACCGACACCCGACAACGGTCACGGAAACGAGCAATCTCCCCACGGACGGCCGTGCCCGCCCCTAGGCTCGGCGGCGATGGAGCAACGAACGGTGGACGACGGACGGCGCCGCGGGGGCCTCAACCGGCGCGGCAACGCCGCCGGCGCCCGCGACGTCCGGCCACCCACCCCGCCGCTGTCCGGGCCGCTGACCGGCCCCCTGACCGGGCCGTCGACCATACCGCTGACCGGCATCCGCGCCGCGAGCCCATCCGGGCGCCACCGCTCGCCCTGGGGGACCTCCGGGCGGATCCTGCGGCCGCGGTGGGGCCGGATCGCGGCGGGCACCCTGATGGCCGTCGCCATCGTCGGCGGCCTCGTCGGCTTCGCGCTGCTCAGCGCCGGTGGAGGGAACACCGACGGCGACGAGGACGGCTCCGCGCCGGCCGCCCATCAGACCGACGACACCAGCCAGGTGACGGTCGCCGGCCCGTCCGCGACCGCGGGCCCGCCCGGGACGGCCAGCGCCAGCCCCGCCCCCGGGTCCGGGCTCGGCCTGCTCCCGACCATGCTTCCGGTGCCGCCACCGCCCACGGCGGTGGCGAGCACGGCGACCCGGATCGCCACCCCGGCGGGGCCACGCCCCACCGGCCCCGCGCTCGTCCTCGCGCGGACCGGCGTCGACCTCGGCTCGGTCGACTCCACCGACAGCGTCGACCTGTCCAACACGGGCTCGGCGCCGCTGACCGTGCGGGTCGGAGCGCTGCCCTCCTGGTTGACCGCGGTACCGCGCGCGAGCCGCCTCGACCCCGGCTACGGGACCCAGCTCGTGATCACCTTGGACCGGGTGGCCGCGCCCGTCGGCCGGCTCGACGTGCCCATCGAGGTCACCCCGGCGTCGGGCGGTGGCGGCGGGACGATCCGCGTGACGGCGGTCGTCACCGCCGGTCCCCGGATCCTCTCCGTAACGCCGCCGTCGCTGCGCGCGCAGGACTGCGCGACGGACGGCGCTCCGGCGACGGGCACGCTGACCGTCGAGGTCCAGGACCCGGTGGGCATGGCCGGCGGGACGGTCGCCGTGACCGGCCCGGACGGAGCGACGGCGACCCTGGCGCTGAGCCTCGACTCGACGATCGACGACCGCTCCACCTGGACCGCCCAGCTGGGCCCGTCACCCGCCGGCGTACTGGGCTACACGGTTACCGTGAAGGACCTGAACAACCGGGTGGCGACCCACGAGGGCTCGCTCACCGTAGCCACCTGTTCCTAAGCGCGCCGATGCTCACGCAATTGCGTTGTAATTTGCGGCGACGGTCATGTGGTTGTTACATCACCTACCCAATGGGCCTTGCCAGAAATTGCTGGTCCGATGTCTTGTGCGACCTTCGGGTAGCTGACAAAATCAGAAGTTAGTGCCGCCCGGTACCCCCCGAGCCGGGCGGTGCTCCTATTTGTGCCGTACCCGCGACCGCCCTCCTCGAGGCGGTCGCGCCTCCTCGGACCGAGTTCCAGGCCTCCTGCCGGGAGTTATGCCTTCCGGTCCCGCCGCGGCCGGCGCGCGGGCCGCGGCCCGGTCAGACCGCGTGGACGCCGCTGGCCGAAGGTGTCAGGTGGGGCGGCGGTAGACGCGGGTGGCGGCGAGGACGCCGGTGGGGGAGTCGACTGTGTCGGAGGCGCCGGGGAGGCCTCGGCGCAGGTGCTCCTCTACCCGGAGGTATTTGCGCCCGGCCCGGAGATCCGCATCGTTCCGTAGGCGGACTACCAGCGGAAACGCGGCCAGGGCCGCGGTGTCGAACAGGCCCGTGGTGTAGACGAGCTGGACGCCCAGGCGGTCGGCGACCGCGAGCTGCAGGTCGAGCAGATAGCCGGCGGAGGCCCGGCCGATCGGGTTGTCGAGGAACAGCACGCCGGCGTGCGGGGTGCGCAGCTGGCCGCGGTCGTTCGCGCGCAGCGCGGCCATCGTGCAGTACAGGATGATCGCCGCCGTGAGCTGCTGCCCGCCGGAGAACACGTCGCCCAGCTCGGAGACCCGGACCCGCTCCGTGCGCAGCACCGCGTCCGGCTTGAGCACCTCGACCCGCGCCCCGCGCGGCAGCGCGGCCCGCACGCCGCGCAGCAGCAGCGCCATCCCGTCGAGGCGGGCCACCGGCGCCCGGCCAGTCCCGGCGGTGCCGCCGGGACCGCCGTGGCCGCCCACAGCCGCCGCCTCGGTGGTCGCCGACCCGCGCCCGGGGCCGGCACCCGCGCCGGCCTGGCCGACGGCGGCGGACGCGGCGGCGTCGACGACCTCCCCGAGGGCGTCGGCGAGAGTGGCCGCGTCCGGGTCGGTGAACGAGATGCGCAGGAACTCCTGGCCAGACCAGTCACCCAGCTGGTCGGGCAGCCGCGACAGCCGCTGGGCGGCGCGCAGCGTGCCGAGCGCGGCCCGGACCATGCCCTCCAGCCGGGCGACGATCGCGGCCCGGTTGCGGCCGATGTGCGCGAGGTCGTCGTCCAGGCTGCGCAGCCGCGGCGCGAGCGCGTCGGCCCACGCGGCCGCGTGGGCCGCGACCGCGTCCCGGCCGGCCCGGACCATCTGCCGGCGCGCCGGCGCCCGCACGCCCTCGAACCGCTCCAGCCCGGCCCAGGCGGCCACCGCGTCCGCCGCCGCCCGCACCGTCGCGGCAGCGGCGGCGAGCCGGGCGTTCGCCTCCCGCCAGCCGTCGCGGGCCGCCCTTGCCGCCGCGCGCGCGTCGTCCGGGCCACCGGCGAACGCGTCGACCGTCGCCCCGGCGGCGCCGTCACCGGGATCACCGGCGGGCGCCGCGCCGCCAGGCCCGGCGTCGCCCGCCGCGGCGGTGACGCCGGCCGTGACGCCGGCCGCGGGGTCGTCGCGGCGGGCGGTGTCGGCCAGCGCGTCACTCAACGTCTCGGCGACCGCGCGAAACGCGGCGAGCGTGCCGTCATGCGCCTCGGCGAGCACCCCGAGCCGCTCACGCGCCGCCCGGGCACGCCCCAGCCCCGCCTCGGCGGAGCGGGCGGCGCCATACGCGGCGGTGAGCAGCGTCTCGGCATGCCGCGCGTCGACGGGGAGCCGGTCGCCGGTGAGCGGCCGGACCCCCCGGCGGCGGGCCTCCTCGGCGGCGGCGCGGCTCTCCTCGCGCAGCCCACCGATCCGTTCCCGCGTCTCGTCCAGCTCGGCGGTGAGGGCCTCCGCCCGGCGCGCGGCGCTGGCGGCCGCCGCGGCACGCGCGCCGGCGTCCGCGCCGTCCGGACCGTCGAGCAGCTCCCGGGCCGCCCGGCGGACCTCCGGGGCGAGCGCGTCGAGGGCGGACCGGGC
>NZ_JADWYU010000281.1 GCF_016786325.1 Frankia nepalensis | reverse complement strand
CCTCGTCTCCACCGTCACGCCGCGATCCGCCGCACCGACAGGGCCCCGAGCCACGTCGGGAGGTCGTCCCACGCGACCCCCGCCCCCCCGAAAACCGCCCGCCACCCCCGACCCGCCGCCACCCACACCCCCGGCCCCGGCCGGCGCGGCCCGGCCGGCCGCCGCGGCGGCGAGCAGGGCCAGGCTGGTGCCGCCGGGCGGGAGCTCGGCCGCGGCGGTGTGCACGTTCAGCCCGAACCCGATCACCAGCCCGGGCGTCCGCGCGAGGTCCGCCCGGCCCGCCGGGCCCGCCCCCGCGGCCGGCGGGGACGTGGCGGGCACCAGCTCGACCAGGATGCCGGCGAGCTTGTCCCCGCCGACCTGCACGTCGTTCGGCCACTTCAGCCACGCGGGGACCGAGTACCGGGAACGCAGCGTGCCGACCAGGGAGGTGCCGGTGACCATCGGCAGCCAGCCCAGCCGGGCGGTCGGCACGGTCGGGCGGGCGAGCAGCGAGACGGTCAGGCCCGCGCCCGGCGGCGACACCCAGGTCCGGTCCAGCCGGCCGCGCCCGGCGCGCTGCCGCTCGGCGGCCACGACCAGCCCGGCGGGCTCGCCAGCCCGGGCCCGCGCCGCCACGTCGGCGTTGGTGGACCCGGTCTCGGCGGCGACGACGATCCGCAGCCCTACCGCCCGGCCCGCCTCGGCGAGCGCGGCGGCGTCCAACGGGTCCGCCACCTCGCCGCGGGCCCGCCCGCCGGCCTCGCCGTCCGGCGCTCGACCGGGACGCGGCCCCACCCGGTCGGGGGCGCCACCGCCGGCGCCGCCCGCCAGCTTCGCTATGTGATCCGTCACAGTCCCACCCTGCCAGCCCCTCCGGACACGAGCCACGCGACGGTCGCCGAGCGGCGCGCGACCGCCACGGAAGAGACCGGAGCGGACGACGCCAACCGACCGACCGCCCGCCGCCAAGCAACGTAAAACGGCCACGAACCTGGCCACAGACCGGGACTGACCCAGACTTTCCGGGCAACCCGCGATCAGGGTGGGTCGGGCGCCCCAGCGCCCGACAGGTGGATCGCCTGGCGGTCGCGCAAGCGACCTTCCAGGCGATCCACCCCACGGACGCTCGCACCCGCGCCCGTGGTGGCCGTACGCTGCCGCGCATGGCACTTCCGGCGTCCGCGACTGAACCCACGCCCGATCCGCACACCACCGCCGGCAAGCTGGCGCAGCTTCAACGCATCAACGACGAAGCGGTGCACGCCGGCTCGCAGCGCGCGGTGGACGCGCAGCATGCCAAGGGCAAGATGACGGCCCGGGAAAGGATCGACGCGTTCCTTGACCCCGGCTCGTTCGTCGAGACCGACGCGTTCGTCCGGCACCGGGCGCACGACTTCGGCGTGGACAAGAACCGGCCGTATGGCGACGGCGTCGTCACCGGCTACGGGACGGTCGACGGGCGTCAGGTGTGCGTCTTCAGCCAGGACGCGACGGTCTTCGGCGGCAGCCTCGGCGAGGTCTTCGGCGAGAAGATCATCAAGGTCATGGACCTGGCGGTGCGGACCGGCTGCCCGGTGATCGGGATCAACGACTCGGGCGGCGCGCGCATCCAGGAGGGCGTCGTCGCGCTCGGCCTGTACGGCGAGATCTTCTACCGCAACGTGCTGGCGTCCGGCGTCGTGCCGCAGCTGTCACTGATCATGGGGCCGTGCGCCGGCGGCGCCGTCTACTCGCCGGCCATCACCGACTTCACCCTCATGGTCGACAAGACCAGCCACATGTTCATCACCGGGCCGGACGTGATCAAGGAGGTCACCGGCGAGGACGTGGGCTTCGAGGAGCTCGGCGGCGCGCACACCCACAACTCCAAGAGCGGTGTCGCGCACTTCCAGGCGTCCGACGAGGCCGAGTGCTTCGAGCTGGCCAAGGCGCTGCTGTCGTACCTGCCGCCGAACAACATGGACGAGGCGCCGGTCTACGACGAGGTCGCCGACGTCGAGGCGGAGCTCGACCCGGAGCTGGACACCTTCATCCCGGACTCCGCGAACACCCCGTACGACATGCACAAGGTGATCGAGAAGATCCTCGACGACGGGGACTTCCTCGAGGTGCACGCGCAGTTCGCGATGAACATCATCGTCGGCTTCGGCCGGGTCGACGGCCGGTCCGTCGGCGTCGTCGCCAACCAGCCGATGCAGTTCGCCGGCACCCTGGACATCGACGCCAGCGAGAAGGCCGCCCGCTTCGTGCGCACCTGCGACGCCTTCAACATCCCGGTGCTGACGTTCGTCGACGTCCCCGGCTTCCTCCCGGGCACCTCGCAGGAGTGGACCGGCATCATCCGCCGCGGCGCGAAGCTGATCTACGCCTACGCCGAGGCGACCGTGCCGAAGGTCACCGTCATCACCCGCAAGGCCTACGGCGGCGCGTATGACGTGATGGGGTCCAAGCACCTGGGCGCCGACATCAACCTCGCCTGGCCGACCGCCGAGATCGCCGTCATGGGCGCGCGCGGCGCCGTCAACATCATCTACCGGCGTGAGCTGGCGGCGTCCGGCAGCCCCGACGCGCGCCGCGCCGAGCTGATCGAGGACTACAACGAGCACTTCGCCACGCCCTACATCGCGGCCGAGCGGGGCTACCTGGACGCGGTGATCGCCCCGTCGGCGACCCGGCGCGAGGTCATCCGCGCGCTGCGGCTGCTGCGCAACAAGCGCCAGACGCTGCCGCCGAAGAAGCACGGCAACATCCCGCTGTAACGGGAGCGGGGCCGGGGGGAGCCGCCCGGCCGCGGGGGGCCGGCGGCCGGCCGGCCCGGACCAGGATCTGACCAGCACATCCCACGTCGAGGAGGAGCGGTGGCCGAGAGCGAGGGCGCCGAGTCGCGGCGGCCACTGCTGCGGCTGGTGCGCGGCGACGCCACGCCTGAGGAGATCGCGGCCGTGGTGGCCGTGCTCGCGGCGCACGCCGCCGCCACGGCGGCGGTGCCGCCGCGGCCGCCCCGGTCGGTGTGGGCCGACCGGAGCCAGGTGCTGCGGGTCTCGGCCGGCGCCGGGCCGGGCGGCTGGCGGCGGGCCGGCATCCTCGGCGGCGTCCGCACCGGGTGAACCTGGTCACCCCTGCCGCCGAGCCCAACCTAGGGGCTGCCTCTCGCGCCAGAAAGCGCGATCGTGGGCACGGGGGTCCGGCGGTGGGAACGAGCCGGCAATTCGACGCAATTTCAGGTAGCAACCTCAGCGGCCGCAGTCGCCCTAGACTCGGGCAGGCCGAACGAGGACGGGAGGAACGTGCGTAAGATCCTCATCGCCAACCGCGGCGAGATCGCCGTCCGGGTGGCGCGGGCCAGCAAGGACGCCGGCTACACCAGCGTCGCGGTGTATGCCGAGCCCGACATCGACGCCCTGCACGTTCGCGTGGCTGACGAGGCGTACGCGCTTGGCGGATCCACCCCCGGCGACTCGTACCTGCGCATCGACAAGATCCTCGACGTCGCGGCGAAGTCCGGCGCCGACGCGGTGCACCCGGGGTACGGCTTCCTCTCCGAGAACGCCGACTTCGCCGAGGCCGTCATCGCCGCCGGGCTGACCTGGATCGGCCCGCCGCCGGACGCGATCCGCCGGCTCGGCGACAAGACCGCCGCCCGCCACATCGCGCTCGCCGTCGGCGCGCCGCTCGCGCCCGGCACCGCGGACCCGGTCGCCGGCGTCGACGAGGTCGTCGCGTTCGCCGAGGAGCACGGTCTGCCGGTCGCCATCAAGGCGGCGTTCGGCGGCGGCGGCCGCGGCCTGAAGGTCGCCTGGACGAAGGACGAGCTCGCCGAGCTGTTCGACAGCGCGGTGCGCGAGGCGGTCGCGGCCTTCGGCCGCGGCGAGTGCTTCGTCGAGCGCTACCTCGACCAGCCGCGCCACGTCGAGACCCAGATCCTCGCCGACACCCACGGCAACGTGGTCGTCGTCGGCACCCGCGACTGCTCGCTGCAGCGGCGCTATCAGAAGCTGGTCGAGGAGGCGCCCGCGCCGTTCCTCACCGAGGCGCAGGTCGCCTCCCTCTACGAGGCCTCCAAGAAGATCGCCAAGGAGGCCGGCTACGTCGGCGCCGGCACCTGCGAGTTCCTGGTCGCCAAGGACGGGATGATCAGCTTCCTCGAGGTCAACACCCGGCTGCAGGTCGAGCACCCGGTGACCGAGGAGACGACCGGCATCGACCTGGTGCGGGAGCAGTTCCGGATCGCCGAGGGCGAGGCGCTCGGCTTCACCGACCCGCCGGCGCGCGGCCACTCGATCGAGTTCCGCATCAACGGCGAGGACCCGGGCCGCAAGTTCCTGCCGGCGCCGGGCACGGTCACCAGGCTCGTGCTGCCGACCGGCCCCGGCGTGCGCGTCGACACCGGCATCGAGAGCGGCAGCGTCATCGGCGGGGCGTTCGACTCGCTGCTGGCCAAGGTCATCATCACCGGCGCGACCCGCCAGCAGGCGCTGGAGCGGGCCCGCCGAGCCCTCGACGAGCTGATCGTCGACGGCATGGCGACGGCGCTGCCGTTCCACCGCGCGGTGGTGCGCGACCCGGCGTTCGCCCCGGACACCGCCGACGAGGCGTTCACGGTCCACAACCGCTGGATCGAGACCGAGTTCGTCAACACGATCCCGGCGTTCACCGGCGGGGCCGAGGACGAGGCCGGCGAGGCCGGCGCGCGCGAGACGGTCGTCGTCGAGGTCGGTGGCAAGCGGCTGGAGGTCGTGCTCCCGGCCGGCCTCGGCGCCGTCGGAGGCGCGGCCGGCGGCGGAGCCCGCGGCGCGGCGCCCAAGCGCAAGGCCAGCACGAAGAAGGCGGGCGGCGCGACCGGCAACTCGCTGACCAGCCCGATGCAGGGCACGATCGTCAAGGTCGCGGTCGCCGACGGCGACGCGGTCGCCGAGGGTGACCTGATCGTCGTCCTCGAGGCGATGAAGATGGAACAGCCGATCACCGCCCACCGCGCGGGCACCATCACGGGGCTGTCCGCCACCGTCGGCGCGGTGGTCCCCAGCGGCACGGTCCTCTGCGAGATCAAGGACTAGTTCGCGGCGTCGCCCCGGGACGCTTCCGTGGGTGGCTGGGCGCCCCCCGCGGCCCGGCCGGCACCGCCCGGGGCGGGGGGGGCCCCGGCGCCGCTCGCCCGGCCAGTCGGCTGCCAT
>NZ_JADWYU010000280.1 GCF_016786325.1 Frankia nepalensis | reverse complement strand
GGGGCCCCCCCCCCCCCCCCCCCCCCCCCCGGGGCCCCGGGGGGGGGCGGCCGGCGCCCCCCCGCCCCCCGGGCCGAGGCAGCCGAACCGGTCACCGTCGGTCTCGGCCTGGTCAGTCCTCGATCGGGGAGGACCCGAGCACCGTGAACTCGGTGGCCGCGCACCGCGGCCGCGATGCGCCGTGGTGGGCGGACGCGCTGCCGCGCGCCAGGGTAAGGATCAGGTCTTGCTTGCGCGCCAGCGCTCGGCGGCGTCGTGGAGGGCCTGGCCCTTGGCGAAGCCGTAGTAGGCGCTGAACTGCAGGATGATCTCCTGCATCTCGTCGTAGGTCAGGTCACCCGTTTCCAGGGCGGAGCCCACGTGGGAGGCGATGGGGGTGGCCGCGTCGGACAGGCCCACGCAGGGAATGGTCACGAGCCGCCGGTCGCGCCGCGACAGGCCCGGCCGGCGCCAGACATGCCCGAAGACGAAGTTGAGGATGCCGGAGTGGAAGTACGGCGAGTCGGAGGGCGGTGCCGGCACGCCGTTGACGTCGACGAACTCCTTCTGACCTAGGGAGATGCGTTCGTCGCGGTCGGCGGGGCCGAGATCGTCCGCGGTCAGGGTCGGCCAGGGCTCCGGCTGCTCGCCGCGCTCGGCGTGGACACGGTGCCACTGGACGCGGACGGTGGTCTCGAGGTGCGAGGCCTTGGGCCAGCCGCAGTAGACGGCGAAGTGCAGCGTGGCCTCGTTGAGCTGCTCGATGGTCAGGTCCGCGCTGCGCAGCGCCGCGTAGACGTGGTCGTCGATCGGCCCGGTCGCGTCCGCCGCCGCGACGCAGGCGAGGGAGACGAGCCGGCGGTCGCGGATGCTCAGCCCGGGGCGGTTCCAGACCTGTCCGAAGAGGAACTCGCGGGTGGCCGCCTCGAACGGGGTCTCGGTCGCCGGCGGGTCGACGGTCATGACGGTGCGGTAGAGCTCGTCGGGGGTCATGGCCTGTCCTTTCGGCCGGGTCGTTCGACGGCCATCTCGGCGAGTGCTGTGTCGGCGAGTGCTATGTCGGCGACGTCGATCAGCGGTCGGGCGGTCACGGTGACTGCTCGCTGATCCGCGCCCGCAGGTAGGCCTCGAGGTCGGTTGCCCGCTCGACGAGCTCGGGCTGGACTTCGGGCGCGGTGACGACGAGGAACTGGCCCCGTTCGACCGCGTCGGCCGTCAGCGTGGCGACCTGTTCCGCGGTCACGATCTCGTGTTTCGGGGCGCGCGGTGTGGCCGACGTCGGCCCGTAGGCCGTGATCTGCTCCATGATGTTGGTGATCACGCCGGACGGGCACAGACAGGTGACACCGACGCCGCGCGGCCCCAGGTAGAGCGCGAGGGCCTCGGAGACGCCGACGACCGCGTGCTTGCTCGCGACGTAGGGCAGCCGGTCGAAGCCGTAGGCGAGCAGCCCGGACGCCGACGCCGTGTTGACCACGTGCCCGCTGCCCTGCTCGAGCAGGAGCGGGAGGAACACCCGGTTGCTGCGCGCGACGCTGAGCAGGTTCACGTCGAGCACCCGCTCCCAGGCCGCGTCGGGCAGCGACTCGGGCGCGCCGACCGCGAGCACGCCGGCGTTGTTCATGACGAGGTCGACCCGCCCGAACCGGTCCAGCGCCGCCGCGCGCAGGCCGGCGAGGTCGGCCTCGCTGGTGACGTCGACGCGGACGGCGACGCCCTCACCGCCTTCCTTCACGATGTCGGCCGTGGTGGCCGCGGCGCGGTCGGCGTCGAGGTCGCTCACGACGACGCGGGCACCCCGCCGCGCGAACTCCACCGCGCTCGCGCGGCCGATGCCGCTGCCCGCGCCGGTGAGGACCGCGACCGCGCCGGCCAGTCTCAGCGGGTGCGTCACGCGGCCACCGCTTCGCGCGTCCCGAGAAGTTCGCGCGAGCCGCCGAGGACTCCCACGCGGCCATTCCCTGTGACCTTCCGCGCGCTCGCCGGCAGCTCCCGCTCCGAAAGCTGCCGCGTCCTGTCTGCGCGGGCCCGGCCCTGTGTCTCGCCCGTCCCGGGGAATAAGTACTCGTATGCCCCGGCACCGCTTCGCGCGGGAAACCGGTCGCGGCGGCACTGGTATATCGCCGTCGCGGCACAATTGGTGGTCATGCTGTCTACGCCTCCTGAACGGGTGCCGTGGAACAAAATTCATTAAACCGAGGAACGGTGAACATGCTGATCCCGCGTTCACGTGTGGCCGCTACTCGCGGCGCGGGGCCAGCAAGACCCGTTGTCATCAATCGCGGCTCCTGGAAGGAGACACGTGGGTGGCGTGCAGCCTCGTCGGCGCCATCCGGTCACGACAAGCTGTTTTCCACTGAGCACTCGGTCGAGCCATCCGACGTGTCCGGGTCGCCGCGGCGGTCCGGACCGCATGGTGGCCTAGATGAACATCGGGAACGTCAGGTCCGCGGGGTCGGCTTCGTCGACGGCGCGGCGCGCGGCCGGTGAGACGGGTGCCTGTAGGAGGCCGACCGTGCTGTCGACGAGGCCGGCGACCTCGACGGCGAACGGCAGGACGCGGTGACCGGCGAAGCGGGCGTGTTCGCGGCTGGCCGCGACGTGGACGATCAGAACCATCGCGGTGCCGATCCGACGGGACCGCAGCGGCTCGGGCAGGTGCTCGAGGTACGAGCCGAGCTGGGCGCGCAGCGTGTCCGCGGCCTCGCGGAACTCGGGGGGCATCCGCCTGAACATGTCGCGCCGTCCGTGGGCACTGAGCATGTCGACGAAACACAGGTAGTGGCTGCCGTCGAGCTCGCTCTGTTCGAACACGGCCCGGATCTGGCATTCGATCCAGCCACGCAGGTCGTCGGGTTCACGTTCGGAGATCAGCAGGCGGCGGCGTTCGTGCAGCCGGGGCAGCCGGTAGTCGAAGATCGCCTGGATGAGCTGCTCCTTCGACCCGAAGTGGTAGCGGACGGCGGAGTTGTTGGCGGTGCCCGCGGCCGTGCCGATCTCGCGCAGCGAGACGCCGTCGACGCCGTGCTGAGCGAACAGGCGCTCGGCGGCCCGGACGATCTGCTCCTTGGTCGAGGCCATCAACAGCGGCATGCGCCGATCAGACCACTTCGGATGGCTGAAGTCAACCTTCTTAGAGTTAAGAAGTCAGTGGCAGGACCCGGCTTGATCCGGTGGCGACGGCACCCCGGCGGAGATCGCGGCCGGGTGGGGATCTCGGTCGGCGCGGCCTGGTCGTCCGATCGCTTGCCGGGCGGTGCCCGACGGGTCATATTGGTACAACTCTGGTTGCGCGAATATCGGCGCGATGGTCCGGCTGTCCAGGTTGGGCGTGGCGGCCGGCCGCTCGGTGGAGTACGGAGGGCAGGAGGGGCGGCCAGAGCCGGCGCGTCGGCCAGGGTGGCGGATCGCCGGGCCGGCGGTGCCGTCGGGGTCGGCGGCCTCGCGCGGGGCTCGGAGTTCCGGGCTGGTGGCCCCGTGCCGGTGGCCGCTGTCCATACACATTGATGGCTTGGTTTCGGACCGGACGATGGAGATGCGCCGTGGATGACATCGAGGAGATCAAGCAGCTCAAGGCTCGGTACTGCCGCTTACTCGACACGAAGGACTGGGCGGGTTTCCGTCAGGTGTTCACGGATGACGTGGTGATGGACACGACGGGTTCCGGTGGCGGCGTCATCGCCGGAGGTGACGCGTTTCTGGAGTTCCTGCGGGTCGCTCTCGAGGGCAGTGTCACGGTCCATCAGTGTCATACCCCGGAGATCGCGGTCACGTCGCCGTCGTCGGCGACCGGAATCTGGGCGATGGAGGATCGGGTCCGTTTCCCGGACGGATCCGACCTGACTGGCTTCGGCCATTACCACGAGGACTATGCGAAGGCCGACGGTAGCTGGCGGATCAAGGCGTCGAGGCTGACCCGTCTGCGGATGGACATCAGCAAGCCGGAAAGCGGCTGACCGCGCCTCCGTCGTGTCGCCATGGACCGCTCTGGGCCGGCCACCCGCGGAAAAGCCGTGTGGCGGAGGCCGTGGCCAATGCGGCGGCCCGCGGTTCCGTGGCGGCAGATGCCGCGTCCTGGACCGTGACGCGGCATGCGTCTCGCGGCACGGGTCTCGCGACGTAGGTCTCGCGACATAAATCTCGCGACATTGTCCTGACAACGCCGTCGACGCCCCGCGCCCCTTGGGGCAGCGGTCGGCATCTGAACGAGGGAGTACGCGATGGAGTCCCAGGAACCAGCCACGCAGGTCGCGGTCGTCACGGGCGGAGCGTCGGGGTTCGGCCTGGCGCTGGGCACGCGATGCGCCGCGCTCGGCCTGCGGGTCGCGCTGCTCGACCGGGACGGGGAACGCGCCGAGGCCGAGGCCGCGGCGATCGCCGCGACGCACGGGGTGGAGGCGTTCGGTCTCGGGGTGGACGTCGCCAGCGGTGAAGCGGTGCGCGCGGCGGCCGGCGCGGTCGCCGACCGGTTCGGCCGCGCGGACGTCGTCGTGTCGAACGTCGGTGTCCAGCTGTTCGGCTCGGTGGAGCGGCTCACGGACGACGAGTGGCGGTGGGTACTGGACGTGAACGTGCTCGGCGCGGCCCGCACCGCCCAGGCCTTCGTTCCGCTCCTTCGCGCGGCTCCCCATGGACGGCTGGCGTTCACGACCTCGTCGTCGGTGCTGTCGCCGGCGGCCCGGCTGGGCGTCTACCAGGCCAGCAAGTTCGCGGTCTGGGGGCTGGCGGAGACCCTGCGACTCGAGCTCGCGCCCGACGGCATCTCGGTGTCGGTCCTCTTCCCGTCGGGGATGGCCTCGCGGCACCTCGAGACCAGCGCCGACGCGCAACCCGACCACCTGCGCCGGGCGATCGGCGAACAGGACGACTTCGCGGCCATGGTCGCCAGCAACCCGGAGATGGTGCAGAACCCGGTCTCGCCCGACGAGGCGGCCGGGAACGTCATCGACGCCCTGCTCGCCGGTGAGCGGTACATCGTCACTCACGGGGATCTTGTCGACGCGGTCAGCACGCGCGGCGCCGAGCTCGACCAGGCGGCCGTCGCCGCCCGCGACCGGCGACCGGCATCGGACGGCGCTTCGACCGACGCGCCGCGGCCGGAGGCTGCCCCCGCCGGGCCGGGGTCGGCGCGGTGACCCCCCGGGCCGCGGGGCCGGGCGCGTATTCACCTCTCCCCGCCCCCGCGACCCGC
>NZ_JADWYU010000279.1 GCF_016786325.1 Frankia nepalensis | reverse complement strand
GGACACGCTGGCCGGCCACGACCCGGCCGACATCGAGCGGATCATGTCAGCGAACCTGGCGGAACTGCTCGGCCTCCAGACACCCACTCGGCCGGCAGGTCGCGGCTGATCACCGCGGAGGCTCGAAGGGCGACGGTGGCGGATGCGCCCGCGCGGGTGGCGCCAGGCGTCGCGCAGGTGAGTGGCCGAGCCGACCTGGGATTTCGGGGAAATGCGCGAGCCTCTCGCCTCGCGCGGCTTCCACGGCGATGTGCCAAGCCGGCGACACGGATCGGATCAGAAGGGGCGAGTTGATGACCGCGGTGATGCGGGGTATTCGGGTGCTGGAGGTCGCTGAGCACACGTTCGTCCCGGCGGCGTCCGCGGTGCTGGCCGACTGGGGTGCCGAGGTCATCAAGATCGAGCATGTCACCCGCGGTGACGCCATGCGTGGTCTGGCCAGCACGGGCGTGCTGGATCTCGGTGCTGGTGGCGTCCATGTGCTCTTCGAGCACTCGAACCGCGGCAAGCGCAGCCTGGCGCTCGACCTGTCCGTCCCCGAGGGCCTGGAGATCCTCTACCGGCTCGTCGAGGTCTGTGACGTGTTTCTGACCAACAAGCTTCCGCGGGTGCGGTCGTCGCTCGGGATCGAGGTGGATGACATTCGGGAGCGCAACCCGAACATCATCTACGTCCGAGGCTCGGGATATGGCGACGCCGGTCCCGACGCGAACAACGGTGGCTACGACATCCTGGGCTACTGGGCGAGGTCGGGGCTCGCTGCCGGTGCCAGTCCAGCGGATCTTGACCGCTTGGTCTGGCAGCCGGGTCCCGCGTATGGAGACTCCATCGGTGCGATGACGATAGCTGGTGGCATCGCGGCGGCGTTGCTGCACCGCGAGCGGACGGGTGAGGCGCCGGTAGTGGACGTCTCGCTGTTGGCAACCGGCATGTGGGCGCAGGGCGCTGGTATCGCCTTGGCGATGCGGTCCGGTGTGCCCTGGGGGCAGCCAGCCGCGGACCAGCTGCGTAACCCGCTGACGAACAGCTACCGTACGCTGGACGGCCGTTGGATCTTCTTGTCCTGCCTGCAGTACTTCCACTACTGGCCTGAGATGTGCCGTGTGCTGGGCCGGCTGGAGCTCGTCGATGACGAGCGGTTCGCCTCCTTCGAGGCGCTGACGGCGAACTGCGCCGCGGCTATCGCGATCCTCGAAGAGGAGTTCCGCTCCGCGACGTTGGCCGAGTGGCGCGAGCGACTGGCCGACTTTCGTGGTCAATGGGCGCCGGTGCAAAACGCGGTGGAGGTCGTCGACGACCCGCAGGTCGTGGCCAACGGCTATGTACAGGAGACATCGACCAAGGACGGTGTCCCGTTCCGGCTTGTCGCGCCGCCGGTGCGGTTCGACGATCAACCGGCAGTGCCGACGCGTGCGCCGGAGTTCAACGAGCACGCAGAGGAGATCTTGACCGATCTTCTTGGCCTGGACTGGGACACGGTGATTGACATGAAGCTGAAGGGTGTCGTCGCGTGACCTCCGCCGGCCGTTGGCCCGCGCGCGGCACGGCCGAGACCAGGGGGTCTGAGTAAACATCATGGATTTCGACGCCGACGAGTCCGTGGCGGCGCTGCGCGCCGAGGTGCGTGCGTTCCTCGCCGAGGAGCTCACGCCCGAGCTGGACGACCGGGTCTACCGCAGCGGGGTGTCGCACGACGACACGTTCGTGCGGCGCCTCGCCGAGCGCGGCTGGGTCGGCCCTGGCTGGGAACGCGCCGACGGCCGCCGCGCGCTCAACCCGTACGAGGTACACGCGCTCGTGGACGAGCTGACGAAGGCCGAGGCGCCGGTCTACGCGATCAGCACGACCGAGATGGTGGCGAACGTGATCCGGGCGGTCGGCTCGGAGGCGCTGAAGGCCGAGATCCTGCCGCGGTTCCTGCGCGGCGAGGTGACGATCGCGCTGGGCATGACCGAGCCGGAGGCTGGCTCCGATGTCGCCGGGGTCCGCACGCGCGCGCGCCGGGACGGCGAACGCTGGATCGTGGACGGCCAGAAGATGTTCACGACCAACGGGCACATCACCGACTACATCTTCCTGCTCACCCGGACCCGTCCAGACGGGCCGAGGCACGCCGGACTGACGCTGTTTCTGGTCCGGCTCGACCAGCCGGGCGTCGAGGTGCAGGCCGTCCACACGCTGTCCGGCGAGCGGACGAACATCGTGTACCTCAGCGAGGTGCTGGTAGAGGACCGTTGGCGGATCGGTGACGTCGACGGCGGCTGGCGAGCGCTGATGATCGCGCTTCAGGACGAGCACTCGGCCCCGTTCAGCCCGCACCTGGCCCGGCTGCTCGAGGCGGTGGAGGAGTGGGCGCGCGGGTGTGGACGGATCGACGAGCCCGACACGCAAGATCGCCTCGGCCGCTGGGCGACCGCGCTGGAGGTCGCCCAGCTCCTGGAACTGCGCGCCACCTGGATGGCCGTGAACGGCCAGGTACCGGTGGCGGAAGGGCCGATGTCGAAGCTGTTCAGCACTGAGTCGTTGGTGCGTGCCGCGGAGGACCTGACCGAGCTCGTCGGACCGGACGCCCTGCGCAGCAGGCTCGATCCGACCGCGGTCGTCGGCGGCCGGATCGAGCACGCACTGAGGTTCTCCCTCGGCACCACGATCTACGCCGGTACCAGCGAGATCCAGCGCAACATCATCGCCCAGCAGCGCTGCGGCCTGCCCCGCAAATGAGTCGTCACACCCCATGTCACGCCGACGCGGCCTCACGTACCCGTGCGACACAGGGCGCGACCAGCGCCACGGCGAGGTACGAGACGCCTTATTCACCTGGTCGGTAATCATGTCATCCAGTCTCGCCAAACGGTTGGTATCCAATCCCGCAAACGATCATCCCTTTAGTGCGAGGCTGAGAGATCATGAGTGGCGATCCTGTCATCTTAGAAGCGGCGATCAACGGGGCGACATCCCGGGACCGCAACCCGTGCGTCCCGATCACACCGCCCGAGATCGCCACCGACGCGCTGGCGTGCATCGTGGCTGGGGCGGCGATCGTTCACCACCACATCGACCGGTTCGGCTGCAGCGAGGCTGAAGCGGCCGAGCGGTACCTGGAGGCCTGGCGGCCGATTCTGAGGGCGCGCCCCGACGCATTGATCTACCCGACTATTCACGCGGCGGCCTCGCCCAGCTACGAGCATCAGGTTCCATTAGCGGAAAGCGGTTTGGCGCGCATTGGGATCGTGGACCCCGGCTCGGTCAACCTCGGCGGCATCGACGCCGAGGGAGTCCCTGTCGGCTCCTTCGTCTACGACAACTCCTACGACAAGATTGCTCGAGCGTTCAAGATCTGCTCCGATTGCCGGCTCGGGCCGAGCATGGCGATCTATGAGCCGGGGTTCCTGAGGACCGCGGTCGCCTGGTGGCGCGCTGGCTGTTTACCCGCCGGATCGATGGTCAAGCTTTACTTCTCAACCGACCAGGGTTATCTCGGCGCGCCATTCGGCTTGCCACCGACAGCGCGCGCGCTCGATGTCTACCTCGAGATTCTCGCCGACTGCGACGTTCCCTGGGCGGTATCGGTGGTGGGTGGAGACGTCGTCGCCAGCGAGGTCGCGCGGCTCGCACTGGAACGCGGCGGCCACCTGCACCTGGGGCTCGAGTTCTACGGCGGCGACCGACGACCTACGAACGTCGAGCTGGTAACTGAGGCCGTGCAACTGTGTGAGGAAGTCGGCCGCCCGGTCGCCACTCCTGACCAGGCCGCCACCATTCTCGGCCTGCCGCGTCCACGCCTGGACCGGCAGTGAGTCGAGCCGCGCAGGTTCATCCCGAATCTTTTGGAAGCGTCGAGCCGTCGGCGGGTGTGAGGACTTCGCCGCGCCGACGGTGCAATCGGTGTCGTCAGCGAGCCCCCGCGTCGTCGGCCGTCATATCGTGGGAGTTGAGAAAGCCATGAACGGAGAGGATGCGACCGGTCACGTGGTTCTGGTGCACGGCCCACTGCTCGGCGAATCGTTCCAGCATGGCGGCGAGCGCGAAAGACAAGACCTTCGTTTATCCGGCTGTTCGGTCCTTCCGCTTCTCAGGGTGTAAATAGATGTCCGGCGTTCACGTCGATCACGGCGCCCGTGATCCCTGATGCCAGATCCGACGCGAGGAACAGGACGGCGTTTGCGACCTCGTCCTCGGTCACAGGGCGGCGTAGAGCCATCTCGCTCGTGTACTCGCCGAGCACGTCCTCGTAGTCGACGCCGCGTTGCACGGCTAGCGATCGGTAGTACTGCTCCAGCCGGTCGCTCCAGATGTGACCTGGCGCGACGCAGTTCACGCGGACACCACGTGGGCCGAGTTCGGCGGCAAGCGACTGAGCAATCTTGTGGGCCTGGGCCTTGCCAGCGCTGTACTCGCTGCGGCCGGCGAGGCCTATGCGGCTCGACATGGACGTCACGTTGACGATGGAGCCGGTACCGCGCTCGACCATGTGTGGGGCTACGTACCGGCAGGTGAGCAGTGTCCCGAACCCGCCGATCTCCATCGCTCGCCGCCACTCCTCGAGTGCATGATCGTCCATGTCGACGATGGCACGCTTGGCGGTGCTCGGGAACGCCGTGTTGACCAGAACATCGACGCGGCCGAAGTGCTCGATCACTGTCGCGGCCATCCGTTCGGCGCTGGGCGGCGAGGAGATGTCCGCCGCCACGGAGAGCACCTCGCCGCCGGCCGCGCGTGCGGCGTTGCCCGAGACATCGAGCGACGCCGCGGACCGGGCGACCAGCGCGACGCCCGCGCCCGCGGACGAGAACCGACGGGCAAGGGTGGCTCCGAGGCCGGCCCCTGCGCCAACGACCACGACCACGCGGTCATGAAATGAAAGAGAATCTTGACCTTGGCTCACCTGTTGACCTCCTGAACTCGGTTGGCAGCACACATGACGACGCCCCGCGGTACTAGGTGAGAGCCGCGGGGCGTCGCGGTACACCGGCGGGAGGCCGACCGGTCCAACGTGGATGCGGTCGTCGTGGGTGTACCGCCCTTCACGGTCAGTGCGTGGGCAGTCCGACGAGTTCGGCGCAGTTGGCGCGCATGATGCGGTGGATCTCGTCGGGGGTGAAGGCGGTGAGTTCGTCGGTGAAGGCGGCGGGGTCGGCGAGGCCCTCGCCGTGTGGCCAGTCGGAGCCGAACAGG
>NZ_JADWYU010000278.1 GCF_016786325.1 Frankia nepalensis | reverse complement strand
GAGGTGGCCACCTCGACCCCAATTTCACCCGCTTCGATGGTCCCCGGGCAGGGAGCCGCGCGGAGGTCGGCGCGCCTCGGGTGGGCACGCCCGCGGTGCGGCTCCTGGTTAGACGGTCGCGATCGGGGTTAGCGGGCCGCCGGCGGCGCCGGGGAGGCGTAGGGGCGGGGCGGTGAGCAGGAAGCTGGTGCGGTTGTTCTCGCGGAGCCAGGCGGCCAGGTCGTGGAGGTACCAGAGCTCACCGAGCGGGATGCCGAGCTTGAACAGGCACAGCTTGTGGATCGGCAGCAGGGTGTGCGGCTCGCGGCTCGCGGGCGCAAAACCCTCGACGGCATAGTTGTCCGCGGCGAGCGCCGACAGCCCGGAGTCGAGGATCCACTGCAGGATCCCGTCGTCCTGCGCGTCGAGGTAGGGGTACATGGCCTGGATACGAGACGCGTCGGGCTTGCCGTTCCACTCCAGGATCTTGGTGGCATACCCGGTGTGGAGGATCACCATGTCGCCAGGGCGGATCTCCACCTTGTCGGCGTCGATGATCTCGCGCAGCGTCTTCCAGCTGACCGCGGTCCACTCCTCGGTGTTCCCGAGATGGTGAGCGATGTCGATCAGCACGGCACGACCCTGCACGCCGTGCGCGGCCATGTGCTCGAGGCCGAGGTGCCGGGCGAAGCTGAGGCTGCCGCTGCCGTCGCCCTTGGCGTCCTCCTGAGGCCCGATCACGTCCTCGTCAGGCCGGAAACCGTTGTAGTAGACCGGCTCCTCGACCCCGTCGCCGTCCGCGTCGAAGAGCGCGCCCTGGTGGACCAGCGCGTCCCACTGCGTGGAGTACTGCAACCAGAGCGTCACCAGGTCGTCGGACCAGACGTCTGTGAACGAGTAGTGCAGCCGATCCCGCCCGACCACGTTGTAGAAGACGTCGGGCTTGTGCTTCAGGTCCTCCGTGGGCCGCAGGATCGGCGGGTAGCGGCGCTGGTTGAGCGAGCTGCCGCCAGGGAGGTCCAGCGGGAGGCTAAGCGCGAACGAACGGCCGGCGGAGATCTCGCGGACGCCCTCGAGCACCTTCTCCGGCGTGATCATGTTGACACGGCCGAGCTCGTCGTCGTCGCCCCAGTCGCCCCAGTTCGAGTCCTGCGGACGCTGCTTCCAGCGCTTTGCCACTGTTCCTCCTCAGGACCGGGACGGCCACCCGCCCAGCGAACCTAGCCAGTCTTGTACCGATCGGTCAACGATTTGACGGCCGCGTATCCTGGCCAGCGGGGAGACGTATGCAGCGGCACGGGACACGGCCTCCGGCGGCACGGGCCAGCGCCTGACCACGGCTTCTGATCTCAGACGGCACCGGCCCGCACCTGACCGCCAACGACACAGCCAACGACACAGCTGAGCCGAACGGAGCGACCGCGAAGGCCATGACGGAGGTCATTGTTCGGCGCAGCGCCAAGTGGGAGCTGCGCCGCCAGGCGATCATCGACACGTCCGCCCGCGTTTTCGCGCAGCGAGGGTTCCACGGCACCAGCACGGCCGAGCTCTGCGAGGCCAACCAGGTCGGCAAGGGCGCGCTCTACTACTACATCGGCTCCAAGGAGCAGTTGCTCGTCGCGATCCACGACCGGGTGATGGACGAGGTTATGGTCGGCGCCGACCGGGCGGCGAGTTCCGGGGGCACACCGCCCGAGCAACTCGCCCAGCTCGGCGCCGAGCTCCTCTACGTCATCCACCGCTACCCCGACCACGTCTGGGTCTTCCTGCACGAGTTCCCGGCGCTCACCGGCGAGAACGCCGAGACGTTCCGGCGGCGACGCAGGGACTACGAGATCCGCGTCGAGGAGATCTTCGAGGCGGGCCAGCGCTCCGGCCACTTCCGCGACATCGACCCGCCGATGGCGGCGAAGGCATGGCTGGGAATGCACAACTACACGTACCTGTGGCTGCGCCCCGGCGGACGTGTCGGTGTGCCCGACCTCGCGGCGCAGTACGCCGACATCTTCGTCCGGGGCATCTCGGCCACACCATCCACCACCACCGCCGCCACCGGTGTGTCGCCGACGGACACCGTCAGCGTGCCGCCGCCGGCCGGACCAGCGCGGACCGGCCCGAAGAAGCGACGTCAGGGCGCCGCGTAACCCGGCAGGCGCCCGCGGCGACGCGTGCGCCCGCCGGCTGGGGTCCCGCGGCGCCTGCCGACGACGCCTCGTGGCCCTGGGGACGGCTACGGCGCGGCGTAGCCGCCGTCGACGACGATCGCCGCCCCCGTCGTCCACCGCGAGGCGTCGCTGGCCAGGTAGGAGTAGGCGCCGACCAGGTCATCGGCCGCGCCGAGGCCCAGCGGATGCTTCGCGGAAATCGCGTCGATCGCCTTCTGGGGGAGCTCCGTGTGCATTCCCGACAGGAAGGTGCCGGGGCAGACCGCGTTCACCCGGATGCCGTCGCGGGCGTACTCGACGGCGGCGACCTTGGCGAGGTGGATCACACCCGCCTTGGTGACGCAGTACGGCGCCGAATGCGACCACGCGGTCATTCCCGCCACGGACGCCGTCAGAATGATCGACCCGCTGCCCTGGCGGCGCATCGGGCCGACGGCCGCGTGGATGGCGTTGACGGCGCCCAGCACGTTGACCCGGAACGAGCGTTCCCAGTCCGCGGTCGCGAGGTTGTGGATGCGCCCGTTCTGCGCCAGCACACCGGCGTTGCTGATGAGGACGTCGAGCCGGCCGAAACGCTCGACCGCCAGGCGCACGACCGCCTCGACCTGTGCCAGGTCGCTGACGTCGGCGACGGCGGTCTCCGGTTTCGCGTGGCCGCCCGCGATGCCCTCGACGGTCGCGGCGAGCGCCGCGTCGCTGACGTCGGACAGGACGAGGTCGGTATCGGCCTCGGTGGCGAACGCGCGAGCCAGGGCGGAGCCGAGGGTGCCGCCCGCGCCGAGCAGCACCACCACCCGCCGTCCCGGGGCGCCATGTCGACCCGCGGCACCGTGTTGATCAGACATCTGGCCTCTTACTTGAGTAGGTAGCCGCCGTCGACGGTGAGGACGGCTCCGGTGACGAAGTCGGACGCGGCGGAGGCCAGGAACAGGTAGGCCCCGACGAGCTCGCCGGGCCGGCCCCAGCGCCGCAGCGCCGTGTGATCGAGGATGGACTGCTCGAGGCGGTCGTTGCTCTTCCAGCCGGCGGCGAGCGGTGAGTCGAACCAGCCGGGAGCGACCACGTTCACGGTGATCCCCGCCGAGGCGAGGTCGAGCGCGAGCGCCTTCGCCATGCCCACCAGGCCGGCCTTGGACGCACTGTAGGCCGCGAGGCCGCGCGCCGGCCGCTCCCCCAGCACGGATCCCGTGAAGATCAGGCGCCCGCCGGGGGCCATTACCCGCGCGGCGGCGCGAGCGCCCAGGAACGCTCCCGTGAGGTTGACGTCGAGGACGTCGCGCCAGACGTCCGGATCGGTCTTCAACGGGCCGGCGACGACCGGGGAGATACCGGCGTTGCAGATCCAGACGTCGACCCCGCCCCAGGCCTCGACGGTGCCGTCGGCCACCGCGTCGTTGAACGCGGCGTCGCGCACGTCGCCGCCGAACAGCAGCACCGGGCCGGGCAGGTCGTCGGCGACCGTCTTCAGGTCGCGTTCGGTGCGCGCGACCAAGGCGACGCTGGCTCCGGCACGGGAGAACCCGTGCGCGAGCAGTTCGCCGAGTCCACGGCCGGCGCCGGTCAGCACCACGCGTTTGCCGCGCACGTCGCCGACGGCGGGAAACGCCGGCGGGATCTCGATCCGGTCGGTCATCGCCCGCTCCACCGCGGCGGCCGCTTCTCCATGAACGCGGTCAGCCCTTCCTTCGTGTCCTGCGTGTCAAGCAGGCGGTTGAACTCCTGGTCGGACATCGCCCGCAGGGTGGCGTCGTCCTCGGTCGCGGCGGCGCGCACGATCCGGCGGCTGGCCCGCACCGCCAGCGGCGCGGCCGCGGCGATCTGCTCGGCCAGCCGCAGCGCCTCCGCGCGTGACTCGCCGGGTTCGACGAGCCGGCTGACCAGGCCGAGCGCGTAGGCGCGCGCCGCGTCGATCGGCTCGCCGGTGAGGATCGCGTCCAGGGCGACCGCCTGGCCGACCACCCGCGGCAGCCGGAACAGGCCGCCCGAGGAGGCGACGAGGTTGCGCTTCACCTCGGCGAGCCCGAAGGCCGACCGGGTGCTCGCCACGACCAGGTCGGCGGCCAGGACGATTTCCAGCCCTCCGGCGGTGGCCAGGCCGTCCACCGCGACGACGATCGGCTTGGTGCGCTCGCGGAACACGAAACCCGCGAACCCGCCGCGCGCGGTCATGAGCGTGTCGAGCTGCCCGGCCTCGATCGCCTTGAGGTCCGCGCCCGCGCAGAACACCGGGCGCGGCTGCCCGTCGGAGTTGGCGCACAGCACGCCCACCCAGACGTCCGGGTCGTTCTCCAGCGTGTCGATCGCGGATTCCAGCCCGACGGCGACCTCGTGGTTGACGGCGTTGCGCGCCGCGGGCCGGTTCAGCGTGATCACCGCGATGTGGCCGGACGCCTCGTAGCGGACGGCGTCGGACACGGCGTCAGCCATGGACGACCGAGATCGCCTGCGTCGGGCAGCCGGTGGCGGCGCTCATGAGCTCCGCCTCCGTGTTGCCGTCGGGGTCGACGACGACCGCGATCGCCTCGTCGTCCTGATCGAAGGTGTCCGGGGCATAGATGGTGCACTGCCCGGATCCCATACACAGGTCACGGTCGATCCGAATCTCACGAGGCACTCTGGCTCCTCTGTGTTTCCTGGTTCGCTCCGTCCGGGCGCGGCGCTCCGGCCCCGTACTCGCTTCGCTCGCACGGGACCTCCGCGCCGCGTCCTCCTCCGCGAACGTGCGCTCCGGCGACCTGCGCTGCGTCCCCCTTGCCTCGCTTCGCTCGCAAGGGGGACTCCGCGCAGGCGCGCCTGCGCGCCGTTCGGTACCGGCCCAGCGCCACGATCCTCCAGGCCCGCACCTCCACAGAGACCCGCCACGAGCGAAGCGAAGCGACTCCCCCAGGCGGCAAAACCCGGACGAAACCGACAGCACCTCGCAACCGAGCTGGCGCGCAGGCGCGCCTCCGCGGAGGAGGACGGCGCGCCGCCCGGACGGAGCGAACCAGGAAGACGCGTCGCTGGGACTGTGCCCCGCGGCGCGTAGGCGCGCCTCCGCGGAGGCCTCCCTACGAGCGAAGCGAAGTAGGGGGGCCGC
>NZ_JADWYU010000277.1 GCF_016786325.1 Frankia nepalensis | reverse complement strand
CGTCACGCGCGGGCCAGCCCCTCACCCGTCCGAGCGTCAGCTATTCCATTTCCGCATGGTGTCGATCCGGGCGCGCAACTGGGCGGCCGTGGCCTGGCCGCTGGGCGGGCCGCCGCAGGTACGGCGCAGCTCGGCGTGGATCATGCCGTGGGGACGGCCGGTGCGGTGGTTGTTCGACGCCACCAGCCGATTGAGCTCACGACGCAGCTCGGCGATCACCTCGTGCACCGGGCGGCTGTCCTCGGTCTCAGCCTCGGCCGGGGGCGGGGGCGCGGTGGAAGCCTGCTTCGCCGCCTTCGCCTTGCGGCCGCGCTCGGCCGCCAGTTGGGCGGCCTGGCGCTGGCGTAGCAGCGTGGCGACCTGGTCCGGCTCCAGCAGACCTGGCAGACCCAGGAAGTCCTCCTCCTCGGCGGAGCCAGCCGGCGCGGGAGCGCCGAACTCACCGCCGTCGAAGATGACCCGGTCCAGCTCGGCGGAGGACTCGAGCGCGGTGAACGGCGAATCCGGCTTGTCCGTGGTGTCGCGGCGCCGGTTGGCCTCGCGCAGCGCCTCGTCGTCGAAGGCATCCGGCTCGCGCAGCGGCTTGTCGAGCGCGTGGTCGCGCTGGACCTCCATCTGGCCGGCGAGGTCGAGCAGCACGGGCACGCTCGGCAGGAACACCGACGCGGTCTCCGCCCGTCCCCGGCCCCGCACGAACCGGCCGATGGCCTGGGCGAAGAACAGCGGGGTGGCCACCGACGTCGCGTAGACGCCGACCGCGAGGCGCGGCACGTCGACGCCCTCGGAGACCATCCGGACGGCGACCATCCAGCGGTCCGTCGAGCCGCGGAAGGCCGCGATCCGGTCGCTGGCGGTCGGGTCGTCGGAGAGCACCACCGTCGGCTCGGTGCCGCTGATCCGGCGCAGCAGCGCGGCGTACGCCCGCGCGTTGGCATGGTCGCTGGCGATCACCAGGCCACCGGCGTCCGGCATTCCCCCCCGGCGGACCTGGGTGAGCCGGGTGTCCGCGGCGGCCAGCACCGCCGGGATCCAGTTGCCCTTGGGGTCGAGCGCCGTCCGCCAGGCGGCGGCCGTCTGCTCGTTCGTCAGCGGCTCCCCGAGCCGGGCCGTCAGCTCGGCGCCGGCGCTCGTGCGCCAGCTCATCTCACCCGAGTAGGCCAGGAAGATCACCGGGCGGACGACGCCGTCGCGCAGGGCGTCCGCGTAGCCGTAGGAGGAGTCCGCGACGCTGCGGGTCACCCCGTCCTGTCCTGGCAGGTAGGTGACGAACGGGATCGGGTTGACGTCGGAACGAAAGGGCGTCCCGGTGAGGGCGAGCCGGCGGGCCGCCGGAGTGAACGCCTCCCGGATCGCGTCGCCCCACGACAGCGCGTCGCCCGCGTGGTGGACCTCGTCGAGGATCACCAGTGTCCGCCGGGCCTTGGTGCGGGCCAGGTGCAGCGCCGGGTGAGCGGCCACCTGGGCGTAGGTGAGCGCGACGCCGAGGTAGTCGCGCGACGTCGCGCCGGCGGAGTTGCGGAAGTTCGGGTCGAGCGAGATGCCGACGCCGGCCGCGGCCTCGGCCCACTGCCGCTTGAGGTGCTCGGTGGGCGCGACGACGGACACCGCCGTCACGACGCCGGCGGCGAGCAGCTCGGCGGCTACCCGCAGCGCGAACGTCGTCTTGCCGGCGCCCGGCGTCGCGACCGCCAGGAAGTCACGGCCGCTGACGCTCGAGGCGGCGCGGTAGCGCTCGAGCGCGGCGCGCTGCCAAGCCCGCAGGGGCCGCTCGTCGGGTCTCGGGTCAGGGATCCGCCGGGTGCCAAGGGGCCCTAGCTGCTGGTCGCGGACACTCACGGCGTCTGACTCTATGGGGCGCCTCTGACAACCCCGGGCGTTGGGCACACCGGCGCGCGATGTGCGCGCCGCCACACTGGCTCCGCCGCGGGCCGGCGGCGGTCACGCCCGGCGGCGGCGCGCCGCCGCCGACGCCGCCGCGCGGCGCGTCCCGAACCCGGCGACGGCTGGCTCCGAGCGGCGTCGAGGAGCCGCGAACGGGCGCCAGCACGACCAGCGGCACGCCCGTTGTGGCGACCAGTTGCACGTCCCGATGCACCTGCGGTCACACCACGCCACAGGAGCACCACGGCGCGAACACGCCGCGCTGATCACACGGCTACATTCCGTTTATGAAATCCCACGCCGATACGGACCGTAAATTTTTTTGGTTAGGCAGCAGCCGAGACCACTTCGCGGCGCGTTACGCTGATCGTGTCGATTGCCTGACCTGGAGGGTTCGCGATGCCCGCACCGCTCGGGACCGGGGCACGGCCAGGCGTGACCCAGGCGCGTCACGTACTGGCCGGAGGTCACTCCACGCTCGCGCGAAACGGTTCCGAGAGCATCGCCACTCCCGTCGCCAGACACCCGGCGCGAGTGAGCGCCAGACCGGCCGCCCCCGAGGCCGGCGCCGCCGGGCCCGGGGCCCCGAAGCCCGGCCCGGCCGAGCAGGAGCCGACCGCTCCGGCGCCGACGCGCACCCCGAACGGCCGCCTGCGGCTGTGCCGAGAGGAAAAGGGCTGGTCGCAGGAAAGGCTCGCGGTCGAGCTGCGCCGCTTCGCGGTGCTGCACGAAGGCCGAGAGGCCGGCGTCACCGGCAACATGATCTGCAAGTGGGAGAAGGGCGACAAGAAACCGAGCCTGCGTTACCAGCGACTGCTGCGGGCGCTATTCCACCGGTCGTCGGCGGAGCTCGGCTTCATCGACGACGACCCCGCGATAAATCTGGCCCCGCCAGGCTTGACCGCTCCAATTCTGGGTATAGCGGATGTCGTGGACCCGCAGGCCGGAAACACGATGGCCACAAGCTCCGCTGGCACCAACGTCGCCTCGAACGCCCCGATTGTGCTGCGCGCCGCCGACGAAGCGGACCTGCGCGGTATCCCCGTCGAACGCCGCGGCTTCCTGCGCATGATGGCCGCCGGCGGGGTCGCCGTCGTCCCGGTCGGTGCCGCCGCGGCGCTCACCACGGCCGCCGCCTCCGACGAGGCCCCCTGGGACCGGTTGTCGGCCGCGCTGCGCCACCGCAGCCCGGTCACCCCCGAGCTCGCGCAACAGCTCAGCCAGCAGACCGCCGGGTTGTTCGGCCTCGAGGAGCGGGTGCCCGCGCGCACCCTGATGGCCCGCGTCACCGGCCATCTCTGCACGCTCACCCAGCTGCTCGAGGCGACGACCCGCTCGCCGATCCGCCGCGAGCTCGCCAGCACCGCCGGCGAGACCGCCGCGCTCGCCGGCTGGCTGGCTTTCGACCTGCGCGACAACGCCTCCGCGCTGGCCTACTACCGGGTGGCGATCGAGGCCGCCAGGGAGGCCGAGGACCCGGCGCTGTGGGCATGTGTCCTGGGCTACGAGAGCTACCAGCCGAGCGGAGCCGGCCGCCACGACCAGGCGGTCGCGCTGCTGGCCGAGGCGCAGCGCCGGCTCGGGCGCGCGGGCAACCCGCTGACCAGGGCGTGGCTCGCCGCCCGGGAGGCCGAGGAGCAGGCTGCCCGCGGCGACGGCCGCGCCGCGGTGACCGCCCTCGACCGGGCCCAGGAGGCGTTCGGCGCGGCCGGGCCGACCGACCGGGTCTGGACCGGCTTCTTCGACCGAGGACGGCTGGACGGCCTGCGGGTGACCACCTTCACCCGGCTGCGCCGCCCGGCTGCCGCCTACGCCGCCGCGAGCGACGCCCTGGCGGCCGCCGGCCCCGCCGCCACCAAGAAGCGCTCCCTGCTGCTCGGGGATGTCGCCGAGGTGCACATCCAGCGCCGCGACGTCGACGCCGCCGCCCGGTTCGCCGCCGACGCCCTCGCGATCGTCGCCCAGACCGACTTCTCCCTGGGCCTGGCCCGCGTCCAGCGCGTCCGCGAACGCCTCGCCCCCTGGCAGTCCACCCAGCCCGTCCGCGATCTCGACGAGCAGCTGCGCGCCCTGCTGGTCTGACTCGGCGCCGGTGGGAGGCGCACGACACTCCGTCCCCGGACGGTCCATATCCGACGGCGTCCGCGGCGGGACGGCGCTGTCCGCCCCCCGTCGCCTTCTCCAGGGCTGAAACCGGACGAGCACAAACCATCCGGCGGTATTGCGCCGGCCAGGACCGAGGTCCGTCCGGGTTTTCGGTGAAGACGACCGATTCGGTGAGGACGAGACGGCGGCGCCGCCCAGGGTGGGCGACGCCGCCGGTTCACGAACGGTTATGAGCCGGTCTGGCAGGCGCGGTAACAGTCATAGACGCCGCCGACCGTGCGGACGGCGGTGAGGACGGTGTCCAGTTGCTCCGGGCCGGTCACCTCGACGGTGAACCGGGCGTGCGCCACCCGGTCCTCCGAGGTCGACGTCGACGCGGCCCGCAGACCGGCGGCCGTGTCCGAGAGCACCTCGGTGATGTCGGCCAGCAGGCCATACCGGTCGAAGGCCTCCACGGCGATCTCGGCGGGGAAGGCGTGCTCGCTCGGGGCGTCCCAGTGCAGCACCCGTAGCGGCTCCCGCGCCGACCCCGACGGCTGGGCGTTCGCGCATTCGCCGCGGTGCAGCGTCACCGCGCTGTGCTGGGCGACGAAGCCGATGAGCTCGTCGCCGGGCAGCGGCAGACAACATCGCGCGACCCGTACGGGGGCGTCCGGGTGCCCGTCGAGGGAGGCCACCCCCGCCCACGCCGGGGTCGGCCGCCGGCCCACCACCGGCGTGGCCGCCGGCCGCGAACGCCGGCCGCCCATCAGCGCCTGACCGTCCGGCACCCGGCCGCCCGAGGCCGGCCGGTCCTCGGCCGGCTCGTCGTCGGCGGCCGGGGAGGACCGCGCCCCGGCGTCCGTGTCCCAGCCGTCCAGGTCCCCGGCGTCGGTGTCCCCGGCGTCCAGGTCCCAGGCGTCGTCCGTGTCCCAGCCGTCCGCGTCCCAGGCGTCCAGGTCCTCCGTGGCCGCGGCCAACGGCGCCGTGGCGGGCCGCTGGGCGCCGCCCGCGTCCCGCGCCTCGGCGGTGGTCCCCGAAGCCTCGGCCGCGCGCTCCGGCGCGGGCGAGCCGTCCGCCGGCCGCTGGCCGTCCGCCGCGGCTGGCATGGCGGCGGGCGACGGGGCACCCGGCGCGGCGGCGGCCACGGGCACGGAGGACACCGCGGGCGCGGTGGCCGCCTGGGCGCCCGCGGGCCCGGTCGCCGCCTCGGTGCTCGCCGGCGGGGCCCCCGGGGGCGCGCCCGCCCCCCCGCGGCCCCGCGCGG
>NZ_JADWYU010000276.1 GCF_016786325.1 Frankia nepalensis | reverse complement strand
GCTGGCCGCACCAGGCCGTTCCTCGTCAGGCTCGCCTGGGATGACAGCCAACCTGACAGACGAGCCCACGGACGACGGTGGATCGCCGCGGACGTCGAGGGATGCCACACCACCGCCGACCAGGACCAGCGGACAGCCACGGACGCCCCCGGAAGATCCAGATCAAACTACGGATTAGGTGCTCGGGGTTCGAGCCCCTCCGAGCGCGGCCGGTCGCCGATCATGGGGACGCCCGCGCGGGATCCATACCGGCACTGCTCTTCGCTGGGCCGACGGTCATAGTCTGCCTGCCATGGCGTGCTTGACCTCGTCGTCCTCGATGGGGTCGTCGCGCAGCTCAGTCAGCAAGCACCGGATGTTGTCGGTGAGCGGGACGTTTTCAGCGGCCAGCTGTCTTACTTGGGGCTCGCAGTCGAGCAGGTAGGCAGGCAGGTTTTTCATCGTGCGTTGCCGGTCCAGAAGGAGCAGGCTGCGCAGGTAGCTGGCCCGTTCGTATGAATGTGGCGAGGCGATGGCCAGCCAGCGCAGCCGGCGGACCAGGAGAGCGCGGATGTCCACCTGCGCGGTCGGTGGCAGGGACATGAGGATCCGTGCGAGGCCTGCGGTCAGTTGGTCGTAGCCGCACCACTGGTCCGCGAGGCGGTCGAGCGCGGTGAGGAGTGTCGGGATGTCCTGCTCGTCACCGTGTTCGGCGAGCAGGCGCGGGGCCTCGCGGACCAGCGGGTGGTCGGGGTCGGCGGCCCAGGTTCGGGCGGACGGGACCACCAGCGGGCCGAGTGAGTGCAGCGCGCGGACCAGGCCCACGGCCCTTGCGGGTGCCAAGTGCTCGACCAGTTCGAGCAGTTCTGGTGCGGGATTGCCGCGGCGTCGAATCTGCCGCAACGCCAGCGCGACGGTTCCGCGATCTGTTTCCGGTGCCCGCAGGAGGGTGACCAGGTCGGCGTCGGACGTTTCGGAAAGATCGTTCCCGGCGGATGGCCTGCCGCGACGGTTGGGCATGTTGGCATCGAGGTGGGCGTCGCGGCCACGCCAATGTCGCCACGGCTCGCCGGCGGGCAGCAGGTGCGGCGTGTTCTCGGGGTTGAGCCGGGCGGCGGCGGTCTCCCAAAGGTCGTTCCACCACTCGACGGGCCATTCTTCGCTGATTGTTTGTAGCGCCTCGACCCAGCGGGTACCGTCACGGACGTATCCACACAGCGCCTCGCGGGCCTGCGCGTTGCCCCTGCGGGCCAGGGTTTCCAGGATCCCGACCGCGAGATCGAACTGGTTGTCATCGTTGGTGGGATCCCGATGTGGCCAGGAGCGATAGGGGCCGCAGGCGCGTAGCTGCGCGATCAGCGGAGCCAGGTCGAGACGCAGGTCCCGCAGCAGCCGAGCTAGATATGTACAGCGATCGTCGACCTGCCAGTCCCAACGAGTATCCCGACTGGTGCACTCGTAGACCATCTGCGCCTGTTCGGGCTGGCCGCGCAGCCGAACTACGGCAATACCATGACCTCGTTGCAGCTCACCGAGCAAGCTGCGGTACGACGCGTAGTGCCAGACCGGTGGATCGTCCTCGGCTTCCGTGGCCATCGCGGTAAGCATGGAGCTGACCGGGCAGTTGCTCCACCAGTTTTCGGGCCTCGTCAGCGACCGGCGCCGATACCGGGCCGGGGCGCTTCCCGCGGATCTTGATCGGGGTGCTGGGTCGCCGATCTCCGCACACATCTGGTGGTCATGAACCCTTGGGAGGTTCGACGCCCTTCTTGATCGCCGGATGTGTGCGGGATTCGGCGATTCCTGTCCGTTTTGCCCCTGAATGTTGTATACATCTGACGATCTTGTGGGGAGGCCGGGCCGAGACAGGTTGAAGATCACCGGTTGTGTGCGCAGATCGGCGGGCTGGGACCCGCGGAGCATGATCCGCCGAGGCTTCTTGGGTATTCGTTGAGTCGGCTGACCTGCCTGATGTCTTCGTCGAGGACGTCAGGCAGGCGCACCGTCGGGATTACCGGAGTCGCGCAGACTCAGCGAGCAGCGCGACCGCGTCGAGCAAGTGGCCGCCCAGGGCGTCGAGGTCGGCCGCGTCGAGGACGTTGCCGTTCGCGCGCAGGGTCGTCACCAGGGACGCGGGCGAACTCGGGCCCTCGATCGAGCCGACCGCGCAGATGACCTCCAGGTCGTAGCGCAGCGGCAGGTCCGGTTCGGGGTCGTCCGGCAGCAGCTCGTGCAGCGCGCGGTCGGTCACCGGCGCCCAGCCACCGGGGGCTGGCTGCTGGTCGAAGCGGCCCAGGTAGTTGAACTCGATAGGGGGAACCGGCGCCCCGCGCAGCCGGGGATCGTCACGGACGCTCTGGGCCAGGCCGAAGTCGAACCCCTGGTTCGGCACGGCCGCCAACCGCCGCGCGGTCGCCTGCGCGGCCCGCCTTAGCGCCGCGCCTTCCTCCGTCGCCAGCCGAGGCGCGCCGTCGGTCTCGCCGGAGCCCACGGCCTTGGAGCCTGCAACCTCGGAGCCCGTGGCCTCGGACGCCGTGGCCTCGGACGGCGCCGGCACGCGGAACGGGAACACGCTGGTGAACCAGCCGACCGTCGCCGACGTGTCGACGTCGTCCGCCAGCGGCTGTTCGGCGCCCGCCGCCGCGTTGCTGGCCGCTGCGTTGCTGGCCGCGGCGGCGAGGTGGTCGAACCGGCCGTGGGACTCCAGGTCGATCACCACGTCCGGCAGCGCGGGGCGCCAGCGGCGTACCGCCCAGCCCAGCGCGGCGAGCAGGAGCTCGCGCAGGCCGACCTCGCGGCTCACCGCGCCGACCAGGATCTCGGTCGTCTCCGGCGAGGCCGGGAACGTCGCGACCCGAAGGTCGGCGGCGCGGTCGCGGGCCGGGTCGGTGCGCCGGCTGCCCAGTGGCCATTCCGCCCCGGCGAGCTCCGCCGCCCAGTAGGGCACCTGGTCGGCGACCTCGTCGGTGCGCGCCCGCCGGTGCGCCAGCTCGCCGTAGCGCCGGTAGCTGGTCAGCTCGCCGGTCGCCTCGCTCGGCCGGGCCAGCGCCCGCAGCATGATCGCCCAGGACACGGCGTCGACGGCCAGGTGGTGCACGGACAGCGCGAGCAGGTCCGCGTCCGGCAGGTACAGCGCGGCGAGCATCCGGCCGCGGCCGGGGTCGACCAGGTCGATGGTGGCGCGGGCCTCGGCGGCGAGCGTCGCCTCCGCGGCGCCGGGCGCGACCCGCAGCACGTCGGCGGCCTTCACCGCGCCGACCGGGCGGGTGAGAACCGCCTGGCCGTCGGGCGTCAGCGTGGCGCGCAGCATCGGGTGGCGGTCGAGCAGCATCTGCAGCGCCGCCTCGACGCCCGACGCGCCGGTGCCCGGCGGCACCGCCACCAGCTGGGTCTGCGTGAACCGGCGGAAGGAGCGAAGCTCGAGCAGCCACCGCGCGATCGGCAGCGGCGGCACCGCGCCCACGCCTTCGTCGGCGGGCCCCGCTGGCCCGTCCGTCCCCGCGGCGACCGCCCGCGCCGCCAGCGCGTCCGCGGCGTCGGCGAGGTCCCGGATGCTGCGGCTGGCCGCCACCAGCCGTGCCGTGAGGATGACGCCCGCGGCACGACACCGGCTCACCAGCGCGATGGTCGAGATGCTGTCGAGCCCCAGGTCCGCGAGGTCGGCGTCGACGCCGGCCGGCTCCGCGCCAAGCAGCTCGACCGCGATCGTCCACAACGCCCGTTCGGTCGCGGTGGCCGGCCGCGCCCCGGCTTCGGCTCCGTCGGCGCCAGGCGCGCCGCCGCTGGCCAGCGCCTCCAGCGCGCGGACGTCCACCTTGCCGTTGACCGTCATCGGCAGTGTGTCGACGAGCACGAACCGCGCGGGCACCAGGTGCGTCGGCAGCCGGTCGGCCAGCTGGGTGCGCAGCGCGGCCGGCGTCAGGCTGTCCGACGCGTGGGCGTCCGGCTTGTCGGCATCCGGTGTCGGGCCGCCCGACGCCGCGACGAGCCTGGCCGCGACGGGGCTGGCCGGGACGACGAAGGCGACGAGGGCCTGACCGGCGCCGCGCGCCACGGCCCGGACGACTGCCGTCCGCACGCCGGGCACCGCGCGCACCGCCGCCTCGATCTCCGCCGGCTCCACCCGGTAGCCCCGGATCTTGACCTGGTCGTCACCGCGGCCCAGGTACTCCAACGCGCCGGTCGCCATGCGGCGGACTACGTCGCCGGTGCGGTACATCCGCTCGCCGGGCTGGAAGGGGTCCGCGACGAAGCGCCCGGCGGTGTGCCCGGGCCGGCCCAGGTAGCCCCGGGCCAGCTGGTCACCGCCCAGGTAGAGCTCACCGACCACCCCGGCCGGGACGAGCCGCAGCCGGGAGTCGAGGACGTAGGCGCGCATGCCAGCCACTGGGTAGCCGATGCTCGGCTCGGGCGAGTCGGCGAGCGCGGCCGACGCCGCGTCCACCGTCGTCTCGGTCGGCCCGTAGAAGTTGTGGACCGCGGTGGTCGGCAGCGCGCACAGCCGGTCCCAGACGTCCTGGCCGACCGCCTCGCCGCCGAGCCCCAGCACCGCGAGCGGGCAGCGCTCCCCATCCGGCGTGGTCTCCAACAGGCCTGCCTGCGCCAGATGGCCGAACATGGACGGCGAGGTCTCGATCATGTCGAGGCCGAACCGCCGGATGCCGTCCACGAGCCTGGCCGGGTCACGCTGCTCGTCGGCGTCGAACACGTGGATCGCGTGGCCGGACAGCAGGGCCAGCGTCGGCTGCCACGACGCGTCGAAGCTCATCGACCAGGCATGGCCGACCCGCAGCGGCCGGCCCAGCCGGCGGCGCGCCGGCTCGTAGACGCGGTCGCGGTGGTCGGCGAGCAGCGCGGCGATCCCGCGGTGCGTGCCGACGACCCCCCGGGGCTCGCCCGTCGAACCGGAGGTGAAGATCGTGTACAGCGCCTGGTCGGGCGGCACGGTCACGGCCGGTCGCTCGGCCGGCCGGGCGGCCACCAGCGCCGCCGTCGACGGGTCGGTCACGTTCAGCACGGGCAGCGCGCAGCCGGGCAGAGTGTCGGCGGCGGCGATCACGAGTACCGCCGAGGTCCGGTCGGCCAGCGTGGTCAGGCGTGCCGCGGGCACCGGCCACTCGACGGGCACCGACACGCCGCCGGCCAGCGCCACCGCCAGAAGGGCGACGACGTAGCGCGGGCCGCGCGGCAGCGCGATGACGACCGCGTCCTCCGGGCCGACGCCGCGCGCGACCAGGCCCCCGGCGAGCCGGGCCGCGGCGGCGCCGCGCTCGGCCTAACCCCGCCCGCC
>NZ_JADWYU010000203.1 GCF_016786325.1 Frankia nepalensis | reverse complement strand
CCCGACGGGTCGCCCGGCACCGGGCGTGGGGGACGCGCGGCGGTCGTCGGGGGCACCCGAAGCCGGGGGCACCCGGAGCCGGGATGAGTGGCCGGGGTGTGTGCCGAACGGCCTGGCGTGCCTAGCGGTAGTCGTCCTCGTCGTCCTCGACGACGAGGCTCTGCTCGACGGCGTCGTACTCGTCGACCTCGGGCCGCTCGCGCAGCGGCGGCGGACGAGGAGGCGTCTCGTCCGGGCGCAGCGCCCTGGCCTGCTCGGCGGCGTCGGCGTCGGGAACGTCGAGGGGAAGTTCGGTCGGTGCACCCATGCTGGCCTCCACGAGGTGACGGGACGTACTCGCCCGGGTGACGCCGCCCGCGCGTCGGTCAGGCCGTCGCGCGTCCCGCGTCACCGGGTCGGCCAACCGGACCTGCCGGATCGCCTTCGCCGATCCGGCTGGAACCCCGGGATTCACGGCATACCCACCCGCCGTTGCCGCGAACGCCCGTCACCGTTCTTGTTGCCCGAGCAGCGGCGCGAACAGATCGCCGTGCCGCGCGACGCGGTCGAGCACCTGGGTGGCGGTGAAGGCGAGGTCGCGTGGGTCGCGGGCGGCGGCGACCTCGTCCCAGCTGACCGGGGTCGAGACGGTCGGCGACGCCCGGGCCCGCAGGGAGTAGACGGAGACGGTCGTCTTCGCGGGGTTGTTCTGCGACCAGTCCAGGAGCACCCGCCCGTGGCGCAGGTCCTTGCGCATGTTCGACACCACCAGGTCCGGATGGTCCCGGGCGAGCCGTTCGGCGACCGTCCGCATGTCGTCGCGCACCCGCATGCTGTCCCGCCCGTCGTCCACCCGGCCGTACACCTGCAGCCCCTTGGACCCGCTGGTCTTCACGCAGAGCGGCTCGGGCAGGACCTCGCGCAGCAGCAGGGCGACGCGGGCGCAGTCCAGCACGTTCGTGCCCGGGCCCGGGTCGAGGTCGGCGACCAGGAGGTCCGGCTTCCTGGTCGAGATCCGCCACATGGGGGTATGCATCTCCAGGGCCGCCAGGTTGGCCAGCCAGACGAGTGTCGGGCGTTCCTCGGCGACCAGGTAGTCGATCGTGCGGCGGTTCTTGGTGGACCCGGGGGAGGGCAGCGTCTGGGTCGTCACCCAGGCCGGGCGGTGCGCGGGGGCGTTCTTGCTGAAGAAGCCGTCCGCACCGACGCCCTCGGGGAAGCGCACGACGGTCAACGGCCGGTCGGTGAGGTGGGGGAGCAGGACGTCGGCGATCCGGGCGTAGTAGTCGATGACCTCGGCCTTGGTGGTGCCGGCCGGGTAGAGCACCTTGTCCAGGTTCGACAGCTTCAGCTGCCGGCCGTCGACCTCGACCGCCTGGTCGGCCCCGCTCGCCCCGCCCATCCCGTGCCTCCCGCGTACGCCGCGCCGCGTTCCGCCCCGAGCTACCCGCTCCTGTGCATCCCAGCATGCGCCGGGGGCCGAGGAGACCGTTTGTGCCTGTCCGGACGCACAACCGATGAGTCTGGCTGATCGACAACGTCTACCCAACGGGTGTCCAAGTGTGCTGAGCGGGCGGATTTTTGGCGGGTTCGCCGGTCGGGCGGACACGGGGCGCCGGGAGGCTCACGATGGGGTTGGAACGACGTTAGGGGCGAACATGCGTTCGATTTGGAAGGGTGCCATCAGCTTCGGCCTCGTCTCGGTCCCGGTGAAGCTGTACTCGGCCACCGAGGAGCGTGACGTCGCCTTTCACCAGGTCCGGCGCTCGGACGGGTCGCGGATCCGCTACAAGCGGGTGGCCGCGGCCGACGGCGAGGAGGTCCCGTACTCCGAGATCGCCAAGGGCTACGAGCTGCCGGACGGCGAGACCGTCGTCCTGACCGACGAGGACTTCGCGAACCTGCCGCTGTCGACCTCGCGCGCGATCGACGTGCTCGGGTTCGTGCCGCTGGAGCAGGTCGACCCGATCTACTTCGCGAAGAGCTACTACCTGGAGCCGGACAAGCACGGGTCCAAGCCGTACGTGCTGCTGCGCGACGCGCTCGAGTCCTCGGGCCGGGTGGCGCTGGTGAAGATCGCGCTGCGGCAGCGCGAGCAGTTGGCGACGCTGCGGGTCCGCGGCGGTGTCTTCGTACTGGAGACCATGCTCTGGCCAGACGAGGTGCGCGTGCCGGACTTCCCGTTCCTCGAGGACGAGATCCAGGTCCGCGAGCAGGAGCTGGACATGGCCAGGTCGCTGATCGACACGCTCGCCGACGACTTCGACCCCACGAGGTTCGGCGATCAGTACCGCGAGGCCCTTCTCCAGGTGATCGACGCCAAGATCGCCGGGCAGGAGGTCGTGGCGCCGCCGGTCGAGGAGAAGGTGGGGCCCGCCGGCGACCTGATGGCCGCGCTGCGCGCCAGCATCGAGGCGGTCCGGTCGGGCCGGCCGGCGGGTGGCGCCGCGGGGCCCGAGGCCGAGGCCGAGCCCGAGCGGGCCGCCGAGGCGGCCGAGGCCGCTGGACCCGCGACGGTCGGTGGCAAGGCCAAGGCGACCGGCCGGAAGACGGCCGCGAAGAGCGCCGGTCCCAAGAACGCGCCCCCGAAGACCGCGCCGAGGACGGCGGCGGCGGGCTCGAAGTCCACGGCCGCCAAGTCGACCGCCGCGAAGTCGCCGACCCGCCGCTCCGCCTAGGCGCGTCCCACGGGACGCGCGCCAGCTCCGCCGGGCCGGCACCCCACCCGGTCTGGCGCCTTCCGGTCCCTGGCGTCCGCCGGATCGTCCCCGGCGCCTTCCCCGGGTCGTCGGCCGCGGTCAGGAACCGCCGGAGACGTCCTGGTCGAGGTGGGCGATCCGGGCGCGGATGTCGTCGGCGAGCGCCCCGACGAGGGGCTCCCGCAGGATGCTGTCGTGGTTGCCGACCACCGTCCTGGCCACGGCGTCCCTGCCGGTGAGCAGTTGGGCCCACGGGCCGCTGACCGGGCGCAGCTCCGGGTTCGACACCTTGGCGGCGGCCTGCCACAGCAGCGCGCGCCCGGTCCAGGGCGCCGGCCGGTAGGTCATCGACACCAGTCGGCCCTGGTCGTAGAAGGTGCGGAACTGGCGGTCGTCCGGGAACTGGACGAGGCCGGTCAGCGGCACCAGGCCGATCCGGCTCGCCCGGTGGGCCATCGTCCGGAGCAGGTCCGCCCGGTCGGTGAGGAAGCGCGGCGCCCGGTCGGAGAGGAAGCGCGGCGCCCGGTCGAGGGCCCGCCTGGCGGCCGAGGTCTGGCCGTCCGCCGGCGGCGCCGGCCGCGGCGGCCAGGCCCGCGGCGGTTTGTCCCAGCTGTAGGAGCCGCCGGCCTGCTCGGGGCCGCCCGAGTGCTGCGAGGACACGATCGAGCCCGTCATGGACACCCGTAGCCCGCCCGGCGGGGTGGAGTCGATGAGGGCGAGCAGGCCGACGTGCTCGCCGGCCGCGCGCAGCAGGTGCGCCGTCTCGAGGGCGACCAGGCCGCCGAACGAGTGCCCGACCAGCAGGTACGGCCCACGGGGCGCCAGCAGCCGCAGCGCGCGGACGTGCCGGCGTGCCGCCGCCTCGACCGTCCAGTCCGGGAGGCCCCGGCGCTCGAGCCCGTGCGCCTGCAGCCCGTAGACGGGTCGTTCCCCGTCGAAGTTCGCGGCCAGCGCCAGCATCGCGATCGCCAGTCCGCCGGCACCGGAGAAGCAGAACAGCGGCACCCCGGTCCCACCGGTCCGCAGCGGGATCACGTCGGGATGGCGTGGCGTGATCCTCGACGCGCTCGACGAGGCCTGCGCGGCCACCGCCGCGAGCTCCGCCACCGTCGGCGCCTGCGCGAGCACCGACGTCGGCAGCCGCACCCCGAGCTCCTCGAACAGGCGGGACACGACGTCCTGCGCGGCCAGCGAGTCGCCGCCGAGCTCCAGGAAGTCGTCATGGATGCCGACCGAGTCCAGGTCGAGCACCCGGGCCCACAGCCCGGCGACCGCTTCCTCCCAGTCGTTGCGCGGCAGGTCGCCGGCCAGCGCGGGTGGCGCCGGCGGGAGCGCCTTGCGGTCCACCTTGCCGCGCTCGGTGCGTGGCAGCGCCGGGAGGATCATCACCGTCGACGGCACCATGTACGCCGGCAGCCGAGCCCGCAGCAGCCGGCGGATCGACGCCGGGGACGGGCGGCTGCTCGGCGACGGGACGACGTAGGCAACCAGCCGGGCCGGCTCCGTCGACGCGTCCGTCGCCACGACGGCGTCGCTGACCTCCTCGGAGGACAGCAGCGCGGCCTCGATCTCGATCGGCTCCACCAGGTAGCCGCGTACCTTGACCATGCCGTCGAGGCGGCCGGTGATCCGCAGCAGCCCGTCGGGCCCGAACCGGCCGGCGTCGCCCGACCGGTAGTACGGCACTCCGTCGTCTCCGACGCCGTACCGGGCGGCGGTCTGCTCCGGATCGCGCCAGTACCCGCCCGTCAGGTAGCGGCCGGCGACCACGATCTCGCCGGCCTCGCCGGGGGCCGCCTCGGTGCCGTCGTCGCGCAGCAGCCGCACGGCCGTGCCCGGCTGCGGGACGCCGGCCGGCAGGACGCCGTCCGGCAGCGGCTCGCCGGGCCCGGTTATCCCGAGCGTGACGAGGCCCGCCTCCGAGGAGCCGTACGAGACGACGACCGCCGCCTCGTACGGCAGGTGCTGGCGCAGGAGGCGGGCGTCGCGCGCGTGCAGCGCGTCGCTGGCCGTCGTCACGCAGCGTACGGAGCCGAGCACCTCACCGGGGTCGAGGGCGCCCGCCACGGCGCGCAGCAGGGACGGGGTGAACCACAGGACGGTCGGGCGTTCGGCCCGTAGCCAGGCGGGCAGCGCGCGCATGCCGTGAGCGCGCGGGTCGTACATCGACAGGGTGGCGCCCGTCAGCAGGCTGCGAAAGACCATGCTTGCGCCGGAGATGAAGCTGTACGGCAGCAGGAGGCCCAGCCTGTCGTCGGCCGTGAGCCCGACACCGTCCTGGAACACGCTGACGTGGCGGAGCAGGGTGCGGTGGTTCCACATCACCCCCTTCGGGGTTCCCGTGGAGCCGGACGTGAAGATCAGCATGGCCAGGTCGCCGCCGGACCTGCGCGGCGCTCGACCCGACGGCCCCGCGAGCCCGCCGGGCGTGGTCTGGGCCCCGGCCGCCCGGCCGCCGGCGCGGCCGTCCGCGGGCCCGGGCGCCTGCGTGGCGGCGGACACGGCGAACGGGGCCAGGCTCGTCGGCTCGGGGCGGCCAGGGGGCGGTACGCCGATCTCGATCCGCTCCACCCAGGGCGGGAGGAGGCGGGCCGGGTCGGGCGCGACGTCGGTGCCGCCCAGATCGGCGCCCGTGCCACCGACGGTGTAGCCGAGGGCCGGGCCGCCGCACACGCACAGGTCGGCGTCGGCGAGCTCGAGCACCCTGGCCAGGCGATCGGGGGGCAGGGAGGAGTCGAGCGCCAGGAACGGCCGGCCGGCCTTGAGGACGCCGATCATCGCGACCACGGCCGCCGGGTCGTGCCCGAGCAGGATGGCGACCGGGCGGTCAGGCGCGCCCTGCCGGTCCGCCGCGGCGCGGGACGCCCGGTCCGAGAACCTGGCCTCGCCGGTTTCGGCGGACTCGTGGGCGCGGTCCAGCAGCCGCCGGGCGAGGTCGTCCGACCAGTGGTCCAGCTCGGCGTAGGTCAGCGTGCCCCGTGGCGCGCTCACGGCGAGCTCCGTGGCACACAGCCGCGCGACGAGCCGGAAACGGTCGACCACGTCGCCGTCCAGTTCGTTCGCGGTGAGCGGCTGGACCGAGGGTCTCGGGCGCGGGCCGGACACCGCTGGATTGGATAGTGCCGTCACACCAGGCCCTTCCAGAGCTTCGGCACGCCTCAGGACGGCTTAGCATAGCAATGGTATTTAAATACCAATTGGCCAGCGCGCGGGGTCTTCTTTCATTCGCGAATGAAATCTGACGTTGCGGAAGAATAGAATCTGACGTTGCGGAAGAATTGCGCGCCGCTTGGTGTACCCGATCGGTCACCGTGGGATCGGTGGATCCACCGCTTCGTCGCGCTTCACCGCGCGCTGGCGATTCACCCGTCGCGTTTCGACGGCACTCGGCCCCCGGCGACGGCTGACGGCCCCGGGGCGGTCGCCCTCCGTCACGGCCTCGGTCTCGGTGCCCGGGCTGGTCCCGGCCGGCCATCGGCGGCGGCCGAGGCCGTGACGGAGGCGTCGGGACCACGCGGTGGGACGGCGGGAACACGCGGTGGGGGCGGTGGGAACACGCGGCCGGCCGCGGGCGCTGCACCTGAGGTGGTCCGCGGCGCCGCGGCGCGGCGCGGACCGCCTGCCCACCGGCCGCCGCGGGTCCGCCGAGACGGACCGGCGACGGTCAGACCTGTGGCATCGTCGAGGGAACGCCCTCACCCGGCGATGCCGAACGCAAGGAGCACGTGTGTCCCTTCCACCTCTGGTGGCGCCCGCCGACGAGCTCTCCGTCGACGAGATCCGCCGTTACTCCCGGCACCTGATCATTCCGGATGTCGCGATGGACGGGCAGAAGCGCCTGAAGAACGCCAAGGTCCTGGCGGTCGGCGCGGGTGGCCTCGGGTCGCCGACGCTCATGTACCTGGCCGCGGCCGGCGTCGGGACGCTCGGGATCGTCGAGTTCGACACGGTCGACGAGTCGAACCTGCAGCGTCAGATCATCCACGGCCAGTCCGACGTCGGGCGCAGCAAAGCCGAGTCGGCGCGCGACACGGTCCTGGAGATCAACCCGTATGTCAACGTCGTGCTGCACGAGACGCGGCTCGACACCGACAACGTCATGGAGATCTTCAGCCAGTACGACCTGATCGTCGACGGCACCGACAACTTCGCGACCCGCTACCTGGTGAACGACGCGGCGGTGCTGCTCGGCAAGCCGTACGTCTGGGGCTCGATCTACCGGTTCGACGGGCAGGCCAGCGTCTTCTGGGCGGAGCACGGGCCGTGCTACCGCTGCCTGTACCCGGAGCCCCCGCCCCCCGGCATGGTGCCGTCCTGCGCCGAGGGCGGCGTGCTCGGCGTGCTCTGCGCGTCGATCGGGTCGATCCAGGTCACCGAGGCCATCAAGGTGCTGACCGGCGTCGGCGATCCGCTGGTCGGCCGGCTGATGGTCTACGACGCCCTGGAGATGAGCTACCGCTCCATCAAGGTCCGCAAGGACCCGGAGTGCCCGCTGTGCGGCAAGAACCCGACGATCACCTCGCTCATCGACGACTACGAGGCGTTCTGCGGCGTCGTCTCGGAGGAGGCGCAGCTCGCGGCCGCCGGCTCGACCATCACCGCCGGCGAGCTGAAGGAGTGGATCGACCAGGGCACCCCGCTCGAGCTGATCGACGTCCGCGAGCCGGCCGAATGGGAGATCGTCCGGATCCCGGGCGCCCGGCTGATCCCCAAGGGTGACCTGCCGGCCCACCTGTCCGAGCTGCCGCAGGACAGGCGCGTCGTCCTTTACTGCAAGTCCGGCGTCCGCTCGGCCGAGGCGCTCGCCACCCTGAAGGGCGCCGGCTTCTCCACGGCCGTGCACGTCCAGGGCGGCGTCACCGCCTGGGCCACCCAGGTCGACAGGACTCTGCCGGTCTACTGAGCCCGCTCTCGGCCCAGTCCGCTCCCGCGACGCGCGAAGGCCCCGCCTCATGGCGGGGCCTTCGTCACGCGTGGGCCCGTCACGGTCGGACGGCGCCGGCGCCACATCCGGGAACGCTGTCCTTGCCGCGCTCCTCCGCCCCGCGTGTGGCGCGCCCGGAGCGCCCGCCGGAACGCGCGTCCTGGACCGTGCTCTGCCGGACAGTCCGGGAGGGGCAGCGATCTTCTGGTTGGGCGCGGACAGGTCGGCGACGGACAACCGACTTGTCCGTCGATCCGCGAGCCCTGAGCCGCGTTTCGGCGGACACTTCACCGGCATCCGGCATCCGGCATCCGGCGTGGGCCGTTGGTCGGGGGAACCTTGGCTGATATGGCGACCAGGACGCGGTCTGCCTGACCTGTCGGACTCGCCTGGCATGCTGAGCCCATGAGCGGACTTCGGCCCGACGGCCGGGGCGGGAAGGCGCCGGGGAGCGTGTCCGCCGGGCTGGGCACCCGGGTGCGCATCCACGTCGGCGGCCAGCCCGGCGAGTACGCCAAGGCGGTGCTCGACGCGGTCGCCCGGATCCCGCCCGGCAAGGTGATGACCTACGGCGACGTGGCCGAGTACGTCGGCGGAGGCACCGGCCGCCACGTCGGCGCCGTCCTCGCCCGCTTCGGCCACGAGGAGGACGTCCCCTGGCACCGGGTCATCCGCGCCACCGGCGAGCCCAACCCGACGGCGCCGGTGGAGGCGATCGCCCGCCTCGTCGCCGACCGCACCCCACTGCGCCCCGACGGCGACCGGGTCGACCTCACCCGCGCCCGCTGGGACGGCCAGGCGCCGTGACCTGCCCAGTGCCCGCCGCGAGGCCGCCGGCCACGCCGTCCTTCCAGGACTCCTAGCGGGCGGCGTAGCCGGCGTCGGCCAGGTAGACGCTCCCGGTGACGATCGAGGAGCGGTCGGACAGCAGGAAGAGGACGATCTCGGCGACCTCGTCCACAGTGGCGAACCGGGCCATCGGGGCGAGGAGCGCGGCACCGCGCATCTTCCGCTTCCCGTCGCCGCCGCCCATCATCGCGGTGTCGACGAAGCTCGGGGCGACCGCGTTGATCCGGATGCCGCGGGTGGCGTACTCCAGCGCCGCCGTCTTCGTGAGCCCGATGACGCCGTGCTTCGCCGCCACATACGCGGCGGCTTCCGTGAAACCGACGACGCCGAGCACGGAGGCCATGTTCACGATTGACCCGCCGCCCGCCTCCAGCATCGCGGGGATCTCGGCCCGCAGGCAGTAGAAGACGCCGTTCAGGTTGGTCTCGACGACCCGCCGCCAGTCGTCGACCGGGATCTTGTCCACGGGCTGGCGGGGCAGCGAGATCCCGGCGTTGTTGACGGCCAGGTCGAGCCGGCCGAACGTCCGCACGGCCGCCGCGACGGCGCCGCTCACCGCGTCCGGGTCGGTCACGTCCAGCCCGAGGGCGAGCGCGGTCACGCCAGCGCGCTCAAGCTCGTCGGCGGTGCCCTTGGCCGACGCCTCGTCGAGGTCGGCGACGACGACCCGCGCGCCGGCGTCGCCGAGCCGGCGGGCGCAGGCCGCGCCGATGCCCGCGCCCGCCCCCGTGACCAGCACGACCTTGTCCGTGCACTCTCCCATATCCCTCAGGCTCCCACAGTGACCACCGACAGGCGTCACCAGCGGGAGGCCGCACCCCCGGGTGGGGTCCCCCGACCCCTCGGAGGCGATCGCGGAACTGTCGGAGCCGCGTGGTCTCCTGTATCCGTGTCCACCTCGCCCACCGCCGACGGACACCCTGGCGCGGGATCCGCCGGCGCAGGGTCCGCCGGCACAGGGTCTGCCGGCGCAGGGTCTGTTGGCACAGGGCCTGTCGGCACGGCGTCTGCCGGCACGGGGTTCGTCGACACACAGCCCGTCGACGCGCGGGCCGGCGCCGGTCAGCCGGTCACCCTGACGCGGCCGGCCGCCGGCGCGCGCCGCTACCGGCTCGACCGGTCGGCGACGCCGGCCGGGTGGGCCGAGCCCGCGCGGCTCGACGACACCCAGCGGGCGGTGGTGGAGCACCCGGGCGGCCCGTTGCTGGTTCTCGCCGGCCCGGGCACGGGCAAGACGACGACGCTGGTGGAGGCGGTCGCCCATCGCGTCGAGGCGGGGCTGGACCTCGGCTCGATCCTCGTCCTCACGTTCGGCCGGCGGGCGGCGCGGGAGCTCTCCGAAAGGATCACCGCGCGCGTGGGCGCGGCTGTCGGCGGCACCGTGGCCTGGACCTTCCATGCCTGGTGCTACGCCGTGCTGCGGGAGTTCCCCCGCCCCGGCGACCCGCCGCCGCGCCTGCTGACCGGTCCGGAGCGGTTCACCCGGCTGCGCGACCTGATCGAGGGCTCGCGCGAGATCGGCCGGCCGCGCTGGCCGGCGTCGCTGCGGGTGTGCCTGCGTACCCGGGGCTTCGCCGAGGAGGTCGAGGCGTTGCTCTCCCGGGCTCGCGCGGTCGGGCTGGACCCGGCCGGCCTGGCCGAGCTCGCGGTCCGCGCCGGCCGGCCCGACTGGGCGGCACTCGCCGAGTTCTACACGGACTACCTGGACACCCTGGGCTTCGAGGGCGCGGTCGACTACCCGGAGCTGGGCCACCGGGCCGTGGCGCTCGTCCGGGACCCGGAGCTCGGTCACGCGCCGCGCGCGCGTTACCGGGCGGTCTTCGTCGACGAGTACCAGGACGTCGACCCGGCGCAGGAGCGGCTGCTGGCCGCGCTGGCGGCGGGCGGCGCCGACGTGGTCGCCTTCGGCGACCCGGACCAGTCGATCTACGCGTTCCGCGGCGCGCGCGTGCGCGGCCTGCTCGACTTCCCCACCCGGTTCCGCCGGGCCGACGGCTCGCCCGCCGACGTGCGCGCGCTCGGGGTGTGCCGGCGCATGACCCCGTCGGTGCTCGCCGCGAGCAGGCAGGTCGCGAGCCGCCTGCCGATGTCGGGTCTGCCGGTGGCCGCCCTGCGCGCCCACCGCGCCCTCGTCTCCGCCGAGCCGGACCAGGCCGGCCAGGTCGAGGCGCTGTCCTTCCCGTCGGAGGGCGCCGAGACCGAGGCGATCGCCGACCTGCTGCGCCGCGAGCACCTCACCGGCGGCGTGCCGTGGCACCGGATGGCGGTGCTGACCCGCTCCGCCGAGGCGCTGCCGCCGGTAGCCCGGGCGCTGACGGCGGCCGGGGTGCCGGTGGACATGGCCGGCGACGAGCCGCCTTTGGCCGCCCGGCCGGCGGCGGCGCTGCTGCTCACCGCGCTGCGCTGCGCCGACGACCCGGCCTCGCTGACCGCGGCGGACACCCGCGCGCTGCTGTTGTCCCCGCTCGGCGGCGCGGACCCCGCCGGCCTGCGGGCCCTGGGCCGCGCGCTGCGCGAGCACGCCCGCGCGGCCGAGGAGCCGGCGACGGTCCAGGAGCCGGCGACGGTCCAGGAGCCGGCCGCGGTCGAGGAGCCGGCCGCGGTCGAGCCGGCCGCCGCGGGCTCGCCCGAGCCGGACGCCGCGGGCTCGCCCGAGCCGGACACCGAGGACGCCCGGGCCGCGCGCGGGCTGGCGTCGTCGGCGGAGCTGATCCGGGCCGCGCTCGCCGACCCGGCGTCGATTCCGGACGGCGTCGACGCCGAGCTGGCCCGCCCGGTGACCGAGGTCGGCGCCCTGCTGCGCGCGGCGAGCCGCCGGTCCGGCGGCGCGCCGGTGGACGCGCTCTGGGCGCTGTGGGAGGGCACCGGCTGGCCGGCGCGGCTGCGGCGGGCCGCCGCCAGCGGGTATGGGGCGACGCGGCGGGCGGCCGAGGCCGACCTCGACGCCGTCGTCGCGCTGTTCGACGCGGTCGGCCGGCTCGGCGAGCGGCGCGGGCCCGGTGGCGGCGCGCGCGGCCTGATCGCCGACCTGACCAGCCAGGACTTCGCCGCCGACAGCCGCGCGGGCGCCGAGGTCCGCCCGGACGCGGTGCGGCTGCTGACCGCGCACCGCGCCAAGGGCCTGGAATGGGACGTCGTGGTCGTCCGCGGCGTCCAGGACGGCGCCTGGCCCGACCTGCGCGCGCAGCACTCGCTGCTCGGCGCCGAGCAGCTGGACGCGCCCGAGCGGGGTGGGCTGCGCCCGCCGGAGACGTCCCGGGACCGCTGGGCCGAGGAGCGCCGGCTGTTCTACGTGGCGGTCACCCGGGCTCGCCGCCGGCTCGTCGTCACCGCCGTAGACACCGCCGGCGAGGAGGGCGTGACGGGCGAGAACGGCTCCCGGCGCGGCGAGTTCCTCACCGAGCTGGGCGTGCGCGTGACGGACGGCTCGACCTGGACCCCTCGACCGCTCAACCTCGCGAGCCTCGTGGCCACGCTGCGCCGGCTGGCCGTCGAGCCGACGGCGAGCCCGGCGCTGCGGCGCGCCACCCACCGCCGGCTGGCGGCACTGGCCGCCGCCGCCGACCACGGCGACCGGCCGCTGGTGCCCGCGGCGCACCCCGACCGCTGGTGGGGCGCGCGCGAGCTGACGTCGTCCGAGGTGCCGGTGGTCCCGGCGGACGAGCCGATCCGGCTGTCCGGCTCGTCGCTGTCGAGCCTGCGTGACTGCTCGCTGCGCTGGTTCCTGGAGCACGAGGCGCACGCGGGCCGCCCGGCGACGAGCGCGCAGAGCTTCGGCCGGGTCGTGCACGCGCTCGCCGACGAGGTCACCTCGGGCCGCACCCCGGCGACCCTCGCCGCGCTGGACGCCCGTCTCGACACGGTGTGGCGGCAGGTCGCCTTCGAGGCCCAGTGGCGTTCGGACCAGGAGCGCGCGGCGGCGCGCGACGCGCTCGCCCGCTTCCTCGACTGGCACGCGGCCGAGCGCGGGCGGGTCCTCGTGGGTTCGGAGCAGCGGTTCAGCGTCGACCTGACCGTCGACGGCCGCCCGGTCCGGCTGCGCGGCTCGATCGATCGTCTCGAGCTCGACGCCGCCGGCCACGTGCACGTCATCGACTTCAAGACCGGCCGGGCCGCCGTCGCCCCCCGAGACCTGGCCGAGCATGTCCAGCTGGGCACCTACCAGCTCGCCATCCGTGAAGGCGCCGTCGACCCGGGGTCGTTCCCGGACCGCCGGCAGGGGACCGGCGACCGGGGAGGCGAGCGCCTCGAGCGGCCCGGGGACGCGCCGCCCGAGGCGCCCGCGCGGGCGGAACCGGCGGCGCCGCCCGAGGCGGCCCAGGCCGCGTGGCCCGCGGGTCGGGGGGACCGGCCCGCCGTTCCCGGCGGCGCCGAGCTCGTCCATCTGCGCCGCGACGCGGACGGCGACCGGACCGGCCCGCGCGAGCCGGGTGAGCCGGCCGGCCCGCCCCAGATCCAGCGGCAGGAAGCGCTGCCGGCCGGGCGGTCCTGGGTGGACGAGCTGCTCGGCCAGGCGGTGCGCACGATCACGACCGAGACGTTCGCCCCGACGCCAGGGCCCAGCTGCGACTACTGCTCGTTCCGACGGTCGTGCCCCGCCTGGCCGGCGGAGGGCGGACAGGTGGTCGACTGATGGACGTTTCGGTACCGCTGCCGGAACCCGCGCTCGACGAGCCGCCCGGCCCGCGCCGCGGGTACGAGGGGCACCCGGCGCCGCCCGCCGGAGCCGTCCCGCTGGCGTCCGTCTCGCTGGGAACGTGGCCGTCCCGGAGGGCGGCCCCGCCGCAGCCCGCGCTGCCCGGGCTCGGCGGTGACGAGGCGGACGTCGGCGCGGACGTCGAGGACTGGTTCGAGGGCGCCGCCCCCGCGGCCGAGGGCGCCGACGAGCCGCGCCGGCTGACCAGGGAGGGGCTGCGCGCCCTGCTCGGCGTCCCCTTCACCGAGGAGCAGCTCGACGCGGTCTGCGCCCCCGTGGCACCCGGCGTCATCGTCGCCGGCGCGGGTTCCGGCAAGACCTCGGTGATGGCCGCGCGAGTGGTGTGGCTGGTCGCCGCCGCCGGAGTGCCCGCCGAGCAGATCCTCGGTCTGACCTTCACCCGCAAGGCCGCGGGCGAGCTGGCCGAACGGGTACGCCAGGCCCTGGCCCGGCTGCGCCGCGCGCGCCTGGCCGTCGCGGGCTCGGGCGAGGCGGTCACGGCCGCCGGCGGGCCGGATACCGACGGGCCGGAGGTCGGCGGGCCGGACGTCGGCGGCGGCCCAGCCCTGGTCCCCGATGTCGAGGGCGCGCTGATGGACGACGGCCTGGGGGAGCCGACCGTCGCCACCTACAACTCGTTCGCCAGCCGGCTGGTCGCCGACCACGCGCTGCGCCTCGGCCTGGAGCCCGACTGCGTCCTGCTGCCCGCCGCCGCCCGCTACCAGCTCGCCGCGCACGTCGCCCGGAGCTACCGGGGCCGCGTGGAGGCGTTCACCGGCTCGATGCCGGCGCTGGTCGAGGCGGTCGTGGCGCTCGACGGCCAGTGCGGCGAGCACCTCGTCGACCCGGACGACCTGGTGGCCTTCGACCGGCGCTGGCTCGCCGACGTGCTCGCGGCCCTCGAACGGGCTCGTGCCCGGCCGAACACGGCCACCCTGGTGCGCGATCTGCGCAGGCTCGCCTTCACCGCCCGCCGCCGGCTCGAACTCGCGGAACTGGTCAAGGAGTACCGCGCCGCCCGCCGGGAGCGCGAGCTGCTCGACTACGGCGACCAGATCACGCTCGCCGCCCAGCTGGCCGAGCAGGTGCCCGAGGTCGGCACGCTCCTGCGCGGCCAGTACACCGTGGTGCTGCTGGACGAGTACCAGGACACCTCGGTGGCCCAGCGACGGCTGCTGACCGGGCTGTTCGGCGGCGGGCACCCGGTGACGGCCGTCGGCGACCCCGCGCAGGCCATCTACGGCTGGCGGGGCGCCTCCGCCAGCAACCTCGACCGCTTTCCCGAGCACTTCCGCCGGGCCGGCGGCGCGCCGTCGGCGACCTACCAGCTGTCGGTGAACCAGCGCAGCGGCGGGCGGCTGCTCACCCTCGCCAACGCCGTCGCCGAACGGCTGCCCACCAGGAGCGTCACGGTCCTGCGGCCCCGGCCGCAAGCCGCGCTCGCGGGCCAGACCGTCGTGGCGCTGCACGCCACCTGGAACGACGAGGTCCGCTGGATCGCGGGCCAGCTCGCCGCGCGGGTGCGGGCCGGCTGCCCGCCGCGCGAGTGCGCGGTGCTCGCCAGGTCGTGGTCGGACGTGCCCGCGCTGGTCACGGCGCTGACGGACGCGGGGCTGCCCGTCGAGGTGCTCGGCCTCGGCGGCCTGCTCTCCAAGCCCGAGATCGCCGACATCCGGGCGACGCTGGAGGTGCTCGACGACCCGACCGCGAACCCGTCGCTGGTGCGCCTGCTGACCGGGCCGCGGCTGCGGCTCGGCCCGCGCGACCTCGCCGCGCTCGGCCGGCGCGCGGTCGAGCCGCTGCGCGCGGGCGCCTCCGCCCGGCTCGCTCCCCGGACGCCGGCCGACGCGCTGGCCGACGCGGTGTCGGACGTCGACCCGAGCGACGTGGTGTCGCTGGCCGACGCGCTGGCCGACCCGGGAGAGGAGATCTCCGCCGAGGGCGCCCGGCGCGTGCGCGCGTTCGCCGCCGAACTCGCCGCGCTGCGCGCGCACGTCAGCGCGGGGGTGACGGAGCTGGTCCACCGGGTGGTCGAGATGACGGGCCTCGACGTCGAGCTGGAGCTGGCCGCGCCCCGCGGGACCCGGGGCCGGGAGAACCTCGCGGCCTTCCTGCGGGTCGCGGCGGACTTCGACCGCTCGGCCGCCGGTTACGACGACGCGAGCGGACGGGCCTCGCTCACCTCGTTCCTGGGTTTCCTGCGGGCCGGCGAGCAGCACGAGCGAGGGCTGGCGGTGGACGTCCCTGGCGCGGGCAAGGCCGTCCAGGTGCTCACCATGCACGGCGCCAAGGGCCTGGAGTGGGACGTCGTCGCCGTGCCCAACATCAGTCGCGGGTCGTTCCCCGACAGCACCGTCGGCGACCGGTGGATCACCTCGCCGTCCGTGCTGCCGGCGCCGCTGCGCGGCGACGCCGAGGACCTGCCGGAGTTCGTCGTCGACGACGACCGGGCGGCGTTCGACCGGTTCGCCGACCAGTGCCGAGCGCAGGCGGAGCACGAGGAACGCCGGCTCGCCTACGTCGCGTTCACCCGGGCGCGCTCGACCCTGATCTGCGGCGGCCACTGGTGGGGGCCCACCCAGAAGAAGCCCCGTGGGCCGTCGCCGTTCCTCGACGAGCTGCGCGAACACGCCAGGCGAGAGGGCAACGGCCAGGTCGACCACTGGGCCGACGTCCCCTTGGAGAAGACGAACCCCGCGCTCGAGACTCCGGCCGAGTACGTGTGGCCGGCACCGACGGACCCGCTGGCGGCGGCCGCGCGGCGGGCGGTGGCGAACGCGGTGCGCGGGCTGCTCGCGGGCACTCCGGCCGCCGCCGCCAACGCCGCCGCGGCGGCGGCCGGCGCTCCCGAGGCCCGGGGTGCCGCCGCCGTCATCATCGAGACGGTCGCCGGGATCGCCGAGGCGGACCACCGGGCCGCGATGACCGCGCAGGAGCGGGCGCTGCTCGACGCGCTGGACCTGGAGACCCGGCTGCTGCTTGACGAGGAGCTCGCCGCCCGCGCCCCGGCCCGTCGGGTGCCGCTGCCGACGGGGCTCACGGCGACGCAGGTGATGATGCTGCGCGCCGACCCGGACGGGCTCGCCCGCGAGCTGGTCCGCCCGCTGCCGCGCCGGCCCGTCCCCGCCGCGAGCCGGGGTGTCCGCTTTCACGCGTGGGTCGAGGAGATCTTCGACCGGCGCCCGCTGCTCGACCACGAGGACCTGCCGGGAGCCGAGGACGAGTACCTCGACGACGCGGAGCTGCGGGCCCTCAAGGACGCCTTCCTCGCCGGCCCGTACGGCGGCCGCCGCCCGTTCGCCGTGGAGACGCCGTTCGAGCTGCCGATCGGCGGCCGGGTGGTCCGCGGCCGCGTCGACGCCGTCTACGACCTGGGCGGCGGCCGCTACGAGGTGGTCGACTGGAAGACCGGCGCGACCGCCGCCGACCCGGTCCAGCTCGCCCTCTACCGCCTGGCCTGGGCGCGCCTGCGCGGTGTCCCCCCTGGCGCGGTCGACGCGGCCTTCTACTACGTCAGGGACAGCCGCGTCGTGCGCCCGGCGCTGCCCACCGAGGCGGACCTCGCGGCGTTGCTGAGCCCTGCCAGCCCGTCTGGCCCGTCTGGCCCGCCCGGCGCGCCCAGCCCGCGCTGAGCCGGCCGTCGCTCCTAGCCGTCCGCGAGGTCGACGAGCAGGGCGCGATGGTCGGAGATCGCCGTCTGCTCGGTCCACGCGGCGACGGCCGGCGGCACGGCGCCGCGCGCGAGCACGTGGTCGAACTGCACCCGCGGGGCGCGCGCCGGGTAGGTGGGCGCGGCGGCCAGCCGCCGCCAGCCGGTGAGCAGGCGCGGCAACGGCCCCGGCAGGTTCAGATCGCCGAGGATCACCGCGGGACCGCCCGTCCCCTGGCCACCGGCGGCGCCGCCGCCGCCCCCAAGGCGCAGGGCGCGCCCGAGGCGGCGTAGCTGCGCGGCGTTCCAGCCGGGGACGAAGGACAGGTGCGTGCCCGCGACCGTGAGCGGCCCGGCGGGCGTCGCCAGCTCGGCGACGATCGCGGCGCGCGGCTCGTCGTCGAGCAGGACCAGCCGTGGCCGCCCGTCCGGCCCGGGCACGGCCACCGGCGAGCGCACCGGAGACCGCCCGAGCGGCACGACCCGCCAGCCGCGGACGGGGAACCGGCTGACCAGCGCGATCCCGTAGGCGGGCTCGCCGGGTGACCGGGGCCCGTCGGCCGGCCGCCAGGCGGGGCCTGGAGCGGGACCGGGGCCTGAACCAGGGCCCGAGCGCAGGCCTGGAGTGCCGTAGACGGTCGCCTCGAACCGCCAGCCGTCCGCCCCGATCCCCAGCGCGTCGGCCGCCGCCGCGCACAGGTCCGCGCCCCCTGACCTGGACTGGCCGACATCGACCTCCTGCAGCGCCAGCACGTCGCAGTCCAAGGACGCGACCGCCGCGCGGAACCGTGCCAGGTCGACGGCCCCGTCGTCCGGCGAGCGGCCATGAAGCACGTTGAACGTTCCCAGCCGCACGGTCCGCACCGTAGCCGACCGGGTGCGGGCCGGTCACGGGCACCTCCGGCCTGGATAGCCGACTCGTCGGCTGCGCGAGGATGGTCCGGGTATGGGACGGGTGGCGCGGGAGGAGCGGGCATCGATGCGGCTGGTCATCGACAGCGACGGCGGGATCGACGACGCGGCCGCGATCGTCTGGCTGTGCGGGCGCCCTGACGTCGAGCTCGCGGCCGTCACCGCGGTGGGCGGCAACGTCGAGGTGCGCCAGGCCGCCCGCAACCTGCGGGTCATCCTCGAGGCCGCCGGCCGCGCGGACGTCCCGGTGTACGTCGGCGCGGACCCGGCCGACCCGGCGCCGCGCATCCCGCGGCCCGTGTTCATCCACGGCGAGGACGGACTGGGCGACGTCGGGCTCGCCGACCCGCTGCGCGGCGCCGACGAGGACACGCCCGCCGTCGAGGTGCTGATCAGGGAGATGCGCCGGGGAGCGTCGCTGCTCACGCTGGGACCGCTCACCAACCTGGCGGCGGCGCTGCGCGCGGACGCCGCGGCGGCCGCGTCGAGCCGGCTGACGCTGATGGGCGGCAGCGCCCGTGCCCAGGGCAACGCCCGGCCGAGCGCCGAGGCGAACGTCGCGCACGACCCGCTCGCCGCCGCCACGGCGATCGGCGCCCGCTGGGCGGCGCCGCCGGTCATGGTCGGCCTGGACGTCACCCACACCGCGACGCTGCGCGAGGCCGAGTTCGCCGCGCTCGCGGCGCGGCGGACCGCCGCCGCGGCCTTCCTGGATGGCCCGCTGTCCTTCTACCGGCGCAACGCCGGCTCGCTGTGCGCCGAGGGGGAGACGCCCTGCCACGACCTGCTGGCGGCGATGGCGCTCGTCCGGCCCGACATCCTCGGCGTCGAGACGCTGCCGGTCGAGGTCGACACCGGAGGCAGCGCCGCCTGGGGCCAGACAGTGGTGGACCTGCGCGAGCTGGGCTGGCGACGCCGCGGCGAGCCGGCGGCCGCCGTCGTCGAGCCCGGCCGCGGGCCGGACGGCAACGAGGCCGGTGTCGGCGCTCCGGTCGCCGTCGGGCTGACCGTCGACGTCGACTTCTTCCGGGCGGCGGTGCGCGAGCTCGCGGGCGAGCCCGCCGCGGGGCCGTCGTCCTGACGGGGCCGTCGTCCTGACGGGGCCGCCGCCGGCGGCGTCCCGCTGTCGCGGGCCCTGGGAGGGCGGCCGGGTGCCACCCTCGGCTCGTGGCTACGCCTCGCTGGCCCCGGGGGACGCGCCCGGGTCCGCGCGGGGCCGGAGCCGGGCGCCGTCGCCCGTGTGCTCGCCGTCGTCGTCGACGACCGCGTCGGCGCCCGCGCGCAGGACGAGCTCCAGCTCGAAGCGGGCATCCGGGTCGTCGAGGGCGTCGCCGAACAGGTCGCGCAGCTGCAGGACCCGGTAGCGGACGGTCTGCGGATGGACGTGCAGCCGGCGGGCGACCAGCCCGCGCTGGCCGCGCAGGGCCAGCCAGTGCAGCAGCGTCGCGGCCAGCCGCTGCCGGGTCCGCTCGGGCAGCGCCGCGAGCGGCGCGAGCCGGCGGCGGGTGAGGTCGGCCAGCAGCGCCGGGTCGCGGGTGAGCAGCAGCGTCGCGAGGTGGTCGTCGGTGAACAGCGGGGCGCCGCCCGGGTCGGCCGGGAGCAGCCCGTCGTCGCGCGCCTCGCGCGCGAACCTGACCCGTTCGGCGCTCGCGGCCGCCCGGGTCCAGCCGACCGCCGGGCCGACGACGGCCGAGCGCCCCGCCAGCTGGCCGGCCAGCCGTGACCCGCCCACGTCATCCCCGTTGACGAACAGCCACAGGTCCGAACCGTGGGTGGTGTTCGGGCAGCCGGTGGGCAGGCCGAGCCGGTGACGGCCGTCCGCGCGCGACGGGACGAGCACCGCGGCGAGGCGGCCCGGGATCCGCAGCGACCCGGCCTGGGCGATCTCCTCGACGTCGGCGGGGTCCGCCCCGGACAGCAGCAGCTCACCGACGCGCTCCCACAGCCGCTCGCGGGCGCCGGCGTCCGCGGACTGGGCCAGCGCGTAGCCCTCGGCGGACGCGGCGCAGACGCCGTCGATGTAGCCGAAGAGCGTCTCGCCGAGGGTCACCAGACCGGCCGCGTCCAGCCCGCCGCGCAGCCGGGCCACGTCGGCGAACCGCCGCCAGGCGACCCGGGTGCCGATCCGGTAGGCGGCGAGCAGGTTGTCCAGCGACCGGCCGGCGTGGAACTCGCCATGGCCCAGCCGGACGTAGACGTCGCGGCTGGCGGCGACGTCGGCCGGGTCGGCCGGGTCGCCGTCGACGATCACCAGGAACCGGCGCAGCGCCTCGGTCACGCCCGCGCGCACTCCCTGCCCGAACCGCCCTTCCAGCGGCCGGGCATAGGCGGGCACCTCCGCCGCGATGGCGCCGATGATGTCCTCGCCCACCCAGGACAGCTCCGCGCCCAGCAGCGTCCCGAGGCCGGCCGGAAACTGTCCCCCCGGAACAGTCGCGTCCACGTCCCCACCCTAGCCGGCTCGACATCCGCCGAACCCGGGTTTCACGGCCGTCCCGGTGGACGCCGAGTCCTGGCCGATCCGATCGGCTCGGGCCCGCCCACGGCTCCGCCGTTCTCGCCCTGCCCGGTCGGGCCGCCGGGCGGGCGCGCGAACGGCGGTCGCCCGGCGTGCCGGGAAGGGCGGTCAGGGGTCGCCTAGGCCGGCGCGGCGAGCCGCGAGGATCGCGGCGGCGCGGTCGGCGGCGTGCAGCTTCGCGAGGATGTTCGAGACGTTGTTCGCGACCGTCTTCGGGGTGAGCCCGAGGTGGCGGGCGATCCGGCCGTTCGGCCAGCCGTTCGCGAGCAGGCCGAGGACGTCGCGCTCCCGGTCGGTCAGCTCGGGGAACGGCCTGGCGGCCGGCCGCGGGTCGGCGAACGTGCGCAGCACCCGCCGCGCGACGTCCGGCCCGAACACCGCGTCGCCGCGCGCGGCGGCGTGGACGGTGCGCACGACGTCCTCCTGCTGCGCTCCCTTGAGCAGGTAGCCACGGGCACCGGCGCGCAGCGCGGCGAAGACGAACTCGTCCTCTCCGTACATCGTCAGCATCACCACGGCGACCGCCGGGTGCGCGGACGCGATCCGCCTGGTGGCCTCGATGCCACCGATCCCGGGCATCTCGATGTCCATGAGCACCACGTCCGGGCGCAGCCGGCCGACCAGCCCGACCGCCTCCTCGCCCGAGGCAGCCTCGCCCGCCACCGCGAGCCCGTCCACCGAGTCCAGCAGGACGACCAGCCCGTCGAGCACGATCCGATGATCGTCCACGACGACCACGCGGATGTCCGGCGCCTGCTCCTCGGCTCCGCCGCCGGGCGCCGCCGCTGCCCGGCGGCCAGTGCCCCCGTTCGTCTCCGTCATCCCGCGCTCCCGGCCAGCTGGCTACCCGCCGTGCCCATGGCGTCCTTGAACCTCGCGAGGTCCGTGATACCCGAGGCATCCGTGCCGCGCGCGGCGCGCGGCACGGCGCTGCCGGCCAGGGAGAGGGGGAGCTCGACCAGAACCTGGCCGCCGCCGGCGGCGGGCCCGGCGCTCCAGGTTCCCCCCAGGGCCATGGCCCGCTCCCGCATCGAGGTCAGCCCGACCCCCGGCGTCCAGGTGGTCGCGGTCCCTTCGGAGCCGCTCGCGTGGCCGTCGTCGCGGATCTCGACGGTCAGCGTCTCGGCGCAGTCGATCGTCACCTCGCAGCGGGTGGCACCGGTGTGCTTCGCGACGTTGGTCACCGCCTCCGTGACGATCCGGTAGGCGGCGACCTCCACCGCCGCGGGCAGCGGCGGCAGCGCGTCGGGAGCCGTCAGCGTCACCGGCACCGCGGCGCCGCGCAGCGTCTCGCGCAGTGCCGCCAGCAGTCCGAGCTCGTCCAGGGCGGGTGGGCGCAGCGCGTAGACGAGCCTGCGCAGCTCGCCGAGCGCGGACGTCAGGTCGTGGCGGACGTCGGCGAGCAGGTTCGTGGCGCGGGGGAGGTCGCGGCCGGCGAGGTTACGGGCGGCGTCCACCTTGGTGGCGGCCGCGGTCAGCGTGGGCCCGAGGCCGTCGTGCAGGTCGCGGCGCAGCCGGCGGCGTTCCTCCTCGGCGGCGCCGACGATCCGTTCCCGGGAGCGCGTCAGCGCCTCGGTGAGCCGCACGTTGCTTGCCGCGACGGCGACCTGGCGGGCGATGTCGGTAAGCAGACGGGTTTCCCGGGGGCTGAGGGCGTTCTGCCCGGAACGCAGTCGCACGACGAGCGCGCCGATGTCCTCACCCTGGTGCACGAGCGGGAACCGGGCTGTGGTCGCGCGTGCCGAGCGGTCGGCCTCGCGCCCCTTGCCCGAGGAGATGGCCCGGACCGATCCGTCGTCGCCGCGCAGCTCCACCGTCGCGCGCGGCAGCCGCAGGGTTCCGGTGAGCGCGTCGAGCAGGCTCGGGAGCAGCGCGTCCACGCTCCCGGCGGACTCCAGCCGGGCCGCTACCCTGGCCACCACCGTGTAGGGGTCGTCCCGTTCGCCATAGAGGAAGCGGTTGACGACCCGCTGCACCCGCGAGCGCGCCGGGGCGAGGCTGAACGCGGCGGCGAGGGCGGCCACCGCGGGCCAGGGGCCGCCGACGGCCTGCCCGAACGCGGCGAGCACGGCCACGCCGGCCGCGTACACGGCGGCCACGAACGCGGTCAGCAGAACGTAGACGAGCGTGCGGTTGAGGACGACCTCGATGCCGTAGACCCGGCGCGCGAGCACCACGGCGACGACGACGACCAGCTGGACGACGGTGCCGACGCTGGCGATCAGCGCACCGGCCGGCAGCGCGACGACGAACGGCGTCAGCACGATGCCGATGGCGTTGACCACGGCCAGCCAGCGCAGAACCTGCCGCAGCTCGCCTTCGGCCCGCAGCCAGCGGGCCACCATCACGACCGAGCCGAGCAGCAGTCCCGAGGCGAACAGGAGCACCGGCAGCCAGGCGGGGAAAGAGACGCCGATCGGGTTGGCGAACGTGGCGTACGCGGGTGGCGGGTCGACGAGCTCGAAGTCCCCCAGTGGCGCGGACAGCCAGCCCACGGCGCACAACCCGACGCTGACGGCGGCGAACCAGCGGATCCGCCCGCGGGGAAACCGGCCGCCCGGGAAGGTCGCCCAGGTGGTCACCAGCACGAGGGGTTCGGTCGCCTCGCAGGCAGCCGTGAGAACCGCCACGGGGATCACGCCCGGCAGGTCATGGCCGCCATACACGGCGGCCATCGCCCAGCCGCCGCCGGCCGCGGCGCCGGCGTGCGCCACCGCGGCCGCCAGGGCCAGCCAGCCGAACGGGACCTCTGGCCGGCGCGTGGCCAGCAGCCAGCCGGCGGCCAGGAACGGGACCGCGAGCGTGATCTGGGTCCAGCCATACCGGGGTACCGAGTCCCCGGACGGCGCGGTCACCCCGTCCGGGACGGCGAGGGTGAGCAGCGCGCCGGCGACGACCAGCGCCAGCACGGTCATGGCCAGGGCGTGCGCGGCCCATCGCCACCGCGACCGCGACAGCGCCGGGCGCGGCTGGTCCTGAACGGTCACGTCGTCTCGCGTCCGCTCCGTCGCCGCGCTCGGCGCGGCCTCGTCCCCGCTCGCTCCTGCGTTCACGTCACGACAGCTCCCCTGCGCCCGCTCTCCGGGCGACCGCGTGATCGTGCCCGGTCCGACCAGTGTGGGGCACGGTGGTTCCCGGCCGAGCCGGGAAATTCACCCGACCGCTTCGGGAACGCGCACCCGTGCCGGCGGGATCCGAGTGCCCGAATGATCGCCCTGTGTCGATGACCGGTCAGCCGGACCGGTCCGGCCAGGACCCGATCGGGAGACAACCACAATGAAGATCCACAAACTCGATGACCAGGCCCGCCGTCGTCCGTGGTCACGCGGCGACGGTCCAGCGGCGCGCGGTCACGGGCCTCGCGGCCAGCGCGGCTGGACCGCCGTCGCCGGCGCGCTCGGCATCGGCGCCACCGTCCTGCTGGCCGCCTGCTCGGACTCGTCCGACTTGTCCGGGCCGCCCGCCGGGGCCGGCGGCCCAGCGGTGGCGCCCGCCGAGGCCACCGAGGCCACCGAGGCCGCCTGCGACGCCGCGTTGGCCAGTGACTGGGTGAACATCCCCGGGATCAACCCGTCACAGCCGCCGGCGTCCGCGGCGGAACTCGCCGCCTGGGCGACGCCGCTGCAGACCCAGCTCGCCACGCTGCGCGCCGGGGTCCCGGCCAGCCTCACGAGCCAGATCGACGCGCTCGACGGGGTCGTGCGGGACGCGAAGGACGGGAAGCAGGTGCCCACCGAGGACGCTTCGCTGGGCGCGGCGCTCACGGCCGTGAACGGGTGGGCATACGACTCCTGCGGCTACACCACCCTCGACGTGACCAACAGCGACGGCAGCGCCCTTTCCGGGGTGTCGACGTCGCTGCCCGCCGGCCCGGTGGCGCTGAAGTTCACCAACGCCGGCTCCGATCCGGCGAAGGCTGGCTTCATCCTGCTGATCGGCAAGGTCCGCGACGGCGAGACCGCCACGGCCGCCGACGTCCGGGCGGGCACGGCCGTCCTGCAGGAGGTCTCCGACATCGTCGGGGTGGCCCAGCCCGTCGGCTCCGGCCCCGCCTACGGCCTGACCACGCTCGGCCCCGGCCGCTACATCGTCTCGACCCCCGTCGGGACGCCGCCGGAGTTCGCCACCATCCTCGCGAGCGATCTCGAGGTCAGCTGATCGCGTGGCCCCGCTGGCCCGCGCGCCCGTCGACCGGTGGGCCCGCGGGCCGGTGGGCCGGTGGGCCGGCCTCGCGGCCACCCCGGCCCGCCTCGGCGGCACCAGCCGGCGCCGTCTCCACGGGCCGCTGACCGGGCCGCCTCCGCCACCGGCTACCGCCACCACCGCTCGCTGACGGGGGTGTCGCCGCGCGGTGCGGGTGGCCTGCCATCCGGGTAAAGCGCGCATGACGTGGCCGGACGGGTACAACGGTCCTCTGTTTGGCACTACCGGTGCCGGCGAGCCCGCCCGGGGCAGTAGCGTGGCCAGATGTGTCTTCACGTACCGGCACCGGCCCGGCGGCGTCCGCCACGATGACCTCGTCCCTTCCCTCGCCCGCCTACCCGCTGGAGAAGACCCGGCTCGACAACGGGCTGCGGGTCGTGCTCGCTCCCGACGCGACCGCGCCGGTCGTGGCCGTCGCCGTGCACTACGACGTCGGTTTCCGGTCCGAGCCGGAGGGCCGCACCGGGTTTGCGCACCTGTTCGAGCACATGATGTTCCAGGGCAGTGAGCACGTCGGGAAGGCCGAGCATCCGAAGTACGTGCAGGCCGCCGGTGGCGTATTCAACGGCTCCACGCATCCGGATCACACGGACTACTACGAGTTGCTGCCGGCCGGAGCCCTGGAGCTGGCGCTCTTCCTCGAGGCCGACCGGATGCGCGCGCCGAAGATCACCCGGGAGAACCTGGACAACCAGATAGCCGTCGTCCAGGAAGAAATCCGGGTAAATGTGATGAACCGCCCCTATGGGGGCTTTCCTTGGATCACCCTGCCGCCGGTCGCGTTCGACACCTTCCCGAACGCTCACAACGGCTATGGCGATTTCAGCGAGCTGGAGGCGGCCAGCCTGGACGACGCCGCCGACTTTTTCGAGAAGTTCTACGCGCCGGGCAACGCCGTCCTGACGATCGCCGGCGACTTCGTCGTCGCGGACACGCTGGCGCTCGTCGAGCGGTACTTCGGCGACATCGCGGCCCGCGCGGTGCCGGAGCGGCGTAGCTTCGCCGAGCCCGTCCGGGCCGAGGAGCGGCGTGGCGAGCTGGTCGACAAGCTCGCCCCCCGGCCGGCGCTCGCGATCGGCTACCGGGTTCCGGACCCGGACGCCGACCTGACCACCTTCCTCGCCCACTACCTGCTGACCGACGTGCTGACCAGCGGCGACGCCAGCCGGCTCGAGCGGCGGCTGGTGCAGACCGACCGGTCGGTGATCGGGGTGAGCAGCTACGTCGGCACCTTCGGCGACCCGTTCGACCAGCGCGACCCGTTGCTGCTGACGGTCGAGGCCCGCCACCCGGCGGAGTCGCCGGCCGACGGGATCATCGCCGCTGTCGACGAGGAGCTGGACAAGATCGCCACCGACGGGCTGGCCGACGGCGAGCTGGAACGGATCCGTGCCCGCGTGGCGTCGGGGCTCCTGCGGGAGGCGGACGACGCGCTCGGCCGCGCGCTGGCGTTCGGCGCCTTCGAGCTGCACCGGGGCCAACCGGAGATGCTGAACGAGCTGCCCGGGCTGCTGGCCGAGGTGACCGGCGACGCCGTCGCCGGGGCCGCCGCCGCGCTGCGCGCGCAGGGCCGCTCGGTGCTGGAGCTGCGAGCCGGGGCGGCGTCATGAGGCCAGCGGGCACCGGGAACGCCGGCGAGGAAGCCGGGGACGAGGCCCGGCGCGGCCGCGCGTGCCCGGCGGGCGCCAGCACACTTCGAGCGATGGGACGACGGGGGCGATGACGACGATGACCGAGCGGACGAGTCCCATCCCGGCCGTCCGGCCGACCGTGCCGGCGGAGCTGCCCACCGTGGTGGAGCGGACGCTGCCGAACGGGCTGCGCGTGCTGGTGGTCGCCCGTACCAGCGTGCCGCTGGTCGAGCTGCGGCTGCGGATCCCGTTCACGGGCCGCGGGGCGGACTACGCCGCCCGCGCGGAGCTGCTCGCCGAGACGCTGTTCACCGGGACCGCGAAGCGCGACCGGGTGGAGATCGCCACGGCGGTGCAGGCGCTCGGCGGGGCCCTGTCCACCGGCGTGGACGCCGACCGGCTCGCCGTCGTCGGCTCGGCGCTGGCCACCAACCTCGACCCGCTGCTGGGCATCCTCGCCGAGGTGCTCATCGAGGCGGCCTACCCGGACGACGAGTTCGCGGGCGAGCGGGACCGGGTGGTCGAGGACGCCACGATGGCGCTCAGCCAGCCGGCCGTGATCGCCCGGGAAGCGCTGCTCGGCAGGATGTTCCCCGGTCACCCCTACGGGAGCGCGGTCGCCGAGCCGACGGTGCTCGCCGAGGTGGGCGTCGAGGCCGTGCGCGACCTGCACACGGTCAGGATCTCGCCTCGCGGCGCGATCCTGACCCTGGTCGGCGACGTCGACCCGGCCGCCGCGCTGGACGCCGTCGAGGCGGCGCTCGGCGGCTGGTCCGGCGGCGAACCGGAGTCGGTGCCCGCCGTGCCGGCCCTGACGACCGGGCCGATCCTGATCGTGAACCGGCCGGGCGCGGTGCAGACCAACATCCGGATGGGCGGCGGCGCGCTGGACCGCGGCCAGCCCGGCTACCCGGCGCAGCGACTCGCGAACACCATCTTCGGCGGGTACTTCAGCTCCAGGCTGGTCGACAACATCCGCGAGGACAAGGGCTACACCTACTCGCCGCGCAGCTCCGTCGACCACTACCTGGCGGGCTCCCGGTTCACCGTCGCGGCCGACGTCTCGACCGACGTCACCGGGCCGGCGCTGTTGGAGGTGCTCTACGAGCTGGGCCGGATGGCGGTGCTCGCGCCGGCGGCCGACGAGCTCGAGGCCGCCCGGCAGTACTCCGTCGGGACGATGGCGCTCGGCAGCGCGACGGCCGCCGGCCTCGCGTCCACCCTGTCGGCGCTCGCGGGGGCCGGTATCGGGATCGAGTACCTGCGTGACCACCCGTCGGCGCTGACCAAGGTGACGGCGGAGGAGGTCCTCGCCGTCTCCGCCACCCTGCTCGCGCCGACCAGGTTGATGACCGTGCTCGTCGGGGACGCCGAGAAGATCGCCGAGGCGGTCGCCGCCCTCGGCCCGGTGACCACGGCCTGACGCGGCTGGCCCCGGCGGCCGGCCGGCGTGGGAGCGGACCGGCGGGGCCCGGGCCTGGAACCGGCGACGGTCGCGGTCGGTCCCGGACCCGGGCTCAGTGCCTGCTCGGGGTCGGCCGCGGCGGGGTGGGCCGGGGCGCGACGCCACTCGGCCCGGCGCCGCTCGCGGGGCCCGCGGCGGGCCCCGGCCGGCCGCCGAGCTCACCGGGCAACGCGATCCGCGGGTCGCTGACCGAGTCGACGACCTGGCGGGCCAGGTCGTGCACCCGGCGGCCCATGCCGCGCGCGGTGCGCCGCAGCCGCTCGAAGGCGTCGCGGGGCTTGATGTGGTGGCGCTCGGCGAGCACGCCGATCGCCTGCTCCACGATCACCCTGGACGCCAGCGCGTGCTCCAGCTGGACCACGGACAGCCGCAGCTTCTCGACCTCGCTGAGTTCGCGGTCGGCGCGGCGCGGCCGGCCCGGCGGGTTCAGGTCCTCCGCGAGCAGGTCCGCCAGCACCATGGCCGAGATCAGGTCGCCCACCGGCCGGACGTCCGTGCCGGGGCCCTCCACCACCCAGCCGGCGCTGGTCCGGCGCAGCCGCATCTCGCCACCCGGCCCGCCCGCCCGGGCCTCCCCGGGCGGCTTGCGGACCTCCCCGATCGGCTTCGCCGGTCCAGTGGGAGCCCCGGACCCGGCGGGAGCCCCGGGCGCGGGGTGGGTCCCGGGCGTGGCCGTCGCCGGTGTGGGCCGCGCGGCGGCGGCCCGGGGCGGCCCCGGCCGCGGGGGCCGCCGACGCGCCGACGCGTTCCGCGCCGTCGGCCGACGACCGCGCTCGCCGTCCCGCCACCAGGCGAACGCCTTTTCCGAAAAGGCCACCGCGATTCGGGAGGAAACAAATTTGAGTGAAAACTCGAGTAGTGCGCGAGGAATACCGGTACCATCGCTCACGGGGATGAGGATCGTCGCCGCGCTCCTCGTCGCCGCCTTCCACATCGACGCGCTGGCGCCGTTCGCGGACTCCTCCATCGCCCGCACCTACCACTCGCTGTTCGGCCAGGGCGGCTGGGCCGGCGTCACCTTCTTCTTCGTGCTGAGCGGCTTCGTGCTGACCTGGGCCGCCCGGCCCGCCGACACGGCCGCCGGCTTCTGGCGGCGGCGGCTGTTCAAGCTGTATCCGAACCACGTCCTGGTCCTGGCCGCCGGCGTCCTGCTGGTTATTTACCTCGGAATCTTCCCGGGCACCGGCATCGCGGTCGCGAACCTGTTCCTCGTGCACGTCTGGGACTGGCGGTTCGAAAGCTGGTGGGGCGTCAACCCGGTGTCCTGGTCGCTGTGCTGCGAGGTGTTCTTCTACGCCTGCTTCCCGCTGCTCATCGGACTGGTGAACCGGGTGCGGCCGAGCCGGCTGTGGATCTGGGTGGTCGCGGTCACCGCCGCGATCGCCGCGGTGCCCTCACTCGCCCACGCGGTGCTACCCGACGAGGCGGGCAGTGCGGCGCTGCCGATCGGGATCACCGAGCTGTGGTTCATCAACGGATTTCCGCCGGTGCGTACCCTCGACTTCCTGCTCGGCATTTTCCTCGCCCGGATGGTCAAGGAGGGCCAGCTTCCCCGGCTGCCCCTCGTGCCGGCCCTAGCGGTCGCGGTCGGCGGTTACGTCCTTTCCACCCAGGTGCCCTACGAATACGGCCTGGCCGCGTGCACCGCGCTGCCATTCGGCCTGCTGGTCGCGGCGGCGACGCAGGCCGACCTGCGAGGCAGCTTCTCGCCCTTCCGTAACAAACCGATGGTGTGGCTGGGCCAGATCTCGTACGCCTTCTATCTCTGGCACTACCTGGTGCTCATGTGGCTCGCCGATCTCTTCGCCGAGCGCCAACCGCTGTCCACGGCCGGCAACCTGGGGTTCATCGCGCTCGCGCTGACCGTGGTGGTCCTGCTGTCGTGGGCGACGTTCAGGTGGGTCGAGACGCCGATGATGCGCAGGTTCGCCGTCCCGCGCCGTCGCCGTCCCGCGACGGCCACCTCCTCCCCGGACCTCGTCGCGCAGACCGCCTCCGCGCCGCTGGCCGCCCGGGGCGAGGGACAACGGCTGGGGAACTGACGGCGGTACGGCGGGGATACCGGCTGGCGCACGGCCGGTATCCCCGCCATCTTCACGTTCCAGAGAACCGGCGCGCCGTGGCGTGCGGCGCTCCAGCGCAACGCGGCGTCGCCGATATCCGCCCTGGTCGCCGCCAGGAGGCTTCCCGCGAGTGATCCGCGGGCTGCGCGGCTAGACCTCGCGACTCGGCGCGCGGCCCGGTGCCCTTCCATGTTCACCATTCTAACGCCAGCACGTCTTCCATGCATCGTGTTCGGGCTGTACGACAAGAAAGTATAGATCGTTGTGCAGTAACTACACGCCGTGTAGAGTTCGGCGTCGGTGGCATCTCGCCCGTCCCGCTCCGCACCGGAAGGCGTCTCCTGTGAGCACCCAGACACCCGCACGCCCCGCCGAGGCCTCCGGCCTGTTCCGCCTCGGCGGCGACCTGCCCGTTCACCGCCTCGGCCTGGGGACCATGCGGCTGACCGGCCCCGGGGTCTGGGGCGACCCGGCCGATCCCGCCGAGGCGGTCCGCGTGGTGCGCCGCGCCCGCGAGCTCGGCGTCGACTTCATCGATACCGCCGCCGCCTACGGACCGTTCGTCAGCGACGAGATCATCCGCCGGGCGCTGCACCCTTACCCGGAGGACCTCGTCCTCGCTTCCAAGGTCGGTCTCGCGCGGCCGGGGCCCGACCAGTGGCAGCCGGTGGGGCGTCCCGAGTTCCTGCGGGAGCAGGCAGAGAGCAGCCTGCGTCACCTCGGCGTGGACAGCGTGGGCCTGATGCAGCTGCACCGCGTCGATCCCGCGGTCCCGCTGGCGGACCAGATCGGCGAGCTCGTGCTTCTGCAGCAGGAGGGCAAGATCCGCCACATCGGCCTGTCCGAGGTCGGGGTGGAGCAGATCGAGCGGGCCAGGCAGATCGCGCCGATCGTGTCGGTGCAGAACCTCTACAACCTGTCCGACCGTCATTACGAGGACGTGTTGCGGTACTGCGAGCGGGAGGGCATCGCCTTCATCCCGTGGTTCCCGATCGCCAGCGGCGCCCTCGCGCGGCCCGACAGCCCCGCGCGGCAGGTCGCCGCGGACGCCGACGCCACCGCCGCGCAGCTCTCCCTGGCCTGGCTGCTGCGCCACTCGCCGGTCGTGCTCCCGATTCCCGGCACGAGCACGGTGGCGCACGTCGAGGAGAACACGCGCAGCGCCGAGCTCACGCTGACGGACGAGCAGTATCAGGCGCTCACCGCCGTGGCCTGATCTCCGTCGCCGCGGTCGCGGGTCGAGTTCACGGTCTCGGCCCGGCGGACCGGGAGGCCCGGTTGCGGGTGACACGCGGCGCCGACGGACGAACAGGGCGGGAGGCGCCCCGGGGGCGGCACCAGGCATTACAGGGCGGCGAGCTCGACGGCGTCCGCCATCGCCCGGTAGCCGGTGTCGTTGAGGTGCAGCCCGTCGCCGGAGTCGTGGGCCGGGTCGAGCGCGTCGCCCAGCGCCAGGGCCAGGTCGACGACCGCGTCGTACTCTCCCGACTCGCGGATCCAGGTGTTGACCGCGTCGCGCTTGGCCTCGCTGCGCGGAGTGGAGAAGGCCGAGCCCCGCATCGGCAGCAGCGTCGCCCCGACCACGCGCAGGCCCGCGCCGCGCGCCCGCTGAATCATCTCCCGGTGCCCGGCGATGACCTGCGCCGCCGACACCTCGATGTAGGGCGCCAGGACCGGGAACGGCGATGTCTGCGCGATCTCGCTGATCGCGAGGTCGTTGATCCCGGCGAGGATCACCACCGTGCCGACTCCGGGCTGGGCCAGCACGTCATGCTGGAACCGGGCGGTCGCCCGGTCGCCGAGCCAGGCCGAGTCCACCGTCACCCGGTTGCCGCCGATGCCCAGGTTCAGCACGGGCCGCGGCCGTCCCACCGTCGCGAATCGGTGGGCCAGCAGGTCGGGAAAACGCTGGTCGGTGTCGGGGGAACTGCCGGTGCCGTCGATGAGGGAGTCTCCGAGCACCACGATGCCGTCGGCCTCGCCACCGGGCGCCGCGGCGACCTCGATCCCGCCGAGATAGTAGAAGGACTGCGAGGCCTCGGTGAAGGCCGTGTCGTCGGCGTCCGCCCGGTGGTCGCCCGCGGCCCGGTAGGTCGTGGCGAGCGCCTGGGCATGGTAGGTCGCGGGGCCGGAGGGCTCGGCCAGGTACAGCGAGACGGTCACCGACTCCAGCGCGTCGACAGGAAACTGCGCCGCGTCGGTGGCCAGGTCGGCGCCCGCCGGGACGGTGAAGGCCGGCTTCCCGCCCGCGGTCAGTTCCTGGAGGGTGTCGGGCTTGATCACGCCGCCGGCCGCGGCCGCGATGGTGAGGCCCGCGACCCGCAGGGGCCCGGTGCCGTAGCGGTTGGACAGCCGGACTCTCAGCGTGTCGGCGCCGACGCTCAGCCGGACGGTCTGCCGGATCGTGTGGCCGGCGAAGCCCTCCGCCGACCAGTTGGGGGCGAAGCCGGCGCCCGGCCGCTGCGGAGCGGTCGCCCAGGCGGTGGTCCAGCCATGGTCCTGGCGGCTCATGCGGCGAACTCGGTGGCGGGGTCGGCGTCGGGGCCGGGACGGTCGAGAGTCGGGACGACGGTGCCCACGGGGCGGACTCCTTCGATCGGGATCGATCGTGCTGTGCGCGAGGTGCGGCAAAGGGACGAGGGTCGTGATTTCGAGGATTGGGCGCGTCAGGATCGGCGCAACGCCGGTCCCGCCACGCCAACTACCGATCATGCATGGCGTCTATTTATAGTTCGCCATAAAATTACTACACGGCGTTTAAACTTGACACGGCAGAAGGTACCTCCGATGTCATGGAGAGTCAAGAGCGGCCGCTCGAGGGCGTGTCGTGCTCGCGCGGCTTCCGTCCGGCCCGGCGCACGCGGGGCTCTCAGCTTGGTGCGAAAGGCTGAGGCCGCGCACCATGGCGGTCCACGACCTCCGGGGCCGCGGCGTGCCGCACAGCTCTCTCCCGCGGAGACTCGCTCGTGTCACCCTGTTCGCGAGGCGAGAAGTACTGCCCGGACGCGCGCGAGGGCACCGAGGCCAGCGCCAAAAGGACGTCCGTGGGTCTGTCTGTCAGGGAGTCCGGCCGGCTCGGCGCTCCGGAGCGGCGCTGGTGGCCGCACACTGGTCACATGCGGCAACCACACCGCGAGCGCAGCCAGTTCGAGCCCCTTCGAGAGGCGACCGTACCGGCGCCTCCTGGCTGCCCGATCGGTGACCGCGCCTGCCCGCTACGAAGGCCAACTCCCAGCATGAGGCCGCGCAGGCCGTAGGGAATGAGCCTCGGCCCCTACCCCCGCGGAAGCCGGAGAACAGCCTCGATCACCAACGAGATCGTGATCTTGTCGCCGACGAACACACCGCCGCTTTCCAGCGGGCGTCGAAGCTGGCCCCGAACTCCCTACAGCTGATCTCGGCCGCCTCGGAGAGCCGTCCGCCCTCCAGGCACCGAGTCTTTCCGCGGCAACGACTACAGGTGCCTACTTCCTTCTTTCCCATTCCCAGGTACGCCGGGCCTCCTCGACACCGAAAGCGGTCTCGGCACGGCGAGGCCCCGCGGTCGGCAGGGGAACGGGCCGTCAGCGGGGAGATGATCCGGAACGGGCCGCTACGGTACGGGTCCGGACCGCGTCCGGGCCCGTACGCGGCCCGGCGGGACCGGTTAGGGGGCGACGGGCAGGTCGCCGAGCGAGTCGACGCGCAGCCGGTCCAGACGGGAACGGGCGATCCGCCAGCGCCCGTCCTCGCGGGCATACTCCTCGACGTAGTGGCCATAGCCCTGCAGGCCGACCCGGCTTCCCGAGTCCGACGACGGCCATTCCACGTAGTCGAACATCGCCCACGTCCCACGGGCGGTGTCCGGACCGGTCAGCTCGATCTCCGGCATGTGCCCGTGATGGACGGTCCGCGCGCCCGACAGCGCCTCGCTGACCATCTTCACGATCGCGTCCCGGCCATCGACGACCATCTCGACCTCGGGCAGTTCCAGGACCGCCGCGGCCGCGTACACCTCACCGAACTCGTCCCACTTCTTCTGGTCCAGGGTCCGGAAGTAACGCGCCTTGAGCCCCTTGATCTCCTCGATGTCGAGGAGCCGGCGCACTAAGTCCTGGTCGGTCACGAAGCCTCCACTCGGTCTGACCCGGCGTCCCTTGCGGCACCCGGCACGCGGCCATCCCGCCCGGCGGCGAACAGCCACCGAGCGAACGCGGGCACCATCCCGCGCCGGAGACGACGGCGGCACTTTATATCTGGATGTTTCCGGCGTCATGCGATCGCGTCGGCCTCACGGGCCGCCGGCGGGCGCCGATCATCGGCGCGCTTTCATCCCTTCCGCCAAGATTGCGAGAGCCAGGGGCGGATGTGATCCACGAGTCGGCCCGCCGCGCCCGCGCCACGGCCACGGCCACGGCCACGGCCACGGCCACGGCCACGGCCACGGCCACGGCCACGGCCACGGCGATCATCTGTCTCGTCCCATCACGTGACCCTGGTCACCGGGCAGGACGGCATCGGCGTCCTTTGCCTCGAACACGAGGCCGGCGCGCCGTAAATCGTTTGCCAGGGGTACCCCAACGCGGGCTAGTGTCCGGACAGTGACCGCCGCGCGGCATGTATCCGGCTGGATCGAGCCGGTGGAGGCACGCGACGTCCGGGATCTCGGTAGTCCGCCCGCGGCCGGCGGCACCGTCGGTGGCCGGGCCCTGCCAGGTCACGACGTCGGTCCGCGCCGCGCATCGAGCCGAGGGAGCCGCCGCACGGGATCAGGCGGCACCCGGCCGTGTCCGCGCGGACGCGGCGGCCGCACCAGCCGGCGGAATGCCCGGCCGCGAGCCTGGGTTCACCTGTGCTGCCCGTCACGGCTCCCGTAGGACCGTTCGCCCACCGATGAGTTCCACCGCCCGTCCCGGTCGGACCGGTTGGGGTCGCCCCGCGGCGCGCGCGAGCGCGTGGCTGACGGCCCAGCCGCACCCGCGACCAAAGGAGCCGAAATGACCGTGTCGCCTCGCGTGGACGACGCCGCCCCGCGGGACGACGGGATCGAACTCCCCGACGCCCCTGCCCCGGCCAAGGCCGGCGCCGCGACCCGCCCGGTCACCGCCGGCGCGGCGCGGGGTCGGACCCCGCTCGTCATCAAGTTGCTGGTCGCCGCCACGTTCGTCGTCATCCTCAACGAGACGATCATGATCAACGCGGTGCCGCGGCTCATGGACGAGTTCGCCATCTCGCCGCGGACCGCGCAGTGGCTCTCGACCGTCTTCATGCTCACGATGGCCGCAGTGATCCCAATAACCGGCTGGTTCCTACAACGGGTCACCACCCGGACGGCCTATGGGGTCGCCATGGCGACCTTCTGTACCGGGACGGTCATCGGCGCCGTCGCACCCGCCTTCCCCATCCTGCTCACCGGCCGGGTCGTGCAGGCCGCCGGCACCGCCGTGATGATGCCGCTGCTGATGACGACGCTGATGACGGTCGTCCCCGAGTCCGACCGCGGCCGGGTGATGGGGAACGTCACCATGGCGATGTCCTGCGCGCCGGCGCTCGGCCCGGCGGTGTCCGGGGTCATCCTCCAGCTCGGGTCCTGGCGGCTGATCTTCGTATTCATGCTGCCGGTCGCACTTCTCGTCGCCGTCGCCGGCCTGCGCCAGCTGGAGAACGTCGGCGAGACGACGAACGACTCCCTGAACTGGCCCAGCGTCGTGCTGGCGGCGCTCGGCTTCAGCGGTCTCCTGTTCGGGCTCAGCGAGATCGGCGCCCGCGACGGGATCATGGTGGGGCTGATCATCGCGGGCGGCGCGGGGCTCGTGGCGGCGTTCGCGGCGCTGCAGATGCGGCTGGCGCGCCTGAGCAGCCCGCTGCTCGACCTGCGCGCGCTCGTCCACCGCTCGTTCCGGGTCTCGCTCCTGCTGATGGCGGCCGCCCACATGGCGTTCTTCGGCGCCATGTTCCTGCTGCCGCTCTATCTGCAGGACGTGCGGGACCTCAGCGAGCTGCAGACCGGGCTGCTGGTGATGCCCGGCGGCCTGGCCATGGGCGTGCTCGGCCCGGCGGTGGGGCGCCTCTACGACCAGTTCGGCGCGCGGCCACTCGTCATCCCGGGCTCGGCGGCCACCGTGGCCTCGCTGGGCGTGCTCGCCTGGATCGGCCGCGACACGCCGTACTCGCTCCTGCTGGCGGCGCACATAGTGCTGATGGCCGCGCTCGCCGCCGTGCTCACCCCGGTGTTCTCCGTCGGCCTGGGTGACCTGCCAGCCCACCTCTACTCGCACGGCAGCTCGCTGCTCGGCACGATCATGCAGGTCGCCGGCGCCATCGGCACCGCCCTGCTGGTCGTCATCCTGGAGGCTCGGTCCACGCGGCTCACCGACGCGGGCTCCGCGGAGGCCGACGCGCTCGTCGGCGGGATGCGGTGGGCGTTCGCCGCGGCCGCGCTCATCGCGGTCGTCCTCACGCTGCTGGCGCTGCGGCTGCCCAACAGGCCCAAGGACGCCGACGCCGAGGCGGGGTCCGAGCCGGCCCCGGCGGTGTGACCGCCGCCGGCCGTTACCGGCCGGCGAGGGTCGCGGCGGAGGCTCCGCCCGCGGCGGTGGGCGCGCTGTCCGGCTCCTTGCGGGCGACGACCCGGTAGATGTTCGCCCGCCGGCCGGTGAGCAGGTACGGCAGCATCAGCGCGTCCACCGCGAAGGCGACGGGGTAGAGGGGCGCGGTGACGGCCAGGGCGGCGACGCGGCGGGCCCACCGCGCGGGAGTCGCCTCGTCGGGAAGCCAGGGCAGGGTGGGGTTCGGCTGCAGCTTCTGGGCCAGGTAGTAGACCACCGCGACGGCGTCGCCGAAGAGGTGGGCCTGGCTGAACTGCGTCGTGACCGTGGTCAGGCCGCGGTCGGCCAGCGCCTTGACGAGCTCGTCGGGCGGGATGAAGTGCAGATGCTGGGGCGGGCACAGGCCGACCCAGAGGCCGCGGAAGAGCTTGAAGGACGGGCCCTGCCCGTGCGGGACCTCGATGATCAGGTGGCCGCCGGCGGGCAGGGCCGCCGCCGCCGTGTCCAGCTCCAGCTTGGGATCGGGCGTGTGCTCCAGATAGTGGAACATGCTGATCACGTCGTAGCGGCCCGCGATCTCGTCGACGATCTCGGGGAACATCTTCCGGTACGCGTGGCGCACCCAGCCGCGGCGTTCCGCCGCGTCGATCCCGTCGCCCATGTCGACGGCGTCGAACCCGACACCGGGCAGCATCCCGGCCGCGACGAGGCAGAAGTGGCCGTGCCCGGCGCCGACGTCCAGCCAGTTGGCGGGTTTCGCCTCCGGCGGCAGCAACGCGGCCCGGGCCCGGTAGCCGAGGTCGGACGCGCCGAACATCCCCTCGGCACGTTCCGCGTTCAGCCCGTCATAGAAGTCGCGGTAGTAGAAGTCGAGCCCGGCCGGGGTCAGCCGGGGGTTCTGGAAGATCAGCGCACAGTCGGCGCACTGTTCGTACCGGAACAGACCCGGCTTGCGCAGGGTGGTGTCGCCGGACTCGGCGCGTAACGCCAGCGCGGCCGAGCCGCACCAGGGGCAGGTGTCGCGCCGCGTCTCCAGCAGCCCCTCGACGCCGGCCGCGATCTCTTCCTGGTAGCGGCGCCGGCGCGGCGACGCCTCGGGGTCGGGCCCCACGCCGGCCCGGCGGGCGCGGGCCAGGTCCACGGCGAACCCGGGCCAGCCGACGAGCCGGCGAGCCGGCCCGGCGAGCGTGTCCCTGGCCCCCGGGGAGACCCGCCCGGCGGCGACCGCGGCCGGCTGCGCCGCGGACAGCGCGGCCGCCGCGAGGCCCCACCCCGGGCTCGCCACGCAGGACGCCGCCACCGCCGCCGCGCGGGCCGCCGGCAGGAACGCCAGCCCCTGGAAGGGATGGCGGTAGGCGGCCACCTGGCCCCGGACGCGCTGCGCGGCGCCCGGCCTGGAGGCCGTCAGGCCCGCGACGACGACCAGGTCCGACGTGGACGGCGCGTACTGCTTGAGCCGCCTGGTCAGCTCCGCCAGCTCGAGCGGCGAGTAGTCCTCCCGCTCCTCGATGCCCGCGCGCGCGAGGACGCGCCGGTCGACGAGCAGCGCCTGGTTCGCGCCCCGGCCGGCCGCGAACCGGTTGCCCCGGTACCGGGACGTGTCCACCAGCCGGGCCAGGTCGAGCAGCCGTTCCGCCGAAAGATCCTCCGGCACGAGGTCGAGCACCTCGAGCCCTTCGCGCAGGGCGTGGGCGCTCGCGGCACGGCGGGCCTCGTCCGGCAGCCCGACGCCGTCCGCGACGAGGAACGCGTGCGTCCCGGCCACCGGGTCCGCGCTTCGCGCCGCCCTTGCCAGGTCCCGCAGCCGAAGCCGAAGCCGCACCCCGTTCGCCGTGACCAGGACACAGGTGGTAATCGCGAACCAGCGACGCACGGCGTCCTCCTATCACCCGCGGGTGGGCGGAACTATACAGAAAGTCGCCAAACCCCCGGCTCGCGCCCCGTGCGGGGGGTCCCCGCGCGGGGGGCCGTTCGCCTGCGTCGCGACCGCGTCGGCTGCCGATTGCCGAGGACCGGCCGCCGGTTGCCGAGGACGGAGCCGGGTAGCCCGGCCGTGAGAGGCGGCGCGTTCCAGGACCTGGCGGCGGCGATGCAGACCTTTCTGCCGTATGCGGACTTCGCGGCGAGTGCCGCGGTTCTCGACGACCGCCGCCTCGGCAAGCAGCGGGTCGAGGCGCTGCAGATCCTGCGCGCGCTGACCTATGAGGGCTATGGCTGGCAGCGGCATCCCGCGGTGCGGATGTGGGCGGGCTGCCCACGGGCGGTCGCCGCGTACGGGCTGGCGATCTGCGCGGCGTGGACCTCCGTCGGCCGCGCCGACACGTGCGCGGCCACGATCAGCACCGATCTCGCCCGGGCGGGACTGGCGCCGCCGCGGTCCCAGCAGGCGCTGGCGCGGCTCGGGCTGCTGCCTGGCTGGCTCGGCGACGAACGCGTCCACCGCGGCCACCAGGCCGCGCTGGTCCGCAAGGACCCGGCCTTCTACGGCCCGCTGTTCGGCGACGTGGACCCGGCGATGCCGTACTACTGGCCGGCCTGACCGAGCCGGTCCCGCCGTCCAGCGCGCGCATATCCTCGGCGGCCCGACCATCGAGCAACTCGACGCCGCCGGCTCGAAATTGGCCCCGCCGGCCAAGCCGTTAATCGACGCCACGATCGGCGTGTGGTCACCGCTTGGCGCCATGAGGCGTGAGCTGATCCGTGGTCGTCCGCGCCACCGAGGAACAGAGGCCACATCGGGTACCGTTGGACGGTGGGGTATTTGGGCCGGACAAGGAGCGCCCGGTGAGCCCGGAATCGCGCAGGAGCGAGATCCTCGACACCGCGGCGTCGATGTTCGCGAGGCTGGGCGTGAAAACCTCTCTCAAGGCGATCGCCGACGAGTGCGGCATCCAGGCCGGCAGCCTCTATCATCACTTCGAGTCCAGGGAAGCGATTATCGCGGAACTGGTGGAGCGATTCCACGCGAACCTCGGCGAGATCGCCGCCAAGGCGCTCGACACAGCGGACGGCGAAACACGGCCCGACGAGGCGCTCATCGCCTTCGGCAACGAGATCGCCGCCAGCGCGGTCCGGCACCGGGCGGCACTGCTGCTGACCCATTTCAAGGCCCCGGCCGACGATGCCTCCGGGCTGCGGCCGGACTCCCGGACCACGTCGCCAGCCGTTCACACGGCGTTGCTGTCGATTCTGGGGACGGCCCGGGAACAAGGCGTCCTGCGAGCGGATCTCGACCTCGACGCGGTGGCCGATCGTTTCTGGCAGGGCATGCTGCACGTGGGCATCGGCGTCTATCACCGGACTCGCGCCGCCCGAGGCTATCCCGAGCTGAAATGCCGCGTCATCCTCGATGGCCTGGCCGCTCGCCCGCGTGAGTATGACGGCTCCGCGCCAAGCGAGGCCCACCGCGCGATGGACGAGTTGATCGCGGACTGGGAGGCGCCGGAGGCGGCGCCGCTCAACCGTGCCGCGGTCATCCGCGAGAGCGCGCGCGCCGAGTTCGCCAAGCGCGGCTTCGAGACCGCCACGATGCGCGACGTCGCGGCCGCCGCCCGGCTCGCCCTCGCCGCCGTCTACCGCGAGTTCGAGTCGAAGGACGCGCTACTGGCGTCGATCATGGAGTCGTACGTGTCCTTCCTGACCGACGGCTGGAATCGTGTCGTTCACACGTCGGCGACTCCGCTCGACAAGATCGACAGCCTCATGTGGTTCGCCGTGAACGTGATCGACCGGTTCCGCGAGGAGCATCGGATCCAGTCATTTCTCCTCCAGCAGGCGCCGCCGGACTCCGCCAACCTCTCGTTGTCCTTCCCCGCGATGCTCGGCCAGGTCACCCGGCTGCTGGCCGAAGGCGACGAAGCCGGCCAGTTCCAGCTGGCGGAATGGCCCGCGGACGCGCGGGCACGGGCGGTGTTCTCGCTGCTGTGGACACCGGAGAACATAGTTCGAGGACTGGGTCCGAAAGGTGCGCTGGAACTGGCCCGGGACACGGTGCTCCGCGGCGTCAGGAACCGGACCGCCGACACGGGATCCGGCGCGTCCCGATACCCGGCGTCGCGGTGAGGCGGACCAGCGGGCCCTCGACGGACCGCGCCGCGGCCACCACTCGCCGTGTCGCGTGATACAGGTGAATGACCGAGGCGAACCCAGGGCCACGCCGCGCTCCGGTGGCCACCCCGGATCGCGGCATTTCCAGTCCCGTGCTCCTGCCCACTACCGGTGCGCGGTCCGCAGCGCGAAGCGTGGCAACGTCAGGGGAAGGTCGAGCGAGGAGAGCAGGCCGGCGGGCGCGTCGACGACGTACGGGACCGCGTTGAGAACCCGCATCGCCGTGGCCACCATCGCGCCTCGGCCGGCGGCATGCCCCTGCATCTCCCCCATGGTCATGGTGCAGTGGATGTCCGGATCACCGTCGATGTCCACCCGGTAGGTCGCGTCGCACTCCGATCCCAGCCAGTCGGGTGCGACGTCGCGGGCCATCCGGATGATGTGTTTGATGACGATCGCCTCCCGGCCGTCGACGACGCCCACCGCCCGCGTGCAGACGGCGCCGACGGTCCCGGCGGGGATCATGCCGAAGGCCACCTCGATGTCCCGGTCGGCGAGAGCTCGTTCCAGCGAGCCACGCACCTCCTCCACCACGGCCCCGAGCCCCTCGGCGACGAGGTGGATCGGCCCGGCCCACGACGCCTCGATGGTGCCTGGGCGGCTCAGCCATGGAGCGAAGTCGAGCGGGCGGCCGAAGCCCATCCCGTCCATCATCACGTCGGCGACCGGGTAGTGGTCGTTGAGGGACACCTCGGTCGCCTCGATCTTCTGGATGGTGCTCGACTGCGTCGACAGCACGAGCGCCAGCTGGTCGGAACCGAATCCGGGGAAGATGCCGGAGGCGTACAACGACGTCCCGCCGGCCTTCGCCGCCGTCTCCAGCGCGTCCCGCCACTGGGCGGTGAAGGTCGGTGGGTACACGAGCCTCGTGGAGGTGGTCGTGACCACGTTGATGCCGGCCTCGAGCAGGCGGACGTAGTCCGGTACCGCCGCGGTGTCGCGCTCGGGCCCGCTCGCCGCGTACACGACGCAGTCGGGTCGTAGCGCGATCAGGGCGTCGGCGTCACTGGTGGCGACGACGCCGACCGTACCGATGCCGACGATTTCGCCGACGTCATGGCCGACCTTCTCCGCGGAGTGCACCCAGACACCCACGAGTTCCATGTCCGGTCGCCGGTGAACCGCTTCAACAGCGATCGATCCGATCCAGCCAGTCGACCAGACCACGACCCGTAGTGGCTTGCTCATGCTGTTCCTCGATTCGCGCCCTAGGCCGGCTTTCTGGGTGGCCGGCCGTCAGATGGCTCATACGGGCTCAAAATTCAGGTGAATGGCGTTCAGCGCCCGGAAGACGAAGGTGGGCAGGTAGTCGAACCGACGGTCGTCCGCCGGCCCGTGGGCGTCGTCCGAGAGCCTGATGTCCGCCATGCGGTCCAGCACGCGTTCCAGCGTGACCCGGGTCTCCGACCGGGCGAGGGGCTGCCCCAGGCAGCCGTGTACGCCTCGTCCGAAGGCCAGGTGCTCTCGCACGTTCGCGCGGCCGAGATCGAACTGGTCCGGCTCCGCGAAGTGCCGCGGGTCCCGGTTCGAGGCGCCCGGAAGCAGCATGATCGTCGTCCCGGCCGGGATCTCGACGCCCCCGAGGCTTGTCCGACGCCGCGCCAGGCGGAAGTGGCTCTTGATGGGGCTTTCCAGCCGGAGCATCTCCTCCACAAACGCGGGGATGAGGTCGCGCTGCGCGCGGATTCGATCCTGCACACCGGGATGTTCGGCCAGGTGGCGCAGGGCGAACGCCATCAACCGCACAGTCGTCTCCTGGCCTGCGGCGAAGACGAACGACGCCTCGCGCGCCAGAATCGCGACGTCAGGCAGTGATCCGTTCGAGAAACGTCTCTCGGCGAGGTGCGTCAGGATGTCGCCACGGGGTCGGCGCCGGCGGTCCTCGATGTAGGACACGAACGCCCCCTCGATGAACTCCAGCGGGTTCTCGGCAAGCAGGTCCGGATTTTCGCCGATCAAGGACATCGACTGTCTCTCGAATCCTTCGCGAAAGCGGTGCATGTCCTCCGGCGGCACCCCGAGAAGGTCCGCGATCACGAGTCCCGCGAACGGTCCGGCATACTCGCCGACGAACTCGCATCGCCCCTTGGCGACGAAGTTGTCCAGCTGGACGTCCGCGAGGCGCCACATGAACTCCTCGTTCTTCTGGAGGCGCCCCGGCGTGAAAAGGCCGGTGAACAGGCTCCGGTACTCGCTGTGCCGCGGAGGATCCATGGTCACCATGAACTCGTGCATGGGCAGTTGTTCCCGGCACTGCTCGATGAGCGGTCCGGCGTCGTCCTGATCGGGGACGGTCGGCAGGCCCGGGAACGGCCCGGTCGGCGCGTTGCAGGAGGAGAAGAGATCGGGGTCGCGGTACACGTCCATGGCTTCGGCATGTCCGGTGACGACCGCCACCCCGTGGTGCGGCTCGAACCACACCGGGCCCTGCACGGCACGCAGGAAGGCGAAGTACGGGTATGGGTCGTCGACGATCGAGCGGTCCGAGAAGAAGTCGATGTCCTGGTAACGAACGTCGGGTCCGGCACTCACGCGTCTGTTCCTTTCATGCGGGTAGTGGCGGCGGGCGCATCTCGCCGAACCTCGTGGGCTCCGCGCCGTGGTCGTCCGCCGGCCGGCGGCGGTCAGGCCGGGACCACACGCTCGGCGGCCAGGGCGACGGCCTCGGCCGCTCGCCGGAGATAGGGCCAGGCGAGCCGGGGCGGCAGTCCGCCGCACAGCGGAAGCAGCCCCAGGCTTCGCCCGGTGCGGAGGTGGTCGACCGCCTCGTCCACAGTGAAGATCCGGTAGGCGCCGTTCTCCGCCCGTAGCTCGGCGACGCTCCTGGCGCGCGAGATGCTGGCGACCGTCGCGCCGCCCGGCCGGTAGGCCGCGGCGGTCACCGCGTCGTGCAGCAGGTAGGGCCCCAGTTCCTCCCAGGCCGTGTCCACGTCGTCGGCGACGAACACGGCGGTCGGGGCGGCGCGGTCTGGAAACTGTGCGGGACCCGGTTCGTGCCCGTGGGCACGGCACTCTGCCTCGTACAGCTCCTTCAGCCCGGGCGGCGCTGCCTGGGCGAGGAACCCGAGCCCGTGCCGCGCTGCCCGCCGAACGGCCGCCGGGCTCGCGCCGGCGATCATGATTCGTGGGCCGCCTGGCGTCATGGGCGCCGGTGTCACCTGAACGTGCCGGCCCTCATGGGCGACCGCCCCGCCCTTCAGCAACTCCAGCAGGAGGGCGAGCTTCTCGTCGGCCAGTCGACCCCGCCGCCGGAAGTCGACCCCGAAGTGTTCATATTCCTCCGCCCGGTGGCCGACACCGAGGACGTAGGAGACCCGTCCGGCGCTGATGACGTCGAGGACGGCGATCTCCTCGGCCAGCCGGACCGGGTCGTACAGCGGCAGGACGACCGCCGCCAGCAGGATCGCCAGCCGCTCGGTCCGCGCCGCGAGCGCCGACGCCAGGACGACCGGTACCGGCAGGTGGCCGTCAAGAGCGCCGTGGTGTTCCGAGAGGACCGCCGCGACCGCGCCCCGGGTTTCGGCCCAGGCGCACATCTCGACGGCGGCCGCGTAGAGCTCGGTGGCGGGCGCGCCCCCGTCGGGGGCGCGCATGTCGAACCGGAGGGTGAACATCAGCCGTGCCCGGTGGACGACGGGCGCGACGGTTCGGTCGTCATCTCACTCCTGGCCGAAACGGTCGACGAGGCGCGAGTTCACTCCGTCCGGATCCAGCTGGCGCGCGACCAGATAGCCGGCGCCCATCCAGCCCCGGCGAGTCCACTTCCCGAACGAAAGCCGGGTCCCTGGCGCGCCGGACGCGGCCGGCAGCATCTTCACGCGCTCGAGCGCGTCCCGGACACCGCGAGGGCTCAGCGGGTGGGCGTCGGCGAACGCGTGCACCAGCACTGTCGCGACGTCCCGGTTGACCACCGGCACGCAGTACTCCGGGCGCCGTGCGTACCTCTCCTCGTAGTGGTCGAGGAACCGCTGGCCGACAGGGTTGCCCTCGTCGTACTGGTCGACGCCGGTCCAGCCCAGAACCGCCCGCCACATCACGTCGTTGATCCAGGCGTTCTGGAAGGCGGTCCCCATGAAGCGGGGCGGATCCCAGCCGAGCGCCTCGAGCGCGGGGTTGACGTGCACGAGCCCGAAGCCGAAACCGCAGTGCACGATCGCCGCCGCCTTGGCCTCGCGCAGCCTGCGGACCGCCACGCCGACGTCCTGAGCGGTCTGGGCGATCCACTCCTCGGCCACGATCCGGATGCCCCGGGCCGCGCACGCCCTACGGAAGTTCCGGATGTAGGTCTCACCGACGAGCGACTGCTCGACAAGACAGCCAACGTCCGTGTGGCCGCCCTTGGCCAGCAGGTCACTCCAGAAGATCGGCTCGTCGGTCAGAGATCCCTGCGGGAAGGAGAACGTCCACTCCCCGAGCCAGTCGTCCGTGCCCGTCACACTGATCGCGGGTACGCGGAACCGCTGTTCGATCGCCTCCCGGGTGGGCACGCAGTTGTCCGTGATGGCCGGGCCGAAGACGGCGAGACAGCCCTCGTCCACCAGTTCGCCGTAGGCGTCGATCACCGCCTTGACCGAACCCTTCGGTAATCCCTCCACCTCCCGGTAGACGATTTCCACCCCTCGGTCGAGGATCCCCTGCCTGGAGGCCTCCTCGAAGACCAGCTCGAACGGCTGCGTCAGGTCGTCTCGTCTTTCGGGCGGATAGCCCTCCGGGAGCCGGAAGTCCATGAGGTAGCCAACCTTGATCGGCTCCGCGCTGCTCTCGTAGGACAACGGATTTCCTCCTCGTTGGCGCGCGGCCGGCGGCGGCCGCGCGATGACGAACCTGATGTCTGGTTCGAGTGTTGGTGCTCGGAGACACCGCCGTCAGCACAAGCACCCGTGCCGTTGTCGTCGCGCCCGCCTGGCGATGCTGGTCCGACCCGGGAGCGCCCGACCACCCGTACCTGCTGGCATCCTGGATCTCAGTCCTCGATCGGGGACGAGCCGAGCACCTGGTACTCGGCGGGGTTGCCCTTGGCATCCAGCGTCGCGACCAGCCCACCTCGGACGCAGAGCGCCGGGTGCTCCGGGTCAGCCTTCCCGTTGCAGCGGAAGGTGATCCCTCCCCCACCCGGCAGTTCGATCTCCGGCATCGCCTTGATCGTGGAGATGATGGCCGAGGGGGTGATGTTCCCCCCGACGCCCTTGACCGCCGCCTGCAGAGCGGCGAGTGACGCGAACATGCTCATCCCGTCGTCCGAGGCGGTGTCGACGTCCGCGCCGTAGGCGCGCATGACCGCCTCGTACAGCCGGGTCGACGGGTTGTCCGTCCCGACGGGCACCTGAGCCGCGATCACGATGCCGTCGAGCGTGTCGCCCGGCACCGCCTTGCGGGTCGCGTCGCTGGCGCACAGGGAGATCGCGGCGATCTGGCCGTCGAACCCGACGGCCCGCAGGCCGTTGAACGCGGCGATGCAGAACGAGTCGGTGCCGACGACGAAGACGACTCCAGGATCCGCGGCGACCTGCCGCAACTGCGCCGTCATATCGGCCGTGGCCGGGGGAACCCGGACGAGCTCGAACTCGATGCCGGCTTCGCGGTACGGCGTGTCGTCCGCGAAGACGTTCAGCGCGGCCGGCACGTCGATCACGACCGCTGTCACCCTGTCGACGCCCTTGTCCTTCGCGAGCTGGATGGGCAGGTCCGTCACGGGGAAGATCGGATCGGTGAGGCCGAAGGTCGACTCGCTGTCGCGCAGCACCGCCTCACCGCTCGAGGTGTAGGACATCACCGGGATGTTGGCCTCCGACAGGGGCAGCCATACGCTCTCGACGACCGCTGTGTGACCGATGACGACGGCGGCGACATCTTCTTCGATCATTCGGTTGCCGCAGTCCGTGCCCAGGCCTGGATCGCCCTGGGGCTCGCAGGTCACCAGCTCGATCGGTCGGCCGCCGATCCCGGAGCCGCGCTCGTTCAGCCAGGCGGCGGTCGCCTTCGCCACGGTCAGCTCGATCGTGGTGTCCGTGAAGGAGTTCTTGCCCTCCGAGATGATTCCGATCCGTACCGGCTCCCCCTGCGCTGGCGCCTTGGGACCGAGCGGATCGGCCGCGCTGCTGGCTTCGGCCGACGGACGGTTGTCGCCGCTGTTCTGGCCGTCGCCGCCGCAGCCGGCCGCGACCAGCAGGGCCGCGGCCAAGACCGCTACCAGACCGGCCGCCGGCCGCTGCCTCGGTCGCCCGCCCGTCGGCCTGGGTAAGAAGACCCCGAGGTGCCACATGCGATCCCCGCCTGTTCTCCGAAGATGTGTGATCCCGAAATGCCCGCGTTCAGTCGGCTCCTGGGCCGCTTCCAGAGATACGCGACTCGCCGACGCGGTCCGCCAGCCGGAGGAGGCCGAGCCAGGAAAGGGCTCCCGCCCGCCCTGACGCTGTCCGGATCAGTCGGCGGGATAGACGACCGACTGACCCCGAAATTCTGGTCGAAACCGGGAGGCGGCATTCCGGCGAGACCCAAACAAACCAGCTGGTTGTTTTCTGGACCTCGGCCAGCCAGGCGGGGCGCCTTCCAGCGCGCCACGCCGAGCCGGCAGCTGATCGGTGTGCCGTTGAGCTTCCGCCTGGCCCCGCTCCCCGCGGCGTTCGCCCGGCCCGTACGCGCCAGACCCGCGAGCATGATCGCCGAATATTCGCGGCAACGGCTCGACCGGCAGCCGGTCTCCTCGCCGTTCCCGCGGACAACTCGTGATCAACCGTGATCAACCGTGCCGCGGCGCCATGCTCTCGTGCCGCCGAGCGAGCCTCCTTCTCGTCACCCTAAATTAGAACCTAATAGTTGTTCCGAACGTAGCGCCTGGCCTGGTGGCAGTCAACGCCTGTGCGGTGCAAGGCGACGGAAGGAAGCGTCGAGCCGGGCGGATGATCCCGCCGTGCACGGGAGCGCGTCGGCGAGCGGAGGGCGGCCAGTTCCGCGCCGGAAGTCGTTTTCGGAGTGCCGACCCGCGACTCCACCGTCAGCCACGAGGGCCCATGATCACTGTTCATGGCGCTGCGGTCGGTGATCTGGTCCTGGCTCGAGTGTTCGGCTGGCTCGCCCGCTGGCCCGTGGCGACAGAGCGAGGATGGCGGATCCGCTGGTGCCGCGTCGGGAGGCCGGGTACGGGCGCGCTCGCAGAGCGCGAATCCGAACCCGCGGATCAGGAATCCGCCATGGGCGAGCGGCCGGCGAGCAGAAGCACGAGGTCCTCGGCTGGGCCGCGCAGTGGTTGCCCGGCACCGAACGACCAGTCGAGATCCGTCGCCTCGAGGCGACGCCCAGCGAGGTCGACGCCGAAATGCCTGGCGCCGCCTTCGGCGCCGAGGCTGTCGAGGACGACAACCATGGCCTCGTCAGCGGCCAGGCGAGGCACACCCAGCGGCACGGTGATGTCGAGGCCGTGGATGACCACGTGGCTCAGGGCGCCGCGGTGGCCGCCGTCCGGCGGCGTCCACCGATGCATGACCTCGCGGCGCAGGTTCGCGACCAGCTCCGCGGTAGGCAGCCTGGCGTCGCGGCCGGCGATCAGGTCGGACAGCCGGGAGAAGTCGAAGTCACAGGCGCGCAGCTCGGCGAGAAAGGCCCTCTCGGAGTAACGCGCCGCCATGGTCAGGTGCGCGACGACCTCCCGGACGCGCCAGCCCGCGCACAGCGACGGCGTGTCCCACCGGTCGTCGGAGAGCGGGTCGAGGACGTCCGCGAGCGCCAGGTAGCTCCTGGCCACGAGCGGCTGAAGGCCGACGTCGTCCGTCGTCATGACTGGATTCCTCAGTTCCTCGGTTTCCGAGATCCCACGTTCCGAGATCCCGCGCGGGAAGCGACAGGTGACGGCGAGCGGCGGCCTGGCACGGGACAGCCGGGCGACCAGCGCCGCGCGCGGCCGACGGCCGCGCCGGTGGGATGCCGGGCGGTGGGATGCCGGGCCGGTGGGCTGGGGAGGGCCGCCCGTGTGCCGGCCGACGGGGCTGCCTCAGTGGCGGTCCGGCGAGAACTCGAGGACCTGGGTGAGGCGGACGTTGTTGCCGGACGGGTCGCGGAAGGACGTGTCGATGCCGTAGGGCTGACGGGTCGGCGGGTCGTTGAAGGCGACGCCCCGGGCGGACAGCTCGTCGTAGGCGGCCTGGCAGTCGTCGGTCTCCAGGAACAGCGTGCCGCCCGCGCCCTTCGCGACCAGCTCGGCCAACGCCTCGCTGGTGCTCCCGTCGAACATGGGCGGCTTCGGGACCGGCATCAGAACGAGCCCGACACCCTCCTGTCCGACGGGGCCGACGACGAGCCACCGGAACGCCCATTCGGGCATCGTGACGTCCGCTCGCACCTCCCAGCCGAGCATCCGCGTGTAGAAGGCGAGCGCCTCGTCCTGGTCGTGCACCCAGAACTGCGCGTTGACGATCCTGATCATCGGGGCTCCCGGGTCGGCTGCGCGCGACGCTACGCGCCCGGATCAGGCCTCGACTTCTCGAAACGTGCGGTTCTTGGGCCGGCCGTAGGCCCGGGCGACGCAGTCCGGCACCCGGATGTGCCGCCGGGCCGGCGGGAAGCTGGCGCGGTAGGCCAGCGGCGTGACGCCGTACACCCGCCGGAAGCTCGTCGTGAACGAGCCCAGGCTCGTCAGCCCGACGGAGAAACAGATCTCGGTCACCGGCCGGTCGGTGTTGCGCAGCAGGGCGGCCGCCCGCTCCAGCCGGCGGGTGAGCAGGTACCGGTGCGGAGACTCGCCGAACGCGCGCCGGAACTCACGGCTGAAATGGGCGGGCGACAACCCCGCGGCCCGCGCCAGCTCCGCCACGGTCAGCGGCTCGAAGTACCGGCCATCAGCAAGGTCCTTGGCCCGCAGCAGGTGACGAGAAAGCTGCACCACAATGCCGGAGTATCCCTTGGCCCACCCATCCGGGGGACGGTCGTGCGCGCGGCGCGGTCAGCCGGCGCGGCTCAGGCCGCCCCCTGGCCGACGGCCACCGCGCAAATCCGCTCGTCGTCGCACGCGGCCGCGAACGCCGCGAGCCGCCGGCGAATGTCGCGGCCCAGCAGCCACGTCCCGACGGTGTTCATGACCGGGCGCAGCAGCCGCGGCCGGCATCGGAAGCTGTAGGTCCAGGTCGCGACGGTCCCCCGGCCACCCGGCGCCGGCGCGAACCGCCAGCCACCGGCGAACATCTCGAAGAACCACGGGCCGGAGACCATCTTCATCCCGACGTGGCTGGGCGGCGCGTAGGACACGTACTCGCTGACCATGCGCAGTCCATGACGGGACCGCGTCAGCGTCCGCACCCCCTTCGCCGGCCGTTCGGCGCCGTCCAGAAAGTGCTGCCGGCGGATGAACGGATCCCAGCTCAGCCGGAGCGCCCCAGTCGTCTGCGACACGACGAACGCCACCTCTGGCGGCACCTCCGCCGTGACCTGCGCGCGAACGACCGGCATGCCAACCACTATGCGCCCACCCGCCACCTCGCGGGGCCGCGTCGCGGATACCGCCGTGACCGACGAGAACCGCGACACGGCCCGAGGAGCGATCCCTGGCGCCAGGAGCCAGCCGCGGCCTACCGACCGGCGGCGGCGCGCATGGCGCCGAAGCCCGGGACCAGGGGGAGGTCGAGCGCCGACAGGAGGCCGGGGGCGGCGTCGACGACGGCCGGGATGGCGTTGACGGCCCGCATGCCGTTGGCCAGGCAGCCGGCCTCGTTGGGGTCGCCCGAGTCGAACGCGCGGAAGGCCGTCTCCTGCTCGATGTTCGGACTGCCCTTGATCGTGACCCGGTAGGCGTCGTTGTCGACCATCTTCGGGCGGGGCCAGTCGGGTGCCGCGGCGTGGGTGATCCGGTTGCAGTGCTCGACGACGATGCGTGGCTCGCCGTCGGCCCAGCCCCGGATCTCGAACCGGACCGCGGCGGTGTGGCCCGTCTCGACCCGCCCGTGCGGAAAGACGATCGGCTCGGGTGTCGCCCACTTCTCCCAGATGGTGTCGATCTTCTCCAGCTTGACGCCGATCGCGTCGGCGATCATCGGGATCGTGTGTCCCCAGCCGAAGATCAGCAGCTCCGGGATCTCCAGGAGAGCCTGGGTCTCGACCGGCTCGCCGAGACCCATCGGGCTGTAGTCGCCGGTGTAGGTGGAGTAGTCGAGGATCTCCTGGATCCGGACCGAGTCGACGCGTCCGGTGAGGCCCATCAGCGTCATCGGGAAGAGGTCGTTGGCGAAGCCGGGATCGATGCCGGTGGTGAAGCAGCTGGTCGCGCCTTCGGCGCACGCCGCCGCGAGTTCGCGGGTGAGGTCCTCCGAGCAGGCGGGGGGATAGACCAGCGGCGTCATGGCCGTGGAGACGACGTTGACGCCGGCGCGCAGCGCCAGCGACATGTTGGCGATGTTCTGCGCGGCATAGGCGGCGGTCGGGCCGAAGTAGGCGACGGCGGCCGCCCCGCGGCCGAGCACGGCCGCCGCGTCACGGGTGGCCGTGACGCCGATGGGTCCGATGCCGGCGATCTCGCCCGCGTCGCGGCCCTCCTTGGCCGGGTCGGAGACGATGACCCCGACGAGTTCGAAGACCGGGTGGTCGACGAGCTCCCGGATCACCCGCTTGCCGACGAATCCGGTTCCCCACACGATGACTGGGTATTTCATGGCGCACTCCTGGGTGGTCGAGGATCCAGCTGGTCGAGCCTTCGGCCCACCGGAGCAGACGACCACGGACCGCGACGCGGACAGGTGCGCGTGCCTCCCGTGGCGCGGCCGCCGCGTGGGCCGGCGCGCGGGCGTCAGCGCATCAGCTCGCCGCTGTTGACCAGGAGATACTGGCCGGTGACGGCCCTGGACAGGTCCGAGCAGAAGAACACCGCGGCGTCGGCGACCTCGCTGTCCTCGGTCATGCGGCGCAGCGGGAACTTTCCGACGATCTCCTCCAGGATCTCGTCGGTCGACTTTCCTTCGGTCTGCGCGCGGAAGTCGACATAGAGCTGAACGTTGGGGCCCCACATCCAGCTGGGAACGACAGTGTTGACGCGGATTCCGTCGGGGCCGAGTTCGTCGGCGAGGTAGTACATCGCCGACAGGAGGGCGCCCTTCGAGGCCGCGTAGCCCCCCTGGGGCATCGCGACCTTGAACGCCGACTGACTGCCGACGAGGACAACCGAGCCGCCGCCCCGCTCCTTCATGGCCGGGACGACGGCCCGCAGCAGCCGGAGACTACCGAGGACATTCGTGTCGAAGGCCCGGCTCCACTTGTCCAGGTCCGCGTCGAACAGCCCGCCGAACGCGTCCTCGAATGCGGCGACCTGAACCACGGAGTCAACCGCGCCGAAGCGGTCCACGGCCGCGGTGACGAGAGCCTCGCAGCTTTCCTCGTCGCAGATGTCGGCGGGATGGGCGAGAACACGCTCACCGGACGGGTCGAGTTCTTTCGCGGCCTGGCGTAACCCGTCGGCGGACCTGGCGGCGATGACCACGTTGGCGCCGGCGGCGAGCATGGAAGAAGCCATCTCCCGTCCCAGGCCACTGCCTACGCCGGTAATCAGGGTCGTCTTGTTCCGCAGCAGCATTCTCGTTCCTCTCCTGTGCCCTGGGGCTCTCGACGGTGGAGGTCGGTCCGCGACTGCTGGAGACCGTCCCTTTCGCGCGCCACGCCTCGGCCGCCCCCGGCAGGCAGCGGGAACAGCCGAGCGCGCCCCGCGGTCGCGGTCGACGGCGGCGGGACGGGTGGGAGCCGGGCGGACCGTGCCGGCCACGGCACTGGAATCTAGATCTAAACGGCGCCTCCCGCCAGGGTCGGCCACGGGCGAACGGCCAGGGGCCGCCAGCGCGTGTCCGGGGACCCGCCGGCGGCGTCGACGTGTTCCCCCGGTGCACCGGGGGAACCGGCCTGGTCGGGCGACGGCCGCCTCGCCGTCACCCGACCACTCTGAAACCAGGTTCTAAGCGGCGACGCCGCGCGGCGTTCCGCTTCCCCGCCGCCACCGGGCGGGCAAGCCCAGCTGGCGCCGGGACGACCGCCGGGACGACGGAGGCCGGACGGCGCCGCGTGTTCCAGCGCCGGCCCGGCGCCGGCGCTCACCGGTCCTGGGATCGCCCCTGGCTCCGTCCCGGCCGCGCGGGGGCAGCCGGGACGGCCAGGGCGACCGGGGCCGCGAGGTCATGCCGCGCCGCGCAGGGCGGCTCCGACGGGTTCCGGCGCCTGGGCAGCCCGCCGGGCCTTCGCCGCGGCCGCCCGTCGGGGCTTCGCCGAAACCGCCCGCCGAGGCTTCGGCGGGGTCGCCCGCCGTGGCTTGGTCAGCGGGTGCGCGGGGGCGGCCGGAACCTGTTTGTCCGCGTCCAGGTGGGCGCGGAGCGTATCCAGTCCCCGGCTGATGTACGCCTTGACCGTGCCCTCGGCGCAACCCATCTCACCGGCGGTGTCGAGGAGTGGCAGGTCGTGGATGTGGCGGAGCAGGATCGCTTCCCGCTGGCGGGCTGGCAGTGCCCGCAGCGCGGCGTGGACGTCGGCGTCGAGCAGGCGCGCGAGCGCGACGTCCTCGGCGCTGGGGGCGTGGGCCGTCGCGCACAGGGCACCTTCGCGCCGCTCGGCTCTGGCCTGGCGACGGGTCGTCTCGATGGCCAGGTTCACGACGGTGCGTCGCAGGTAGGCCAGCGCCGCCTGAGGGTCGATGCGATCCCAGGCATGCCAAACCCGCAGGTAGGCCTCCTGGGTGATGTCCTCTGGGGTCTGGGCGGCGCCGCTGAGATAGCGGGCGGCCAGATGGCGCAGTTGCCGTTGGTTGTCCAGGTACAGGTTGGTGAGCAAATCGGGGGCTGTCATGTCAGACCTCGGGGCCGTCTTGCTGGGAGGGGGCGGCGCGGCGACGGCGGGGTCGATCGTCGACGGGCAGGGTGGGACGCAGGGAGATCACGCTTGCCCGCGAGGTCGGTGGGCACGCGTGATGCGCTGGGGACAGGGGCGGGCAGGGGGCGGGCGCGGGACGGTGGCCAGGGCGCGGGGGCAGGGCAGCGGGCAGGGGTGATGGGCAGGCGGAACGGAGGGGAAACCGCGCTTGCCGCCGAGGTCGGTGGGTTCGCGCGGTGCGCTGGGGCGGCGTGGGCGGCACGCTACACCAGGCAACCGCACTTGCTGACCGGGTCTTAACGGCTTTGGCCAGGTGTGGCCACGTCACGCAAAGTTGGCGCCTAGTGGCCACTTCCGTGACCTGGTCACACGTTCCGTGGCTAGTTATGTTCGACTCCGCGCAGGGGTCACAGCGAGTCCGGCGTCCGCCGCGGGGTCTTCACTAACCGGTGGGCGCCGGCCGCCACCACTCCGTCCACTGTCCATGTCGCGCGCCCGCCAGAGGTGATTTCTTTGATCGTCGTTGAACCAATTGCGCGCGATAGGCAACTCGCCATGGTCGAGAACCAGGGTTCTCCGCCCCATGGCGCTGTCCTCGGCTGGATGGCGGACCGCGTCGCCGAAAAGCTCCAGCTCACCCCCGGCGACCGCGTCGCCTGCGTGGGCCACGAAAGCGGCCCGCACGTTCACCACCTGCTTCAGCGGCTCGGCCCAGGTGATCGGCTGCTCTATGTCGACCAGTCCGGGGACGCGCTCGGGCAGTCGCCGCCGGACGACCGGCTGGTCAGGGTCGGCGCGTCGGCCAAGGAACTCGCCGACAGCGTGGACACCGCCTGGCCCGTGGTCGCGCCGGGCTACCTCGACGCTCTCCTGGCCGGTGGCATCGTCGACCAGCTCCCGCCCGCCGACTGGCCACGGGTGATCTCCGGCCTGGCAAGGCTCGTCGGCCCCGGCGGTCGGCTACTCCTCGTGACACCGTCGGCCGCTGTCCCCGCCCTCCCGGCCGGCGCGACCCGACGGCCCGAGGAGCAGCCGGACCCACGCGACATCGCGTGGCATCTGCGCGTCGCCGGCCTGACGGTCGCGGTCGACTACCAGGAGCTCCCAGCCGAGGGCGACGGCGACCCGCTCGCCGTCCCCGAGCGCTTCGCGTTCGTGCTCGGACGCCGCTGGGACCACCCCTCGCGCTGAGCGGCCGGGGGGGGGGCCGGGGCGCCCGCCCGCCGCGCCCCCCCCCCCGCGCGCGGCGCGGCCCCCCGCCCCCCCCGCCGGCGGCCGCTCGCCTCCGGCCCAGCTCCAGGAGGCCCGAACCGTGCCCACCAAGGTCGGCGCTCGTTCCCGCGGCGGCGGAGTCCTTCCCGTCCGTCGCGCGGCGGCGGCGCCGGCGGGCGTCAGGGCGCCGCGGCCCGTCGTCTCAGGCCCTGGAGATCAGTGGGCCGCGGATCACGGAGAACGCCGGGCCAGCCAATCGGTTTTCAGGAACGCCAAGCTTCTAGGCTTTGGCGGTATGGGGACCGTTCCGGCCGGTGTGGCCGCCTTGCTGGCGGGCTACCAGCCCGCCGACGACACCGAGGCCGGCGACCTGGCCAGGATGCGGGCGCTGGTCGAGCGCGGCGAGGACCCGTGGTCGCGTGATGGCGCGCTGCACCTCACGGCGTCCGCGCTCGTAGTACATCCCGAGAGCCGGCGGGTCCTGCTGCGCTGGCACGAGAAACTGGGGAGCTGGATGCAGGTCGGCGGCCACGCCGACCCCGGTGAGACCACCCCGATCGATGTCGCGCTCCGCGAGGGCCGCGAGGAGACGGGCCTCGCGGATCTCCGTCCCTGGCCGGCGGCGGACCTACGGCATGTGGTCGTGGTCCCCGTGCCCGAAACCCCGCGCGAGCAGGCGCACGAGCACGCGGACCTCCGCTTCGTGCTGGCGACCGCGGCGCCGGAGACGGCCCGCCCGGAGAAGCCCACCGCGCCCCTGCGCTGGCTCAGCCTGCCCGACGCGCTCGACCTCGTCGTCGAGGACAACCTGCGCGAGACCCTGTCCCGCGTGGAGCTCCTGCTCGGCCCCGAGTAGCGCTTCCGGACCGCCGTCGCGGACCGCGCCGGCTCGCGCGCCGCCGCCGGCGACCGTCCCGCCGTGACCATGCCGTGCGCCGCGGGACTGGCCGCGGCACGAACGCCCGGCAGAGCCTGGCCGATCGCGCCAGCCACGGCGACCAAAACCGCTGGTACCGGCGGAACGCCACATACCCACGGGGGTGGGTCGACGGCCGCGTGCACCGGTTTGCTACCTTTGGCAGTGTTCTGGGGAGGGGTACCCGAGGGGAGACCTCATGACCCGTGTTCCCAGAAACATCCGCGGCCCGCTGGCGGCGGTCGGTGTGACGGCGGTGCTCACGGCCTGTCAGCCGTTCCAGTTCCCGTCCTCCGGTGACGGCGGCGCCCCACGGCCTACCCACACCCCGACGGCCTCGCCCACCTCCATCCGGACGACGACGGCGCCGCCATCGCCGACGCATTCCTTCTCGCCGACGTCGGTGCCGCCGCCCCCGACCACGACGCGTCCGGCGTCGACGCCGCCGCGCACCACACCGCCGGCCGCCCCCACGACGCGGCCGCCTGTCCCGCCGCCCCCGGCCACGACGCCGCCCGCGCCGCTCGGGAAGACCGACGAGGTCGTCCGGCTCACCAACGTCGAACGCGGCAAGGCCGGCTGCGGGCCGCTCGCCGTCGACGCGAGCCTCACCACGGCGGCGCAGGCGCACACGGCCGACATGGCCGCGAACAACTACTTCAGCCACACGAGCCGCGACGGCCGCTCGCCCGGTGACCGGGCGAAGGCGGCCGGCTTCCCGAGCGGTTTCGTCGGGGAGAACATCGCCGCGGGCGCGCAGACCCCGGCCCAGGTCCTCCAGATGTGGATGGACAGCGCGGGCCACCGCGCCAACATCCTCAACTGCTCCTACACCCACATCGGCGTCGGTTACGCCGAGGGTGGCTCCTACCGCTACTACTGGACGCAGGCCTTCGGCCGCCGCTGACAGCACGCCCCGACGCCCCACCGGCACCGAAGAAGTCGACGACGACGCGAAACTCGTCGCGACCCGCCGTTCCGGGCAGCCGAAGCACGGTGAGGAGACATCCGTGCTTCGGCTGCCCGGGACGGGCCAAGGAAACTCGTCGTGGGCGACTGCCCACCGGCAGCTCAACCCATCGGCAGAGGCTCAAATTACGGCCAGGATCCGGCCGTAATTCGGTCTACCGTTCTCTCATGATTTCGACTACCAGCACCGCCCCGGCCACCGCGCCGGTGATCCGCACGCAGGGGCTCACGAAGCAGTTCACGAGCCGCAAGCAGACGGTCGACGCCGTCCGCGGCCTGGACCTGCGGGTCGACGAGGGCGAGCTGGTCGCTCTGCTCGGGCCGAACGGCGCCGGCAAGTCCACGACGCTGCGCATGCTGACCACCCTGCTGCCGCCGACCGCCGGAACGGCGCAGGTCGCCGGCTTCGACATCACCCGGCAGCGAAGCGCGGTACGCGCCAGGATCGGCTACATCGGCCAGGGCAACGGCGCCGGCCAGAGCCAGCGCGGTCGCGACGAACTGCTCAGCCAGGGACGCTGCTACGGGATGAGCCGGGCAGCGACGGCCGCCCGCGCCGACGAGCTGATCGCCTCGCTCGACCTGACCGGCGTCGCCGACCGCAAGGTGTCGACGATGTCCGGCGGGCAGCGCCGGCGCCTCGACATCGCGCTCGGGCTGGTGCACTCGCCGCGCCTGCTGTTCCTGGACGAGCCGTCCACCGGGCTGGACCCGCAGAACCGGGTCAACCTCCAGGAGCATGTCCGCGCGCTGCGCGCCCGGCACGGCACCACGGTCGTGCTCACCACCCACTACCTCGACGAGGCCGACGCGCTCGCCGAGCGGGTGATCATCATCGACCACGGGCAGCTGATCGCCGACGACACTCCGGCCGGCCTCAAGGCCAGGCACGCCGACAGCGAACTGGTGCTCGCCTTCGACGACGCCGCCGACGCCCAGCGCGCCGCCGACCGGCTGCGCCAGCACGTCCCCGACCGCCCGGCCCGGATCGAGCCGGTACCGGACCCGTCGGGAGCGCGGCGCCCGCCAGGTGCCCAGGTGGTGCTGCGGGCGGCCGACGCGCCGCGGCTGCTCCCCCGGTTGCTGCGCGACCTCGAGGAGGCGGGCCTCGCCCCGGCCGCCGCGACCGCCGCGAGCCCCACCCTCGACGACGTCTTCCTCTCTCTCACCGGTCGCAGCCTGCGCGACGCCGGCGGCGCCGAGTCCGCGGACGCCGACGCGGCGGACGCCAACGCGAAGGAGACCCCGGCATGACCACCGCGACGATCACCGAGACCGGTGGGCCGACCGACGTCGCCCGCGAGGCCGACGCCGACGCGCCCACGGGCCGCACCACCCTGCTGACAGACACGGTCACCGTCTTCGTCCGTGAGCTGCGCCCGATGCTGCGTGACCCGTTCTCGGTCATCTTCAGCATGATCCAACCGCTGTTCTTCCTGGCGCTGTTCGCCCCGCTGCTGCCGAAGGCCGACGACGGCGGCTCGGCGCTGCAGTGGTTCGTGCCCGGCATCGTGGTGATGTCGTGCCTGTTCGGCACGTCGATGACCGGGTCGAACCTGCTCTTCGAGATCCAGACCGGCTCGCACGAGCGCATGCTGGTGACGCCACTGCGCCGGCCGGCGCTGCTGCTCGGCCGGGCGCTGAAGGAGATCGCGCCGACGTTCGTCCAGGCGCTGATCATCGTGGTGATCTGCGTGCCGTTCAGCTTCGACCTGCACGTCGGCGGCGTGCTCGTCGGCCTGCTGATCCTGTCCCTGCTGTGCGTCGGGCTCGGCGCCCTGTCGTACGCGCTCGCGCTGGCCTCCGCCCAGCAGACGTGGCTGTTCTGGGCTGTCCAGCAGACGCTGCTGTTCCCGCTCCTCCTGCTCGCCGGGGTCCTGCTCCCGCTCGACGACGCCCCCGGGTGGCTGAAGGCGCTCTCGGCGGCCAACCCGCTGAGCTACGTCGTCGACGCGGAGCGCCGCCTGTTCGCCGGCGAGGTCCTCGCCGCGGACACGCTGTGGGGCCTGCTCGCCGCCGGCGCCGTCGCCGCCCTCGGCCTCGTCGTCGGCACCCGGGCCATGTCCCGCGCTTCCTGACCACCGACGCCGTGTCGACGGCGTGTGGCGGGCCATGCCGAGGATGGCCCGCCACACGCCGTTAGTCGACGAGAAGGACGACCTTGCCGCGCCCGTGGCCCGTCTCGACGTCGCGGTGCGCGTCGGCCGCGCGGCCCAGGGGGAACACCCGCCGGATCTGGACATGTAGCTGGCCGTCCGCGTACAGGCGGGCGAGCTCGGCGAGCCGGGCCGACGAGCGCAGGTTCGGGGTGGTCCGGATGCCGAGTCCGGGTGCCTTGGCGTGTTCGACCAGCGTGAGGACGCGGGACCGGTCGGCCACGAGGGCGAGCGAGGCGGTGAGCGCGTCGCCGCCGGCGCCGTCGAGGACCGCGTCCACCCCGTCCGGCGCGAGCGCGCGCACCCGGGCGAGCAGGCCGTCGCCATAGGCCACCGGGAGCGCGCCGAGCGAGCGCAGGTAGTCGTGGTTGGCCGCGCTCGCGGTGCCGATGACGGTCGCCCCCCACCGCGCGGCCAGCTGCGTGGCGACGGTGCCGACCGCGCCCGCCGCGCCGTGGATCAGCAGGGTGTCGCCCTTGCCCACGGCGAGCTCCCGCAGGGCTATGTGGGCGGTCTGGGCGCCGCCGCTGAATCCGCCGGCGACCTCCCAGGGCATCGCCGCCGGCTTGGCCGTCACCTGGTCGGCCGGGACCACGAGATACTCGGCGTAGGCGCCGAGGCGCCCGAAGCCGAGCACCTCGCCGCCCACCATCAGTCCGGCCGCCACCCCCTGGCCCACCTCGTCGATGACTCCGGCGAACTCGTTCCCGGGAATCGTCGGTGGGTCCTGCGCCATCCAGGGCGGGGTCCGGCCGGCCCGCACCGCGCAGTCGACCGGCTGGACCCCGGCCGCCCTGATCCGGACCCGGACCTGGCCGGCGCCGGCGTGCGGGGTGTCCAGGTCCATCAGCCTGAGTACGTCCGGTCCGCCAGGCTCGGTGAACGCCGCGGCTCTCATCGGGTGTCCCTTCGTCGTCGGTAACCGCGATCGAGCCTGGCTGTTCAACCGTGGTTGAGGTCAACCGACGACGCCGGTATCCGCGCCGCCTTGGGTGGCGTGAGCGGGCGGCGACGGATCTCGAAGACCCGGGAACGAGTCAGCCCGGCGGAACCATGGGGTTCCGCCGGGCCGGTGTCTTGCTCGCCGCGGGTTACCGCGGTGGCGCGGGTTACCGCGGTGGCGCGGGTCTACGGCGCCGTTGCTCGGATCATTCGGACACGCTGGATGGGCTGGATGAACCCCGTGGCTCGGGTACCGCGACCGCGTCGCCGACGACGGCCGGTTCGATCGGGCGCGACGGCGGTATCCGCAGCACGCGGGCCACCCAGTCGGGCAGCCACCAGTTCCACTGGCCGAACAGGGAGACGAGCGCCGGCACCAGCACGGACCGCACAATGGTCGCGTCGAGCAGGATGCCGAAGCCGAGCGCGGTCGCGAACGTCTTCAGGTCGGTGCCTGGCCCGGTGGCGAGCGCGAGGAACGCCAGGAACAGGATCAGCGCGGCGCTGGTCACGAGCCGGCCGGTGCGCCCGATTCCCTCGACGACGGCGTCATCGGTGTTCCCCGTCCGGTCGTACTCCTCACGGACCCGGGCCAGGATGAACACCTCGTAGTCCATCGACAGGCCGAAGAGGAACGCGAACACCATCAGCGGGAGCCAGAAGGTCACCGCTCCGGTCTCGTCCACCCCGAAGATCGTGTCGGACCCGAACCCGTTCTGCCAGAACAGCACCATGAAGCCGAGCGTCGCGCCGAGCGTGACCAGGTTGAGAAGGATTGCCTTGATCGGCAGCAGGATCGACCGGAAGGCGCGCACCAGGAGGATGAAGGTCAGCAGCGCGATGATCGTGAGCATCAGCGGGAAGTTGCCGTAGACCGCCTTCAGGAAGTCGATCTGGTCCGCGCCGATGCCGGCGACGCCGACGACCCCCGGCAGGTCGGCCACGACCTCCTTGACGTCGCGCACCGGTTGGATGGACGACGAGTTGACGGTCTCCGAGTCGGGAATCACCACCACGATGCTGTGCCCGTTCACCGACTGCCCGTCGCCGGTCGCCACCACCGCCCGGTCGACGCCCGGGACGTCGCGCAGCGCCGCGGCGACCGACTCGGCCCGCGGCGTGTCGACCAGCACCTCCATCGGGGTCAGGACGCCGGTCGGCACACCGCCGGCCTTCAGCGTCTCGAACGCCGTGTAGGCCGGCCCGTTCTTGGCCAGCGACGAGGACGAGGCCAGGCCGATCTTGATGCCGAAGAACGCGGCGACCAGCAGGCCGAGGGCGAGCAGCGCCACCCCCGTCGAGAGGATCCGGTGCCGCACCACGCCCCTGGCCCATCGGGTCCACGCCTTGCCGGCGCGGTTCTCGTGCCGGATCTTCGGCCAGTCGACCTTCGGGCCGATGCCACCGAGGATGGCCGGCGTCAGCGTCAGCGTCGTCAGCACGCTGGCCAGCGGAATCAGCGCGCCGCCCAGGCCGATGCTGCGCATGAACGGCACGGGAAGCACGACGAGGGCAAGCAGCCCGATGGCCACCGTGATGCCGCTGAACATCACCGCGTGGCCCGCCGTCTGCATGGCCACCACGACCGCCTCGTGGTTGTCGCGGCCGTGGTCGCGCTCCTCGCGCCACCGGGTGACCAGGATGAGCGAGTAGTCGATCGCCACCCCGAGGCCGATGAGCGCGATCAGGAACTCGACGATGAACGAGACGTCGGTGAGGTAGGTCAGCGGCAGCAGCAGGATGAACGTGGTCAGGATCGAGACCGCCGCGACGACCAGCGGCAGGAACGCCAGGAACGACGCGAAGACGAAGGCGAGCACCACGAGCGCGCCGAGGGCGCCGAAGAGCACCTCGATGAGCACGCTGGCCCCGCCGCCCTCGGCGTCGCCGATGGCCAGGGCGTCCTCTCCGGTGACGCCGACCGTCGCGCCCGTGGGGGCCGCCGCCGTCAGGGCCTCGGTGATGGCGTCGGTGGGGAAGGGCGCCGTCGGGTCGTGCATGAAGCGGTAGAAGACGAGTGCGTAGGCCGTGCGGTCGTCGCCGGTCCGGAAGGCCTTGTCACCGGTGTTCGCCTCGTCGATCACCCGGGTCTGCGGCACCTCCTGCTGCACGGCGGCGAATGCCCGCCCGACAGCGGCCTCCTGGCCGGTGACGACCTGGCCGGCCGGCATTGTGACGCTCACGACATAGGGCGCGGTCTTGCCACCCGCCTTGAACTCCTCGTCGATCTGATTTGCCGTCTCGGTGCCTGGTTGTCCCGGCAACGAAAAGTCAATGACCAGGCGATCATTGGTCCGGCCGGTCAGGGCGATGCCCGCGACCACGACGAGAAGCCAGCCGATCAAGACAAGCTTGCGATGGTTAAGTACGAACTCTGCGATACGGCGCACGAAGCCCCCCTGCCAGGCTGATCACATCAGCGGACGAACACTCGCAAGTAAGACGGAGAGAACCGGCCGGACGTGACACGCCGATCCGGACAGGAACGACGTCAGCCGCCACGTGCGCCGTTTGTTACCGACACGCCGATGGCGCAGGAACCGGCAGGTGGGCACCCCCGCGCCGCACCTCGGGCCTCACCGTACTTCACCACCCGCACCCACCCCGCTACCGCCATAGTCGGTCTTCCCGGCTGGCGTCCAGATGTCGGCTTGCCGACACCTGGAGGTCGGATTCCCGACGGTAATGCGCGCGAGTCTCGCCTCAGAAACACGACCAGCGGCGGGCCGAGGGGACGGCCCGCCGCTGGGTTCGTGAATCCTGTCGCCGTGCATGGGGGCGGCGTCCAGGCCGGCCGCCCGGCCGGCCTGGACGCCGCGTCGGAATCAGGCGAGGTCGTACCGGTCGAGGTTCATGACCTTGACCCACGCCGCGACGAAGTCGGCCACGAACTTCTCCTTCGCGTCGTCACTCGCGTAGACCTCGGCGAGCGCCCGCAGCTCGGAGTTCGAGCCGAAGACAAGGTCGACCCGCGTACCGGTCCACCTGAGCTCGCCCGTGGCGTCGTCGCGGCCCTCGAACGTGTTCGCGTCCTCGGACGTCGGCGTCCACGTCGTGCCCAGGTCGAGCAGGTTGACGAAGAAGTCGGTGGTCAGCGCCCCGGGCGTCGTGGTGAAGACGCCGAGCGGCGACTGCTTGTAGTTCGCGCCCAGCACCCGCAGGCCACCGATGAGGACCGTCAGCTCGGGGGCGCTGAGGGTCAGCAGGTTCGCCCGGTCGAGCAGCAGGAACTCGGCCGGCAGGCGCTGGCCCTTCCCGAGGTAGTTGCGGAACCCGTCCGCTGGCGGCTCCATCGCCGCGAACGACTCCACGTCGGTCTGCTCCTGCGTGGCGTCGCCGCGGCCCGGCGTGAAGGGGACCACGACGTCGAAGCCGGCGGCCCTGGCGGCCTGCTCGACGCCGACGCCGCCGGCGAGCACGAGCAGGTCGGCGAACGAGACCTGCCGGCCGCCGGCCGCGTTGAACTCCGCCTGGATCGACTCCAGGATGCTCAGCACGGTCGCCAGCTGGTCGGGGTCGTTGACCTCCCAGCCGCGCTGCGGCTCCAGCCGGATGCGGCCACCGTTCGCGCCGCCGCGCTTGTCGCTGCCGCGGAACGACGAGGCCGCCGCCCACGCGGTCGAGACCAGCCGCGAGACGGTCAGGCCCGACTCCACGACCTTGGCCTTGAGGGCCGCGACGTCCGTGGCGTCGACCAGCTCGCCGGTCACCGGCGGGATCGGGTCCTGCCAGATCAGCACCTCGCTGGGGACCTCGGGGCCGAGGTAGCGCTCGATCGGGCCCATGTCACGGTGCGTCAGCTTGTACCAGGCCCGGGCGAACGCGTCGGCGAACGCGGCCGGGTCGTCCTTGAAGCGCCGCGAGATGGGCTCGTAGATCGGGTCGAAGCGCAGCGCGAGGTCGGTCGTGAGCATCGTCGGCGCGTGCGTCTTCGCCGGGTCGTGGGCGTCGGGGACGGTGCCCGCGCCGGCGCCGCCCGCCGGCCGCCACTGGTTCGCGCCGGCGGGGCTCTGGAACAGCTCCCACTCGTAGCCGAACAGGATCTCGAAGAAGCTGTTGTCCCACTGCGTCGGCGTGTTGGTCCAGATGCCCTCGAGGCCGCTGGTGATCGCGTCGCCGCCCTTGCCCGTGCCGAAGGTGCTCTTCCAGCCCAGGCCCTGCAGCTCGATCGGGGCACCCTCCGGCTCGGCGCCGACGTGGTCGGCCGGGCCCGCGCCGTGGGTCTTGCCGAAGGTGTGGCCGCCGGCGACCAGGGCCACGGTCTCCTCGTCGTCCATCGCCATCCGGCGGAACGTCTCCCGGATGTCGCGGGCGGCGGCGAGCGGGTCGGGGGTGCCGTTCGGACCCTCCGGGTTGACGTAGATCAGGCCCATCTGGACCGCGCCGAGCGGGCTCTCCAGCTCCCGGTCGCCGGTGTAGCGCTCGTCACCGAGCCAGATCTGCTCCGGGCCCCAGTAGACGTCCTCCTCCGGCTCCCAGACGTCGGGACGGCCGCCGGCGAAGCCGAAGGTCGTGAAGCCCATCGACTCCAGGGCGACGTTGCCGGCGAGGATCATCAGATCGGCCCACGAGATCTTCTGGCCGTACTTCTTCTTCACCGGCCACAGCAGGCGGCGGGCCTTGTCGAGGTTGCCGTTGTCCGGCCAGCTGTTCAGCGGCGCGAACCGCTGCTGGCCACCGCCACCGCCACCCCGGCCGTCGCTGATGCGGTAGGTGCCCGCGCTGTGCCACGCCATCCGGATCATGAACGGGCCGTAGTGGCCGAAGTCGGCCGGCCACCAGTCCTTCGAGGTCGTCAGCACCTCGGCGATGTCCCGTTTCACGGCGGGCAGGTCGAGGCTCCCGAACGCCGTGGTGTAGTCGAAGTCCGCCCCGAGCGGGTTGGCCACGGCGGGGTTCTTGGCGAGGATCTTCAGGTTGAGCTGGTTCGGCCACCAACCGCGGTTCCCACCGCCCTGAGTGGGGTGCGCGGCGCGCGTGTGCACGACCGGGCAGCCACCGGCGCTCTCCGTGTCGGCGCTCCCTGTGTCGGTAGTGGGCGCGACTGTCGTCTCGTGGTTCTCGGACATGAGACTCCCTCCGGATCAGGACTGATCAGGAACTGGGTGCGGTGGAGCAGCCGGAGCACAGGCCCCAGTAGATGACCTCGGCCTCGTCGATCAGGAAGCCGCGGTCGTCGGAGGCCGTCAGGCAGGGCGCCTCGCCGACGGCGCAGTCGACGTCGCTGATGACGCCGCAGGACCGGCACACGACGTGATGGTGGTTGTCGCCGACCCGCGACTCGTAGCGGGCCACCGAGCCGGACGGCTGGATCCGCCGCACGAGACCCGCCGCCGTCAGCACGCGCAGCGAGTCGTACACGGCCTGGTGCGAGACCTCGGGCAGCTCGCCGCGCACGGCGCCGATGATCGAGTCCGTGTCGGCGTGCGGATGCGCGTACACCGCGCCCAGCACCGCCACCCGAGGACGCGTCACCCGCAACGCGACCTCACGCAGCATCCGCTCGAAGTCCAAGGCCGTGGGCACGCCCCACACTGTTCCCCGTTTTCCTGAACGAGTCAAGAAAACACTCAAGATCTTTTGGGTGGGCCCAGTACAGCCGCGGGGCATCTGGTCACCGCGCGAAGCGGGCGGTCGCGGTCCGGCCGCCACCGGCCCCTGCCCGCGCGCCCGGCACCGCCAGCCCGCGGCGGGCGACCGGCGGTTGGCCGGGCGAGACCGCGGCCGGGAGCGTTCAGGCGGGCGGCATGATGATCGCCCCGGTGGCCGGCGGTGTCCAGAGCCGATCGGCGGCCGGCGTCCCGACCTGGCGCGGACCCGCCGGGCGCCTCGTCACCCCGCCGGCGTCGGCCACCGGGCGCCGGAATCCCGCGTGGCGGACGGACCACCGGATCGCCCAGGTGGTGAACCGTCGTTCACGCGGGCGGGATCGCCCGTGACGTCAGTCACGATCCGCGGGTCGAAGCCGGGGCGGTTCCGCGCCACAACATGAATTCTTCACCGCCCGTTATCTCGCGCCCGTGCGATGCTGCCAGCGCATCGGCAAAGGAGGACCAATGGATATCCGCATCCTCCGCTCCTTCCTTGCCATTGCCGATGAGCTGCACTTCGGCCGGGCCGCGGCCCGGCTGCACCTTGCGCAGCCATCGCTCAGCCAGCAGTTGCGGCGGCTCGAGCGGGAGGTCGGGGTCGAGCTCGTCGCGCGGACGTCCCACGAGGTTCGGCTGACTCCCGCCGGCCAGGTATTCCAGACCGAGGCGCGAAAGCTGATCGAGCAGGCCGACCGGGCGATGACCGCGGCACGGGAGGTCGCCGCCGGCCGAAGCGGGTGGATCAACATTGGGTTCAACCTGTCGGCCGCCGAACGTGTGCTTCAGCCCGCCCTGGTCAAGCTGAGCGGCACCCACCCTGGCGTCGGGACGCACCTGTGGGAACTGACGAGCGGACCCCAGGTACAGGGCCTTCTCAACGGTGAGCTCGACGTGGGGTTCACCTTCGGCCCGCCACCGACCGGCGCGCTGGGCTCCCGCGAGGTGCTGCGGGTCCAGCTCGTCGCGGTGGTCGGCCACCACCATGAATGGGCGGGGCGGCAGAGCGTCGCGTTCCACGAGCTGGCGAGCCAGGCATGCATGTTGTGCCGCCGCGCCACCTCACCGACGATGTACGACACGATCATCGCCATCGCGCAGCGCACGAGCACCAACCTGCGGATCGTCGCGGAGAACGACGACCTGGGCGGGGTGCGGCTGCGGATCACCACCGGCCCGGTAGCCGGGATTCTTTCGCTGGAACGGGCCCGGACGTTGAATGGCACGAGCGTGGTGCCCATCGTCGATCCGGTGCCGACGGTCCCCGTCCACATGGTGTGGCGCCCACCTCAGACCAGGCTGGTGGCCGCCCTGCTGGACAGCGTGGACACGGTCCTGCGCGAGCGGGCTGGCGACGCCGCCGCCGAGGCTGCCGGCGGCCCACCCGCCACCGCCGGCCCGGGCGCGGTGCCTGGGCAGCGCCGCGGCGACCGCCCCGCCGCCTGGTGACAACCAGGGGCACCGCCCCACCCGCCACCACCGGCCGAGGTCGAGCGACCGACCGACCGACCGACGTGGGCGCGCCGGCGCGGAAGCGGTCGGCCACAACGGGCGGACGCCTCGCTCCCACGCCGGCTGGGCTACACGCCGTCGGGCCGGACGCCACCCAGGCTCGGGACCGGTTCCGCCACCGGCCCGGCCGGGTCGGCCAGACGCAGGCCGGTCGCCGTGTCGAACAGATGCAGCTTGTCCGGTTCGACCCGGAGCCGGACCCGCTCGCCCACCGCTGGCACCGCGACGCCCGACCCGACGGACGCCCGCCACCCGCCGGCCGGCCCCACGCAGTGGATGACGGTGGACTCGCCGGTGAACTCGACGACGTCGATGAGGCCCTCGAGAGTGAGGCCCGGCCCGGTGGGCGCCTCGTCCGTCGGCCGCTCGCTCGCCGGGCTCACGCCCGTCGGCGTCTCGAGTACGCCGTCGCCCGCCCGCCACCCCAGCCGGACCCGACGCGGCAGGCCGGCTCCGGCGACGACGGCACGGATGCCGGGCCCGACCAGCTCGCCTCCCGCGGGATGCGGGCGCGGCTCCACGTCGTGCAGGTTCATGGTCGGACTGCCGACGAACGTGGCGACGAAGGTGTCCGCGGGCCGCTGATAGACATCGGCGGGCACGCCCGTCTGCGCCACCCGCCCGGCGTTCATCACCACCAGGTTCGTCCCCATCGACAGCGCCTCTAGCTGGTCATGGGTGACCAGGATGACGGTGTTGCCGAGCTCCCGGTGCAGCCGGACGAGCTCGGCGCGGGCGTGCTGACGTAGCTGGGCGTCCAGCGCGGACAACGGCTCGTCGAGCAGCAGCACCCTGGGCCGGCGGACGATGGCACGCGCCAGCCCGACCCGCTGCCGCTCACCCCCGGAAAGCTGGGACGGCCGGCGGCGGCGCAGCTCCGCCAGGCCGAGCATGGCGCAGGCGTCGGTCACCCGCTGGGCGATCTCGGCCTTGTCGGGACCGGCGCGCCGGTTGTGTTTCGCCTCGAGCCGCAGCCCGAACGCGATGTTCTGCTCGACGGTGAGATGGGGGTAGAGGGCGAAGTCCTGGAAGACCATGGAGACGCCGCGCCGTCCCGGTGGAGTGTCCGTGACGTCCGTCCCGCCGATGCGCACCCGGCCCGAGTCCGGCGTCTCCAGGCCGGCGACGACCCGCAGGCCCGTGGACTTGCCGCAGCCCGACGGGCCGACGACGACCGTGAACGAACGGTGCGGGACATCCAGGCGGGCCACGTCGAGCACGGTCTGGCCGCCGTACCGCTTCACGACACCGTCGAACGTCACCCCGCCGGGCGCGGGCGCGGCATCAGGGGAACCGGCCACGGGACCGGTCGTCAGAGGCGTCGGCGGCGTCGACGTCATGGAGGTCATCGGCTACCTCAGTCCGGACTGGAGAAAGGCGTCGGCGATGCGCCGGGACGCGAGGAAGTAGACGGCGACGACCGGCATCGTCGCGAGCATCGCCGCCGCCAGCAGGGGGCCGTGCTCGGGGCCTTCCTGGGTCTCGAACATCTGCAGACCCACCTGGATCGTGGTGTGCTCCGGGCTCGGCGCGACGAGCACCGGCCACAGGTACTCGTTCCAGGTGGTGATGAAGACGACGATCGCCACGGCGCCGAGCGCGCCGCGCAGCAGCGGGAGGACGACGCGGCGCAGCGTCTCGGCGTGCGTCGCGCCGTCCAGGGTGGCCGCGCCGATCAACGTCGGCGGTATCGCGCGGATGTGCTCGCGCAGGAGCAGGACGGCCAGGGCGCAGGTCGCGAGCTGGGGGACGATGAGCCCGACGAAGGTGTCCCGCTGGCCCAGCCGCGCGACCATCAGGAAATGCGGGATGATCAATGCCTGGGGAGGGACGACGAGGGCCACCGTGACCAGGCCGAGCACCACGCGCTGGCCACGGTGGGCGAAGCGGACGAACGACCACGCCGCCAGCAGGCCCGCGGCGAGGTGCAGCACCGTCACGCCGGCCGCCGTGACGAAGGTGTTGAGCAGCAGCCTCGCGACCGGGAACTCGCCCAGGGCGTACCGGTAGTTCTCCAGCGTCGCCGGCATCGGCAGCGGGCTCGCGCCGTAGACGTCGCTGCCGGGTTTGAAGGACGCCGAGAGCGCCCAGAGCATCGGGAAGAGCATCCCGAACACGGTCAGGATCAACACGGCGTGCCGGGTGACCGCGGCGGCCGTGGCCCGCGGGCGCCGGTCATGGCCGGGCATGGCGCCTCCGGAGGGGAGCGGACACCGCGAACAGGACGGTGAGCAGGACGACGATCGCGACGGCCGCCGCCGCTCCCGTCCCAGCGTCGAAGAAGACGAAGGCGTAGGTGTAAAGGCGCAGGTAGGCGTTGTCCGTGCTGTTGTCCGGGCCGCCCTGGGTGAGTACGGCGATGTTGGTGAAGGTCCACTGGCCGGCGAAGACGACGCACAGGAAGGACATGAGGACCGTCGTGCCGGTGAGCTGCGGGACCACCAGGTGACGGGTGATCTCCCACTCCGTCGCGCCGTCCACGCGCGCGGCGTCGAGGGCGCGGCCGTCCAGGGAGGCCAGGGCCGCGCCGTAGAGGAGCATGTTCAACGCGACGAACTTGCCCGCCGTGATCAGGGAGATCGCCCAGAGCGCCGTGTCCGGGTCGCCGAGCCAGTCCTGCTCTGGCAGGCCGAGACCGCCCAGCGTCAGGTTCACCACGCCGCCCAGTGGGTCCAGGATGAAGCGCCAGGCCAGCGCGGTGGCGACCGGGGCGAGCACGACCGGCAGGAACAGCAGCGAGCGGTAGGTGTCGCTCGCCCGGCCCGGCCGCTTCCACAGCATGACGGCCAGCGCCATCGGCACCACGGTGGCGAACGGCAGCATCGCGAGGACGTAGAGCCCCGTCCGGGTGAGCGCGTGCGGGAACTCGGGCTCCTCGGCCAGCCGGCGGTAGTTGTCCAGCCCGACGAAGGAGCGGTCCGGGGAGGTCAGGTCCCACTCCAGGAGGCTGAGCACGCCGGTGAACACCAGCGGCCCGTAGACCCAGACGGCGAGCGAGACCAGGACCGGGGCCTGGTAGAGCCAGGGCGCCAGCCGCTCGCCGGTGGCGGGGGGGGGCCCCGGGGGGGCCCCCCCCCCCGCGCCCGCGCCCCCCCGCCCCCCCCCCGCGGGGGGGGCGCGCGCCGCCCCCCCCCCCCCCCCCCCCCCCCGGCCGCGGCCGCCCGGGCACCGGCCGCGGGGGACGCCGGCGCGTCGGTCTCCGGCGACGCGCCCTGGTCGCGCGGCGGTTGGCTCGTGGCGGTCGTCATCGTCAGGCGGTCAGCCTTCGGATCTTGTCCGCCGCGCTGGCGAGCGTCGGGCCGGGATCGGCCCCCCGCAGCACGATCGGTTCCACCGCCTCGTCCTGCAGCGTCACAACGGCCTGGTTCGCCTTCGTGCCGTTGAAGGAGGTGTAAGGCGTGACCGTGTCCAGCTGGCTGATCGACGGTTCGAGGAGCTTCATGATCGGCGTGTCGGCGAGCTTGGTGGCCACCGAGTCGCGCAGCGGCAGGTAGCCGATCCGCGACGTGATGATCTCGAAGCCTTCCTCACTCGTCACGAACTTGATGAACTCCCAGGCCGCCCGCTTGTGTGCGTCGTCGCGAGCGAGAACGGCCAGCCCGGCGCCCGAGTACGTGGGCTTGGCGGGTTTGTCGCCGAAGGCGGGGAAGCCGGCGGTGCGCAGCTCGAACTTTCCGTCCGCGGCCTTCTGCGCGCCGGCCATCAGGGCGGTGCTGGTGACGAGCATGCCGAGCTTTCCGCTGTTGAACGCGGCCACCGCGCTGTCCGAGTTGACCGCGGGCTGCGCGCCGGACGTGGTGAGGTCCTGCATCGTGGTCAGGGCCTGAACCGCCGCCGAGGAGTCGACGGTCACCTCCCCGTCGCCGCCGACGAGGCTGCCGCCGTTGCTGTTCACGACGGACTGGGTGAGGAAGTCGGACTTGCTGGTGTCGGCGATGGCGTAGTAGACGCCCTCCGAGCCCTTGGCCTTGATGGCGAGCGCGTACTCCCTGACCTCCTCGATCGTGGCCGGTGGCTTGGCCGGGTCAAGGCCGGCCGCGCGGAACAGGTCTGCGTTGTAGTACAGAATCGGAATCGACATGGTGTAGGGCATCGACTTCACCAGGCCGTCGTCCGCGACCGCCGAGAGGATTCTCGGCGACATTCCGGCGGTGTGTTCCTTCCATTCTGCCTCCGGCGGGATCTGCTGCACGGGAACGACCGGCAGGGCCTCCACCGCCTCGGCCATCTTGCTCCAGCCGATCTGCGCGACGTCCGGCGGCGTGCCGGCCGCCGTGTCGGTGCGCAGTTTGGTGAGCACGTCCTTGACGGGAACACCCTGCGGCTTGATCGTGATGTTGGGATGAGCCTTCTCGAAGGCGTCGATGAGCGCCTGCGTGCCCTGCCCGCCCAGGCCGGGCGTGCCGTAGTTGTAGGAGAGAAAGGTGATGGTCACCTGGGTCGCGCTGTCGAGAGTCGGAATCGCGCCGGGCGTCGGGGAAGTGGAGGTGGGAGTGGAATCCTCGCCACAGGCGGCGAGAAGTCCGACCGCGACGACCACGGCGGGCATCAGGCGCCAGCCACGTATGCGGCCCATCAGGCCTGTCATCCCATGACCTTTCGGGAGTATCGGACATCGAACTGCCCGGCCGGCGCGGCAAGGCGCACCGGCCCGTCGAACACCCGCTCGGCGTCCGCCTTGCGCGCCTCGAGCCAGCGCGCTTCCGCGGTCGCGAAGTGGGTCAACACCAGTTGCCCGACGCCGGCCGCCCGCGCGACCGTGCCGGCCTCCGTGGCACACAGGTGACCGTGCGCGGTCCCGTCGGGGACCGCCAGCGTGGCCTCGGACAGCAGCAGATCAACGTTTCGGGCGAGCGGGACCAATGCATCGGTGAATCCGGTGTCACCGGTGTAGGCGAGGCTTCCCCCGCTGCTCTCCACCCGTATCCCGCAGTTCGGCACCGCATGCCGCAGCTCATGCAGGCCGATCTCGAGATCGCTGATGGTGAAAAGGTCACCCGGAGTGTACTCACGGACCTCGAAGGCCACCTCGAACGCCTTGTCGAGCAGTGGGATGGTCGTGACGGGAAAGAGCGTGGCGAGCGTGTTCAGGGTCTCCCGCCCACCGCGCGGAACATACAGCGGCACGGGCAGCCTGTCGACGTAATCCGCCATCTCCGGCAGCGTCGGAATGGTCATGAGACTGCCCATCGACCGATGCACCCGGCCGGCCAGCATTGCCTTCCCCAGAGGCAGGAGGTCATAGCAGTGGTCGAGGTGAAGATGGCTGATGATGACGCCGTCCAGATCCCACGGCCGCATGACCGCGCTGAGCGCGGTCATCGCGCCGGGGCCGCAGTCGAGCAGGACCCTCGTCGAGTCCGTCTCGACCAGATAGCTCGAGCTGCACTGGCCACCGGCGGGCATTCCCGAACGGCAGCCCAGGACAGTCAGGCGCATGTGAGATCCGTTCTGTCGCTTCAGCGGAAGCGGGCCGCGAGCTGGGCACGGCGCCCGCCCCAGCGATACTGGGCGCGCCGCGAGGCATCGGCAACGCCGAAATTCCGAACCCGCGATTCACGATTTCTATCGCCGACGGCGCCTGCCGCCGGCCCGGGTGTGGCGGGACCAGCCGCGGAACACGGCCCCTCGCCTTCCGGCTGGGAACGGGCCGCGTCAGGCGGGGCACGCCGGGCGTTCGACGGGCTGCCGGCCGGCGGACCGCGGCAGGTCCGGTGACGCCGACAGTCCGGCGCCGGTCCGTCGCGTACCGCGGCAAGTTCACGACTCTGGCGACCGTCCCTCGAGTCGTACTGCCACCATGTCCGGAAACGGGGAACGCGGGGAGACACAGTGAGCACGAGTCCGGCGTGGGCGGCCTGGCGCGGCGGTGAGGCGCGGTGACCGCGGACCCGCCGAGCAGAACGACCGGCCCGTCCGGACCATCCGGCCCCTCGGGCCCGTCCGGCACGCCGTTGCTGGCCACCGACCCGCGCCGGGTCGGCTCCTACACCCTGCTACGCCGGCTCGGCCGCGGCGGGATGGGCGTCGTCTACTACGGGCTCAGCCCGCGGGGGCGGCCGGTGGCCGTCAAGGTGATCCGGCCGGACGTGGCCGCCGACCGCGAGTTCCGCGCCCGGTTCCGCCGCGAGGTCGCCAACGCCCGTCGCGTCCGGGGGTTCTGCACGGCCGAGGTCCTCGACGCCGACCCGGACGGCGAGCCCGCCTACCTCGTCACCGACTACGTCCACGGCCCGACGCTCGCCCAGGCGATCAGGGAACGCGGGCCGCTGCCCGGCCCCGACCTCGAGCAGCTGGCGATCAGCGTGGCGACGGCGCTGACGGTGATCCACGGCGCCGGCGTGGTCCATCGCGATCTCAAGCCGGAGAACGTCCTCCTCTCCGCGACCGGCGCCCGCGTCATCGACTTCGGGATCGCCCGCGCGCTGGACGCGGCGACCGCGCTGTCCCGGGAGATCCGGCGCATCGGCACACCGGCGTTCATGGCGCCCGAGCAGGTCGCGGGTACCGAGATCACGCCGGCGGCCGATGTCTTCGCCTGGGGCGGCGTCATCGTGCACGCCGGGACCGGCCGGCTGCCGTTCGGGGACGGCCCCACCGATGTGATCTTCTACCGCATCGAGACGAAGGCGCCTGACCTGTCAGGCCTGCCCCTGCCACTGCGGGACATCGTCGCGACGGCCATGCGCAAGGACCCGGCGGACCGGCCGAGCGCCGGTGAGCTCTACGGCATGCTGCTCGGTTCGACGGCGCCGGGGACGCCGGGACGCTCGGCGCCTCGGCCGAGCGTCGGCCGGGAGCCGGCCGAGCGGCCGGGCCCGACGACGACCCCGCTCCCGTTGCCGCCTCCCCCTCCGGCTCCGCGGGACAGCCGGCCCGGAGTGCCGCCCCCGGGCATCGAGGCGCGCCCACCGGTGCCCGCCGCGCCGCCACGCCGGCGGCGTCCCCGCCGCCGGGCGCTGGTGGCGGCGGCCGCCGCGCTGGCCGTGGTCGTCGCCGCGGTGACGACCACGGTGCTGCTCACGCGCTCCGGCAAGGGCGAGCCCGCCGCCGAGGACCTGCCGGCCGCGTCCCGGACGCTCGCCGCGCGGGCCACCGCGGCCGGGCCGGCGGATCGCGCGCTGTCGCTGCGCCTGGCCGTGGCCGCCTACCGGCTGTCCCCGACCGCCGAGGCACGCGCGGCCCTGCTGGCGGCCGCGGACCGCCAACTGGTCACCCGCGCGACGCTCACCGGGCACACCGCCGAGGTCATCTACGTCGCGTTCAGCCCGGACGGCACGGTGCTCGTCACCACCAGCGACGACGGGACCGCCCGGGTGTGGGACCTCACCAGCCCACAGCCGACGACCGTCGCCACCCTCACCGCGCACACCGGCGAGGTCAACGGCGTGGCGTTCAGCCCGGACGGCCGGACGCTGGCCACCGGCAGCGGCGACCAGACCATCCGGCTGTGGGACGTCACCAACCCCCGCGCGCCGGCCCCGCTGGGCGTTCTCACCGGCCACACGGCGCCCGTGTTCGGCGTCAAGTTCAGCCCGGACGGCCGGATTCTGGCCAGCACCGGCAGCCTGGACCAGACCGCCCGGCTCTGGGACGTCTCCGACCCGCGCCAGCCAGCGCCGCTGGCCACCATCACCGGCCACGCCGGCGCCGCCTGGGGCCTGTCGTTCAGCCCGGACGGCCGGACGCTGGCCACCGCCGCGACCGACCAGAAGACCCGGCTGTGGGACATCTCCGACCCGCGCGCGCCGGCACCGCTCGCCACCCTCACGGGCCACACCGACTACGTCCTGGACGTGGCGTTCAGCTCGGACGGCCGGACGTTGGCCACCGGCAGCGGTGACCGCGCGGCCCGGCTGTGGGACGTCACCGACCCACGCCAGCCGCGAGAGCTCGCCACGCTCGCCGGCCACACCAACGCGATCTACGGCGTCGCGTTCAGCCCGGACGGCGCGACGCTCGCCACGACCGGCCGCGACCAGACCGCCCGGCTCTGGGACGTCGCGGACCCGCTCCGGCCGCGGGCGCTGGCCACGCTCGCCGGCCACGACGACCACGTGTACGGCGTGGCGTTCAGCCCGGATGGCGCGACACTCGCCACCACGAGCCTCGACCGGACCACGCGGCTATGGGTGATCGACCCCGACGAGCTCGCCGGGCGCGCCTGCGCCACCCCGGACGGCCAGCTCACCGAGGCGGAATGGGCCCGCTACCTGCCGGACCTGTCCTACCGGTCACCCTGCCCCTGACCCGTTCTTCCGCCAGGCCTCGCCGGCATCGCCAGGCCCGCCGGCGTTGTCGCGCGGCCGGCCCCGCCCGTCAGGCGCTCGCCAGGTCGAGGACCTGGGCCGCGAGATCGGTGGGAGTCGGCATAGCCCGCATCTCGGCCTGGACCTCGCGGGCGCAGGCGCGCAGGTGCTCGTCGCCCACCAGCGCCTCGAGGACGCCGGTCGGCAGGTCCGCGTCGGCGACCAGGTCCAGCGCGAGGCCCGCGCCGCGCTTCACCACCACCTCGGCGGTGTGCTGGTGGTCGAACAGGTGCGGGATGACCAGCTGCGGGATGCCGGCGTCGAGCGCGCCCATCGAGGTACCGGCGCCGCCGTGGTGGACGACCGCCGCGCAGGTCGGCAGCAGCTGGGTCAGCGGCGTGTAGCCGATGGTCCGGACGTTGGCCGGGAGCGCTCCGAGCGCGCTCGGGTCCGCGTTGCCGAGCGCCAGCACGAACTCCGCGTCGACGGTGGCGGCCTGCTCGACGATCCGGCCGACCACGCCGTGCCCGCCGCCCGCCAGCTGGGGAACCAGGTTGCCGAGCGTCACCGCCACCCGGGGGCGGGCCGGCGGCTCGCGCAGCCAGTCGGGCACCACGGCGCCGCCGTTGTACGGGATGTAGCGCATCGACCAGCCGCGCGGCGCCTCGGCGAGCATGCTCGGCGGCGCGACGTCGATCGCGTACCTGCGGGCCGGCAGGTCGACCCCGTGCCGGTCGAACACCTCGCCGCCGAGGACGCGCAGCAGCTCGTCGATGCCGTCGGTGCGCAGGAATCCGAAGCCGTGCTCGATGGCGGGCACGCCCAGCTTCGCCGCGGCGGCCAGCGCGCCGACCGTCATCGGCCCGTAGACGATCACGTCAGGGCGCCACTGCTCCGCGAGGTCGACGAAGCGGTGCATCATCGCGAAGAGGGCGGTGATGTCGTCCTCGGGCAGCATCTGGCTCACGTGCGGGAGGAACCCGGCGTACTCGGGGGCGTCGGCCAGTTGCTCCGACACGTCGGGCACCGCCGTCGGCGCCGCCTCGCCCGCCGGCGCGGCGGGGCTCGCGGCCTGTCCGCCGCCCGGGCCGGCGAGGGCGGCCAGGTCGAAGGCGTTGAGGAAGCCGGCGATGCCGCGGCCGGGCAGGAGGTCCACCATCGGCAGGCCGGCTCCGGTGATCTTCACGACGTCGCCACCGCTCGCCACCAGCACGTCGGCGCCGGCGGCCCGCAGCGCCCAGCACAGCGGCACCGTCGGCAGGGCGTGGCTCAGCTCGGGAAGTGTCGCCACCAGCACGCGCATGCTTTCCTACCGTCCGTCCCGGTTCGTGCCCGTCACCGCCACGACCCTACGGGCATGCCGCGCGGCCGGCCGAGCGGCCCCACCACTGGCGGGAGAGGACGCCCCGGCGGGGCGGGAGAGGACGCCCCGGCCGGGCGCCCCGCCTCACCGGCGCGGGGCACCCGCCCCATGCCATGGCCGGCTCCCGCTCCCCCGCGGATCCACCGGCGGACCCGGCGTCGGCGGACCGGAAGGTGCGAACATGGGTGGCCAGACAGGGCGGACGACCATGGTCATCGCGCGAGCCGGTCCCTGAGACCGGCGACGCCCCGGGCGCCTCCGTCCGGGACCGGCCGGCCAGCCACCGCGACGCGAGGAGAAACCTGTGTTCACGTTACGTTTCGACATGCGGGCACCGTCCACGGGAGCGCCGGCGACCGAGCTGTACGCGGCCGCGCTGGAGATGGCCGCGTGGGCGGAGGCCCGGGGCTGCCTGGCGACGACGGTGTGCGAGCACCACATGTCCGACGACGGCTATCTCCCCTCCCCGCTGCTGTTCTCCTCAGCGCTGGCCGCCCGGACGAACAAGGTCGCCATCATGGTGGCGGCGGTGGTGCTGCCGCTGTACGACCCGATCCGGCTGGCCGAGGAGATGGCCGTCCTCGACATCATCAGCAACGGCCGGGTCTCCTACGTGACCGCCGTCGGCTACCGGCCCGCCGAGTACGAGATGTACGGCGTCGACTTCCGCCGCCGCGGGAAGATCGCCGAGGAGAAGCTCGGCCTGCTGCTGCGGGCCAAGACCGGCGAGCCGTTCGAGTACGAGGGCCGCCGCATCCAGGTCACCCCGAAGCCGCTGACCCCAGGCGGCCCGATGATCGCGTGGGGCGGAGGCAGCATCGCCGCGGCCCGGCGCGCCGGCCGCCACGGCCTTGGATTCCTGGCCCAGGGCGCCGCCGACGGCCTCAAGGAGGCCTACGAGCAGGCCTCGCGCGACGCCGGTCATGAGCCGGGCATGTGCTACCTGCCGTCGCCCGACTCGCCCACGACCGTGTTCGTCGCCGACGACCTCGACCGCGCGTGGGACGAGCTCGGCTCCTACCTCCTGCACGACGCCGTCAGCTACGCGGCGTGGAACGAGAACGACGGGACCACCGCCAGCCTGTCGTTCGCCACGACGGTCGACGAGCTGCGCGCCGAGAACCGCAACCACATCATCCTGACCGTCGACCAGGCCATCGAGCGGGCCCGCGCCGGACAGATCCTCGGGCTGCAGCCCCTCGTCGGCGGGCTTCCCCCCGAGATCGCCTGGCCATACCTGCGGACGGTCGCCGACAAGGTCATGCCCGCCCTCGCCTCGTAACCGGCGCGCGTCAGCCTCACGGCGAGCCAACGGGCCTCCCCCTGGCGGCGCCTCGCGCGTCGCCACGTCCGTCGGGCGCCGGCCGCCGGATCGGGAAGCGGGCGCCAACCGCCGGCGCCCCTGGTCAGCCCGCGGGCGCCGGGGATCCAGGCGTGGTGGGCAGGCCGGCCGCCCGCCAGGCCTGGTAGCCGCCGACGACGTCGGTGGCGTACCGCAGCCCCAACTCCTGTAGAGCGGCAGCGGCCAGGCTCGAGGTGTACCCCTCGGAGCAGAAGACGATCACGCGCAGGTCGTCGCCGGTGGCGACGGGGAGCCGGGCGTCGCTGGTCGGGTCGAGCCGCCACTCGAGCACGTTGCGCTCGATGACGAGGGCACCCGGGATCTCGCCCTCGTCGGCGCGCTGCGCCGCCGGGCGGATGTCGATCAGGAGCGCCCCGCTCGTGCTCTCGGCCGCGGCCTGGGCGGGGTCGATCCGGCGCAGCCGGGCGCGGGCCCTGGCAAGCATCGCGTCGATCCGGCTACCCCCTGTGACAGTGGCGGCGCCCCCGGCGTGGCCGCTCATCGGTCGGCGGCCGTCGTCATGGCGGGCCGGCCGTCGGCGGGCGCGGCCCAGCCGCCGGTCACCGGGGCGGGGGCGAGAGAGACGGATGTGGCCGTGACGGCAGTGGGGGCGATGGGAGTCGAGAGCCGGCCGGCACGGGTGGTGTCCGAGGAGGCGTAACGCAACGGGAGCTCCGGAGGCGAGTAGGCATGGATGGTGGTGGCCGGGCCCTGCGCGCGGTTGACGACCCGGTGCACGTGGTCGGCGGCGAACCGGATGACCTCGCCCCGGCTGTGGCGGCGGGTCCAGCGCTGTTCCCAGGATCCCGCGCGCGCCGTGTGGACGTCCTCCTCGACCTCCCCGTCCGCGACCGCGAGCGCGCCCAGCGCCCCGCCGTGGTCGTGCACCTCGGTGTGCTGGCCAGGCGCCCAGCCGATCAGCCAGACCTCGACGACCCCGGTCAGCAGCAGCCGGGTGTACCAGCGCCGGTCCGGGTCGTGGCGCACGACGGGCCGCCACAGCCCGTCCGCGGCCGCGAGCCGCCCGGCCAGTTCGGCCAGGGTCACCAGATCCAGCGGCGCGCCGTCGTCGCGCAGCACCTCGGCCGCGAGCGTCCCGGTGAGCAGGTCGGCGAGCCCCGGTCGCGGTGAGGCGGCGGCGCCGGGGTGACGCGTCGCCGGCCGCGCGCCGGCCGGGCCCAGGGCGGCGGCGTAGGAGGGGGGCAGACCCATCAGCGCGGGATGGACAAGAGGCACGTCAGGCTCCAGCGGTTCAGCGCGCGGCGCGCGGTGAGGGTGGCGCCCCGGGGCCGCTCCGCGGGAGCGGAGGGACCGGGAGCTGCCAGGCGGGGAGGCGCGGGACGACGGTCGGCGTCGCGGCCGGCGACCAATATCTCTTCTTTCCGACCTAGAAAGTTGAGAAATGGGAGCGGTCAGCCAGGCACGCGGATGTCCCCGGACGTGGATCCGGTCGGTGGGGTGCCCGCCGCCGGTCGAAAGGCGGCGAAGGACGTGCCGGTCGGCGAGACAGACCGAGGGGGCGGGCTACCGGAAGCCGGCCGGCGGGCGACGCGGAAGCCGCCTACCGGGGACCTGGGCTACCGGGGACAGGCGCCGCTGGCCAGTCGACCGAGGTCCGTGACGCGGTCACTGTGCAGCAGCAAGGGGGCGCCTGCCATGACCCGATGGTAACCCGCCCCCGGCGCGGTTCCCACCGCGGTGGTCCGCTTCGTTGGTTGCCCGGTCGCGGTCACGCCGGCTGGCGGCCCCGCCCCGAGCTACGTGACGCCGCGCGGGACGGTTCCGAGGACGCCGCCCGCCGCGAGCTCGGCCAGCAGCGCCTCGTCGAGTCCCAGCTCGCCGCCGAGCACCTCGGCGTTGTGCTCGCCGAGCGTCGGCGGGCGGCGCCGGTGCGCCCAGCCGCCCGAGGCGGCGCGGACCGGCAGCCGCGGCAGCGGGACGGTCCCCGCCCACGGCAGCTCGAACGGCTGGTAGGAGCCGCGCGCCGCCAGATGGGGGTGGTCGTGGACGAACCGGCCGTCGCGGACCTCGCCCGCCGGGATGCCCGCCGCGAGCAGCCGGTCGACGAGCGCCCCGCGTTCCTGGCCGGCGGTCCACGCGGCGAGCCGTGCCTCGAGCTCGTCGGCCCGCGCGCGCCGGCCGTCGGCGGTGGCGAGCCCGGGGTCGTCGGCCCAGCCCTCGAGGCCACTCAGCGCGGCGAGCGCTCGCCACTGCCCGTCGTCGGCGACGGTGAGAGCGACCCAGCGGTCGGGCTCGGCCGTCGGGAACACACCCTGCGGGGCGGCGACCGCGTCCCGGTTGCCGAGCCGCTCCAGCAGGACGCCGTCGGCGGTCCAGGCGAGGACCTGCTCGCTGGCCATCACCAGCGCGGCCTCCGCCAGCGGCGACTCGACCAGCGTCCCCGCGCCCGTCCGGCGGGCCGCCAGCAGCGCCGAGGCGAGCGCGAACAAGGAGTTCGCGGCGGCCATCGGGTCGGCGGGGCCGCTGGGGTTGTGCGGGTCGGCGTCCGGGTAGCCGGTTCGCCAGCACAGGCCGGAGAACTGCTCGACGGTCTGCGCGTAGCCGACCATCGACCGGCGCGGCCCCGTCAGCCCGAACGCGGGCATCCGGAGCATCACCAGCCGCGGGTTGATCGCATGGACGGCGTCCCAGTCGAGCCCGACCGACTCCAGCACCCGCGGCGAGTAGTTCTCGATCAGCACGTCGGCGTCGGCGATCAGCCGCGCCAGCAGATCCCGGCCGGCGGCCACGGAGAAGTCCACGGTGATGCCGCGCTTGTCGCTGTTCCCGCCCAGGTAGAAGACGCCGCACTCCCACCAGTGGTCCTGGGTCGCCGGGACGAGGCCCGCCAGCCGGGCGCCGTCGACGCGCCGGGTGCTCTCCACCTTGAGCACGTCCGCGCCGAGCGCGCCCAGCGCGGTGCCGACGTATCCCCCGACCCACCAGGTACCGAGATCGAGGACGCGCAGGCCGGCGAACGGGAGCGCGTCGTCCGGGCCGTCGGCCGCCGCGGCGGCGCTGGTGGCCGCGGCGCCGGTGGGGGGTGGCTCCTGGCCGCGCCGCGGCCGCACGCCGTCGAACAGGAACGGGGGCGCCGGTTCGAGCAGGCCCGGATCCAGCGCGTTCGGCTGGTAGAAGCCGCGGTCGACGAGATGCGGGTCGGCCAGGATCGTGCGGCCGTTGTGCACGGGCGCGCACGGGATCCGGAAGGCGGCGGCCTGCTCGACGATCTCCGCGACGGTGTGCCGCCGGGTCCAGGACCGCACCGCGGCGGTGAACTCGTCGTACCGCTGGTAGCGGCCGGCGTGTGACGTCATCTGGGGGTCGGCGAGCCAGTCGGGGCGCTCGATCAGGACGAGGAAGTCCTCGTGGTTCTGGGCGGAGGCCAGGTTGAAGCCGACCCAGCCGTCGGCGGCCGGTTCCACCGACGGGTTCAGCCGGTGGCGGGCGGGCGGCGTCGCCGGCGAGGCACCCGCGAGGGAGGCGCCGATGTCCTGGAACAGGTTGGTGGCGTACGCCGTGACCTCCAGCACCGGGGCGTCGACCAGCCGGTGCGCCCGGCCGCCCTGGACGGCCGCGACGGCGGCCGCCGCGGCCATCGCGCCGGTGATCCACAGGCCCTCGGAACTGCCGGTCATGAGCGGCGGCCGGTCCGGCAGCCCGCGCATCGACAACGAGCCGGACTCGGCCTGGATGGTCAGCTCGCTCCACGGCCGGCCGGCGCCGGCCCACGGCCCGCGCAGCCCCCAGGGAGTGATCACGACGACGGCCGCGTCACCGAAACCGGCGAGGAACTCGTCGTCGGGGGCGTCCGGAAGCTCGAGAATGACGACGTCGGCGGCGAGCGCGGCGACCTCGGCCAGGGTGCCGGGCCGCTCGTCCTTGCCGGAATGCAGATAGGCGGCCAGCGCGGGCCTCGGCAGCGAGACTCCCGGGGCACCGACCCGGGTGACGTGGGCGCCGGCGTCACGCAGCATCCGGCCGGCGTAGCCGCCGGCGATGGAACGGGACCACTCGGCCACGCGCAGGCCGGCCAGTGGCTGGCCAGCCGGGGCCGAGGCCGTCGCTAAGTGGTCGGGTTCGGGCCGCGCCGTCATGTCAGCTCACCGCCATCAGGTCGCCCAGGCCGCCCAGCCACTCCCCCGGGTACACGATCAACCCTCGGTACGCCTGGACCGCCAGGTATTACCGACGCGGGCGACGACACCGAGATCGGCGCCGGTCCCGCCGTACAGGCACATCACTGTCTGGACCCGTGGATCGAGGCGGCTACCGCCCACCAAGGCCACGATGCCCTGTTCCTCTTCATACGACCAACCGCCGGCCAGACGCCAGGCAAACAGCGAGCCGCGCCCCCACACGCCGCGCCGGTCCGAACAGTCGGCCGCGGTCATCCGCCCTTCCGGTCGAGCCGCCCAGGGCCACAAAAACGCGTGGCCGCCGGCCCCGAAGGCCGTCATCATGGCCGCGTGCTCACCGAGGACGCGCTGCTCGCGGCCGTGGACGCCCGCTTCGCCCAGACGTCGCGGGGACTGTCGCCGTGGCCGGATCCGCATCCCGACCGGTCCCCGGTCGACGAGGAGTATTCGCGGCTCACCAACCCGGGCAGATATCGGATTCTCGGCGCCCGGATCGAGGCGTGGTTCGCGGCCCTCGCCGACGCCGGACTCGCGCGGGTGGAGCGGAACGCGGACGCGCGCTGGGAGCGCGTGCCCGGAACGCGCATCACCAGGACCGACCGCGCCGTGCCCCACGCGGCCGGAGCACTCCCCCTCGTCGTCGCCCGTAGCCGCCTCGGCGACGTGCCGGACGCCGGGATCACCCTGGGCGTCGGGGACCCGGCCAGCTGCCTGGCGCTGGTCCCCGACTGTGGCTGCGACGCCTGCGACACCGGCTCCGACGACGAGCTCGAGAACCTCGACCGGCACATCCTGCCCGTCGTGACCGGAACCTTCCGCCGGCTGACCGCCGGCGACCGCGTGATCACGGTCACCGCCGACGGCTGGTCGGCGGCGAACCTGCCCCGCGGCGACGCGGTCGCCGCCGTCCTCGCCGACCCGACCGGATGGGACGAGGTCAGCGGCCCGTCGTGGCTGCCCGGTCGGTAGGGCGGCCAGTGCCGGCCCCGCCAAGGCCGGCCCTCTGTCGACGTCGGACATGATCGCCGTTTCTGCCCCGGCGGGGGGGGGGGGGGGGGGGGGGGGGGGGGGCGAGGGGGT
>NZ_JADWYU010000275.1 GCF_016786325.1 Frankia nepalensis | reverse complement strand
CCGAGATCCCGCGCGGGAAGCGACAGGTGACGGCGAGCGGCGGCCTGGCACGGGACAGCCGGGCGACCAGCGCCGCGGGGGGGGGGGGGGGCCGGCCGGGGGGGGGGGGGCGGGGCCCCCCGGCCCCGCCGGCCGCCGCCTGGGGTTCTCCCGCGGCCGGGAGGGCGCGCCGGGGCGGCGCCCCGCGACGGCCAGACGTGACGGGAACGGCCTGGCCGCCGGCGCTCGCCGTCGCCGCCGTCTGCGTCGCGACGCTGGCGGTCGGGGCGCTGGGGCTGCGGCTGTCCCGCACGACCAGCGACTTCTACGTGGCCAGCCGGGTCGTGAGCCCGCGCTGGAACGCCTCGGCGATCGGCGGCGAGTACCTGTCGGCTGCGAGCTTCCTCGGCGTCGCCGGGCTGGTGCTGGCCGTCGGCGCCGACATGCTCTGGTACCCGATCGGCTACACCGCGGGCTACGTCGTGCTGCTCGTGCTCGTGTCCGCGCCGTTGCGCCGCTCGGGGGCGTTCACCCTGCCGGACTTCGCCGAGATCCGGATGGGCTCGGTGCTCGTCCGCCGGGTCTCCTCGGTGCTCGTCGTCGGGATCGGCTGGCTCTACCTGCTCCCGCAGTTCCAGGGCGCCGGTCTCGCGCTGCGCGCCGCCACCGGCGCGCCGGCCTGGCTCGGGGCGGTGATCGTCGCCGGGGTGGTGGTCTTCAACGTGCTCGCCGGCGGGATGCGCTCGATCACCATCGTGCAGGCGTTCCAGTACTGGCTGAAGCTCACCGCCATCGCGATTCCGGTGATCTTCCTGCTGGCGGCGTGGTGGTCGGACGGCGCGCCGGCGGCGCCGGCCGACGGGGACCCGCGCACGGTCCGGCCGGTGACGGTCCGCCTCGTCGACACGGTCCGCGTCCGCGTCGACCACCCGACGACGCTCACCATCCATGGCGTGCTCGACGGCCGGCCGGTCGCCGGGCCCGTCCGGCTCGGCCCGGTCGCCCCAGCAGCCTCGCCCGTCTCGCCCGTCTCGCCCGCCCCGGGCGCCGCCGGGCCCACGCCCCGGACCGCCGCGCCCGCGCCCGCGCTGACGGCCACGGCCGCGGCGGCCGCGGGGACGGGCGGCGCCGGCCCGGCGACGACGGCCGTGATCGCCGCGGGCAGCACGGTGACGCTGCCCGCCGGGACCCCCGTGCCGCGCGCGGAGGAGATCCTCGGCCGCGGCGGGACCGGCACCGCGCCGGCCGGCGGCGCGCGCCGCGACCACTCGCTCTACCGGACGTACTCGCTGCTCCTGGCGCTGCTGCTCGGCACCATGGGCCTGCCGCATGTGATCGTCCGCTTCTACACGAATCCCGACGGCCAAGGCGCTCGGCGCGCGGCCGCCGCCGTCGTCGGGCTGCTCGGCGTGTTCTACCTGTTCCCGCCGGTGTACGCGGCGCTTGGCCGGATCTATGCCCCGGACCTGCTGCTCACCGGCCGGACCGACACCGTCGTGCTGGCCCTGCCCGAACGGATGTTGCCCGGAGCCGGGGGCGAGGCGCTCGCGGCGCTCGTGATGGGCGGCGCGTTCGCCGCCTTCCTGTCGACGTCGAGCGGGCTGACGGTCTCGGTCGCCGGGGTGCTCAGCCAGGACCTGCTGCGCCACCGGACCCGCACCGGCGTCGCCGGCTTCCGGGCCGGCGCGGTCCTCGCCGTCGCGGTGCCGGCGGCGGGCACGCTGCTCGCGACGAGGGTGGGCCTGGCCGACACGGTCGGCCTCGCGTTCGCCGTCGCCGCGTCCACGTTCTGCCCGCTGCTGGTCCTGGGTATCTGGTGGCGGCGCCTCACGGTGGCCGGCGCGCTCGCGGGCCTCGCGGTCGGCGGTCTCACGGCCGCGTCCGCCGCCCTGGTGACCATGCTCGGCGGGGCGCCCGCGGGGCTCGCGGGGGCGCTGCTCGCCCAGCCGGCCGCGTGGACCGTCCCGCTGGCGTTCGCGGTGATGCTGGTCGTCTCGCTGCGCACCCCCGCCACCATGCCCGCCGGCGTCGGCGGCGTCCTCACCCGGCTGCACGTCCCCGAGGGCCTGCGCGCCGCCCGCGCCGCCTCCCCGGCCTCCGGCACCGCCGCGGCTTCGGCGACGGGTGCCCGCGACGTCGCCGCCATCCCCGATTGGCGCGAAACCTCGTGACCGGTGAGCGGGGCGGCCCCGACGGGTGGCTGGTCATGGCCTGTGGGAAGTTCGACCATGATCCCAGCCGCCCTGGTGCCGAAAACCGCCTCGTCTGGCACCACAGCCCATGGCCCGATCCCAGGACCGGCCAGCCACCAGCGATGTTCATCGCCTCACGTGGCCGGCCAACCTCGGCCTCGGAACTGATCAGGTGTCCGAACGGGCCGCGCCGGGCCCGCACGGGCGGTCCGGCCGGCGACGGCGCGGTGACGGGATCCGGCGGCGCGGACAGCGGACATAGGGGACGATCCCGGCCGGGTGGGGCGGCGGATGGACCAGCGGGGTGGCGGTGGCCGGGCGTGGCTCGGCGGTCGGGACAATGGGGCATGCTCACCGACGATGATGTCGACCAGATCGTGATCAAGGCGGCGGGGGACGGACGGCACAACGCCGCGGCCGCGCGGCTCGAGGAGCTCGCCGAGAAGCCGGAGCTGCACGCTGGCGAGATCAACCGGGCGTCGCTGCTCGTCGACGCCGGTGGGCAGCATGGGCTGGCCGGGGACTGGGACGCGGCGATCCGCTGCTACCAGGAGGCCATCGCCGCCGGCGACTGCCAGCGGACCGACCCGCGCGTCTGGCTGCACGACGCCCTGCTGCGCACCGGCCGGCCCGACGAGGCATCCGGGCTGCTGCGCGAGCTGAAGGCCGTCCGCAGCCAGGACCCGGACCTCTACGCCGCGGTAGCCGAGTCGCTGGAGATGCACGGGCTACTCGCCGACGCGCACACCTGGTTCACCATGGGCTACCACCGCTGCGAGAACGCGGACGTCCCGGAGTTCATGCTCGACCTGCTCCTCGTTGGCCGCCGCCGCGTCCGGCACAGCCTCGGCTACCCCACGGACGAGCTCGACGAACTCGCCGACGACTACCTCGACGCCGTCGCCGACTGAGCCGCCTGCCCGCCGGGTGTCAACCGCCGGCGGGGTCGGGGGCCAGTACGGGGCGCAGCGCGTCGAGGACGCCGGCGTCCTCGATGGTGGACGGGATGGCCGGGGCGCGGCCGTCGGCGATCTCGCGCATGGTGCGGCGCAGGATCTTGCCGGAACGGGTCTTCGGCAGGGCGGCGACGACGTCGACCCGCTTGAACGCGGCCACCGGGCCGATCTCGGCGCGCACCCGGGCGACCAGCTCGTCGGCGAGGACGGCCGGGTCCACGTCGATCCCGCTCTTCACGACGACCAGCCCGCGCGGCACCTGGCCCTTGAACGAGTCGGCGACGCCGACGACGGCGCACTCGGCGACCGCCGGGTGCGCGGCCAGCACCGCCTCCATCTCGCCGGTCGACAGCCGGTGGCCGGCCACGTTGATCACGTCATCGGTGCGGCCGAGGACGAACAGGTAGCCGTCCTCGTCGACGTAGCCGCCGTCGCCGGTCAGGTAGTAGCCGTCGAACGTCGACAGGTACGACGCGACGTAGCGGTCGTCGTCGCCCCACAGCGTCGGCAGCGTGCCGGGCGGCAGCGGCAGCCGGATCGCGATCGCTCCCTCGGTACGCGCCGGGACCTCGACGCCGGCCGGTTTCTCCGGGTCGAGGACGCGCACGTCGTAGCCGGGCATCGGGACCGACGGCGAGCCGGGCTTGGCCGTCAGGCGCTCCAGGCCCAGTGGGTTGGCCGCGATCGGCCAGCCGGTCTCCGTCTGCCACCAGTTGTCGACGACCGGGACGCCGAGCATGGTCGACGCCCACTCGTAGGTGGCCGGGTCGAGGCGCTCGCCGGCCAGGTAGAGCGCCCGCAGCGTCGAGCCGACGTCGTACTTGGCCAGGTGCGCGCCGGCCGCGTCCTCTTTCTTGATCGCGCGGATCGCGGTGGGCGCGGTGAAGACGACCTTCACGCCGTGCTCGGCGACGACCCGCCAGAAGGCGCCCGCGTCCGGGGTCCCGACCGGCTTGCCCTCGTAGAGGACCGTGGTCGCGCCGACCAGCAGCGGGCCGTAGACGGTGTACGAGTGGCCGACGGCCCAGCCGATGTCGGACGCGGTGAACATCGTGTCGCCCGGGCCGACGTCGTAGACGTTGGCGATCGACCAGGCCATCGCGACCGCGTGCCCGCCGTTGTCGCGCACGATGCCCTTGGGCCGGCCGGTCGTGCCGGACGTGTAGAGGATGTAGAGCGGGTCGGTCGCGGCCACGGCCACCGGATCGGCCGGGGACGCCCCGGGGACGACGTCGGCCCAGTCGTGGTCGCGGCCCGAGACGAGGTCGCACCGCCGCTGGTCGCGCTGGACGATCACGGTCTTCGCCGGCGGATGGGCGGCCAGCCGCAGCGCCTCGTCGAGCATCGGCTTGTACGGGACGAGCCGCGTCGGCTCGATGCCGCAGGACGCGCTGACGACCAGCGTCGGGCGGGCGTCGTCGATGCGGGCGGCGAGCTCGGCCGGGGCGAAGCCGCCGAACACCACCGAGTGGACCGCGCCGAGCCGGGCGCAGGCCAGCATGGTGATGACCGCCTCCGGGATCATCGGCAGGTACACGATCACCCGGTCGCCCGTGGCGACGCCGAGGGCGGCGAACGCGCCGGCCGCGCGCGCGACCTCGTCGCGCAGCTCGCGGTAGGTGTAGCGGCGCAGCGTCCCGGTGACCGGCGAGTCGTAGATGAGGGCGACCTGGTCGGCGCGGCCGTTCGCGACATGCCGGTCGACGGCGTTCGCGCAGGTGTTCAGCGTCGCGTCCGGGAACCAGCGGTAGAACGGCGGACGGCTCGCGTCCAGGACCCGCTCCGGCGGGCGCACCCAGTCGACGGCGCGCGCCTGCTCGGCCCAGAACTCTTCCGGCTCCTCGATGGCCCGCCGATACTGTCGCCGGTAGTCGCCCATGAACCTCTCCTCCGCCGCCCGGATCCGACCCTGATCCGCTGTTACCGCCATCACAGTGGCATGGCCGACCGCCCAGGCGCATCGTCCATCCCGCCCGTGGCGTGGCCCGGACGGATCTGGGTCGTCGCGTCGCCAGGTGTCCGCGGTGGCGCGGCTCGGGGCCGGTTCCGAGCCATTCCGGGAATGCGGCCCGTCGGGGGGCCGGACGGGGCCGCGGCGCCACCTGGGCGTCCGCGGCCTGTCTGGGTCCGACCCGGCCAGCCGGGAGGGGGG
>NZ_JADWYU010000274.1 GCF_016786325.1 Frankia nepalensis | reverse complement strand
CCCGGTACGCAGGGTGAGCCTGGTACTCCAGGTACGCAGGGCTTCCAGGGCTTCCAGGGCGGTCCCGGTACGCCGGGTACGCAGGGTGCCCCCGGCACCCAGGGTGAGCCTGGTACTCCAGGTACGCAGGGCGCTCCCGGTACGCCTGGTACGCAGGGTGCTCCGGGTGCTCCGGGTGCTCCGGGTGCTCCGGGTGCTCCGGGTACGCAGGGTGCTCCGGGTGCTCCGGGTACGCAGGGTGCCCCCGGTACGCAGGGTGAGCCTGGTTCTCCCGGTACGCAGGGCTTCCAGGGCTTCCAGGGCGGTCCCGGTACGCCGGGTACGCAGGGTGCTCCCGGTACGCAGGGTGAGCCTGGTACTCCCGGTACGCAGGGCTTCCAGGGCTTCCAGGGCTTCCAGGGCTTCCAGGGCACGCAGGGTACCCAGGGGCCGAGCGTTGGAGCTTCGTCCATCGTTGTCGAGGCCGAGACCCTCCTCGGCCCGGCGGTTGCCTCGTGCCCAGTGGGCACCTTCGCCATCGGCGGCGGCGGGGCGGCGGGACTTCCGCTGGGCCTCGTCGCGATCGCCAGTTCGACGCCCGTCGGTGGCACGCTCTTGACGCCCCCGACCGGCTGGCAGGCGACCGCCTCCGCGGGCGTGCCAGTCAGGGCCTACGCGGTTTGCGCGCCGTAGCCCATAACAGGTCCTGACTTCTGGTCAGGATTCGCCGGAGCAGAGGCGATGCTGCGTGGCGGTACCCCCACCTTCGACTGGGTGGGGGTACCGTCCGCATGGTTTCCGGTCGATGACCCGTCGACCGGCCACCCCGTCAGGGGCCAAAACGGAACCCGCGCAGAAACCACTACCACCGACAAGTGGCAACGAAGCCATACCGATCAGGAAACCCGGTGACGGCGACGGTCGTCCCGGAAAGGGCCGATACTGGGCACCTCGCGGCCTCACCAATTCACCGACAGCCCCCGGACAGGTATCCAAAGATGACGTCACCAACGCCCAAGTTCTCCGTTTTCACCCCCAGCCACCGCCCTCGTTATCTCGACGAGTGCCTGGAGACACTGCGCGCGCAGACCCGGGCCGACTGGGAGTGGATCGTGCTGCTGAACAGCGGCGCACGATGGCGTCCGGATTCTCCGGACGACCGGGTCAGAGTGGAGATAGCGGACGGCATCAGCGGGGTGGGCGCGGCCAAGCGCCGGGCCTGCGAGTTGGCTCGTGGCGAGATCCTCGTCGAGCTTGACCATGATGATCTGCTGGCGAGGGACTGCCTGGCGGAACTGGCGAAGGCCTTCGACGACAATCCCAAGGCCGTCTTCGTCTACAGTCACACCGCTCAGATCACGCAGGACGGCGGTCGTGACGACAGCCGGTTCGACGCGGCGCACGGCTGGCGGTACGAGGAGGCGGACGTCGACGGCCTCCGGGTCCTGCAGGCGGTCTCCATGGCGCCGACACCGCACAACGTCTCGTACATCTGGTACGCCCCCAACCACGTCCGCGCCTTCCGACGGGACGTTTACGAGAAGATCGGCGGGTACGACGCGAGTCGCACGGTGCTGGACGACCAGGACCTGATGTGCCGTCTCTTCCAGGCCGGCGAGTTCCATCAGATCCCTCGCTGCCTCTACCTGCAGCGGATACACGGCGAGAACACCCAGCGAGATGCCGAGATCAACGCGCACATCCAGCGGGAAACCGTCGCGCTGTATGACAGGCACATCGAGGCCAACGTGCTGGCCTGGGCCTCCCGCCAGGGTCTGCTGGCGCTGGATCTCGGCGCGGCGCACCGCAAGCCGTCCGGCTACCTGGGCGTGGACCAGTATCCGGGGGACGGCGTCGACATCGTCGCGACGCTCCCTGAACCGCTCGATCTCCCGGACAACTCGGTAGGCGTCATCAGGGCCGTGGACTTCCTGGAGCACGTGCCGGCGAAGGTGCCCCTGATCAACGAGCTGTACCGGTTGCTGGCGCCGGGGGGCATGCTTCTCACCCTGACCCCGAGCTCCGACGGCCGGGGCGCCTACCAGGACCCGACGCACATCTCCTACTACAACGAGAACTCGTTCTGGTACTACACCAACGATCAGTACCGTGCCTTCGTGCCCCAGATCCGCGCCCGGTTCCAGAGCTCGCGACTGGTCACCTACTTCCCGTCCGAATGGCACTCCGCGAACAACATCCCTTACGTGGCGTCCAACATGATCGCCATCAAGGATGGCATCGAACGGTGCGGAGGCCCGCTGCTGTGCGCCCCCCGGAAGCCGCTGCCGATCGAGGGACCGACGTTGGCGGACGCGAAGTAGCGCGTACCGAACCACGCGGGAGACGGGGGACGGCTGGCGGCGGGCGGATCCGCATAGGTCCGTGATGACGATGTCGGTGGCCGTTGGTGGCCGTCGTCCCCAGGGAGCCTGCCTCGGTCATGTCCCGGCCGCGGCAGCCGGGTGACCGGGCACCGACGCCGGCGAACGGCCGAGATACCACTGTGCCACCAGCAGGTTGGGGACCCAGCACAGGAACGGCACCACGTGGTAGGCCCGGTCGAACGCCAGGTCGAAGTCGGTGCCCGCGAGCCAGATGTGGGCGCCGGTCAGGACTATGAGCCACAGCCACGGCATCATCGCCGGTGCGGCTGTGGGACGTGTCCAGCCTGGCGAGTCCGCATCTTTCCGGCTCCCCGTTGACGGCGCGCCTCAGCGGCGCGATCTCGGTGGCGTTCGCGCCCGACGACCGCACGTTCGCCAGTGGCAGCTCCGATCATCAGGTGCTGCTGTGGACGACGGGTTGACCCTCGTCCCTGGGCGGCGCGGCCGGCGAGCGCGCGCCTAGCTCGGCGACAGTGGTCTGGGGAGCGGGTGGCTGGAGGGAGGCGGGCCGCTGTGCCCGCGCCGGGTCTTACCGATTTCGAACATCCCGGCCACCCGAACGCCGAAAGAGTCGACGTAAGGTCCTTTTCGGTGGGTGGGATGGCGCTGGGTCTTTCGGCCGTCGGGCCGGGCCTTCGACCGCTGGGAGTAGGGATCCGCCATGATCGAGGTCTTGGTGCGGCTTACGCTGGCATTCGTTGTGCTTCTTCCGGTGTTCGCGCTTTTGGAGCGTGCTTTTCCCGGCGTCCCCGGCCAGCGGCGGCTTCGTCGCGGGTTCTGGACCGACGTGGCGTACTGGTTCGTATCTGTTCCTATGAGCCGGGTGGTCGCGTTCGCTTCGGCGACGGTGGCCGTTCTCGTCGTGGCCCTGCCGCTCGGTGCTCCGCTGAGCCCCGACGGCCTGATCGACTGGCTGAACCGGGACACCGCGATCAGTCGGCAGCCGGCGTGGGCGCAGGTAGTGGAGCTGCTGCTGCTCGGGGATTTCATCGCCTACTGGATGCACCGGCTGTTCCACCGGAACAGCCGCCTGTGGCCCTTCCACGCCGTGCACCACAGCTCGACCGACCTGGACTGGCTCAGCTCCGTGCGGGTGCACCCGGTCAACGAGGCCCTGACGACGTTCGCGCAGTTCCTCCCGTTGCTGGCGCTGGGGTTCCGGCCCGGGACGCTCGGCCCGGCCGCGGGGATCCTGGTCCTCTACGCGGTCTTCATCCACGCGAACCTGCGGTGGAGCTTCGGCCCGCTGCGCTACATCATCGCGACCCCGGTGTTTCACCGCTGGCACCACACGTCGCAGGAGGAGGGGCTGGACAAGAATTTCGCCGGCTTCCTGCCGCTGTGGGACCTGCTGTTCGGCACCTTCTACCTGCCCAGCGGCTCCCAGCCCACCCGGTTCGGTATCCGCGGTGACAGCCCACCTGACGGCCTTGGCCGCCAGCTGCTCTACCCGTTTCGCGGACCGACGTCCCGGCCCGCCGGATGACCCACACCCCGGGATACCCGGGATAATCGCGCCATGAGCGAGACCTTCACGGACCGCTGGGGCGTTCCGGTGCTGGCGGCCGACGCGGCCGCCGTCCCCCTGCTGGACCAGGCGATCGAGGATCTTGTCTCGCTCGCCGGGGATCCGGTGGGCGGCGCCGGGGCCGCGCTCGCCGCGGACGGCGAGCTGGCGCTCGCCCGGATCTTCCTCGCCTACCTGTCGCTCTACGCGACGACCCACGAGAGCGGCGCCGGGGCCAGCGAGCTCCTCAAGCCGCTGGCGGCCGTCGCGGACGGCCCCGCCGAAGCCGCCGCGGGGCTGGCCGCCGGGCGCGAGCTCCATCACCTGGAAGCCGCCCGGGCGTGGGCCGGCGGCGACTGGCGGGCGGCCACCCGCGCGCTGGAGCGCGCGCTGCTGGCCAACCCCCGTGACCTGTTGGCGCTCAAGGTGGCCCAGGACCTCTACTTCTTCCTCGGCGACCGCAAGGAGCTGCGCGACGTCGTGGCGCGGGTGCTTCCCGCCTGGCCGGACAGCGACCCGGCCTGGGGGTTCGTCCAGGGCATGTACGCGTTCGGCCTCGAGGAGAACGCGGACTACCGGGGCGCCGAGGAAGCCGCCCGCCGCGCGCTCGCCCGCGGCCCTAAGGACGTCTGGGCCGTGCACGCGCTGGCCCACGTGTTCGAGATGGAGGGCCGCCTCGCGTCCGGGGTCTCGTTCCTGACCTCCTCGGCCCCTGACTGGCGGGACAGCTATTTCGCGGTGCACAACTGGTGGCATCTCGGGCTGTACCAGCTGGAGCTGGGCCGGGCCGACGAGGCGCTCGCGCTGTATGACGAGCGGATCCGCGCGGTCCGGTCTACCGAGTGGCTGGACGTCGTCGACGCGGCGGCCCTGCTGTGGCGGCTGGCGCTGTACGGGACGGACGTGGGTGCCCGCGCGGCGGAGCTCGCGGCGGACATCGCCGACGTGGTGGGCACGCCGACCTACGTCTTTAACGACTGGCACGCGGTCATGGTCTTCGGGCTCGCCGGCGACCACGCCCGCGTGGCCCAGGTGGTCGCCGCCAACGAGGACCTGGCCGCTCCCGCCAACAGGCGGGCCGCCGAACGGGCCGGGCGCGCGCTGCTCACGGCCTTCTCCGCGTTCGCCGCGCAGGAGCCGCGGGTCGCGGTGGACCTGCTGACCGAGGTCCGTTCCGAGGCCCACGCGGTCGGCGGGAGCCACGCGCAGCGCGACGTCATCGACCTGACCCTGATCGCCGCGGCGGCGAGGTCCGGGCAGGCCGGCCTCGCGCGCGCCCTGGTCACCGAGCGGGTGGCGCGCAAGCCACCGGCCGAGCCCTCGGCCCGAGCCCTGCTGCTCGCGAACGGCGGCGACGAGGCCTGGCTGGCCTGGTAGCCGGAACCGGGGCCGGCAGTCGGGGGGGGGGGGGGGGGCCCGGCCCCCGGGGGCGGGGCGGG
>NZ_JADWYU010000273.1 GCF_016786325.1 Frankia nepalensis | reverse complement strand
GGGGGGGGGGGGGGGGGGGGGGGCCGCCCCCCCCCCGCGCCCGGGGGCGTCTGGAGTCGTCCCGGTCGAGGTGACCGGTCCGGCCCCGGGCGGCCGCCGCGCGATCCCCGCGCCGACGGCCGCCCGCGCGCCGTCCGGCTCACCCTGGGGCAGGCCGGAGGCGGTTCGGTGTCACGTGAAGTTCGGTGTCACTTGAAGGAGGTGAGCACCGGCTCCGTCCACTTGGCGTTCTCGGCCGGCCAGCAGACGAACGGCTTGTCCTTGGTGCCGCCCACCAGCTCGAACGCGCCGCCGTTGGCCTTGACCAGGGCCCGGCACTCCTGCTTGTAGCCATGGGTGACGGGGTCCTGGACGGTGGGCGTCTCGTGCTGGCGCGACCAGTCAACGGGCCAGATGAGGCCGTCCGCGGAGTAGTCCGTCAGGGTGTTCGTGGCGGCGATGACGGACTGACGGGTGAAGCCCGGGCCGGCCTTGAGGATGCCCTGGTAGGCGAGGTCCGCGTTGATCCAGCCGTACATCGCGAGCTCGTTGGGCTCGCCGTCGCCCTTGGCGATCCACTCCTTGAACTTCGCCATCGCGGTGTCGCCGTCGCTCGCCTCGAAGGGCCGGAAGATCACGCTCATGTAGTCGCCGTCGAAGAGCCCCTCCGCGCCCGCGACGACCTCCTGGTTGTAGCTGTTCAGGTGGTACATCGGAAGACCGTCAAGGCCCTGGCGCTTGAGCTCCTGAGCCAGGGTCTTCATCGCGTTGAGGTCCAGGCAGCTGATGATGAGCTGGACGCCGGCGTCCTTCATCGCCGTCACCTCGGGACCGATCCCGTTGGGCAGGCCGAACGCGAGCGAGTCGTTCGAGTAGACGACCTCCTGGCCGGTGTCGGCCTTGTACTTGTCGATCGTGCTGGTGATCTGGTTGGCGCACATCTTGGAGTTGGCGGTGATGCCGTAACCGAGGGCCGCGATCTTCGTCGCGCCGGCCAGCTTGGCGACATAGGGGAAGGTCCGGTCCGGGCAGTCGAGGCAGGGCGCCGCGGCGTTCCCGAAGATCCCCTCCTGCCCGTTCATCTCGGCGGGGTGGATGGCCCACCCGTACAGCGGGACGCCGGCCTTGGCCAGGTCCGGCCAGCCGGCCGCGAGCTGCGGCGCGCTGAGCGTGGCGAAGGTGTCGTCCGCCGAGATGATCTGAAGCGCCTTCTTCTGGTTCTCGCCGAGCGCGTCGTCGATCTCCTCCGCGATGACGAGCTTGCGGCCCTGAACCCCGCCCTCGCTGTTCCGGTAGTCGAAGTAGGCCTTCACCCCCGCCGCGTAGCAGTCCAGGAGGCAGTTCCCCAGCGGGTTGTTGGTGTTGGTGCCGAGGACGGAGAAACGGATCTCGGAATCGGTGACACCGGGCGCGCTGGAGACCGCCTGGTCACCACCACCGCCGCCGCCCGTGTCCTCACCCGTGGAGTTCGAACAGGCCGCGGCCACGAGACCGAGCACCGCCAACAGCACGGCCATGGCTCGCATGCGCCCAGTACGGAGCATCATCGGAGACGTCGTTCCTTCGAGTCGTTGTGCGCAACCTCACAGGACGGGCGCGGCGCCGGCGGCGGTGGCCAGACCGCCGTACGGGACGACACGCGCGGGAGAGCGAAGTGCCCCTCCCCGCCGGCCCTGGTTCACGGAACAGCGGGCGCCCGTGGGCCCGCACGGGACAGGAGGCCCGCCCCGTCCGCTTCCCCCGCACATAAGACCGCCAAAACGGGACAATTGTCAATATTGACGCCAATATTGACGCGGTGTGGGCCGCGACACAAACGCGACTGAGAGGCTTCAAGCGACATCAAACACAGCCTCTCGGCCAAGGATGAGACCGGTAGACGTTCACGCCGCTACGTGCGCACAGAACTACGACAGGTGAGATCGTTTGGCCGCAGTGGCGGTCGCCGCGGCCTCGCGGCCAGGGAACCGCGCCCGTCGACGGACGCGCCCGCGAGATGATGTTCCGTCGCCCGGCCGAGGACCCGCCGATCGACGAGGACGGCACGGGGCCGCGGGAAGGCGGCAGGAGGTCACTGCCGATGATCGGCGAGGCTGGCCGCTGGGCCGAACCCGGGCCCGACCGCCGACAGGCCGGTCGTCATGGCGCCGGCCTCCGCCGGCGGGCCTGGCCAGGACGGACGAGGACCGGCTCGCGATCGTCGACTCCCCCGACCTGCCGGCCCTGTGGCGGGTGGTGTCGCCACCCGCCGGGAGCTGTCGGGCTCAGGGCGTCTCGACGCCGCCGCCCGCCGCGACCGGCTCGACCGTCACGGCGATGCCGGTCAGGTGGGACATCACGCTGATCGGGTCGAAGGTGCCGGGGCCCGACGGGGCCAGGGCGTTCACGTTGACGCCGGGGAAGCGGCGGGCGACCGGCATCCCGGTCGTGTCCTGGTTGCCGAAGCCGTGGGTCATGGCCACGACGCCGGGGCGAAGGCTCGGGTCCAGGCTGGCGGTGGCCTCGAGCTTCCCGTGCGCGCTCGCGACCCGCACCGCCCCGCCGTCGTCGACGCCGAGCCGCTCGGCGTCGACCGGGTGCAGGTAGAGCGGGTTGTCCGCGGCCCGCGTCCTCTTCAGCTTCTCGACGTTCTGCAGCGCGGAGTTGAGGGTGTGCAGCGTGCGGCGGCTGATCAGCTTGAGGGCGTCGGCGGGCTCGGTGGCCAGCTCGTCGAAGATCTGGTGGGCCCGCGCGAACGTGCCGGCGAGGATCTCGGGCGCGCAGTCGAGCAGGCCGTCGCCGGGCAGGTTGCGGTCGAGGAACGTCCCCGGCTCGGTGGGGTCGAGGAAGGTGATGCCGCCCTCGGCGCGGCGCAGCGCGGCCATGGACAGGCCGCCGGCCGCCAGCTGGGTGTCGAAGTAGTCGGCCATCACGTCCGGGCTGTCGGGGCGCAGCACGGGCGCGAGCCCGAGGCGCTCGCCGAGCGCGGCGAAGATCCGCCACTCCTCGCGCCGCTCGCCGACCGGCTCGACGATCCTGTCGGCCCATTCGAGGTACGGCCGTGGCTGGGTGCCCTGGACGAAGTTGTTCAGGTCCTCCCGCTCGAACCAGTCGGCGGTCGGCAGCGCGTAGTCGGCGAGCTCTCCGGTCGCGTTGCGGTAGAAGTCGAGGCAGACGAGCAGGTCGAGGCCGCGCAGCGCGTCCGCCAGCCGGTCGCCGCCGCCGATGGTCAGCAGCGGGTTGCCGGCGACGACGAACAACGCCCGGATCGGGGACTCGTCGTCGTTGATCATGTCCGCGAGCAGCGCGCCCGGCTGGATCGCGGAGACGGGCCGGTAGTCGCCCCACTTCGACCGGACGAACGAGTCCGGCGACACGTCGGCGCCGCCGTGCGCCGGCAGGCCTCGGGTCGAGGAGACGTTGCCGCCGGGACGGTCGAGGTTGCCGGTGAACAGCACGAGCAGATGCAGCAGCCAGTAGGCGAGCGCGCCCTGGCGGCCCATGTTCACGCCGGTCGACATGTGCGCCGACGCGGCCGGCGCGGCGGCGAACTCCCGCGCCATCCGGATGATCGTCCCGGCGTCGAGGCCGACGACCGGCGCCACCCGTTCGGGCGCGAACGCGGCGAGGAACGCGCGCAGGCCGTCGACGTTCTTCGCCCGCGCCAGCGCCGCCGCGTCGAAGCCGACCGAGCGGTCGATCTCGTGGAGCATGGCGGCGAGCAGGTAGGCGTCGGTGTCGGGACGGATCTGCACCGTCTCGCCCACGACCGGCTCGCTGTGGCGCGGGTCGACGAAGCGGACCGTGCCGCCGCGGGCGGTGATCTCGGCCAGCTTCGCCACCGGGTTCGGCACGGACAGGAACGACCCCTTGCTGACCCGGGGGTTGGTGCCGAGCAGCAACAGGTGGTCGGTGCGGTCCAGGTCCGGGATGAGGTGCACGTGGGCCGACCCGAAGAGCACCTCGCTGATCGCGAACTTGTTGTTGCAGTCCTGGGTAGAGGCGGCGAACAGCCGGCTCCCGCCGAGCTGGAACACGAAGAGGCCGGCGGCCGGCCCGGCCAGCGCGTTGAACGCGCCCGGGTTGCCGATGTAGGCGGCGACCGACGACGGCCCGTGCCGGTCGATCACCTCCCGCAGCCGGCCGGCGATCCCGTCGAGGGCCTCGTCCCAGCCGACCGTCCGGAACTCTCCGGACTCGGCGCGGGCCTGCGGATGGTCGAGCCGGTCCGGGTCGTGGTGGATCTCGCCGGTGAGCAGGCCCTTGTTGCAGGCGAACCCCTGGGTGACGGGATGGTCCCGGTCGGGGGCGACCCGCTGGATCCGGCCGGCCGGGCCGACCTCGGCAACCAGGCCGCAGCCCGCCTCGCACAGCCGGCAGTACGTCCGCCGCCTGGTCACGCTCCCGGCCTGGTCCGTCGTGGCTGTTCGAGGGTGCACGTGGCCTCCGTCCCACCCGCGCGGGACGAGCCCGCGGGGGTAGCGGCAGCGGATGTCTGAAATCGGTTCTAGTGCATTCGACGCGAGATATCTAGATCTATCTATCGCGCGCGGGCGGTGGGCGCGGACAGCCGGCCGCCGGCCGACGGCCGCCGGCTGTCCGGCCGGCCGACGGACCGCGTCGGCCGACGGACCGCGTCGGCCGCCAGCCCGGCCGCGCGGGCCGGCGCGGCTCCGGGTCAGCCGGAGCCGAGGGCCCCGATGTCGATGAGGCCGCGGCGGCGCGCGAACCGCCAGCGCCCGTCCTCGCGCACGAGCTCGTCGACGTGGCGGCCGACGAGCACCCGCGGGGCGCCGTCGTCGTCACGGGAGACCGCCGCCCACACGCACTCGCCGGTCGCGGTGTCCCCGGCGAGCTCGACCAGGGGTGACCCGAGCAGGTGGACGGAGCTCTTCGAGCCGTCGGGCGCGAGCTTGACGACCTGGGCGGCGGCCCGCTCGATCTGTTCGCGGCCGTCGGCGCGCATCACCGGGCCAAGCCGCAGTTTCGCGTCGCGCGCGAACAGCGCCGCGTACGCGGCCGGGTCACCCGCGTCGAGGTGCCGGCCGTAGTCGATGTACAGCTTGCGGATCTCCTCCAGGTCCTCGAGCCGCGCGAGCCGTTCGCTCAGCGAGCGGATCACTTCGTCCTGGTTCATGGCGAGCACACCCATCTGCGCTGGTCGGGATCGGAGAGACGAGCGCTCCGTCAGCCGAAGGAGATCGGGACGGAGCTGTAGCCGCGGACGGTGCTGGTCTGGACCGGGACGAGCCTGGACTCGTCGATCTCCCAGCGGGGGAAGCGCTTGAGGGTTCCGGCGAGCGCGATCTGGCCTTCCATGCGGGCCAGGGCCGCGCCGAGGCAGAAGTGGGCGCCGAACCCGAACGTGATGTGCC
>NZ_JADWYU010000272.1 GCF_016786325.1 Frankia nepalensis | reverse complement strand
GTTGCGAGCAGTCAGAGCGCGCTAAAGAGCCGGTTCAGAATGAGCTTTTCAGTCGACGTAGACAGATGATCGAGCAGCCGAGGTGAGTAGGGCCTGGTGGATGTCGGCGCGGCGTTCCCAGCGGGTGCGCAGCCGGCGGAACTGGTGGAGCCAGCCAACGGTGCGTTCCACCGGCCAGCGCTGACGGCCCAGGCCGGAGCCGTGCGGTGCTGGCGGGCGTGGGAGGAGTCCACGAGCGCCCGGTGCAGGTCGAGCCGGCCCGTGGCGTTGAGCCCGTCCAGCACCGGGGACCGACGGCGACGACAGTCCGCTAAGTCCGTCGCGATGACGTACTGCTCGATCGTCACCTGGATCCCGGTCTGGTCGCGCGGACCGCTGGCGACCGATAGGTCGATCACCGGGGCTTCGGAGACGCGGTAGTCGCCAAGGCCTGCGGATCGATGTGCAGGTGGTCTGCGGGCCGGTCGCGCTACCAGCGGGAGCACCGCCGTCGGCACCGTGACCATCGCGGTTCCCGACCCGCTGTTCGCCCCGCCCGGCCAGCTCGACCGTCCACCCGCACCCGCACCCGCACCCGCACGCCGGCACCGGCGACAGCACCGACCCGTCAGACGAGAAACCTCTAGAGGTTTGATGCTACCGTGGGAGCAACGTAGATCGACGAGAGGGCGCAGCGCCGATGCAAACGCCACTGGCTGAGGTCTTCACCTGGCCGCATGACACTCCGCAGCTCATCGGCAGTCGGTGCGGCGACTGCGCAGCGACGACGTTCCCTGCACAGTCTCGCTGCCCCCGGTGCGGACGGTCCAGTATGTCCGAGTTGCTCCTGCCGCGGCGCGGCACTCTCGTGGCTTGGACGACGCAGGGTTTCGTGCCGAAGCTTCCCTACGCGGGTTCCGACAAGGCGGATCGCTTTACACCCTTCGGGGTCGGCCTCGTGCAGCTGGGCGACGTCATCCGGGTCGAGTCGAGGCTGACGGAGAGCGACCCGACGAAGTTGCGCTTTGGCATGGAGATGGAGTTGTCAATCGTTCCCTTCTACGTTGACGACGCCGACGACGAGATCATGACCTTCGCTTTTGCACCGGTTTCCGGTAGCACCGACAGCCCCTGAGGAGTCCAGGATGAACGATGTCGCGATCATCGGCGCAGGTCTTCATCCCTTCGGCCGGTTCGGTGACAAGTCAGCCTTCGCCATGGGCGCGGAGGCGATCGACCTCGCGCTCGCCGACGCGGGAGTGGCCTGGGAGGACATACAGTTTGCCTGCGGAGGCAGTTGGGAGGTAGCGCAGACCGACCCGCTGACCGGGCTGCTCGGGCTGACCGGCATCCCTTTCATCAACGTCTTCAACGCCTGCGCCACGGCCGCCAGCGCGATCCAGCAGGCTGCCAATGCCATCCGCACTGGCCAGTGTGACCTCGCCGTCGCCGTCGGGTTGGACAAGCATCCGCGCGGAGCGTTCGTCGAGGACCCGATGCTGGTGAACATGCCGTCGTGGTACGCGGAGAACGGTCAGTACGTCACCACGAAGTTCTTCGGCATGAAGATCAACCGCTATATGCACGATCACAATATCACCTCCCGGACGCTCGCCCGGGTCGCGGCGAAGAACTTCCGGAACGGCGCGCTCAACCCCAATGCCTTCCGGCGCAAGCCGATCTCGGAGGACGAGATCCTGGCCTCGCCCGTGCTCAACTACCCGCTGACACAGTTCATGTTCTGCGCCCCGGACGAGGGCGCGGCGGCCGTGGTCCTCTGCCGGGCCGACGTGGCCCACCGTTACACCGACAAGCCTGTCTTCGTGCGTGCCTCGACCATCCGCACCCGCCGGTACGGTGCGTACGAGGTGAACACCACCTGGGCGGCTATCGAGGAGGACGCGGCGCCGACGGTCTACGCCTCGCGGGCAGCCTACGAGCAGGCCGGGATCGGTCCCGAGGACGTCGACGTCGTCCAGTTGCAGGACACCGACGCCGGCGCCGAGGTCATCCACCTCGCTGAGAACGGCTTCTGCGCCGATGGCGAGCAGGAGAAGCTGCTCGCGGAAGGCGCCACCGAGATCGCCGGCCGGCTGCCGGTCAACACCGACGGTGGCCTGATCGCCAACGGCGAGCCGATCGGGGCCTCTGGGCTGCGCCAGGTGCACGAGTTGGTACGCCAGCTTCGGGGGCAGGCCGGCGAACGGCAGGTCCCCGGTAACCCACGCGTCGGCTATGCGCAGGTCTACGGGGCACCTGGAACCGCCGCCGTCACCATTCTCTCGCGGTGATCACCGGCGGGACCACGAGACCCGCGTAGATGGTGGTCGCTGCCGGGACGGGCCCGGTTCACCGGGCTCGCGCCCGTGCCGCGCCCCCCTAGACGAGTAGGTCCTGTCTCCGGTCGGTGGTCGTAGGCGATCAGGGGGTGGGTGATGGGCGCGGCGGTCTGGTTGTTGTGCCAGATCGCCGCGGCCATCGCCAGCAGGCGTTGGGCGACGCGGGCCGCGACGCCGGTCAAAGTCCGTCGCTCTGCCTCGTCATCGGCGGTCCACGGCGGGATGCTGATGTTCATCCAGCCAAGCCCTTCGCCTAGACAATCGGACCGCTTCGGCCGAGCCAACGCGTCGGCAGAGTCACGGCACAGCCGGCCCCGGACAACGATCGTCTCAGCCAACGACATGACGTTGAGGCGCCGCCGAACAAAATTCCTGGCGTTGTTCTCAGACCCCAACTGCCGCGAAACCGTCGTGCGCCGCGACGGCGGCGCTCAGACGTTGGAGTAGAACGCGGACGATCTCGGGTTTCACGATGATGGTAATACCCCACATGAAGAAGCCATAGACGGTACCGATCCGGTATGCAGTCCATGCCTCCTCCCACGAGGGCGCATCGACACCACGCGCGCTCAGCTCAGAGAGATAGTGTCGCAGCAGGTCCCGTTCCGCTCTTTCGCGGTCTTCAGTCGAGATGGTTGAAGCGATGTGGTAGCCGACGTCAATGCCCCAGAAGTTCCGTTGCACGAGCTGCCAGTCGACGAGGGAGGGCTGGCCGTCGCCGGCGAGGAAGATATTGCCGACGTGCGCGTCGCCGTGGATGAGTGTCCAGCCGGGACCCTCCTGACGGGCCGCCAACAGCCGCTGGGCGCGCACGAGCCGGCCCGCGTCTCGCGCCTCGGGCGCGACGTCGACTCCAACGGGACCGTCAAAGTTTGACTGGATCGTGCCCTCGCCCCGATGCCCGAAGTACATGTCGATACGGGGCGCGAGCCATGGTTCGTGAACTGATTTCGGCAGTCCCCAGCCGAAAGCGTGGAGACGCGCGAACTCGGAAAGGCTCTGCGCCGCCTGATCCACGGAATACGGCGACAGTGCGTCGAGAAAATCGCCACCCGCGGTGATGATGTCCTCGGTGACGAAGACCCCTGCACCGGTCTCGGGCGAGGCTCCAGCGTAGTGGCTTCGGAGAGTGCGCACACCCATGGGCTCGGCCAGCGTCGCGTAGAAACATGCTTCGGGCCCCCCGAGGAAGGCAAAGGGTCGGCCGGCCTCGCCGAAGTACCCCTTGACACACAGGTGAGGTGAGAGTCCGTCGGGGACACCGCCGGTGCACTCGACAGTGAAGCGCGCGTTCGTCGAGATTCGCGTGTCGACTGACCGCACGATCACGTTGGCGACCTCGATGCCTGGGTGGCGCTGGGATAACGCGAGGCTGAGCCACGCGGGATCGAGAGCCTCTTCGAGTGTTTCAGGGACTGGTACGGACTCGGTCATCGTTCCTCCTGGTCTGCGTGTTTCCGAACAAAGGCGAAAGAAACTGCGCAGTTCGTTGGCGAACGCCCTGGGCCGCTCGATCGCGGGAAGTCGCCACCCGCGGCGTGCCGGTAGACCAGCGCAGGTCTCGACAATGGGTCTCGCGCCACCGGCGTATGACCGGTGCAGGTCGGCCGGAGACACCGACACGCCCGCGGGCACCCGACGGGGTCCGGTTGAGCGCCCGGCGGCGCTCCAGCACGGGTGGGCCGACCACACCGATGTCGCGCCTAACCAAACACCACGGGGATTTCGGTCGCGCCCCGCTCGTACATGCCGATGACGCGGGGCGGTTCGGCGGCGGGGTCGAGCCTCAGGTTCGGGAGCCGGTCGAGCAGGGTGCCGATTCCGACCGTCATCTCCGCCCGGGCGACGTGCATGCCAAGGCAGATGTGGGGCCCGCCGCCGAACCCGAGCGACCGCTTCAGCGGGCGGTGGATGTCGAACTCGTCGGGCCGGTCCCACCGGGCCGGGTCCCGGTTGGCCGCACCGATGCACAGGTGGGCCACGGCCCCCCTCGGGAGGTGCACACCGTAGAAGTCGATGTCCTGGGTGACATGGCGGGAGAACATCGGGTCGGTGGGCGTCCACCGCAACGACTCCTCGATGGCTGCCCGCAGTAGCTGCCGGTTCTCGCGGACGGCGTCGAGGGCCTTCGGTCGTTGCAGCAGCGCCGCGAGAGTGATGCCCATCTGCTTCCAGGTCGTGCCGGAACCAGCCAGCAACAGCAGGAGCGCGAACGTGTAGATCTCGACGTCCGAGAGACGGTGCATGACCCCGTCCTCGTCCTTCAGCTCGGCCTCGACAAGCACACTGATCAGGTCGTCCTGCGGGGACTCGCGCCGGGCGGCGACCACCGGCGCCAGGATGCTGACAATCTTCGGCGGGTCGCTGAGCGACTCTCGGATGGTCAGCGCCTGCTCAACGGGAACACCAAAGCTGCCGGTGATCGTCAGCAACGGGATCGCGGCGCAGAAGTCGGTGTTGAGCTCGGCGCGGCCCTCGTCAAGGAAGCCGTCAACCAGCGCATGCACCGCCTCCTCGATCCAGTTCATGATCCACCATTTGGCCTTCGCGGGCACGAAGGACGGCTGCACGAGGCCGCGGTAGCGGCGGTGCCGGGCGCCTCCCATCTGCAGCAGGCTGGTGGTGTAACTGACCGTCTCATCGGTTGGATCGACGGGTTCCGGCGACGAGGCAAACAGTTCCTCATCCCGAAAGGCAGCGTCGCAGGCGTCGAAGCCAAAAACCGAGAAGTGGGGCCGGTCTTCGAAGGGCAGACCCTGAAAGAACGCCGAACCGGGGTAGCCGGTCAGCTCATGGACTACTCCCGGATGCACCGGCGCCTGCTCGCGGAGTCGATGCCAGATCGGATACGGGTCTTCCCTGAAGTCGCCACCGGACAGGGCGTTGTAGCTGCTCCGAAGGTCGAACAGCTTCCGGACCCGATCCCTGTCCAGCGCCTCACTAATTGTCACTAGTGTTCCGAGTCTGAAGTTTTTGGGCTGATCGTAGACTGGGGTTATGCCTGGTCCGAGTGCCGTGCCGATCGAG
>NZ_JADWYU010000271.1 GCF_016786325.1 Frankia nepalensis | reverse complement strand
CGGCGGGCGCGGCGGCGCGGCCCGCCCGGGGGGGGGGGGGGGGGGGGGCGGGGCCCGCCACCGCCGTGGCCCAGCAGGTCGTCCACGCCGACGTCGACCATGCCACCGCCGGGGGTCGGCGGGACGTCGTAACCGTCGTAGGGGCCGTACGGGCCAGCCGGCTGGCCGGGAGCCGGGGGACGCTCCTCGAAGGGCCCACGACCGCGGTCACGCCCGCCCCGCCCCACCCGGCGCAGCCGGGTCGTTCTCGTGTCGGGGACGGGCTGGGCGGGCGGAGGAACCGGCGGGCCGGGGTTCGGCTCCCCCGGCTCAGCCGGGCCACCAGCGACCGGGGGGCCGGCCGCCGAGGAGGCCGTGTCGAAGCCGAGATAGGTCCGTTCGTCGTGGTCCCACTCACGGGAACCGTCGTCGCCACCACCGGTCGGTGTCGTCATGGCCGGGATCCTCCTCTGCCACCGCTTTCGACGGATGTCGACCTTCAAGGGTCCACGCACGCGCCGCGCCAGGGGTGTGCTACCTGATCATCCTGCCCCATCGCGGACGCACCTCCCAATACCGACACCACCAACTATCCGCGCGTCGCGCGCGCGTTGGTCAGCGGATGCGCTGGCCGACGCCGGCGGTGCACAGCCAGACCTCGTCGGCGGCCTGGGCGAGCCGGGCGTTGAGCTGGCCCAGCTCGTCGCGGAACCGGCGGCCGGCGACGGTGGCGGGAACGACCCCGGAGCCGACCTCGTTCGTCACCGCGACGACGTCGGCCGCGGTCGCCGCCCAGGCCGCGACCAGCTCGTCCACCGCCCGGGCGAGCGCCGCGTCGGCGGCGTCCGCCGCCGGGCCGCCGGCCTCGGTCACGGCCCAGAGGCCCGCCGCGTCCATCGCGGCCGTGAGCCAGGTGCCGACGCAGTCGAACAGGACGGCCCGCCCGGCTTCGCCGGCCGCGCTGCCCGCGGCCGGCGCGTCGGACACCGGCGTGGCGGCGGACCCGGCGGGTGAGGGCCGGCCCGGGGCGGCGAGCACCGCCGCGGCGTCCGCGGTCTCGACCGTGGACCAGGTCGCCGGCCGGCGGCCGCGATGCAGGGCGACCCTGGCGGACCACTCGGGGTCGTCCGCCGAGGCCGGCACGCCCGTCGCGAGGTAGACGACCCCGTCCCTGCCGGCGAACATCTGCTCGGCCAGCCGCGACTTGCCGGACCGGGCGCCGCCCGTGACCAGGACTCGCCGGCCCGGTGGCACCGGCGCGAGCAGCGTGACGCCGGCCAGCTGCGCGCGCACCGCCGGGGCGAGCGGCACGGTGGGAACCACCCGCGCCGGCAGCGCCGCGACGGTCGCCGCCGGCAGCGGCCCCTCGGCGGGGCAGTGCAGCAGCACGCCACGCGTTGTGTCCACCAGCAGAGCGACCTCGTCGCCGCCGGCGGGGAGCACCAGGACCCCGGCCGGCGGCGGGTCACCAGCGGCCACGTCCACCAGCGCCCGGGGCGGGATGCCCGGGTCACGGCGGTCCGGCCCCGGGCCGGTCGGCAGCACCGTCACGCCCACGAGTGAGAGGCCGGCGAACGCCGCCCGGGTCGTGACCCCGAGGCCGCAGTCCAGCAGCAGACGTCCGCGGCCCGGTTCGTCGACCAGCACGCCCACCGGTCCGCCGCGCCGGGGCTGCCCGTCGGCGCGAGCCTCCCGGGCGGGAGAGGGGCTTCCGTCGGCCAGCACGACCACGGCCGTCACCGCGTGCCCAGGCCCGGGCGGACGCTCAGCGGGCGCGCGGCCGGTAGCCGTGTGGTCGGCCGCCGGGCGGCCGGTCGCCGCGTGGCCCGTCGCCGCGTGGCCGGTGGTTGGGCGGTCTGTCGTTGGGCGGTCTGTCGTTGGGCGGTCGGTCGTCGCGAGCTCACGCTTCCGAGGATGCCGCCCGGCTCTTCGCCCGGGCCGCGAGGGCCGCGGAGGCGAGGACGGTCGTCGCCGCCACGGTGGCGGACGCCGTCGACGAGACCGCCCCGGCGGCGCCCGCGGCGACCGCCGCGGCGGTCCGCGCGGTGAGCACCACGGCTGCGGCCGACCCCACGACGGCAGCCACCGCCGTCGCCGACAGGACGGTGCCCGCGGTCGCCACGGCCGCCGCCGTCGCCCGCGCGGCCCGCCGCGCCTCGGCGATGCTCACCCTTGGCCTCCCCCCGACGTCAGCGGCACGTCCGGCCGCCGAAAACGCAAGTTACGTCGCTCGTGGCATCGTGGCACGCCGCGACCGCCAGCGACAGAGCGACCGCCGGCGTCCCGCCCTCGGTACCGGGCCAGAACCGGGACGGGTCGCCCGGCGGCGGGCGCCGGTCGGGCGACCAGGAGACCGCCAGGGGACGGCGGCCAAGGGGACGGCGGCCAGGGATGACCCACGCCGCATGGCCCTTGGCCGTCCTACTCGAGGTCGAAGAGGCCCTGGCGGACGGCATACATCACGGCTTCCATCCGCGAGTGCAGCTGGAGCTTGTCCAGGATGTTGCGGACGTGGTTCTTGACCGTGTTCTCGCTGATGAACAGCTTGCGGGCGATCTCGCGGTTGGCCCGGCCCTCCGCGACGAGCTTGAGAACCTCGAGCTCGCGCGCGGTCAGATGCGGAGTGTGCAGCCGGGGACGGTCCTCGGTACCGCGGGCGATGGTCGCGAACTCGGTCATCAGCTTGGAGGCCATCGACGGGCTGATCAGGCTCTGCCCGTTGTGGACGGCGCGGACGGCGTCCGCGACCTCGTGCGGCGGGATCGACTTGAGCAGGTAGCCGACGGCTCCCGCCTTGATCGCCTCGAAGAGGTCGTTCTCCTCGTCGCTGACCGTCAACATCACGATCTTTACGCCGGGGACGGCGCGCTTGACCGCGCCGGTCGCCGCGATTCCGTCGCGCAGCGGCATCCGGACGTCCATGAGCACGATGTCCGGCAAGGTCCCGGAGGCCAGGGAAACTGCCTCCTGACCGTCACCGGCTCGCCCGACGACCTTGATGTCGTCCTCTATCTCGAGAACGGTCTGCAGGCCCTGCAGGAACAGCTCATGGTCGTCCACCACGAGAACCCGGATCGGGGTCACGCCCCGGATCGGGTCGGCCTCGGCGGCGGCCGACGGCGGAACGACGCTGGCGGTCATCACACACCCGGAAATCGATGAACGGATCTTTCGGAAGTACCTAATAGGACCACCGGCGAATGGTGGTTCTGGTGCCCGCCCACTCTACGTGATGAGACACGTACCAGTGGTTGCATTGACGTCCGCGCCTTGTCAGCGTGGCGCGAGCCAAACGCTTCCGACATGCCCGAATGATACCCCCGCCAAGGCGCACTTTTTGCCGCATCCAGGAACAGATGGGACGGAGAGCCGGATTGCCGCGTGCCAAGCCGGCATCGGTCCGACTTCCCCGCGATGTCGGGACACCAGCCGGGCGCCACGTGCCCTCACCCGCGCCTTCCGGCCCGCGACCAGCACCAGCCGGGCGCTTGTAGGGCGCGGATCCCCGCCTCACGCACGCCTTCCAAAGGCGTTTCTAATGCGGTTTGACATAGCCCCGACCGCTTGGGTCGCCCGAACCACATAAAGTCACCCGGTGCCAAAACGGTGACCGCCGGGTCGCGCCAACCGCTTAAAGTCACCCGGTGCCAAAACGGCGCCCCCTCTTTGGTGGCACAACCGCGTGATCTGACGCACCGTGCAGTACATGGTTACCGCCGCCCGGCCCAGCCGCGTTACCCCCGCCGTAAGCGACCCGTCCGCGGGCCGGTCCGCCGACACCTCACCCACCGCCGCCCGGCTGCGGCTGGCGCCGGGAACCGCTTGGGCCGACGTGTTCGCCAGGGCCCGCGACGCGGCGCCCGAGGCCTTCGGCGACGGCCGGCTGCACAACCTGTGGGGCGGCCGCTGGCGCCCGACGGGCGTGCCGCTGTCCAGCAGCGCCTCACCCGTCGACGCCACCCCGATCGCCGGTCCGCCGATGATCGAGATCGACGAGGCGCGGGAGGCGATCGGCGCGGCGCTGGCGGCCCACCAGCGCTGGCGGGACGTTTCGCTGGCCGACCGGCGCGCGCGGGTGGCCGCCGCCGTCGACGCGCTCGACGCCCACCGGGACACGCTCGCGCTGCTGCTGGTCTGGGAGATCGGCAAGCCGTGGCGACTCGCCAGGACCGACGTCGACCGGGCGATCGACGGCGTCCGCTGGTACCTGGACGAGATCGAGGGGATGCTCGCCGACCGGGCCCCGCTACCCGGCCCGGTAAGCAACATCGCCAGCTGGAACTACCCGATGAGCGTGCTCATGCACGCCGTCCTGGTGCAGGTCCTCGCGGGCAACGCGGTCATCGCCAAGACGCCGACCGACGGCGGCGCCGCCTGCCTCACGCTGGCCTGCGCGCTAGCCCACCGCGAAGGGCTGCCGATCTCGCTGGTCTCCGGGCCCGGCTCGCGGCTGTCCGGCGCGCTGGTACGGGCCCCGGAGATCGGCGCGCTGGCGTTCGTGGGCGGCCGCTCGGCCGGCGGCCAGGTCGCCGCGGCCCTGGTCGACACCGGCAAGCGGCACTTCCTGGAGCAGGAGGGCCTCAACGCCTGGGGGATCTGGGAGTTCTCACAGTGGGACCTGCTCGCGGGCCACCTGCGCAAGGGCTTCGAGTACGGCAAGCAGCGGTGCACCGCCTACCCGCGCTATGTGGTGCAGCGCCAGTTGTTCGACCAGTTCCTCCAGATGTACCTGCCGGTGGTCGAGTCGGTCCGGTTCGGGCACCCGCTCGCCGTCGCGACCGACGACGAGCCACTGCCCGACCTCGACTTCGGCCCGTTGATCAACGCGGTCAAGGCGGCGGAACTCGCCGGCCGGGTCGACGAGGCGATCACCAAGGGCGGCGTCCCGCTCCACCGCGGCAGGCTCACCGACGGCCGGTTCCTGCCTGGGCAGGACACCGCCGCCTACGCGCCGCCGGTGGCGATCCTGTCCCCACCCAGCTCGTGCGCGCTCCACCACGCCGAGCCGTTCGGCCCGGTGGACACCATCGTGCTGGTCGACTCGGAAGCCGAACTGCTCGCCGCCATGAACGCCTCGAACGGGGCGTTGGTCGCCTCGCTCGCCTGCGACGACGAGGACAAGGCCAGGCGAATGTCCGCCGAGCTGGCCGCCTTCAAGATCGGAATCAACAAGCCGCGCTCCCGCGGGGACCGCGCGGAGCCGTTCGGCGGCCGCGGCGCCTCCTGGAAGGGCGCCTTCGTCGGCGGCGAGCACCTCGTGCGCGCCGTCACCGTCGGCCCTGACCCCGACGAGCGCCTCTACGGCAACTTCCCGTCCTACTCCCTCTATCCGCGGACCTGAGCCGATCTACCCGCGGACCTGACACCCGATCCGCGGCCCTGGCCCGGCCCCGCGCAGGCGGGGCCGGCGGCGGCGGCCGCCGGACGGGCGGTTCGTCCGCTGGATCCG
>NZ_JADWYU010000270.1 GCF_016786325.1 Frankia nepalensis | reverse complement strand
GGGGGGGGGGGGGGCCGCCGCGGCCGCCCGCGGCGCGGGCGAGAACGCCGACGTCGGCGTTGTCGGTGAACAGGCCGTCGATACCCGCCTTCAGGAAGGTGACCTGCTCGTCGATGGCCCGGCCGTACTCGGCCGCCACGGTGCCCTTCCGGTAACCGGCGGGCAGGAAGCTGTTCTCCGCGCGGAACGTGTACGGGTGCACGAGCAGACGGGCGGCGTGCGCGTCCGTGACGAGGGAGGTCGGCGCGAGCAGGTTGCCGGCGGAGTCCCGCGGGATGACCTGGTTCTTCTCCGGGCCGATGCCGTTCGCGTAGGTAGCGATCGTCTTCAGGCCGGCGGGGGTGATCAGGTCGGCGTAGGTGCGCGGGTCACCGGCGGCGCGCAGGTCATAGGGAGCGCCGCTGCCGGACAGCAGCTGGACCACCGGCGTCTTCAGCCCGAGCTTGCGCAGCTGGATCAGGTTGGTCACCTCGAAGGACTGCACGAAGACCGCCGCCTTCTTGTCGTTCAGGCCCGCCCGGCTGATCGCGTCCAGCAGCCGCTTCTCCAGCGGCAGCCCCGCCTGCTGGAAGTAGGTCGGGTGCTTGGTCTCCGGGTAGACGCCGATCTCGCGGTCCAGCTCCCTCGACAGCCGCTTGCGCAGGTCGAGCACCTCGGCCAGCGTCGGGATCTCGAACCGGCCGTCGTACAGGGTGTTGCGCTGCCGGATGTCCGGGATCCGCTCCTTGGCGCGCAGCGTCTTCAGCTCGGCGAGCGTGAAGTCCTCGGTGAACCAGCCGGTCACCGCCACGCCGTCGAGGGTCTTCGTCACCCTGCGGGCCGCGAACTCGGGGTGGTCGGCGACGTTCGTCGTGCCGCCGATCTCGGGCTCGTGCCGGCAGACGAGGTGGCCGTCCTTGGTGATGACGAGGTCCGGCTCGACGAAGTCGGCGCCCATCCGGGCCGCGAGCTCGTACGAGGCCAGCGTGTGCTCCGGCCGGTAGCCGGAGGCGCCGCGGTGCCCCACCACGAGGGTCTTCGGCCGGGAGCCCTGCCCGGATCCGCCCTGGCTGCCCGAGGCCGAGGCGGCCGAGGCGGTGGCGACGATGACGGGCGTGGCCGCGAGCCCCGCGATCACGCTGCGGCGGCCGAGGGCGCGGCGGCCGACCGCGGGACGGTCGTGGGCGGACCGGTCCTCGGCGGGGTGGTCTTCCGTGTTGCGCTCCACAGGTCCTCCTGCGCGGCGACGTCGTCCCTCGACGCCGGCGCGCCGGCCAAGCCAAGCAATGACGCGGTACATTCGCGCAGCCCGGACCTTGCTCGTTTCTGTCGAAAGGCCGGCCAGGAAGTGAACCGCCTGGGCCGCCCCGGCGCGGCGAATCCCGGCGCGCCCGGCCGGCGGATCGACCGTGTGGGTGCCGGCGGGTCGATCGCGCGAGTAGGAGACACCCGGTCGCGGATTGACGACACGTAAAGCCGCTGTGAACGGCGAGAGAGTGGCTGGCGGGCTCGCGGAAGCCGCAGCTAGAGTCCGCCCCGTGCCAGCGGCCAGGTCCAGCCCGGACGCCCATTCGACGACGGCCGTGACCCCGGTACCGACAGACTCGGTACCGCCGGCTCCGGTACCGACGGCCGCGGCCCCGGCGGCTCGCACCAGTCCCGTTCCCACGACTCCGGAGACGACGGCCCCGGCGCGCCGGGGCATCGCCGGCCGGGCGGCGCCGTCGCCCGGGAGCGTCCTCGCCGTGCTCGCGGTCGTCGTGCCGGTGGGGCTCGCCGTCTTCTACGCGGACGCCGACGGCATGCGCGCCTGGTGCACGATCTTTCTGGCTGTGACGATCCAGGCCGCACCGTTCCTCGCGCTCGGCGTGCTGGTCAGCGGCGCCGTCGCGGCGTTCGTGCCCGACGGCGCGCTCGGCCGGGTCCTGCCACGGCGGGCGACGCTCGCCGTGCCCGTCGCGGGCGTCTCCGGGGCGGTGCTGCCGGGCTGCGAATGCAGCTCGGTACCGGTGGCGAAACGGCTCGCCGACAACGGCGCGCCGCCCGCCGCCGCGCTCACGTTCCTGCTCGCGGCGCCGGCCATCAACCCGATCGTGCTGGTGTCGACCGCGGTCGCCTTCCCGGGCACGCCTGAGATGGTGGCGGCGCGGTTCGTCGCGTCGCTGGCGGCGGCGGTTCTGGTCGGCCTGGTCTGGCACCGGTTCGGCGTTCCGCTGCCCCCGCCGGCCACCCGCGCGGCGAGTCCCGCGCGGGCGCGGGCCGCGTGGCGGTGGGGCCGGCTCGCCGAGGTCGCCGGACACGACTTCCTGCACGCCGGCGGATTTCTCGTGCTCGGCGCCGCGCTCGCCGCGACCCTCAACGTGGCGGTGCCGCGGTCGGCGCTGGACGCGGTGTCGGACGCCGGCCCGCTGACCGTGCTCGCGCTCGCCGCGCTCGCCGTGCTGCTGGCGATCTGCTCCGAGGCGGACGCGTTCGTCGCCGCCAGCATGACGCAGTTCCCGCTGACCGCGCGGCTGGCGTTCCTCGTCGTCGGGCCGATGGTCGACGTGAAGCTGATAGCCATGCAGTGGGGCACGTTCGGCCGCCGGGTGACGACCGTCTTCGCCCCGCTCACGTTCGTCACGGCGGTCCTGTCGGCCGTCGTCGTGGGGGAGATCCTGCTGTGACCGCCGAACCTCCGGCGACGGATTCATCGCTTCCGCGCGACCGGCCTGGCGGGCACGGGGACCACCGGCCGGCCGCGGCCGGCGAACGGGTCGGGCCACTCGGTGGCCTGTTGCTGCTCGTCGTCGGCGTCACCTGCCTGCGGCTCGCCCAGACCGGCGCGTACACGTCCTACGTCCGGGGCGAGATGCGGATCCCGCTGTTCGCCACCGGCGCGCTGGTCGCGCTGCTCGGCCTCGTGGCGCTCGCCAGCTACGTCCGCTCCGGCGGGCGTGCCGAGTCCGGCGAGCATCCCGACGAGCACGAGCACGAGCACGAGCACGGACACGGACGCGGCTTCGGTGGGGCGCCGCGGGTGGCGCTGCTGCTGGTGCTGCCGGTCGCGGTCGTCTACCTCGTCGGGCCGCCGGCGCTCGGCGCGTTCAGCGCCAGCCGGGCCGCGGTCAGCGTGCCACCGCCGCGGCCGGTGCCGTTCACGCCGCTGAGCGCCGGCGCGGATGGCACCGTCACGGTCGCGCTGGACGAGGCCGTCGAGCGTGCCTACGGCGGCGACACCCTCTCCGGGCACACCCTGCGGCTCACCGGGTTCGTCGTCGACCCGGACGGGCGAAAACTCATCCTGACGCGATTTGTCATTCGTTGCTGCGCGGCCGATGCCGAGCCGGCCGCCATCACGCTCACCCTTCCCGCGAATGTCTCCGTTCCGGACGAGAACACCTGGGTCACGGTCGAGGCGCGCTGGGCCGGCGACGCCCCGCCGGACGGCCGGCCGGGGTTCATGGCGAGTTCCCTTGAGGTCATCGAACCGCCGGCCGACCCTTATGAGACGTGACCTGACGGGCGGACGGCGAACGCGGGCCCGAATGTGGCGGTCGGTGAAATCGGTGATCACGGGGCCTGGGGTCGGACATCGGGCGTTAACCGGGAGGCGACATCGCCGTGGCGGTCCCGCCACGCGCGGCCAATAGCCTGCTCGCGCTCGATTCACCGTTCCGATCGGAGCCAGATGAGACTTCGTCCCTCACGGCGGGCGCGCCTGGGTGTTGTCGGCATCGCCGCCACGCTAGTCGTCGGTCTCGCGGTCACCCTGCCGGCCGCGGCCGCGGCAAAAGACAGCACGATAGAGGTACAGATCCTCGGATTCAACGACTTCCACGGCAACCTGCGTCCCCCGACCGGCAGCGGCGGCAGGATCGGCACGGTGGACGCCGGCGGTGCCACTTACCTCGCCAGGCATCTGGGCGACCTGCGCAAGGGTCACCGCAACACGATCACCGTGGCGGCGGGCGACAACATCGGAGCCAGTCCGCTGATCTCGGCGCTGTTCCACGACGAGCCGACCATCAACGTGCTTAGCCAGATGAAGGTCGACCTGGCCAGCGTCGGCAACCACGAGTTCGACGAGGGTTCGGCCGAGCTGCTGCGCCTGCAGAACGGTGGCTGCCATCCTGTCGACGGCTGCCAGCTCGGCAGGTATCGCGGGGCGGACTTCCAGTACCTGGCCGCGAACGTCGTCGACGAGGACACCAACCAGCCGATCCTGCCGCCCTACGCCATCAAGGAATTCCAGGGCGTGAAGGTCGGCTTCATCGGCATGACCCTCGAGGGCACCCCGGGGATCGTCACGGCCGACGGCGTCGCGGGCCTGAAGTTCCTGGACGAGGTCGCCACGGCGAACGCCACGGCCCAGACGCTGAAGAGCCAGGGCGTTCAGACGATCGTCGTCATCCTGCATGAGGGCGGATCGCAGGCCAGCACCGGCACCTACGACGGCTGCACCGGCCTGACCGGTCCGATCGTCGACATCGTCAACGGCTTTGATGACGAGATCGACGCGGTCGTCTCCGGTCACAGCCACCAGCCGTACAACTGCGTCGTCGACGGCCGGCTGGTCACCCAGGCCGCGTCGTTCGGCCGGATCATCACCGAGATGAACCTGACCATCGACAAGGGGTCCGGCGACGTCGTCAAGGCCGTCGCGGCGAACCACATCGTGACCCGGGACGTGAAGCCGGAGCAGAAGATCACCCGGATGATCGACGAGTACGGCGCCGCGTCCGCGACGTTGGAGAACCAGGTCATCGGAAGCATCACGGCCGACATCAACCGGGTAGCCGCTCCGAGTGGCGAGACGCCGCTCGGCAACCTGATCGCCTCGTCCCAGCTCGCGGCGACCTCCGCCCCGGACAAGGGCGGCGCGGTGGCCGCGTTCATGAACCCCGGCGGTGTCCGGGCCGACCTGGTGTTCGCGCCGTCCGGCGCCGAGCAGCCGGGCCAGGTCACCTACGGCGAGGCGTTCACCGTCCAACCGTTCGCCAACCTGCTCACGGTGCAGACCATGACGGGTGACGCCATCAAGCGGGTCCTGGAGCAGCAGTACGCCCTGAACCGGATCCTCCAGCCGGCCGGCATCACCTACACGGTCAGCCAGAGCGCTCCGGTCGGCTCGAAGGTCAGCAACATCGTCATCGGTGGCCAGCCGTTGAACCCGACGGCCGCCTACCAGATCACCATCAACAACTTCCTTGCCGGTGGTGGCGACGGCTTCAGCGTTTTCACCGAGGGCACCGGCCCGGTCAACCAGGGCGTCGACCTTGACGCGTTCGCGGCCTACCTGACCGCGAACGCCCCGGTCGCGCCGCCGGCGACCAACCGGATCACCGTGGCCGCCTGACGGCTCCGGGGTTCCCTGACAGCTCTCGCGAGACTGTCGCCTCGCGGCGGGCCGGCGGCCGCCCCGGCCGACGGGCCGCCGCGGCGACGGTGGCCCGCGGCGTCGACCCGCGCCCCTGGGTGGACGCCGTCGTCGCCACCGCCGAGACGG
>NZ_JADWYU010000269.1 GCF_016786325.1 Frankia nepalensis | reverse complement strand
GCCCCCGACGGGGCGCCGGTGCTGGCCATGGTCCGGTTCCGGCTGCCGGCCGCGTCGGGGGAGACGGCCGGCCCCGCCGCGCGGCTGGTCACGGAGTTCGCCGCCGGCGCCGAACGGGCGCTGGCGGCGCTCGGCCAGGCCGCCGGGTATCGTTCCGGCCGGCTCGCGCGGGCCATGGACGACCCGGCCGAATGGGTGCTGGTCACCGAGTGGGACGGCCCCGGCGCCTGGCGGCGGGCGCTGGGGCGGTTCGACGTCAAGCTGGAGCTGACCCCGCTGCTCGTGCACGCCGTCGACGTCCCTGGCGCGTTCGAGGTGCTCGTCGGCCAGGACAGCCCGGCCGCCGCCCCCCGCCGCCACGGTTCCGCTCTGGCTCCGGACGCCGCGACCGCCGCCCCCGGCCGCTGACGGCCCGACCGCTCGCGGCGCCGGCTGATGGCGACCGGGGCCGCCGGTGGTCCCGGTGCCAGCGTCCCTGGGCGCCGCGGGGGCCCGCGATGCCGGAGGCGGCCGTTGTCGGCCCCCCGACGCAACCCGCCAACTCCTGTGTATTCGCTGGATAGGCTGCCTACGCTGGTCGAATCCTGTGCCTTGGTGACCGGCTCGATGACCGGCTTGTTGACCGGCTTTGTGACCGGTTTGTTGACCGGATGGTGGGGTGGCGGTTGGAGCTCGCGAAGGGCGCGAACACCACGGTGCCGAGCCGGGCCGTGCGGGTGTCGCTTGCCTCGACGCTGCCGGTGGACGTGGTCGACCTGTTCGCGCTCGAACTGGGCGCCCGGCGCCGCGTCCGGGACGACGGCGACCTGGTCTTCTACAACCAGCGTCGCTCGGCGGACGGCTGCCTGTGGCTGGTCGACGACCGGTGCGTGCGGATCACCCTGGGCGAGTTGCCGGACGTCGTCGAGTCCGTGGTCGTCGCCGCGAGCCTCGACGACGCCTGGACCGGTGCCTTCGCCGACGATGCGGGGCTGCGGGTCCGGATCGACGCCGCGGGTGGGTCGGCCTGGGACGGCCCCGGCCTGGACGGCCCGTTCACGGTCAGGCACGAGGTCACGGTGGAGGGCGCCGAGCGCTGCGTGGTGCTCGTCGAGCTGTACCGGCGCGAAGGCGGCTGGAAGGTGCGCGCGGTGTCCCAGGGCTGGACGGCGGGCACGGCGGCGCTGCTGACCGAGCACGGCGTCCACGTCGAGGAGGACCCCGTCCCCGCCGCGTCCGCTCCCCCCGCGCCGGTTCCCGCGAGGCCCGGTCCCGTCCCGCCGGCCCCCGCCGGGCCCCCCGCCCGGCCCGCCGGCGGCGGGCGGAGGCCCCCCGAGGGGCCGGCGGGCCGGCGGCCCCGGCCAGGCCCCGCGTTCCGCTGCCGCCGACCCGCCCCGAGGCGCCGGCCGCCCCGGCCCGGGGCGTCCCGCCGACCCGGCAGTTCCCGCCCTATCCCTGGGGAACCGGCGGTGGCGGGGGAGCCGACCCGCACGACGCCCCGACCGTGATCGCCGCCTCCCCGACCGGGGCCTGGCCGGCCTGGCAGCGGCCGGCGGGCGCCCCCGGCCCCGGGAGCGCCCGGGAGGCGGACCCGCCCTCGCCCAGCACGGGCAGCCGGCGCCTGCACGTCCACCCCGTCGCCCGGGCGGCGCGGCGGCCGCCACTGGACCTGCTGGCGATGGACCCCTACGACTTCGAGCAGCTGGTCGCGGACCTGTTGACCAAGATGGGCTACACCACGCAGCGCACCGGCCGGTCCGGGGACGGCGGCGTCGACGTCGAGGTCCGTTCCGACGACCCGCTGGCGAGCGGGCTCATCGTCATCTCGGTGAAGCGGCTGAAGCGCACGGTCGGCGCGCACTACGTCCGTGAGCTCGCCGGCACGGTCCACGACCGTGGCGCGATCAAGGGCATCCTGGTCACGACGTCGTCCTTCGGCCCGTCCTCCGTCCAGTTCGCCGCCAAGAACCGCCTGGAGCTGGTGGACGGCTCCCGCCTGCGTGCCTGGCTGGCCCAGTACCTCCGCCTCGACACGGTCTGAGACACGGTCTGACCCCGGCCGCCCGGCGGGGCCCGGCCACGCCGTGCCGCGCCGCCGGCTGGAGGCCGGTTCTAGGCCTGGCGCGGGTGGCCGGATGGCGCGCGGGCGGCGCGGTCCGTCACCGAGCTGTTGGCCTCAGTCCGTAGGCTGGGGAGACGTACATCGCCTCGATGACGAGACGCATCGGGCCGAAGGGGATGCGACCATGCTCCTCCCGCATGCCCGGCGGCCCTCAGTGGACAGAGTGGGAGCAGGGTCCGTGGCAGGCACACCCGACCGGATGGACACCATCGTCAGTCTCTGCAAGCGGCGGGGGCTGGTGTTCCCTTCGAGCGAGATCTACGGCGGTCTGCGGGCGTCCTGGGACTACGGCCCGCTCGGCGTCGAGCTGAAGAACAACGTGAAGCGGGCCTGGTGGAAGGCCGTCGTGCAGGGCCGCGACGACGTCGTGGGCCTCGACTCGTGCGTGATCCTCGCCAGGGAGGTCTGGGAGACCTCCGGTCACGTCGAGGTCTTCACCGACCCGCTGACCGAGTGCACGAACTGCCACAAGCGTTACCGGGCCGACCACCTGGAGGAGGCGTTCGAGGCCAAGCACGGCCGCAAGCCGGCCAGCCTGGCCGACGTCGTCTGCGCGAACTGCGGCACCAAGGGCAAGTTCACCGAGCCGAAGATGTTCAACGGCCTGCTCAAGACCTACCTCGGCCCGGTCGAGGACGCCTCGGGGCTGGCCTACCTGCGGCCGGAGACCGCGCAGGGCATCTTCATCAACTACGCGAACGTGCAGGCGACGGCCCGCCGCAAGCCGCCGTTCGGCATCGGCCAGATCGGCAAGTCGTTCCGCAACGAGATCACGCCGGGCAACTTCATCTTCCGGACCCGCGAGTTCGAGCAGATGGAGATGGAGTTCTTCGTGCCGCCGGGCGAGGACGAGAAGTGGCACGACTACTGGATCACCGAGCGGACCAAGTGGTACGCCGAGCTCGGCATGAAGCAGGACAACCTGCGTCACTTCGAGCACCCGAAGGAGAAGCTCTCCCACTATTCGAAGCGCACGGTCGACATCGAGTACCGGTTCAACTTCGCCGGCCTGGAGTGGGGTGAGCTGGAGGGCATCGCGAACCGTACCGATTTCGACCTGACCGCGCATTCCAAGGGCTCCGGCGCGGACCTGTCCTATTTCGACCAGGCGACCGGCACCCGCTACGTCCCGTTCGTCATCGAGCCGGCTGCCGGCGCCGACCGCACCACGCTCGCGTTCCTGCTCGACGCCTACGACGAGGATGAGGCGCCGAACACCAAGGGCGGCGTCGACCGGCGGATCGTGCTGCGCCTCGACCCGCGGCTGGCCCCGGTGAAGGCGGCCGTGCTGCCGCTGTCGCGGCACGCCGACCTGTCCCCGGTCGCCCGCGACCTCGCCGCCGAGCTGCGTCGGCACTGGAATGTCGAGTACGACGACTCGCAGGCCATCGGCCGCCGTTACCGTCGCCAGGACGAGATCGGCACGCCGTACTGCGTCACGGTCGACTTCGACAGCCTGACCGACCAGGCCGTCACGATCCGCGAGCGTGACTCGATGGCTCAGCAGCGCATCGCCATCGACAAGGTCTCCACCTACCTGAACGCCCAGCTCGGGCCGCTGTGACGGGAACGACGCCGCCGGCCGCCCGTGAATATTTCGGGCATACGGGGCGATCGTGCGCATCGCGTGCCTGAGATAGCTGTTACTGTCGGGTAGCGGCGCCTCCCGGGAGCACCCCCGAGCCCCCGGGAGGCGCCGTCGCCAGCTTCACCTTTGGGCCGCGGCGCGGAATCGCGGCGCGTCAGGCCGACGGGGGCTCGGTGTAGGTGGTCGTCGCGGTCGGGCGTATGTCGGCCGGATCTCCTGACTCGGGCATGTGCATGGGCAGCACGAACTTCCGGTCCGTGATCTCCATCCACACCCGGTTCGCCAGCACGATCCGATCCTTGAAGCCGAACTGGTACTCCCGCTTCGCCGTCATGTCCACCGGCCTGCCCAGGGAGCCGCTCTTGCGCTGGGCGTGCCTCGAGCCGTTCGTGGATCCGAGGTCGGTCGCCCAGGCAACCCGCACCGATCCCTCGGCGGCCAGCCGCAGCAGCAGGTGCGACCGGCTCACCCGGTCGATGTAGGGCGGCGCCACCTCGACGGCCAGGTTCACGACGCCAGGGCCGCGGCCGAGGACGACCGGGACGTCGGCCTCGAGCGGGAACATCAGCAGCGTGCGCTCGCGTGGCCCCTTGCCGTCCTTCCGGTCCTCCATGACGAAGACCCTGACCTCGCGGGTGTAGCGGCGCGGCCCGACCTCGTCCAGCTCCTCCCCGCACCCGGGGCAGACCGCCCGGTCGTCCCGCACCTCCGGCCAGACGAGCAGCACCCCCTGATGGGCCTCGGCGTACTCGCAGCGGTCGGTCTCGCACCGCCACTCGGTGTTGAGGATCTCGCGGTGACTGGGCAGGTTCAGGTCCAGGCCCAGCGCCCTGAACGCGGCCAGCTCCTGGGCGCCGGAGCGCCGCCCGCCGGGCGGGCGCGCCGGTGCCGGCGGGTGCGCCGGCAGCGGGACGATCCGCACCCCGCCGCCGCCGCTCTCCCAGGTGTGGAACAGCTCGTGGCGCTGCCTGATCCAGGAGTGCCGCCGGCGGGCGGACTCCCGGTGCTTGCGCAGCAGCACGTGCCTGCCTTCGTCCCGGGCCAGCTCCAGCAGCCGGTTCGGCGCGTCGTCGTCCTCCAGGACGCGGCCGTACTGCGCCAGCAGCGCGTCGCCGTCCCTCCCCAGCGCCTGCGGCAGGCCCCGCTGGGCGACGAGCACCAGGTCGGAGACGGCGACCGTCCGGGTGTGCCAGGCCCTGATCACCTGCTCCAGCCGCGGCAGGTGCGGCCCCGGGGCCCCGTGCGGCCACAACCGTCGGTCGTAGACCGCGCCGGCCACGTCGAGGGCGACGGGAACCTGGTCGTCGGCGGCGGGCATGCGGGACTTCCCCTTTCCGGGCGCGGGGCGGCGGCCGTTGCTCGGGCCGGCGCGGGGCAGGGCGTATCGGTGCCGAGAACGTGGGACTCGGGTGGTCGGCTCCTCAGTGCCTTCTCCATCGTCCAGGCCTTCTCCATCGTCCCCGTGATCGGGTGCGGAGCCTCGGCGCTCGCGCGAGGAAGAAGACCAGGGTCCTGGAACAGATCGTCGGGCAACGTCGTCGAGGCAATATCGGCAATGTCGGCAATGTTGGCGGGGTCGGCGGGGCAACGTCGGCGGGTGGCCCGGGCAGTGGTCGGTTTCGGGACAGGGCGGCCGGCGGGGAGCGGGTCCTGCGCCGCTGGCTGTCCGCGTCACTGATCCCGGCTTCCTTGGTAGCGCAGTGCCGCGCCGCGGTCGCCGCCGGGTCGACGATCCGGACCCACGCCGTCGCCGCCGCCACGCGGCGCCGGGGTCCTGTCTCTTATACACAAAAACGAGCCCCCCAGA
>NZ_JADWYU010000268.1 GCF_016786325.1 Frankia nepalensis | reverse complement strand
GGCCCCGGCCGAAGCCCGGCCGGGGCCGCCGCGGGCGCCTTTGGCCGGTTCAGGCCGGTCGAGGCAGGTTCAGGCCGGTTCCTGACTGCGCTCGGCCCGCCACAGTGAGGCGTAGAGCCCGTTGCCGGACAGGAGTTCCTCGTGGCTGCCCGCCTCGACCACGTGCCCGCGGTCGACGACGAGGATGCGGTGGCCCGCCGGCGTGGGACGTGCCGCCGGGGTGGCCGCCGGGTGGGGCTTCGCCGCGGCCTCGCCCGGCGGCGCGGGTGCGGGCGCGATCGGCGAGTTGCGCGCGTCGTACTGGGCCCGGCGCGCGTCGACCTCGGGGCGGTGGCGTTCCGCCCAGGCCGCGAGCGCGCTGATCGGCTCGAGGAGTGACTCGCCGAGCGAGGTGAGCGCGTACTCCACCCGTGGCGGCACCTCGGGGTAGGCCAGCCGCGTCACGAGCCCGTCGCGTTCGAGGCTCTTCAGCGTCTTGGCCAAAAGGCGATGCGAGATCCCATCAATCCGGTCCAGCAGGACCATGAACCGCACCGGACCGTCACGCAGTTCGGACACGACTTGCAGGGACCACTTGTCGCCGACGCGGCGAAACAGTTCCCGGACCGACCGCACGTCATGCTCCGTCGCGCACGAGGGCCGTTCACCGGCTTCGCCCGCCGTGAGCTGTCCATCGGCCGCTTCACGCGCCATCCAGCGTCCTCCTGCCAATACGCACCTCAAGGTGCGCGATGCACCTTGAAATGCAGTCTTCCGAACGGTCTGGGCCCCCGGGCAAGCTAACCCTCGCCCGAGCCGAACAAGGCCCACCGGGCGACCCATCTCGCACCGCCAAAGGAGACACAGCGTGACCAAAATCGCGATCATCGTCGGGAGCACCCGGCCGGGCCGCTACAGCGAGGGCGTCGCCCGCTGGGTTCTCGAGCAGGCGTCTCCGCGCGACGACGCGACCTTTGAGCTGGTCGACCTCGCCGACTACCCTCTCCCGCACCTCGACGAGCCGATCCCCGCGTCCGCCGGGCGTTACGAGAACGAGCACACCAGGCGGTGGTCGCAGGCAGTAGCCGAATATGACGGCTACATCTTCGTCACACCCGAGTACAACCACTCCACCACGGGCGTGCTCAAGAACGCCATCGACTACCTCTATGCCGAGTGGGCCAACAAGGCGGCCGGCTTCGTCAGCTACGGCGTCGTCGGAGGGTCGCGGGCGGTCGAGCACCTCCGGCTGATCGCCGCCGAGCTCCAGCTCGCGACCGTGCGTGGCCAGGTGGCGCTGTCGTTCTTCCACGACTTCGAGAACTTCACGACGCTCAAGCCCGAGGAGCGCCAGCACCAGGCACTCACCGAGCTTCTCGACCAACTCGTCGCCTGGTCTGGCGCCCTCGCGCCGCTGCGCGCCGCCCGCTCCCCAGCGAGCGCCTAACTCCACGGTCCGCCAGGGCTCGCCCGGCCTCGACGCGGGTCATGATCGCCGTTCCTGCCCCCTGGAGGTCGCGATCCAGGCCGGATCACGACCTCCAGGGGGCACTATCGGCGATCAGGCGTGGCAGGCCGGCGGTGGCGGAGGCGCGGGCGGGGCGAGGCCGTCGAGCAGCACGCGGACCAGATGGTCGCGGCGGTCCGCGAACGGCCCCCCGGGCTCGGCTATCGAGGCGACCGCGCCCACGAGGGCGAACATGTCCTCTCCGGTGACGTCCTGGCGGGCCAGGCCGCGCTCCTGCGCGTCGAGCAGCAGCCGGGCGCCGGCGTCGCGCAGCGCCCGGCAGGACGCTCCCAGCGCGGAGCCCGGCTCGCCGAGGGCCGCGGCCAGCGACGACGGAAGGCCCCGGTAGGCGCCGGCACCGGCCGCCAGTGCCTGGAGCCACCGCGCCAGCGCCTCGTCCGGGGCGTGGGTCTCCCGCAGGGTCTCGGCGAGCCGCGCCAGCCGGTCGAAGCCCTCGCGCAACAGGGTCTCCAGCAGCGCGTCGCGGGTCGGGAAGTGCCGGTAGAGCGTGCCCAGCCCGACGCCGGCGCGCCGCGCGATGTCCCGCAGCGAGGCCTGGGTGCCCTGCTCGGCCAGTACGTCCCGGGCCACGGCGAGGATCTCGTCGCGGTTGCGGCGGGCGTCGGCGCGCTGGCCGCGCGGCACCGGATCCGTGTCGACCAACGCGCACCCTCCTCGGGCCACGGCCGGCGCGCGACCGCCCCCTTGACTATCGGAGCACCGCTCCGCCTAGTATTCGGAGCACCGCTCCGGATCCTACCGGAGGCGAGCCCCCCGAGGAGTCATGCCATGAAGGCCATCCGGGTCCACCGCGCCGGCCCGCCCTCCGAGCTGCGCCTGGAGGAGGTCCCCGTCCCCGAGCCAGGGGCCGGAGAGGTGCTCGTCCAGGTCCACGCCGCCGGGGTCAACCCACCCGACTGGTACGGCCGTGGCGGGCTTTCGGCGATTCCGGAGGAGCTCCGGCCGGTCCTGACCTTCCCGTTCACCCCGGGCTCGGACGTCTCCGGCACCGTCGTCGCCCTCGGCCCGGGAGTGACCACCTGGGCCGAGGGCGACGAGGTGTTCGGGCTGCTGCGGTTCCCGACCACGATCGGCGGCGCGCGGGGCTACGCGGAGTACACCACCGCCCCGGTCACCGACCTGGCCCGCAAGCCGGCCGCCCTCGACCACGACCACGCCGCCGCGGTACCCATGGCCGGGCTCACCGCCTACCAGTACCTCGTCGACCACGCCAAGCCCGAACCCGGCAGCACGGTCCTGGTCAACGGCGCCGCCGGAGGTGTCGGGCACTTCCTCGTCCAGCTCGTCAGGCATCGCGGCGCCCGCGTCATCGCCGTCGCCTCCGGCCGCCACGAGGACTTCCTGCGCGGCCTCGGCGTGGACGAGTACGTCGACTACACCACCACCGCGGTCACCGACGTCGCGCGCGACGTGGACTACCTCTTCGACACGGTCGGCGGGCCGCACGGCCATCGACTCACCCCGGCGCTGCGCGACGGCGGCGTGCTCAGCCCGGTCTTCTTCGGCGACTACCACGACCACGAGCTCGCGGCTCGGGGCATCCAGCGCGCCAGCGGCCAGGTGCATTCCGACGGCCGCCAGCTCGGCGAGCTCGCCGAGCTGATCGATTCCGGGGCCGTCCGCGTCCATCTGGACAGCACCTTCCCGCTCACGGAGGCCTGGCGAGCCCACGAACGCGGCGAGCGGGGGCACCTACAGGGCAAGATCGTCCTTCGCGTAGCCGGCGCCGGGCCACGGCCGTAGCCCGGGCGGCCGTCCAGGGGGCAGCAGGCTTTGCCAGCGAACACGGGACGCGCGTAACCTTAAGTAATCTTTCGCACACAGGTGGCGATCTCCATGGGGACCTGGATGCCCAGCATGGACGTTCGACGCCTCTGAGCCAGAGGGGGCACGGCCTCGGCCCGTACGGTCTCGGCTAACCCGTCGGCGAAGCCCGCCGACGCGAGATCATCGCCCACCGGCCGGGCACGCATCGCGACAATGTTGTCGCCGAAGCGACAGAAGCACCCCCACGGGCCCGCGGGTCCGCGAGCCCGGCGCGGTCGCGGCGGCCGGCTCGGCGGGGGCAACCGCTCGTGCTGGTGGGGTCAGAACCGGTCGCGGCGTCAGGGCCGGCTCGCCACGGCCGTTCCGCTCGTCACCGGCGCCGTCCTCGCCGTCCTGCTCGCGCTCGCCGCCCTGCTGGTCGGGCGCTGGCAGCTCGGCCACGCCGAGCACGAACGCCTCGCCAACCGGGTCGGCCTCGTCCAGAGCATCGCGGACTACCGGTCGCGGACCGACGACCCCCGGGTACTTCAGGCCATGGTCGAAGGCGCCGGCTTCAGCCCGACCGACGCGGCCCGCGACGCCGGTCTGCTGCCGGTCTTCGACCTCACGCCCACGGGCAACCCGACCGTGGCCGTCGCCCTGATGGACCCGTCCGGACGGGCGATCGCGGTACGTCCGACCGGCACGTCCATCCCTGTCGACCAGCTGGGCCCCGCCTGGCGCGACGCGTTGGGCGGCCGGCCCGGCTGGTCGTCCGCCTTCGACGTGGACGGTCAGGAGGTCCGAGCCGCCCTGGCGCCGATCGGCGCCAGCACCCCCGGCGCCGGCGGTGCCACGACGGGCTCCGCGACCGGCGAGAACAGGCCACGGGCGGTCCTGGTCGCGCTGTCCATCGACACCGCCGGCCAGCGGTTCCAGGAACGCCTCGGCGTGCTCGGCACCGGCGCCGGCGGGCTGTCCCAGCTGGACCGCGACGGAGTCGCGATCTCCTCCTGGGCACCAGCCGAGGTCGGCCGGCGCCATGTCGACCCGGCCCGCCTGGCGGGCCTGCGGCCAGGTCACGCCGAGGTGTGGCAGACACGCGGAGCCGACGGCCACGAGCGAACCGTGATCGCGGCCGCGCAGCGGGCAACCGGCTACGTGACCACGTTCGAGGCCTCGACGCAGCAGCTCTACGGCGACCTGCGCGCCCAGCAGGCGAGCCGCGACCGCGCGCTCGTCGGCGTGCTGGGCGGGTCGGTGCTCGGGCTGGTCCTGTTCGGCGTGCTCCGGGAACTGGGAGTGCGCAGGGCCCGCGCCCGGCTGTACGACCTGCTGGGCAACACCCATGACGTGATCGTGCTGGTCCGCGACGGCCTGACCGTGGTGTTCATGAGCCCGTCGGCGCGGCGGCTGCTGGGCCAGGCCGACGTCGAGTGGGTCGACCAGCCGTTGCTCGACCTCGTCCACCCCGACGACCGCGAGCGGGTGGCGGCGGCGCTCACCCGCCTGCCCCCCGGCGAGACGACACTCGCCGACGTCCGGCTGCGCGCGGGTACCGCCCCGAACGGTGCCGCCCCGCTCGGCGACGCCGGTCCGCGGTGGGACACCGAAGCAGACGCCGGCGCGGCCGCGGACGTCGCGGGATTCCGTTGGTTCGACCTCACGGCGGTCGACGAGCGCGGCACCCCCGACCTCGACGGCGTGGTCATCACCTGCCACGAGGTCGGCGAACGCAAGGCCCTGCAGGACCGCCTCTCCCACCAGGCCCGGCACGACCCGCTGACCGGGCTGCCCAACCGCGCGACCTTCCTCACCCACCTCGTCGGCGCCCTCACCACCTCGGCGGCCGACGGCACGCGCAACGCGCTGTTCTTCATCGACCTCGACGGCTTCAAACCGATCAACGACAGGCACGGCCACGACGTCGGCGACCACGTGCTGCGCGTCGTCGGGCGGCGCCTCGCCGCCGTCCTGGGCGCGAACGACCTCGCCAGCCGGTTCGGTGGCGACGAGTTCGGCGTGCTGGTGCGCGAGGCCGAACCCGCGACCGCGCGACTGGTCGCCGACCGCCTCGCCGCGGCGGTCGCCGCGCCGATCGGCATGCCGAAACCGGACGGCGCGGGGGCCGCGGCGTCCACGGCCCCCGCCGAGCACCTGCGGGTCAGCGCCAGCATCGGCGTCGCGCTGAGCACACCGTCGGCCGGCGGCTGCCAGACGGGATACGACGCCAACGCCCTGCTGCGGGCCGCCGACCAGGCCATGTACGAGGCCAAACGCGCCGGGCCCGGGGCGGGCGCGGTGTTCGCGCCCGATCCCGCCCCCGCCCCC
>NZ_JADWYU010000267.1 GCF_016786325.1 Frankia nepalensis | reverse complement strand
CCGCCGGATCCTGGGCGCTCCGATCACGATCGGATCCGGCGGGGGAGACCTCGAGACGAGACCCGCGAGAAACGCGTTAGTTCCGGGTGCCGGAATTCTTCGAGGGGAACGGCGGAAGGTCGAGCAGGGAGAGGACTCCCGGGGGAGCGGCGCAGACCCGGGGGATCGCGTTGACGACGCTCATCGCCGAGGCGACGGCCACGGGGTCGCCGGTGTAGTCGGGAGGCGCGGACACGGTCATGTCCAGGCGGATGCTGGGCAGGCCGGTCACCTCGGCCCGGTAGCCGTCGCCGCGGAACTCCAGCTCCGGGAAGTCCTCTTCCCGCAGCCGTTCGACATGCTCCACGACAACCCGGGCCTGGCCGCCGACCATGCCCTTGACCCGGTACCGGACACCGGAGATCGTCCCCGCGGGGATCGAACCCGACGCGATCTCGAAGGCCTCGTCGGCGTAGATGACGCTGTGGTCCTCGACGATCTCCTCGATCTCCGTGCCGATGGCGTCCGCCAGCAGGTGCAGGGTCGTCGCGTGGTAGTTCGTGGTCACGCCGGGCCGCAGGATGGGCGACGCCGCGCTGTCGCGCTGGCCGAACCCGAAGAACTTGGTGATTCCCGGGCCTTCCCAGTGGGCGTTGTTCATGACCTGGTACATGTGCACACTGCTGACCTCGCGCACCAGGGTGAGCGCGGACAGCGCGAGTCCCGCGGTTCCATAGCCGGGGTCCATGCCCACGGTGCAGAAGGACGTCCCGCCCTCGAGGCAGGCCTTCTCGAGGTCCTTGTAGAAGTCGCCGGCCAGCGCGCGCGGATATACCAGCGTCGGCCACCACAGGTTCACGACGTTCTTGCCCGACCGGAGGATCCGCAGCAGGTCCTCGAACGACTCGGTCGGGTCCTCCACCCAGTTGCGGCCGACCGTGAAGCAGACGCAGTCCGCGTCGGTGGCGAGCAGCGCGTCCTTGTCGCGGGTCGCCAGCACGCCCAGTGGGTCTAATCCGCAGAGCTCGCCGACGTCGCGGCCGTCCTTGTCCGCCGAGTGGACCCAGGCGCCCGTCAGCTCCAGGTCGGGATGGCCCACCACCCCGGCCACCGCCTCCCTGGCGACCACGCCGGGTGCCCATTGGATGACTCGATACGTCACGCTCGCCTCCGCGGGTCGGGCCGATTTTTTAAACTCAGTACAACATAGCGGCTGTGTGGCGAGGCTGCACGCCTTCTGACGCGTCCGCACCCGGGTCCGTCAGCGGCGAGCGCGCGTCATCCACGCGGGGCTCGACCAGCTGGACGGGCTGGACAGCGAGGCGGCGCGATGGCGGCCTTGGCGCTGGGCCCGAGGCGGGCGGCCAAGGTTTCGGGCCACCCGGCCGTCGCCGTCACGCGGCTTCGAAGGCGATCGCGCGGCACGCGCTGGGGTGGTCGTTCGGCGACGCGTCGGGCCGTACGCGGGTCGCGACTGTCGGCGCTGGACCGGAACGAGGGAAGAGAATCCGGAACAGGAGGACGAGGTTGGTTCGGCGTCGCCTGGGCCTGGTGAAGCCGGCCGGCGCCGCGTCAGACCACCGCGACCCGCACGCGTGGGTCGTCCGCGACGAGTGCCGTGATGTCGCGGGGGTCGCTGGTCATGATCACCACTGGACCGGCGCCCGCCACGCGCTGCGCGGTCGCCACGACCATGGCGTCCACCGCCGTGCCACCGCCGGCGAGCAGCCGGCCGGCGTCCCGCGCGAGCGGCTCGTCGAGCGGATGGACGTCGCCAAGGGCCTTCAGCACCCGGTTGACGGCCACGTCCCGTCTCTGGTCGCCCCGGACCAGTTCGGTGATGACCGGAGCGGGAACCCAGACCTGGGACTGCTCGCGCAGCGCGCCGGCGAGCAGGGTTCGCGCGGACTTGTCGAGCCGGGACAGCGCGATCACCGCGCCGGTGTCGAGCACGAACGGGACTCCGGGCTGACCGCTAGGTGGGTGCCGCCTCGTCACGGCCGGAACCACCGGCGTGCCTCCTCGATGTCCCCCTCCGGGAGGGGGCCTGCCTCCTCGTCGGCCGCGGCGAGGAACTCGGCCAGACGGTCATGCTGCAGCCGCTGCCGCAGCGCGGCATTTACATAGGCGGAAAGCTCTCGTGGCCCGACCCGCTCGCGAGCCTCCCGAAGTAGATCGGAGTCCAGCGTCAGCGACACCTTGGTCACGGCCACGCCCAATCCTACTGCGAAGGCGATAGTTGCTGTAGGTGGTCGCCCGGTCCGGCGGCCGCGGCCGTCTGCCGCGTCGCACCCCTCAGGCGCCGTCCGGTCCGGCACGATCGCCCCGGCCCGGGCGGTCTGTCGGCTCAGAGGCTGTTGGGTGCGACAGTATGGTCCCTGGTCGGTACTGGTCAACTCCGGACTGGACTCGACGGAGGCCCGGCTCCGGGCTCCAGGCGGCGCGGGACGAGGGATCGAGCTGACACCGACCTGGGTCGTGCGCACCCTGCGGGTAACGCGCGTCGGCTATACCGTCGACGGCCGCGCGCCGCTTGTGCTCGACGACCGCGGCGCCGGCACCCGCGGGACGACCACCTGACGAAGTTCCGGCCGCGGCCGGAGGCTCTCGATCGGTCGTGCCGGGTGCGTCGGGGACGGCGCGCTTGGCGCGACTGGTTCCCGCCCGCTCCCGGACTGGTGGGCCGGGAGCGGGCGGTGGTGGTGGGTCAGTTCTTGGCGCGGTACTGGACCTGGATCTCGGTGAAGCCGGCGAGGCCCCAGGGGCCGTTCTCGACGCCGAGGCCGCTCCATTTGAAGCCGCCGAAGGGCTGGTGTGGGCCGAGGGCGACGTGGGTGTTGACCCAGGCGGTGCCGCACTCGAGTTGTTCGGCGACGGCGGCGGCCCGGTCGGGGTCGGTGGACCACACGGAGCCGGACAGGCCGAAGGTGGTCGCGTTGGCGCGGGCGACGACGTCGTCGAGGTCGCGGTAGGCGATGACGGGCAGCGCGGGGCCGAACTGCTCCTCGTCGACGATGCGGGTGCCTTCGGCGGCGCCGGTGAGGATGGTGGGTTGGAAGAAGTATCCGGGGCCGTCGAGGGGGGCGCCGCCGGTGGCGGCCTTCGCGCCGCTGGCGAGCGCGTCGGCGACGAGGCCGCTGACCCGTTCGAACTGGGGGCGGTTCTGGACGGGGCCGAGTTCGGTCGCCGGGTCCATGCCGTCGCCGACCTTGACCGCCGCGGCGCGGGCGGCGAGGGCGTCGACGACGTCGTCGTGGATTGCTTCGGGGACGTAGAGCCGTTTGATGGCCGAGCAGATCTGGCCGTTGTTGTCGAAGGCGCCGCGGAAGAGCTTCTCGGTGATGGCGGCGGGGTCGACGTCGTCGAGCAGGATCGCGGGGTCGTTGCCGCCGAGTTCCAGGGTGACCCGCTTGAGGTCGGGGGCGGCGGCGGCGGCGATGTGCTTGCCGGTCGCGACCGACCCGGTGAAGCTGATCTTGCGGGGGGTTGGGTGGGCGGTCATCCAGCGGCCGAGTTCGTCGCCGCCGGAGACGACGTTGAGGACGCCGGGTGGGAGTACCTCGGCGAGGATCTCGCCCATCAGCAGGGTGCTGCGCGGGGTGTAGGGGGAGGGTTTGAGGACCATGGTGTTGCCGGCGAGCAGTGCTGGGCCGATCTTCCAGGCTGACAGCACGATCGGGAAGTTCCATGGGGTGATGGCGGCGACGACGCCCAGGGGGCGGCGGACGACCTCGGCGTAGGCGCGCTTGTCGTCCTGGATGACCTCGCGGCCGATCTCCAGGTCGGCGAAGTACTTCAGCCACATGCTGGCGGCGTAGGGCTCCATGGTGGCGGCCTTGAGGGGTTTGCCCTGTTCGGCGGTCAGTACCGGGCCGATGCGGTCGGCCGCCGCGGCGAGCCGCGCCGCGGCCTCCCGCAGCGCGGCCCGGCGCGCGCCCTCGTCCTTGCGCCAGTCGACGAAGGCCTTCGCGGCGGCGTCGAACGCCTCGTCGAGTTGCTGTCGGGAGCAGTCGGGCGCGTCGGCGTGCACCGCGCCGGTCGCGGGGTTGACGACGCCGAACGTCGACGGAGCGGCCCGCCGCTCCCCACCAATGATCATCGAGACGTCGGACATGAGACCCCTCTGCGTCTGCGCGTGAATTCCGGTCGGGCGTCGCCGAACCAACGCTGAAATGTGTCTAACTGTTTTGCCTAACCCGTGCGGCGGCCCCGGGTCAACCGGTCGCCCGGCCGGGGCTCGCCCCACCGGGATGCTGGGGCGGAGGCCGAGGGTTTTCGCGGGGGCACGCGGCGGCGAGGGGCCATGGGAGCCGGGGCCTGGGGCCGTCGGGAGCGGGCCGCGCGTGGCGAGGCTGTCGGCCGCGCGGTCGGGGAGTCGTTCCGGCCCGGCCCGGTTGGTCGCTTGACCGGGCGATCTACGGGTGTTAGGCATGAAGTTGGGCGGTCGCTCAGCATGGCTGGTCTGCCCGCCCCGAGGTCGGCGCGGCCGGCCGCGAGCCACGTCCGGACGGGGACCTCCCGGCTGGCATTCAGGGCTTCTGGGGCAGCACCCGAGCGGAAGGGCATGAGTCGCCATGGGCGGTCGTTTGAGCTTTCCTGTCTTCGACGCGGACAACCACCTGTACGAGACCCGCGACGCGTTCACCCGGCACCTGCCGGCGCCGTACGCGTCCGCGATCGACTACGTCGAGGTGAAGGGCCGCACAAAGATCGCGATTCGGGGCCAGATCAGCGACTACATCCCGAACCCCACGTTCGACGTGGTGGCGCGACCCGGCGCGCAGGAGGACTACTTCCGCAACGGCAACCCGGAAGGAAAGTCGTACCGGGAGATTTTCGGCAAGCCGATGCGCTCCATTCCGGCCTTCCGCGAGCCGGCACCCCGCCTGGAGCTGATGAACGAGCTCGGGGTGGACCGGGCGCTGATGTTCCCGACGCTCGCCAGCCTGCTCGAGGAGCGGATGCGCGACGACCCGGAGCTCACCCACGCCGCGATCCACTCGCTCAACGAGTGGATCTACGAGGAGTGGATGTTCGACTACCAGGGCCGGATCTTCTCAACCCCGGTCATCACCCTGCCGATCGTCGAGAAGGCGCTCAGGGAGCTGGAGTGGGTCGTCGAGCGCGGCGCGAAGGTCGTCCTGGTCCGCCCCGCGCCGGTGCCCGGCTTCCGCGGCTCGCGCTCGTTCGCGCACGAGGAGTTCGACCCGTTCTGGAAGGCCGCCGAGGACGCCGGGGTGCTGGTGGCCATGCACTCCTCCGACAGCGGCTACTCGCGCTACCTGGGCGACTGGACCGGCCCGTCGGAGATGCTGCCGTTCCGGCCGAACGCGTTCGGCCTGGTCTCGGTGGGCTTCCGGCCGCTGGAGGACTCCCTGGCCGCGCTCGCCTGCAACAACGTCTTCTCCAAGTTCCCGAACCTGAAGGTCGCGGTGGTCGAGGCCGGCAGCGAGTGGCTGCCCGGGCTGTTCACCCGGCTGGGCGACGCCTACAAGAAGATGCCGCAGGCGTTCGACGAGCACCCGGTCGAGACCATCAAGCGCAACGTCTACATCAGCCCCTTCCACGAGGACGACCTCGCCCAGCTGATCCAGATCATGGGTGTCGACCACGTCATGTTCGGCTCGGACTACCCCCACCCCGAAGGCCTCGCCGAGCCGTGCTCGTTCGTCGACCACCTGCCGCCGGGCCTCACCGAGGAGGAAACCGCCAAGATCATGGGCGGCAACCTCACCCAGGTCATGGGAGTCGCGGCCACCGTCTGAGCGCGCCGTGGCCGCGCCGGCGGGTCCCCCGGCGCGGGGGGGGGGGGGGGGGCCC
>NZ_JADWYU010000202.1:50035-86672 GCF_016786325.1 Frankia nepalensis | reverse complement strand
GCCCGGTCCCGCCGCCCGGCGCACGGACGCCTCGGCCGCGGCCGCGGCCGAGGCCGACGGCGCCCGCGGCGACGACGGTGCCCGCGGCGACGGTGCCCGCGGCGACGGTGCCCGCGGCGACGGTGACGGCGGGCAGCCGGGGCTGGACCCCGAGCAGTTGGCCGCGGTGCTGGCCCCGGTCGGGCCGGTGTGCATCCTCGCGGGCGCCGGCACCGGCAAGACCAGGACCATCACCCACCGGATCACGCGCCTGGTCGCCCAGGGCATCCCCGGCGACCAGGTGCTCGCCGTCACCTTCACCAACCGGGCCGCCGGTGAGCTGCGGGCCCGGCTGCGGGCGATGGGCGCCGAGGGGGTGCAGGCCAGGACCTTCCACGCGGCCGCGCTGCGCCAGCTCGGCTACTTCTGGCCCAAGGTCGCCGGGGCCGCGCTGCCCGGCCTGGTCGAGAGCCGGATCCCGCTGGTCGCCAAGGCGGCGAGCCGCTCCTCCCGGCAGCTGGACCGAAGCGAGCTGCGTGACCTCGCCGCCGAGATCGAGTGGGCCAAGGCGACGATGGTGACGCCCGAGGACTACCCGCGCGCCGCCGAGGACGCGGGCCGGGAGACCTCGTGGCGCCCCGAGGCCGTCGCCCAGCTCTACGCCGACTACGAGCGGGCCAAGCGCGCGGCCGGAGCGCTCGACTTCGACGACCTGCTGCTGCTCACCGCCGCGGTCATCGAGGAGCACGGCTGGGTGGCGACCGAGCTGCGTTCTCGCTACCGCCACTTCGTGGTCGACGAGTACCAGGACGTCAACCCGCTGCAGCAGCGGGTGCTCGACGCCTGGCTCGGTGGTCGCGACAGCCTGTGCGTCGTCGGCGACCCGTACCAGACCATCTACTCGTTCAGCGGCGCCTCGCCGCGCTACCTCGTGGACTTCCCGCGCCGTTACCCGGCGGCCACCGTGGTACGGCTGGTCCGCGACTACCGCTCCACCCCCCAGGTGGTCGGCCTGGCGAACGCGCTGCTCGACGCGGCCACCGGGAACGGCCCAGGCTCCTCGGCGGGGACCGCTGGCGGGACGACGAAGGCCGGGGCTCCCGCCGGATCGGGAACTCCCGCCGGATCCGGGGTCCCTTCCCGATCGGCGGAGCCGACCGGGGAGGCCCGCAAGCCGGTCCGGCCGGCTCACGGCCGGGCGAGGCTCGTCGCCATGCGCCCGCCGGGCCCGGAACCCACGGTGCTGGAATGCGCGGACGAGGCGGCCGAGGCGAAGGCGGTGGTGGCCAGGATCCGGGCGTTGCTCGCCGCGGGGGTGCCGGCGAGCGAGATCGCCGTGCTCTACCGGATCAACGCCGCGTCCGAGGCCTATGAAGAGGCGATCGGCGCCGCTGGCCTCCCGTACCTCGTGAAGGGCGGTGAGCGGTTCTTCGACCGGCCGGAGGTGCGTGACGCGATCCGGCTGCTGCGTGCCGCGGTGCGCTCGGCCGAGACCGACCGCCCGGAGGGCCTCGCCGACACGGTGGCCGACGTGCTGCGGTCCGGTGGCTGGCGGGCGACGGCGCCGGTCGGCGGCGCGGAGCGGGAACGCTTCGAGAACCTCGCCGCGCTGCACCGGCTGGCCGTCGGCCTGGCCGCCGCGGAGCCCGCGGCCGGGTTGGAGCGTTTCGTCGCCGAGCTCGCCGACCGGGTCGCGCATCAGCATGTGCCCACCGTCGAGGGCGTGACCCTGGCGTCGCTGCACGCGGCCAAGGGCCTGGAATGGGACGCGGTGTTCCTCGTCGGCTTGGTCGACGGCATGGTGCCGATCGTGCACGCGCAGACCGACGAGGAGATCGAGGAGGAGCGCCGGCTGCTCTACGTCGGCATCACCCGGGCGCGAGTGCACCTGACGCTGTCCTGGGCGCTGGCGCGCGCCGAGGGGGGGCGGCCGCGGCGGCGTTCCCGGTTTCTCGACGCCCTGCGCCCGGCCCGCGCCCGGGCGGTGACCGCGGGCCTGGCGAACGGGGGCGACGCGCCGGGCGGGGCTGCCCGCGGGCGCGCGCGGGGCGCGGTGCACTGCCGGGTATGCGGGCAGGCGCTGACCGGCTCCGCCGCCCGCGCCGGCCGGTGCGCGAGCTGCCCGAGCCAGGTCGACCGGGCGCTGCTGGACCGGCTGCGCAGGTGGCGCGCGGCGAAGGCGGAGGAGCTGAGCCGGCCGGCGTTCGTCGTCCTCACCGACGCGACGCTGGAGGCGATCGCGGAGCGCCGGCCGCGCACGGTCGCCGAGCTGGTCGCCCTGCCTGGCATCGGCCAGGTGAAACTCGACACCTTTGGCGCCGACGTGCTGGCCCTGGTCGCCGGCCGGCCGGCGCCGCGTGGCTGACCAGTCGGCCGGCCCCGTCCCGCCGGTGGCGGCCTGATCGTCTAGCGCTACTGTCTGTTGCTTGCCGCGGCTGGCGCAAGTCGGTGGTCACGTGGGGTGTCATCTGGGCGACTCGAAAAATAGGTTGTCGCGGTCCGGACGTCCCCCTACCGTTACCCGTGAACACCGGAGCAGGTGCGCTGAACGCTGAGTTGGCTCGTCGCGAGCCGCCGGCTGGCTCACCGCCGTTCTGGGTGGACGAACCACGCATCTGACAGGTGCCTGGCCGCGTGAAGGCGGTCCGGCCGCGCGAAAGGAGGCGATAGGAGTGGTCAACATTCGTATCGCGTTCCTTGGCGTCGGCTGTGCCCAGTTCGAGAGCACCGCCCACGCACGCGTGCGCGCGGCCAGCGTCGGCGGCGGCCTCGTCAATGACCTTCCCGGCACGACCGGTGCGCCCGACGCCCTCTATGGGCGGCCCGGCGCCGTCGACGCCGCCACGTGGGGCGTACTCGGTGCCCGGGAGGTCTTCGGCCTCGCGTCGCCATGGCTCGGCGAAACGCTGCCCGGCGATGCCGTGCTAGGCGACGCCATGCCCGGCGAGGGGATGACGGAGCCGACGATCTGGCGCGCGGCCGCGGGGAGCTCCCCGATCGGCACCGCTGGTCGGGCGGCAGCCCCGGCGCTGACCACCGGCATGGCGTCGGTGGAACCGCTGGCGGATGACGCCCCGTTCGGCGCCTGGTCGGCTCTGAAGCCGGCCACCGGGATGGCGACGCGTCATGCCGCGAGCCCCGCCGCCCAGGCCGCACAGGAGAAGTCCGTCCGCCAGACGGCCGCCGTCGCCCAAGCCAACCCGATTCAGCCGTACGCCCGACGCCACGCAAGCAGCAGGGGTCCGTCCAGGACGGAACCGCCGGTCTAGACCGGCACCTAGGCCCGAACCCGAGGCCGCGGACCCCGCTGGGGACCGCGGCCTTTGTGTTTTGCCCTTCTGACCGCACCGAAGAGATTCCTGTGTCGGAGGTGACACCGGTGTTCGACCCCTCGATCGTCGCCCGGATCGAGCGGGAGCGTCTCTCGCTGCCCTGCTGGGACGCTGATCCCGACCTGTTCTTCGCCGAGTCGCCGGCGGACGTCGAGGCCGCGAAGGCCATCTGCGTCGACTGCCCCGTCCGGCTTGCCTGCCTGTCGACCGCGCTCGACCGGCACGAGCCGTGGGGTGTGTGGGGTGGTGAGCTCGTGGTCACCGGCGTCGTGGTGCCCTACAAGCGCCCCCGTGGCCGCCCGCGCAAGGTGGTCGCCGCCTAGCCGGCCACCGCGCCAGGCCTCGCCGGCTCGTCGCATGAGCCGTTCCGTCCGGAGCCCGACCCCTGTCCCCACTCCAACCCTCGTTCCTACTCCAAAACCCGTCCCTACTCCGACGCACTGGCCGTCTGGCCGCCCCGCCCGGGGCCGGCCAGGCGGCCAGACGTCTTGCGCCCGCGGCCTGGCGCGCCGCCTCGCGCCGGAACCAGGTGTTACTGGAAACGCCCTCTGGGGGTGAGACGCGCTTCGCCTGCCGGTCCCGTGTCCGCCAGTAGTGTTCCGGTCGTGCCAAGCAGCGAGCGAACCTACCCGGTCCGGGCGGAGGCGGTGCCCAGCCAGCCCGGCTCCCGCGTCTCGGCGGGTCAGCGGGCCGCGGAGCTGGCCAGGGCCGTGGCGGTCCTGACCGTCCCTGCTCTGGAAGAGGTCGTCGACCTGGTCGCCTGGGTCGACGACGGCTGGCTGAACGTCGCCAACTCGGCGGGGGCGGCCCGGATCCCCGCCGCCGAGCCGGCCGGACAGTGGCGGGTACTGCGAGGGCGCAACCCCGTCGAGCGGCAGGACCCGATGCACGGGGTGCCGCGCGCGGCCGCGCTCGCCGATCCCTCGCCGCCGAACGACCGCAACTCCTACCCGCTGGCCGGGCCGCGGCTCGCCTCGGTCTTCGCCGACCCGACCCGCTCGCCCGACCTCGTCGTCGTGCACAGCGCCGCGCACTACTGGCCCGAGCAGGGCGGCCACCTCGGTGAGCACGGATCCCTCGACGCGGGCCAGTCACGCGCGCCGCTGCTGCTGTCCGGCGCGGGCGTGCGCGCGCGCGGCCTGATCGCGCGGCACGCCAGGGTCGTGGACATCGCCCCCACGCTGGCGGCGCTCGCCGGCGCCTCGATGCCGGGCGTCGAGGGCACCGTGCTCGCCGACCTGCTCGACGACGGCGCCGCGTCGCCCCGGCACGCGCCGCCCCGGTACGTCGTCGGACTCCTCTGGGACGGGACGAACTGCAACGACCTGCTCGCGCTGGCCGAGGCGGGCGCGCTGCCGAACGTCGCCCGGCTGCTCGCCCGCGGCTGCGCGCTGACCGGCGGCGCGGTGGCCGAGTTCCCGAGCGTCACGCTCACCAACCACACCTCGGCGCTCACCGGGGTCGGCCCGGGGCGGCACGGGATCCTGCACAACGTCTACTTCGACCGGGCGGCCGGCCGTCAGGTCGTCACCAACGAGGTCAAGGCCTGGCACACGGCCTGCGACAAACTGCGGCCGGGCGTGCGCACGGTGTTCGAGGCGGTCGGCGCCGCCCGCGCGGGCGCGCTGACGGCCTGCGTGAACGAGCCGATCGACCGTGGCGCCGGCTACTCGACCTTCGAGCTGGTCCGCGCGCTGGAAAGCCTCGACGGTCCCGGCGGCATGGCGGACCATCTGCCCTCCAGCGACGACGACCCGCACACCAGCCAGGAATGGGCCTCCGTCGACCCGGACTACGCGTGGTCGAGCCGGGTCGACGCGCTCGGGCTGACGCAGGTGCTCCAGCTCTGGGAGTCGGCCGACCCGCCGGTGCTCACCTGGTGGAACACCACGGGCACGGACACGGGCCATCACGCCGGCGGGCCGTACTCCGCGCAGTCGCGGGCCTCGCTGCTCGACGCGGACCGCCGCCTCGGCGTCTTCCTCGATCTTCTCGACGCCCGCGGGCTGACCGAGGCGACCGCCATCCTGCTCACCGCCGATCACGGCAGCGAGGGCGCGCGGGTCACCTGCACCGGCGACTGGGACGAGGCGCTGCGCGCCGCGGGCGTCACCTTCCGCGACGAGGGCTACGGCTTCCTCTACCTGGGCGACCTCGACGAGGACACCGCCGGCCCCGAGCTCGCCGAGTCCGCCGAGGCCACGCCCCAGCCGAGGCCCGCCGGCGCCTAGCGCTCAGGCGGAGGCGAGGCCCGTGTCGGGCGGGGGCTCGGTGGCCCGCGGATCGCGCCCCGCTCGCCCGGCTCCTCGAACCGGGCGGGGACGCCGGGGACCAGGCGGCGGACCGAACAGGACCAGCCCGGGCGGTGACGCGTCCGCCGCCTCGGCGTCCAGGGGGATCGCCAGGCGGGGGAGCTTGCGGCCCGGCCGGTTCACCCGGGCGGCGTGCCGCGCGGCGGGTGTGCCGGGCGGGGCGAATCCGGGCTGCCAGCGTTCCATCTCCGCCCGCAGCCCGGCGGTGGCCTCGAGCTGGCAGAGCAGCCCGATCCCGCTCATCGTGACCCGGTGGATCAGCAGGTAGGACGGCGGCAGGTTGAGCTGGCGGGACAGCTGGGCGGCCGGCGAGCGCCAGTCGGCGAGCCGCGTCGCCTGCTCCCGCAGCCAGCCGCGGGAGAACGCGAACTCGTCGACCGCGAGCGCGTCGAGCAGCGGGCCGAGGCTTTCCAGGAACTGGTGGGCGTCGACCGTGGCGGACGGCGGGATGAAACCCTCGCGGCGCAGGCCCTCGATCACCTGCGCCGCCGCGTCGTCATTCCCGGCCATGGCGTCGCCGGAGTGCGCGTCGCCGGAGTGCGCGTCGCCGGAGTGCGCGGCGCTGGCGCGGGCGTCGACCGCGAGCCGGGTCAGCCGGCCGATGGCCTCCGGCAGCCCGTCGGGCAGCCGGTTGACCGCGCCGAAGTCCAGCACGCCGAGCCGGCCGTCGGCGAGCAGCCGGAAGTTGCCCGGGTGGGGGTCGGCGTGCAGCAGCCCGGCCCGCGGCGGGCCGGAGTAGAGAAACCGGCACAGCAGCAGCCCGGCCCGGTCGCGTTCGGCCTGCTCGCCGTGGGCGATCACCTCGGCCAGCGGGGTGCCGTCGAGCCACTCGCTCACCAGCACGTGGTCGGCGGCGGCGACGGGCCAGGGGATCGCGATGTCCGGGTCGTCACGGAAGGCCTCGGCGAACGCGCGCTGCCAGGTCGCCTCGAGCCGGTAGTCCAGTTCCTCGGCTACCCGCGCCCGCAGCTCCTCCACCAGCGGTTTCACGTCCAGGCCCGGCGCCAGCACGCCGAACAGCCGCGCCGCCCGGCCGAGCTGGGCCAGGTCGGACAGCAGCGCCCGGCCGGCGCCGGGGTACTGCACCTTCACCGCGACCGGCCGCCCGTCCGACCACACCGCCCGGTGCACCTGGCCGATGCTGGCCGCGGCGACCGGCTCGTCGTCGAACGACTGGAACAGCGCCCGCCAGTCCTGGCCGAGCTCGGCGGCCAGCACCTTGTGGATGGTCGCCGCCGGCAGCGGCGGCGCGGCCTCCTGCAGCTTCGTCAGCGCCGCCCGGTACGGTCCGGCGACCTCGTCGGGCAGGGCCGCCTCGAAGACGGACAGCGCCTGGCCGAGCTTGAGCGCCCCGCCCTTGAGCTCACCGAGGACTCGGAACACCTGCTCGGCGGTGCGTTGCTGCAGCTCGGTCGCGATGGTCTCGGCGGGACGGCCACCGATGCGCCGGCCGACGCCGAGCGTCGCCCGGCCGGCGTAGCCAAGGGGCAGGGACGCGAGCCGGGCGGTTCGCACCACGGCCCGGCGGGGAATGTCGGACACCCGTCTATCGTCGCTGTCTTCGCCCGCTCGTGGAGCGCGGAGCGCAAGGTTCGGCGTCGGGTCGGCCACTCGGCCGGTCTGTCGGCCCTCAGCCGTCGGGGGTGTGAGTCCCGCGACAGGGGCAGTCCGGGTGCGGCGGCCAGGTACGCCGCCGGACCCGCCAGTCGGGTGGCGCGATCTCCAGCGTGCCGCCCGCGGTGCGGGGCAGCTCCTCGTCGGTGGCCCGGTGGGCTCCCGCGTCCACGAAGGCCAGCGCCTGGGCGGCCGTGAGCGCGCTGACCATCGCGGCGAGGGTCACCTCGCAGGCGTCCGGGCCGGTCTCGGCCCGCCGCGCGAGCTGCAGGGCGAGCAGCGGCCAGGCCGGGTCGGCGGTGTACCGGACCAGATGCTGGCAGTGCAGGCACGAGGTACGGCCGGGCACGACGAAGGGGCCGACGACTCCGGTGGTCTCGCGCACGCCGGCCAGCAGGTGCGGGACGCCTTCTCGCTCCAGTGCCAGGGCCTCGTCCGGGCGCGGCACCGGCAGGCCGGCCGGCGTGAGCACGACGAGGTCCGGCCGGAACGGCCGGGCCGTGCGCGCGGGGGCGGGGGACCGGGTCACCCGGCCGAGCGCCGCCAGGGCCGCGGCCGCCCGGGGGCGGCCCACGTCGTCGAGGCTCAGCGCCCCGGGGCCGACGTCTCCCGGGCCCGTGAGGCCGGCGTCGTCGACGACCACCCGGCCGATGCCGGCGGCGGCGAGCAGCGCGGCGACGTGCGCGCCGACGCGGCCGGCGCCCTGGACCCGGACCCGGGCCGCGCGCCGGCGGGCAAGCGCCCGGCGCGCCCCGTCGGGGTCCCGGGTGGCCAGCGAGAGGGCGGCGTGGTCCGGCCGCAGCCGGTCCCGTTCGACGGCGGTGAGCGGCGGCTCGTCGGCGTCGTCGTCGGGAACGGTGGCGTCGTCGAGCAGTCCGGCCTCGTCGAGCAGGTCGAGCAGGTCGATGGTGGCGGGATCGCCGTCGGCCCTTAGCCGGGCGCTGGTGCGCGAGCCGTCGAGCGCGCCGAGCGCGGCGGCATGCGCGGGAGTCACGTCGGGCAGGACGAGCGCGAGCGACGGGTCGACCCCGAGCTGGAGGGTCGACCCGTCTCGCCACAGGCGGCGCAGACCGGGCTTGAGTACCGGGCGCATGGGCACCTCCTCACCCGGCCGGCGCCGCCCGGGAGCCGGGCGAGCGGGGCGCGGACCGCGCGGATGGGGCGGCGCCAGCCGGGTGGGCCGCGCCAGCGGGCACGGTCGCACACCTTCGGCCGGCACGGCCCATCGCGGGAGCGCGGGGGCGGGCGGCCGCCGCTTGACAGCGGAGCCGGACCCGTCCCCCTCGCGGCGGCCGGCCTGGCGGCCCGCGGTCGTCACCGGTCGCGCGCCGCCGTCCCCTCGGGGCGGGGACGGCGTGACCAGGCGACGGCGCGGACCGCCCGCCGGGATCCCGACCGAGGATCAGGCCTTGCCGAGGATCCGATTGATCGTCGAGCCGCAGACCGGGCACGTGCCCCGGGCCATCCGCCGGCCGGACTCGCTGATCCGCACCTCGCCCTCGTAGTGACGCTTCTCCTTGCACTTGACGCAGTAGCCCTCGTAGCTGTCGACGCTGTCGGCCACGCGGTCTCCCTTCCCAGGTCCGTCGCCCGGCCACCTCGCCGGGCGCGGACGCCCAGTGATCCTCAGGACAGGTGCTCGGGACGGCCTTCCGATGCCCGCGGGGTCCTGTCGTCAGGCCCCGGCTGGCCGGGTGACGCTCTGGCGGAAGGCTCACGGCCCGCGCGCGGCGGGCCGTCCCGGGGCGCGCGGCCGGGCCTGACCGGTCGGCCCCGCGCCCGCCGCCGGCGATCTCCGGTCCGCCCGGCGGTGTGTCGCCCCGGGCCCGGCCTTCGTGCGGCGGCGGGACTCATCCTCCCCAGCGGGACCGCGGCTCGTTCAGGGGGCCGGCCCGGTGGGTGACCGGCCGGCCGCGCATCCGGACGGCGATGACCGCCCGGCGCGTGCCCTGAGGGTGCGTCGTCCTGGCCTCGCGGTGGGCGCTCGCTCGCCCGGGCGCGGCCGGGCCCGGGCGCGGCGGACACGCTGCGCGTGGGCGCGGGAGACCCTGGTAGACCCGAGCGTTCGCGGTCGCCTCATCTGGGCGATCGGGTCACCAAGAGTCTCGAGCTGGTGACTTTTTGGTGGTCGCGGTGTTGCGCCGACATCACCGGACGGAGTACGGAACCGGGTGGCCGGCCGGCCGGGACCGGTTGGCGGCCGTTGGCTCCGCCGTGGCCGCCTCGGGACGCGCCTCGAGGGCGCGTCATCGGCCGTTGGACCGTGCCGTGCTCCGCGGCCGTCCTGGCGGCTACGCCGGTGTGGCCGGGCCCGGTTCGTCGGGGGGCGGGTCGAGCAGCTTCTCGATCTCCGCGATCGGGTCGAGGGTGCTTGCTCCCGAACCGGAGACGAACGCGTCCGGGTTCGCGAGGTCGTCCGCCGACGGCAGCAGGTCCGGGTGGTCCCAGATGGCGTCGCGCCCGTCGGTGCCGCGGGCGTCGCGCAGCGCGGCCCACAGCGCGGCGGCCTCGCGCAGGCGGCGCGGCCGCAGGGACAGCCCGACCAGGGTCGCGAAGGTCTGCTCCGCCGGCCCGCCCTCGGCCCGCCGCCGGCGGACCATCTCGTGCAGCCGGGGCGCCGCGGGCAGGTGCGCGCTGGCCGCCGTGTCCGTCACGTGGTCGATCCAGCCCTCGACGAGGGCGAGCCCGACCTCGAGACGGCCGAGCGCCGCCTCCTGCTCGGGAGTGGTGGCGTCGGCGAACACGTCCTCTCCGAGCGCCTCGGCGAGGCTCTCGGGGTTCATGAGCGCGCTCGGGTCGACCATCCGGATCACCCGGCCGAGCGCCTCCTGGTCGATGGTGATGCCCCTGGCGTACTCCTCGACCATGCCCAGCAGATGGGCGCGCAGCCACGGCACATGCCCGAACAGTCGGGTCGCGGCGGCTTCCCGCAGTGCGAGGTAGATCCGGACCTCGTCGGCGGAGATGTCGAGCCCGTCACCGAAGGCGGCGACGTTCGCGGGCAGCAGCGCGGCCGTCCCGCTCGGGCCGAGTGGCAGCCCGATCTCGGTGGACGAGACGACCTCCCGCGCCAGCGTGCCAATCGCCTGCCCGACCTGTGCGCCGAACAGCAACCCGCCGATCCGGTTCATCATCTCGAGGACCGGGCCGCCCGAGGCCATCAACTTGCCGAGGTCGAGGCCCGGCGGCAGCGCCGCCGCGAGTTCCGGTGGCAGGCCGCCGGAGCCGAGCTGGGCGATCCCGCCGGACAGGCCGGTTCGCATCGCCTCGACGACCTTCGCCGCGACCGGGTCGCACAGCGTGCGCCAGACCGGCAGCGTCGCGTCGATCCAGCGCGTCCGTGACCAGGCCTGCGCCAGCGCGCCGCCGGCTGGCAGCGTGGTGACCGGGTCGAGCCAGACGTCGGCGACGCGCAGCGCGGCGGCGACCGCGTCCTCGTCGGTCGAGGTGACCTTGGGGTCGTCGGAGCCGACGGTCCGGGCGGCCACCTGCTTGGCGAGGTCCCAGTTGACCGGGCCGCCCTGCCAGGACAGCAGCTTCTCCAGCTCGGCGAAGAACGGCGCCATGCCGCCAAACGGGCCGAACGGGCCTTGCCCGCCGTCGCCACCGCCGCCGCCAGGGCTGAAACCAAACGGGAACTGGCTACTCATCGCTGTGATCCTCGCCGGCGCGCCGGCCGGGTGGCGGCCGACGCCGCGCGCTGTGCGGACATGTATCCACCGTAATAGTTCTCCCCGCCGACTCAGGACCTAGTCGCCGCCGGTCGGGCGATCTGATCATAAAAATTCGATCATAGAGCTCGTGGGCTGACCCAGCGGATACCTTCGGCTGATGGATATCTCCCTCGCCGGTCCGTCGGTCCGCGCGGGCCGACGTCCGCTCGTCGTGGCCGAGCTGCGCGACTCACCGCTGTCGGTGGACGAATGTCTGGCCGCGGTGAGCCTGCCCGAAGCGGGTGGAACCGCGCTTTTCGTCGGGACTGTTCGCGACCACGACGGCGGGCGCTCCGTGGTCGAACTGGAGTACGTCGCCCACCCGGTGGCCGAGCGGGAGATGGCGGCCGTCGCCCGCGAGGTGGCCGAACACGGGGGCGTCTGGCCGGAGGCGGGAGGCGCGCCGGGCGGCGGGCCCCGCGCGGTCGGCGTCGACACTCGCGATCATGATGCCGGAGGCCATGACCACGGAGGCCATGACCACGGAGGCCATGACCACGGCGTTCAGGGCCACGATTTTCATGGCCACGGCGTTCAGGGACATGACGTTGAGGGACATGACGTTGAGGGACACGGCCTCGGCGCCGTGCCCGGCCTCGGCGCGCCGGCCGGGCGTGGCGTGCTCGCGGTGGCCGTGCTGCACCGGACCGGGCTGCTGACCATCGGCGACATCGCCGTCGTCGCCGCCGCGTCGGCGGCGCACCGAGCGGAGGCATTCGTGGCGTGCCGCGCGCTCATCGACGAGGTCAAGAGCCGGGTGCCCATCTGGAAGCGCCAGTTGTTCAGCGACGGCACGGCGGAATGGGTAGGAGCCTGCTCGGCGGGGAACCTAGGATAGAGCTAGGTCCAGGACGGTAACTCCTCACCTCACTTGCTAACTGGCCACCCTCCCTGTCTCGACCCCACTTCCTCGGCGCCGAGCCGGGGTGGTGTGGTCGCCGGCCTTTGGCCGGCTTCCCGAGAGGCCGCTCTGTCTACCCGGGGGTGTGCCCCCGGACCCCCGATGTCGAGGCCGCCATGTGGTTGCTGCTGATTCCCCCCGCGGCGTTGCTGCTGGCGCTGCTGTGGACCGCGCGTCGTCGCCGGCCCACGCGCGCCCATGAAGCGATGATCACAATTGAGGGCTACCGCCGCATGGTGGCCGCCCTGGCCCCCGATCCCAACGATCCCGCCGATGCCGGACATCCCTCGGGAGCCGGGGATCCCGCCGGAGCCGGCGATGCGGCTGGTGTCGGCGGTCCGGCGCCCGAGCGGTCCGGCGCCGGCTCGGGCGAGGCCGGCTGGACCGAGGTGTCGGTCATCCCGCCGCGGCCCGGCCCCGACGAGCCCGAGGCCCTCGTCCCGAGCGCGCGGGAGTTCGCCGGCCGGGTGCCCACGGCCCCGCCGGCTCCTGAGCCGGCGGCGCGCCGGGAGGTTCCGAGGACCGCCGAGACGCTGGGCGACTGACCGGCCCGGCGCCTCGCGGGCCGGTCGGCCCGCGGCGCCTCGCGGCGGCCGGCGCGACGGCGGGTCCGGCGGGCGGAGACCGTTTGACGACTTTCGGCGGTCCTGAGACGAGTGGCGCCGATCGCCCCGGGGGCCGCTGGCGTACATAGACTGCGGGCATGGCGCGCCGGACTCAGACCCTGGTTGTCGCGTCGGTGCTCGCGCTCGCGCTCGGAATCTGGGGCCTGTGGCTTCCGGTGCCGTTCGTCACCCTCGCCCCTGGTCCGGTAACGAACACTCTTGGCAGCGTCAAGGGCGTCACGCTCATCGAGATCGAGGGACGCCAGACCTATCCGACGAGCGGGCAGCTTCAGCTCACCACCGTGGAGGAGACCCCGCGGCTGACCCTGCTCGACGCGTTGGAGGACTGGTTCGGGGACGACAGCGCGGTCGTACCGCGGGAGCTGATCCAGCCGCCAGGCAAGACCCAGGAGCAGATCCAGCAGCAGAACACCGCGGCGATGGTGGAGTCGCAGGACTCCGCGACCGCGGCGGCGCTGGCTGAGCTCGGGATCGAGCCGATCGGTACCTCCGTCGTCGTCGACGAGGTGCTCGCCGCCTCGCCCGCGACGGGCAAACTGTCGTCGGGAGACGTGGTCACCGAAATCAACGGGACGGCCGTGCACTCGGAGATGGCGCTGCGCGAGGAGATCGGCAAGGCCAAACCGGGCGACGACGTCAAGGTCACCTACCAGCGCGGCTCGGATCCCGCCACGACTGTCGTGATCACCACCAAGGCGGCCGAGGACAACGCCCAGCGGCCGATCATCGGGATCAGGACCGCGGAGAAACAGACCTACCCGTTCACGGTTCAGATCCGCATCTCCGACGTCGGCGGCCCTAGCGCGGGGCTGATGTTCGCGCTGGGGATCGTGGACCTGCTCACGCCGGGCCAGCTCACCGGCGGGCGCACCATCGCCGGCACAGGCACGATCGACAACGCGGGCAAGGTCGGCCCGATCGGCGGCATCCAGCAGAAAATCCTCGGTGCCCGGGGCTCCGGCGCCACCGTCTTCCTCGTCCCCGCGGCGAACTGCGCGGACGCGAAGCGGATGGCGTCCGACGAGCTCACCCTGGTCAAGGTCGACAACCTGCACGGCGCGCTGGACGCGCTGGACAAGCTCGGGGGGCCCGGGCAGTCCACCATCCCGACCTGCTGACCGGCCCGGGCCGGTCAGGGCGTGGCGGAGGACGAGAGCTCGCCTGTCGCGACCGGTTCCCGGCGCGTTCCCGCCGCCAGGGTCCTTCCCGTGGGCCTTGCTGGGGCGGCTCGACCGCCGAACAGCGCACACATCCGAGGATCACCGGCTGGAGGGGAGCCCGTCGGTTTCCTTGATCGTCAGATGTGTGCGCCATTCGGCGTCTTCTGCCCGTTTGTCCCTGAATCCCGCACGGATCTGGTGATCCTCTGAGGAGGCCGGGCCGGGACGGGACGGGGTGAAGACGCTGGTTGTGTGCGTGGATCGGCGGTCCGGGACCGCGGATCATGATCCCACGGGGAGCGCCCTAGAGGATCCACGGGAGCGCCCTAGAGGAAGGTCGCGAACAGGCCGTCGAACAGCGCGTCGGCGATGTCGGGGTCGACAACGACCTCGTTCTCGTCGGCGCGGCGGCGCAGGCACGAGGTGAACTTGCCCGAGCGGGTGACCGCGACGGCCACCCGGATGTCCTGCCGCTCCGGGTGGTTGGTCGCCCAGATGTCGATCTCACGGTCGCTGTAAGGAATCTCTTCCTCCGCGCTCGGCGGGAGTACCACCAGCTCGGTTACCAGCACGCAGCCTTCCACCTCGTCGGGCCAGCCGATGGTGCCCAGGATCTGCTCCAGCGGCCCCACCGGCAGGTTCTCCTGCTCGATCGGAGTCAGTGACCGCGTGGCGGCCTCACCGAGGTAGTGCCGCAGGTTCGGGTCATAGGCCAGCAGGTCGGCGGTGTGGGCGAGCGCGAAGAGCCGATGAGGCTGGCTCCAGCCGCCCGCGGCGACGTACTTCTCGAGCTCGAGCGCGATCTCGGTCAGCTCCGGGAGTTGGGGGCTCGTCACCGGCTCATCCTCCCCGATCGGCCCAGAAGCCTCTCCGGCCGCCCCACGCGGCGGCTGGCGTAGGTTGCCCGTAGCGGGCCAAAGCCTCAGCGCCGGATCAGACACCGGGGAGGTTGGCCTGGCCCCGACCGTTAAGGCGGGCGACGGCGCGATCGCGGCCTCGCTTCGCGTCACCGTCGGTCCGAGCCGTACCGGAGGAGCACGTGGCAACAGAGCCGTCCGCGCGGGGAGCGTCCGCGTCGGGAGGCGGGACCCGCCGACTGTTCATGACCCGTCTGCGGGTGATCGTGCCACTCCTGGTGGTCGCGGTGCTCGTGGTGCTGTTCCTCACGCTGATGCCGCTGTACACCGACCTGCTGTTCTACCGGTCGGTGAACTTCAGCAAGGTCTTCACCACGGTCCTGTGGACCCGGGTGCTGCTCTTCGTGTTGTTCGGCGCGGTGATGGCGGTGGCGATCGGCACCAACCTGGTGCTCGCCTACAAGCTGCGCCCGCCGATCCGGCCACTGTCCGTGGAGCAGCAGAACCTCGAGCGGTACCGGACCGCGCTCGAGCCGTACCTGGTCCTCGTGCTGCTCGGGGTGACCACGGTGTTCGGCTTGGCGGCCGGCCTCTCGGCCTCCGGGCGGTGGCGGACCTGGCTGCAATGGATCAACGGCCAGTCGTTCGGCGTCGAGGATCCGCAGTTCCACCGTGACATCAGCTACTACGCCTTCACCTACCCGTTCGAGCGGTTCCTGCTGGGTTTTCTGCTCAGCGCGGTGATCCTGTCGCTCCTCGTCGCGGTGATCACCTATTACCTGTTCGGTGGCATCCGGATCCAGATGCCCCGGGCCCGATCCGCCCGGGGCATCGCGGGGGACAGGGTCACCCCGGCGGCCAAGGCGCACCTGTCGGTGCTGCTCGGCCTGCTCGCCCTGCTCAAGGCGTGGGGGTACTACCTGGACCGGTTCGGGCTGGTCTTCTCCTCGCGCGGGGCCGTGTCCACGGGCGCGGGCTACACCGACGTGCATGCCGTACTGCCGGCCAAGCTCATCCTGCTGTTCATCTCGCTGGCCTGCGCCGGGCTGTTCATCTACAACATCTTTCAGCGCGGCTGGATGCTGCCGCTGCTCGGCACCGGGATCCTGGTGCTGTCCGCGGCGGTGATCGGCGGAATCTACCCGGCGATCGTCCAGCAGTTCCAGGTGAAGCCGACGGAGGCGTCCCGGGAGGCGCCCTACATCGCGCGCAACATCGAGGCCACCAGGGCGGCCTACGGCATCGCCGACGTCAGACCGATGGACTACAAGGCGGCGCAGGACATCAGCGCCGAGGACGTCGCGAAAGACGTCAGCACCGTCTCCAACGTCCGGCTGCTCGACCCGAACAAGCTGTCGAAGACGTTCACCCAGCAGCGGCAGTTCCGCGGCTGGTACGGCTTCCCCGAGACCCTCGACGTCGACCGTTACACCGTCGGCACCGGGGAGGACGCCGTCACCAAGGACTACGTCGTCGCGGTGCGCGAGCTCGACCAGCGCGGGCTCGCGCCGGAGCAGCGCAACTGGATCAACGAGCATCTCATCTACACCCACGGCAAGGGCTTCGTCGCGGCACCGGCGAACACGGTCAAGGAAGGCATGCCGGTCTTCCAGGAGGGTGGCCCCACGACGGGCGAGCCCTTCAACGTCACCGAGAGCCGGATCTACTTCGGGGAAATGTCGCCGGAGTACTCCATCGTCGGCACGAGACAGCAGGAGATCGACGGGGCGGACACCAACCAGACGACCAGCTACACGGGCGACGGTGGAGTCTCGATCGGCTCCCCGTTCAAGCGGCTGGTCTTCTCGCTGCGGTTCTGGGACCAGAACATCTTCTTCTCGTCGGACATCACCGACGAGTCGCGGATCCTCTACGAGCGTAATCCGCGGGACCGGGTGGCCAAGGTCGCGCCCTGGCTCACCCTCGACGGCGATCCCTATCCGGCGGTGGTCGACGGCAGGGTGACCTGGATCATCGACGGCTACACCACGTCGGACGGCTACCCGTACTCCGCCCGCAACACCCTCGGCGAGGTCACGGCCGACGCGTTGACTGGCCAGAACCGGGCCGAGCAGCCCGCCAACCAGGTCAACTACATCCGCAACTCGGTCAAGGCCACCGTCGACGCCTACGACGGGACGGTCACCCTCTATGCGTTCGACGAGCAGGACCCGGTGCTGCGGACCTGGATGCGGGCATTCCCAGGCACCGTCAAGCCGGCCAAGGACATCCCCGAGTCGCTGCGTGCGCACTTCCGCTACCCGGAGGACCTGTTCAAGGTGCAGCGGGACGTCCTCTCGGCCTACCACGTCACGGATCCGCGGGCGTTCTACTCGCAGGAGGACTTCTGGGCCGTCTCGCCCGCCCCGGACGACGAGAACAAGGACCAGCCGCCGTTCTACGTGTACAGCCAGCTGCCCGAACACGGCGCCCCGTCGTTCAACCTGACCTCGCCGCTGATCTCGCGTCGGTCGTCCAAGCTCGCCTCCTACGTGGCGGTGTCCAGCGATCCGCGGAACTACGGCGAGTTCCAGGTGCTGCGGCTGCCCCAAGGCGAGACGATCGAGGGGCCGGCACAGGTACAGAACAGGATCGAGACGGACAGCGAGGCAGCCGAGCAACTCACCCTCTGGCGGGGAGGCAGCTCCAACACGACGATCCGGACCATCGAGGGCAACCTGCTCACCCTGCCCATCGCTGACGGGCTCGTGTACATCGAGCCGTACTACGTCCAGGCGAATGCGTCGAACGGCTTCCCGACCCTGCAGGGGGTGGCCGTCGTCTATGGCAACAAGGTCGCGCTCAAGGACTCACTGCAGGCGGCGCTCGACGACGTGTTCGGCCCGGGCGCCGGAGCGCCGGCCGCCGGGGCCGGGGTAGGCGGCGGTGGCGGCGGGGGCGAGGCGGGCCCACCGAGCACGCCACCTCCCGGCGGCACCACCGCGACTCCGTCGCCGTCGGTCACCGGGTCACCCGGCGTGCCCGGCGGCACGGCGGCGGATCCGGCGCTGCGGCAGGCGCTCGCCGACATCACGGCCGCCCAGGAGGCCAGTAGGCAGGCGCTCGCCAAGAACCCGCCGGACTGGGTCGCCTACGGCAAGGCCCAGGACGACCTGGCCAAGGCGATCTCCCGCGCGAACGGGCTGCTCGGGCCCGCGGCGACGCCCAGCCCGTCGGCCACGCCCGCGCCGCCGGCAACACCGGCAACACCGGCAACCCCGGCCACACCGGCCACGAGCGCGGGCCCCTCGGGCTAGCGGTCCCTGCCGTGGATCTTGGCAGGACTGCCCGGCCGCCTCTGGCGGCGGGGGGGGATCTGTCCTGAACGGCGGCCCGTTTTGACAACCCGCGCCGACGGTCTATAACCTGGCTTCACCGACGCGGGGTGGAGCAGCTCGGTAGCTCGCTGGGCTCATAACCCAGAGGTCGCAGGTTCAAATCCTGCCCCCGCTACCACGAAAGGCCCCGGCCGAGTTCACTCGGCCGGGGCCTTTTTTGTCGGGAGACGCGGGAACGTGTCCGGAAGGGCTGGCCGACGGCGAGGGCGGTCCTTCGGGGCCACGGCCGCGTTGAGGCTGGTTGGCGGCGTCCGGCCCCGCGCCGCGCCGCTCCAGGCGAAGGTCGACCGGCTTTGCAGACTCCGCCCGGAGGCGTGTATAGTCCTTCTTATAGCGACGCGGGGTGGAGCAGCTCGGTAGCTCGCTGGGCTCATAACCCAGAGGCCGCAGGTTCAAATCCTGCCCCCGCTACCAATCGGGCCCGGAGATCTCTGGATCTCCGGGCCTGAAAGCGTTGTAGGAATAAATCGGCCTCTTTGGATCCGTTCCCGGCTTGCCGGCCCTGGCGTCGTCTGGTACTGGTGACAGGGCCTGTGACCGGATCGTCAGCCGACGGGCGATCATCGTGCTGACACGTGCCCAGCCTTCGCCCGGATGGCTGCCGAACCGCGTACACATCCGGCGATCTTCGCCCCACCCCGTCCCGGTCTCCTCGAGAGATCGCCAGATCCGTACGGGATTCAGGGACAAAACGGACAGAAACCGCCGGATGCCGTACACATCTGACGATCAAGGAAGTCGACAGGCCCTTGCCAGGCCAGTGATCACCAAATGTGTACGCGAATCGGCGGCCGAGCGACCCCGACAAGATCCACGGGAAGGACCTTGGTAGTGCTTCGTCAGGTCGTGTGGCCAGGACCGGCGCGTGGGTTAGGCGGTCATTCGTCCGGGTCTGTGGCCTGTGTGGGTGCGGGAGGATGATCGCGCTCGTTGTGGCCGCGCGGTACGCGTTCGCGCTGGTCAGAGCAACCTGACGAAGTACTGCTAGCCGGCCGCTCGGGTCAGGTCGGCGCACATCGCGTCGAGACTCTCCAGGTAGCGGTCGACGTCGGCGTCGGTGTGCTGGACCGAGAGGGTCCACTCCTCCTCGCGGCCGGGAGCCATCAGCACGCCACGGTTGGCGTTGTAGAGCCAGGCGAGCAGCGGCAGCGCCTCGTTCTGGTGCGCCATGAACGACGTGTAGTCGCGGATCGGCGCGTCGGTGAAGTGCACGCAGCCCTTGGACGAGATGCCGACCGTGTAGCCCGGGATGCCATAGCGGGCCAGGATCTCGTCACAGCCAGCCGTCAGCCGGTCGTTAAGCCGGTCGAGGTGCGTGTAGGCCTCCGGGGTGAGCACCTCGAACAGGGACGCGCGCGCGGCGGCCATGGCGAGCGGGTTGCCGTTGTACGTGCCGACCTGCTTCACCTTGTCCTTCGCCACGACCTCCATGATCTCGTCGGTGGCCCCGATCGCGCCGGACGGCAGCCCGCCGCCGAGCGCCTTGGCGAGGGTCACCATGTCCGGCGCGACGCCGAACCGCTCGGTCGCGCCGCCGGGCGCCACGCACAGCCCGGTCTTCACCTCGTCGAAGATCAGGATGATGCCGTGCCGCCGGGTGATCTCCCGGACGGCCTCGAGGTAGCCGGGCTCGGGGAGGATCACGCCCAGGTTCATCATCGCCGCCTCCATGATCACGCAGGCGGGCTTGCGTCCCTCGGCGGCCAGCCGCTCGATCCGGCGTTCCATCGCCGGGGCGTCGTTGAACGGGACGGGGACGGTGAGGTCGACCACCGCGCTCGGGATGCCCCCGCCATAGCCGAGCGAGTTCATGTCGTCCGCGGGGCCGATGTCGGCGTACGGGGCGCCGATCGAGACCATCACGTAGTCGTGGTGGCCGTGGTACGAGCCGAAGATCTTGACGATCGTCTCCCGGCCGGTGGCCCCGCGCGCGATCCGGATGGCGTCCATCGTCGCCTCGGAGCCCGAGTTGACGTAGCGCCACTGCGGCAGCCGGAAGCGGCGGGCCAGTTCCTCGCTGACGATGACGGCGTCCTCGGTCGGCATCGCGAAGTGGCTGCCGAGCGCGACCCGCTCGCTGACGGCCCGCACGATCGCCGGGTGGGCGTGGCCTTGGACCATCGAGCCGAAGGCGTTGTGGAAGTCGGAGTACTCGGTGCCGTCCACGTCCCAGACCCGTGAGCCGCGGCCGTGGCTGAGGTAGATCGGCCAGGGGTCGCGTGCCTGGTACGAGGACGGCACGCCGAGCGTCATCGTTCTCCTGGCGCGTTGGTACATCGCGGCGGAGCCGGGGGTGGCCGCCTTCAGCCTGGCCTGCTCCCGGTCCGCCAGCCGGGCGGCCCGGGCGGCGAGAGCCGCCGAGGCGCTCGTCGTCACGTCGGTGCCGGCCGGCCTGGTGTCAGGGATGGTCACGGTAGCCCTCCCGAGGGCGGCGTCGAGCCGTATCGATACTGAAAGCGTAGCTCACTCGGCCATGCCGCGATGGAATCCGTAGAAAAGCTCTTATCTGGTTACCGCATCCTCGCGGAAACGTCGTGGTCATAACATGGCAACGAGCACTGGCCGAGCATCCGCGCCGCGCGGGCGACGAGCGGGCCACGGCGAACTGGGGGGCGGGGCGCTGGCCCCGGGCGCGGGCGAGGAGGAAGCCGGTGCAGATGCGCAGGTCGCCGGGCGGCCGATCGACGGCCGAGCCGCTGCTCGACGACGTCAACAAGGCGATCATCGAGCAGCTACAGCAGGACGGCCGGCGTTCGTACGCGGCGATGGCCGCCGCCGTCGGCCTGTCCGAGGCCGCGGTGCGCCAGCGGGTGCAGCGGCTGCTCGACGCCGGGATCATGCAGATCGTCGCCGTCACCGACCCGCTCCGGGTGGGCTTCAGGCGTGAGGCGATGATCGGCGTGCGGGTGTCCGGCGACACCAGGGTCGTCGCGGAGGCCCTCTCGGCGCTGCCCGAGGTCGACTACGTCGTGATCACCGCGGGCTCGTTCGACCTGCTGCTGGAGATCGTCGCCGAGGATGACGAGCATCTGATCTCGCTGATCAACGATCACATCCGGGCGCTGCCGCAGGTCCGTGAGACCGAGACCTTCGTCTACCTCCGCCTGGTCAAGCAGACCTACACCTGGGGCGTGCGTTAGATCACCGCCCGACCGTGCGGGTGACCGCGCCCGCCGGGCCGTCAGGCGCGCCAGGGCGGGCGGCGCCAGCCGCCGGGGCCGGTGGAGTCGGCCGCGTCGGCGGCGGCGAGCAGGGCTCGGGCCAGGGACCTGGCCTCGGCCGGGCCCAGGTAGGCGACCGCCAGAGTGTCGAACATCGGGGACACCAGGCGAAGCAGGATGGCCGACGCCTTCCCGTGGCTCGCCGGCGGCTCCGGCCGGACTGTGATCTCGGCGCCACCGAGATGGGTGACCAGGGTGTCGTCATGTGGCTCGCGTCCGACCAGTGGCATGGGCCGTCCTATCTGCCCGGGCCGGCTGACGTCCGGCCTCGTGTCTATCCGACTGCCGAGGCCACCCATTGGTTGTGTGTCAGTTGTTTCCCGTGGCTGTTCGCCCTGTTCGTCCGGGTCCGTGGTGACCTGGCGCGGCCGGCCGGCCGGCCAGCTGGCCAGCCGGCCGCGCCAGCCAGCCAGCCGGCCGTCGCGTCGCGGCCGCGTCGCGGGCCCGCCACCCGTTGGCTCCCGCCGCTCCTCGGCTGATGGGCCGTGGCCGTAGGCAGCTGGGGCCGTGGCCGGTTCGGGCGGCGGAGGCCGTCTCCGCGCTCAGGATCGCAGGGCCTCGAGGACCGCGGTGTTGTGCCGGTAGCCGACGGTTTCATAGCCGAGCACGGTTACCCAGGGCGTCAGCGCCAGCACGAGCAAGCACCAGGTGACCGACACGCCCGCCGCCGCCATGACGACCGGCGCGACGAGGAAGCCGACGGACGACAGGACCAGCAGCAGATGGAACGGGTCGAGGCTGCGGCTGACCGCCGCGTAGAACACGTAAAGCGCCAACACGTAGAAAGCCAACGGCGCGACGACGGTCATTACCGTTCCGACCAGGGACAGCTCGCTGTGGTGGTCCAGGAAGTACGCCGCCGCATGTAGTCCCGCACCCACGGCGACAATGGCGCCAAAGAGCGGTAAATGGCCATATCCCCAACCGAACGATCGGTTCCGGCGCGCGCGCAGGATCTCGCCGTGCGGGATCACGAAGTACGTCCACCACATCCCGAACGTCATCGCGGTGCCGGCGAGGGCGAGCAGCGCGACGTCCATGGTCAGGCCTTCGCCGGTGAGCGCGGTCAGGCTGGCCATGGTGCCGATCAGCCCTTCGCCGAGCGCGATGATGACCATCAGCCCGTGCCGCTCGGCGATGTGGTGCGGGTGCCACGGCGTGCCACCGAATCGGCGCTCCGCCACGATCGGCCCTCCGAGCTCGATGAGCAGCGGTATCGCCAGCAGGGCGAACGACACGCCGACAGAGAAGTCGAGAAGCGCCAGAGCCACCCAGATGATCTGTGAGACCACGATCGAGACGATGTAGCCGGTGTGCGCGGCGCGGCGGCCCGGATCCTGCCGGCTGGCGCGCCACCACTGGAGCACCATCGCGATCCGCATCACGACGTAGCCCCACACCATGACGTCGTTGTCGAGCGTCTCCCCGTGGTCCAGGGACGCGAACATCGCAGGCAGGCCGAGCGCGAGCACCAGCACTCCGACCATCTGCAGCATCGTGGTCAGCCGGTAGCGCCAGTCATCGGTGTCGTAGGCCGACGCGAACCAGGTGAAGTTGATCCAGGCCCACGAAACGGCGAACGTCGCGAAGACGAAGCCGCTGATCCCCGCGCCCACGTGACCGGCGGCCAGCGCGTGCGCCAGCTCGTTCGCCGCGGTCCCGAAAGCCACCACGAACGCGAGGTCGAAGAGCAGCTCCAGAGTGGTGGCCGCCCGGTGCGCCTCGCCCGGGTCCCGCCCCGACATCCGCAGCGCCCGATGCCGCAGGTTCTCCATGCGCGGGAGTCTAATGTCCCGCTTATGCGGATAAATTCCGTCTGGTTTTTCGATCCGTGTACACGGTACTTTGGCTGTTTTCGTTGGGCCGGGGCGGCCCGGCCGGCCCGGTAGCGGCCCGGTGCCGGTCCCGTGGCGGCCGGGTGCCGGTCCGGGCGGCCGCCGCCGGGACGGGCGTCAGTGGCCGGTGAGGCGGTCGACCGCCTTGCCGAGGCGGGAGGGGCGGCCGGTGCGGTTCTCACGGGCGTCGCTCGCGGCGGCGCCGAGCCGGCCGGCGTTGATGCCGATCCAGCGCAGCGGCTCCGGCTCCCACTGCCGTACCGGCCGGTTCACCCAGGGCAGCCTGGTGTTCGGGGTGTCCAGGCCGGCCACCAGCTCGGCGAGCGTCTTCCCGGCGAGCGCCGCGGCCGCGACGCCGTCGCCGACGTAGCCGCCGGCGCTGCCCAGCCCGCGCGACGGGTCGAAACGCACCGCGGGGGTCCAGTCCCGCGGCACCCCGAGCGGCCCGCCCCACCGATGGGTGATCCTGGCCCGCGCGGCGGCTGGGAACAGGGTGCCCAGCGTGTGGCGCAGATGCTCGAAGACGGCGTCCTCGTGGTCGAACGCCGGCTTGATCCGCGAGCCCAGGTGGTAGGGCGCGCCGCGGCCGCCGAGCACGATCCGCCCGTCGGCGGAGCGCTGCGCGTAGATGATCAGTCGGCGGTCGTCGTTCAGGGTGAACCGCTCCCGCCAGCCGATCTCGTCCCAGGCCGCGGCGGGCAGCGGCTCGGTGGCGATGACCAGCGAGTAGAGCGGCGCGATCTCGCGTCCGCCGCCGGGCAGCCGGGACGTCCACGCCTCGGTCGCCCGGATCACCACGTCGGCGCGGACGGCGCCGCCGTCGAGCTCGACCAGTCCCGGCCCGATCCGCCGCGCCGGGGACTGCTCGAAGACCGTCACGCCCCGCCGTTCGACCGCCTCCGCGAGGCCCCTGGCCAGCTTGCCGGGGGACAGCGCGGCGCAGTCCGGGTCGAACACCCCGCCCAGCGCGCCGGAGACCCGGATCCGCGCGGCGACGGCGTTCGCGTCCAGCCAGCCGTCGCCCGCCTCGGCGCGCAGCCGGGCCGCCTGGGCCGGCGTCGTCGCCACGCGCAGGTAGCCGTCCTTCGCGTAGTCGCAGTCGATGCCCTCGGCGTCCGCGACCGCGCCGACCTCGTCGACCGTGGCGACCAGTGGGGCGCGCATCTCGTCGGCGAGCGCGGCGACCGGGAACAGCGCCGAGCACCAGCCGCCGTTGCGGCCGGACGCGCCGAAGCCGGCCAACGCCCGTTCCACCACCACGATCCGACGCCCGGGCGCGAGCGCGGCCAGGTGGTAGGCCGTCCATAGCCCGGTGAAACCGGCGCCGACGACGCACACGTCGGCCCGCTCCTCGCCGCGCACGGCGGCCCGCGGCGTCACCGGCCCCGCCAGCTGGTCGGTCCACAGCGAGGCCGGGAGAGTCGTGGGCGCCGTGCGCCGGCCTGTCCAGCGGAGGATCCGGCTCGCGTCAGCCACCAGCCCTGCCTACCCTTCGAAGCGGGACACGCACCGATTCTCGTCCGGCGATCCGCGGAGCGGGGTGCGTCATCTGTTTCTACGGTGTATCCGAAATGATTCGGCCGACATCGGCGCTACAGAGCGCGAGTCGGCGCTTTGCCGCGTTCCCCGCAACTTTCGCGCACTCCACCCTGGTGGGTGCGCACCGCGTCCGCCGCCGACGAGCCGACACAGCCAGATGCCTGCACGGACGCGGTATCCGTGCCCTAGTCTGCGAGCAACTGCCGACTTCGACCGTACTTGCCTGGTCCGAAGACGGCATCCGTAGGTCGGCCACAGCTTCGCGGTGGGCGTTTCGGCGCTGGAACGTGGCCGGTGCGCCTCGGCGGGCGTGGATCGCCGTGGGCGGGACGTCGGGACGGGAGAGGGCGGATGGGCACGGTTTTTAGCAACTTCATCGGCGGCGAGCAGGTGCCGGCGGCCGACGGCCGCACCATGCCGATCGTGGACCCGTCGACGGGCGAGCAGTACGCCGAGGCGCCGCTGTCGGGCGCGGCGGACGTCGACCGGGCCGTCACGGCGGCGGCCGCGGCGTTCGAGACCTGGCGGGACGCGACGCCGAGCGAGCGGGCGCGCGCCCTGCTCAGGATCGCCGACGCGATCGAGGATCGGGCCGAACAGATCGTCGCCGCCGAGAGCCGTAACACCGGCAAGCCGGTCCAGCTCACCCTGGACGAGGAGATCCCGCCGTCGGCCGACCAGGTCCGGTTCTTCGCGGGCGCGGCCCGGCTGCTGGAGGGCAGGGCCGCCGCGGAGTACCTGCACGGGCACACCAGCTACGTGCGGCGCGAGCCGATCGGCGTGTGCGGCCAGGTCACCCCGTGGAACTACCCGTTCATGATGGCGATCTGGAAGATCGCCCCGGCCATCGCCGCCGGCAACACGGTGGTGCTCAAGCCGTCCGACACCACCCCGGCCAGCAGCCTGCTGCTCGCCGAGATCGCGGCCGAGTTCCTGCCGCCGGGCGTGCTCAACGTCGTGTGCGGGGACCGTGACTCCGGCCGGGCCCTCGTCGCCCACGAGGTGCCGTCGATGGTGTCGGTGACCGGCAGCGTGCGGGCCGGCATGGAGGTCGCGCGCGCGGCCGCCGACGACCTCAAGAAGGTGCACCTGGAGCTCGGCGGCAAGGCGCCGGTCATCGTGTTCGACGACGTCGACCCGGCGAAGGCCGCGGAGGGGATCGCGGGCGCCGGCTACTTCAACGCCGGCCAGGACTGCACCGCGGCGACCAGGGTGCTCGCCGCGCCCGGCATCCACGACGACCTGGTCGCGGCGCTCGCCGACGTCGCCCGCGGCACCCGCACCGGCCCGCCGTCCGACTCCGAGGCGGCGTTCGGCCCGCTCAACAACCCGAACCAGCTGGCCCGGGTCAGCGGGTTCGTCGAGCGGGCGCCCGCGCACACCGAGATCGTGGCCGGAGGCATGAAGGTCGATGGTCCTGGGTACTTCTATTCACCCACGGTCGTCGCCGGGGTTCGCCAGGGCGACGAGCTCGCCCAGCAGGAGATCTTCGGGCCAGTGGTGACCGTGCAGCGGTTCTCCGACGAGGACGAGGCGGTGCGATGGGCCAACGGCGTCGAGTACGGGTTGGCGTCCAGCGTCTGGACGTCCGACCACGGCCGGGCGATGCGGGTCGCGCGCCGGCTCGACTTCGGCTGCGTCTGGGTCAACACGCATATCCCGATCGTGGCGGAGATGCCGCACGGCGGCTTCAAGAAGAGCGGCTATGGCAAGGATCTGTCGATCTACGGCCTTGAGGACTACACCCGGATCAAGCACGTAATGCACAACATCGAGTTCTAGGGCGGAGCGGCCGGAAGGTCGCTTGCGCGACCCAGACCTGCCGGGTCGACGAAGTCGACCCGGCAGGCACCCCGGGCCGCTCCGCCCGGCGGGCGCTGGGGTGCCCGGCGAGACCTGGGCCGGGAGGTGACCTGGATGACTGGGGTCGGTACTGGCCTGGGGTCAGGATCTTGGCTGGGTTTCGACAGCGCGGATGATCCGCCGGCGCCGGCGGATCGGCTGCTTGGACCGGGGGCGGCCGCGTCCTCGTCGGCGGAGGAGGCCGGAGCCAAGGGTGCTCGGGTCGGTACCGGTCCGCGGGCTCCGGTCGAGTCGACAGGGCCCGGGCGCGCGCAGGCCGGTGCCGGCGCGGCCGGTTCCGTCCGCCGCGCCGGGCGGGTGGACCAGCTCGCGCCTCGGTTCGTCACGGTGCACGGCTACCGGCGCGCATACCTGCGCGCCGGTCGTGGTTCGGCCGTGCTGCTCATCCACGGCATCGGCGACAGTTCGGCCACCTGGGCGCCGGTGCTGCCGAGGATCGCCCGCCGGCACACGGTCATCGCCCCCGACCTGCTCGGCCACGGCCTGTCCGACAAGCCACGCGGCGACTACTCGATCGGCGGGTTCGCCTGCGGGATGCGCGACCTGCTGTCCGTTCTCGGCATCGAGCGGGTCACCGTGGTGGGGCATTCGCTGGGGGGCGGCGTGGCGATGCAGTTCGCCTACCAGTTCCCGGAGCGGTGCGAGCGGCTGGTGCTGGTCGGCACCGGTGGGGTCGGCCCGCAGTTGCATCCGCTGCTGCGGCTGGCCGCCTCACCTGGCGGCGAAGCGCTGCTCTCGGTGCTTCGCCTGCCGGCGGCCCGGTTCGCGGGCCGTGGCATGATCAGCACGCTCAGCCTGCTGGGAACCGACCTTGGGCGGGACGCGGGCGACCTCGGCCGGGTCTTCGACGCGCTGACGGCCCCGACGGCGCGCGCCGCCTTCCTGCGCACGTTGCGAGCCGCCGCGGACGCGCGCGGCCAGGCAATCACCATGCTGGATCGCTGTTACCTCGCTCAGGGCATGCCAACCCTGATCATCTGGGGAGAGCATGACGCGGTGATACCGGTCGCGCACGCCCGGATCGCCCACGAAGCCATGCCCGGGAGCCGTCTGGAGATCTTTCCCGAAGCGGGCCACTTCCCGCATCACACCGATCCGGACCGTTTCGAAGCCGTTCTCAACGACTTCCTGGCCACCACCCGCTCAGCCAGTCACTCGGCGCGCAAATGGCGCGCGCTGCTCCGCTCGCGCGCGCTACCGGTGGATGTGGCCGAGGATGAGGGGGCCGAGCAGGCGGGCCGGCTGGATTCGGGCGACCAGGTGGCGCGGGCCGCGAAGGCGCCCGACTCCGACGAACTGGCCCGACGCCTCTTCAAGGCCGGCTAGCCGGGGCCATGGCGCGGTCCGAGGCTCGTGGTTCGGCGACGTGGCCTGGCCGACGGGGCCCTGGCGGATGTGGCCTGGCCTACGGGACTGGCCGACGGGGCCTGGTGATGGGGTTCGGTTCTGGGCCCGGTCAGCGGGAGCGCGGCGCCCCGGCTCGGCGGCTCGGCCGCCCGGCGCCGGTCCCGCGTTGAACTTTCGCCGATCCCGGTCGGCGGTGGAGGGCGAGTCACCACCCGTATCACGCCTTGCCGTGACAAGAGGCACGGGTATGTTCCACATTTAGTCTCGAGGAAGCGCTACCGTAGAGTTAGCGGCGCCGGCCGCCGGCAATCTGGCCAGGTTGGTGACTCGAACGTTGGTGACCGGTGCCGACAGGGCCGCCCTTGTTCGCTGATCCTTCGGGGCCAGCCTCTGGACGCCCGTAATGTCTACCCGAGGGGCTTGCCCCGCGGGCTCCCGGCGGAAGGCTCAATGTCTTCCCCCGGGGGTGGGCCCACCGATGAGACTTTCGGAGGTCGATCCTTGGCACGCCGTGCACGTATCAGCTGGCCGGAGGAACGCCGAGATGCGAGTGAGGTCGTGGTGACCCGGTTCGATCCGGGCCGCGGCTGGACCCTTGACCAGGCTCGCGACCTGGTACGGCAGGGTTACTCGGTGGACAACGTCGCGCAGCGAACCGGCTTTCCGGCGCAGATGTTGAAAGTTGCGGTCGTCGTCGACGACGACGACTGAACTTCTTCGCCTTTTCGCCGCGCTCCGCGCCGAGCCCGCGCCACATCGTCGCGGCCTCGGCCGTCGCTTGTCCCATATTTTGGGACGGCGCGTGTCCATCGCGGCCACCCGGCCGGGCGGGAGAATCGCCGGTGTCCCGGCGCCCCGCGGGCGTCGCGTGGCCGTCCCCAGCAGGACGCCGGCGGCCCGCCCTCGTTGTTCGTAATGCTGACGGGTGGCGGACGGACCATTTCTCGGTGGGCAATGTCCGCTCGATTTCGGCGGGTCGGCGCCTTCTCAGCCGGCCCGGCGCCCCGTGGCGGCCACCAGACGGTCGACGTGGTCGGAGTAGACACCGTCCAGGCCGTAGCCGAGCAGCCGCGCGAGCGTGGGCGGGCGCTGCACGTCCCAGCCGAACGCGAGCAGCTCATGGTCATGCAGCACCCTGGCGATCGCCGCGGTGGGCGCGGCCCATTCCCTGGCCCGCAGGTTCAGGGCGGCCACTCCGGCGGCGCGCAGCTCGCGGGTATACGGCCCGATCCCGCCGGCCTCGCGGATGTCGCGCACGCTGGCCGAGTTGACCAGCCGCACGTCCGCGTCCAGCTCCCGCCAGGCCCGCAGGCTGCCCAGCGGGCCACAGAGCCATAGCCGGCGGACCGCCGCCACCCCACCGGCCGCCCGCGCCGCGGCCAGCACCGCCGTCGTCGTGGCGTCGGCGGCGTGGCCGGCGGGGGCCTTGATGTCCAGGCTGAGCTCGAACTCGGTGCCGAGCTGCTGGTAGAGCGCGGGCAACGTCGGCAGCCAGCCGGGCAGCGCGCCGGACGACAGCGCCGGCACGGACCGCCGCAGGCCGGGCGGACCGAACTCGCCGTCATGGTGCAGCACCGGCACGCCGTCGGCGGCGAGCCAGGCATCCGACTCCAGGCCAGACGCCCCGAACGCCAGCGCCCGGTTGAAGGCCGCCAGCGTGTTCTCCCGCTGGTACCAGGCCGGCGCTCCCCGGTGCGCGAACCCGATCGGTCCTCCCGGAGCCCCCGCCGGAGGCGGGGAGCCGAGCTGGGAGGTCAGCACTGCCCGCGTTATTCGGCTTTGAAGGAGCCGAGCGCCGCGTCGTGCAGCAGCCCGTTGCTCGACAGCACCGTGCCGTGGCCGGCGCCGCGGCGGCCGCGCAGGTCGGTGAACCGCCCGCCGGCCTCCTCGACGATGACCTGCAGCGCGGCCAGGTCCCACAGCGAGACCACCGACTCGGGAGCGACGTCGACGGCGCCCTCGGCCACCATCATGTGCGACCAGAAGTCGCCGTACGCCCGGCTCCGCCAGACCTGCCCGGCCAGGTGCAGCAGCTCGTCGAGGCGGCCGCGCTCCGTCCAGGTCTCGATCGAGGCGAACGACAGGAACGCGTCCTCCAGCCGGGCAACCGACGAGACCCGCAGCGCGCGGGTGTCGCCGGTGGCGGTGCGGGTGTACGCGCCGCTGTCCCGGGCGGCCCACCAGCGCCGGCCCATCGCCGGGGCGCTCGCCACCCCGACGACCATCTCGCCGTCCACCTCGAGCCCGAGCAGCGTGGCCCAGACCGGCACGCCGCGCACGAAGTTCTTGGTGCCGTCCACCGGGTCGAGGATCCAGCGCCGGCGGGCGTCACCGGTCAGCCCTTCCTCCTCGCCGAGCACCGCGTCGGCTGGCCGCGCGGTGGCCAGCCGCTCGCGGATCATCGACTCGACGGCCGTGTCCGCGTCCGACACCGGGGTGTTGTCCGGCTTCGACTCGACCCGCAGGTCCACCGCCTGGAACCGCGCAAGGGTGATCTTGTCCGCGGCGTCCGCGAGGCTCAGCGCGAGGGCCAGGTCGTCGGCCGGCGAGAACCCGCTGTCGGTGTCCGTCGCCGCCGTCGTCGCGGGGCCGGTCGGGGTGGCGGAGACGGCCGCCGCCGGGTCAGACAGCTTCACGGGTTTAAAGCCTACGGGCCCGCCCAGCCGGGGGATCCACTCTGTGACCAGGGGGACCTTTCCCGCCCGGCGGTTTACCTTCCGCCCGCCCGGCGGGTGCCCGCGGATCACTCGCCGGCCACCGGCGGGCGGCGGCGAACGGACCGCCACGGCCCTGGAACAGGGCAGTCCCGCGGGGCGCGGGCCGTCATCCCGGGCGGGCCGCGAGCAGACGGCGCAGGCTCGCGAGCCGGGCGGGGTCGGCTCGGCCGTCGCGGACCGCCTCGTCGAGCCCGCAGTCCGCGAGGCCCTCGGCGTGGGTGCAGCCCGGCTGGCAGTCGGCCGCGGCCTCGGCCAGCTCGGCGAACGCCGAGAGGACCCGCGCGGGGCTCACCGCGCCCAGTCCGAACGAGCGGATCCCCGGCGTGTCCACGACCCAGCCGCCGCCGGGCACCGGCAGCGCCACCGCCGCGGACGAGGTGTGCCGGCCACGCCCGGTCACCACGTTCACCGCGCCGATCTCGCGGGCCGCGTCCGGTACCAGCCGGTTGACCAGGGTGGACTTGCCGACGCCGCTGTGGCCGAACAGCACGCTCACGCGGCCGGCGATGAGCCCGCGCAGCTCGACCGGGTCGACGTCCGGCCGGCTGGTGACGATTGTCACACCCAGTGGCCGGTACAGCTCACGCAGCGCGGTGTCGTCCGCGAGGTCGGCCTTGGTCAGGCAGAGCACGGGCTCCAGCCCGCCGTCGTAGGCGGCCACCAGGCAGCGGTCGATCAGGCCGGTGCGCGGCGGCGGGTCGGCCAGCGCGGCCACGATGATCAGCTTCTCGGCGTTCGCGACGATCGGGCGCTCGGCCGGGTCGGAGTCGTCCGCGGTGCGCCGCAGCACGCTGGTCCGTTCGGCGCGGCGCACGATCCGGGCGAGCGCCCCTGGCCGGCCGGACACGTCGCCGACCAGGGCGACCCGGTCGCCGACGACGACGGGGGTCCGGCGCAGCTCCCCGCCCCGGATCGCCTCGATCAGGACGCCCGAGGGATCCCAGGAGGCGCCAGAACGCTTCTCCGGCGTCTCTGGCCGGGCCCGCGCCGGCGCGGCGGGCCGGTCATCCGCGGCGGTCAGCCTGCAGGTGTAGCGGCCCCGGTCCACGCCGACCACCACCGCGTCGACCGCGTCGGCGTGCTCCGGGCGATCGCGGGTGCGTGGGCGCGAGCCCCGCCCCGGCCGGGTACGGACGTCGTCCTCGTCGAGGTCCCGGCGGTCTCGTCGCGCGCCGCTCATCCGGTGTCTACGAGGCCAGGCGCGGGCCGGCGAGCATCGCCGCCCACATCGCTGGGAACTCGGGCACCGTCTTGCCGGTCGTCGCGATGTCGTCGACGGTGACGCCCGGCACCGCGAGCCCGACGACGGCGTAGGTCATCGCCAGCCGGTGGTCGGCGAGCGGGTCGAGCCGGGCGCCGCGCAGCGGCGCCGGCCGGATCGCCAGGCCGTCGTCGGTCACCGTGATGTCGGCGCCGAGCCGGCCCAGCTGGTCGGCGAGAGCGCCGAGCCGGTCGGTCTCGTGCAGCCGCAGGTGGGCGATCCCGCGCAGCCGCGACGGCGAGTCGGCGAGCACCGCGAGCGCGGTGAGCACCGGGGCGGCCTCGCCGAAATCACCAAGATCGACGTCCAGGCCGTGCACGCCGTCGCCGCCGCGCACCCGCAGGCCGGCCGGCGTCCACTCGGCCCGCGCGCCCATCGCCTCGAGCAGGCCGGGCAGCAGCCGTCCCGGCTGGGTGGTGTCCTGGGGCCAGTCGGGGATCAGCACCTCCCCGCCGGTGGCCACCGCGGCGGCGAGGAACGGCGCCGCGCTGTTGAGGTCCGGCTCGATCGCGTGGTCACGGGGCCGCAGCGGGCCCGGCGCTACCCGCCACGTGGGCGGCCGGCCCGTCGGGTCCGCCGGGTCACCCGGCTCGGCCTCGACCGTCGCGCCGGCGGCGCGCAGATCGGCCACCGTCATCTCGAGGTAGGGGCCCGACGGCAGCCGGCCGCCGACGTGGCTGACCTCGACGCCCCGGTCGTAGCCGGGCGCGGCCAGCAGCAGGCCGGAGATGAGCTGGCTGGAGTCGGAGGCGTCCACGGTCACGGCGCCGCCGGGGATGCCGCCGCGGCCACGGACGGTGAAGGGCATCACGTCGCCGTCGATCGCGGCCCCGAGGCGGCGCAGCGCGCCGAGCAGCGGGGTGAGCGGGCGCTGGCGCATCTGCGGGTCGCCGTCGAACGTGACGTCGGTGGCGGTCAGCGAGGCCAGCGCGGGCGTGAAGCGGGCGACCGTGCCCGCGTTGCCGCAGTCGATCGCGGCGGGAGAGCCGGCGTCGCGGCCGAGCCCGCCGGTGACCACCCACTCGGTGTCCGCGCCGTCGGGAGCCGGGACGTCGACCTGGGCGCCGAGCGCGCGCAGGGCGCCGGCCATCAGCAGCGTGTCCCGGGAGCGCAACGCGCCCCGCAACCGGGAGACGCCGTCCGCCGCCGCGGCGAGGACCAGTGCCCGGTTCGTCCCGGACTTCGAACCGGGGACCCGCACGACGGCCCGCACGGGGCCGCTCGCCGTCGGTGCCGGCCAGGGATCGACGGGAACACGCGTCGCTGTCGTCACATCCCTAGCATGCATCCGCCGGTCGCCTGCCGCTTGTCGCCATGCTTCCGCCGGTCGCCTGCCGCTTGTCGCCGTGCGGGCGCTGTGGGGCGCCTTTTACTACCTGCCCGCGTTGCGCGTCGGGTTGGTGGGTGCGCGGTGGTTGCGTCGGGGTCGGGTTTCCTGCCGGTCTTGACGTGACATCCGGTCGCCGGCCGCTTGTCGCCTTGCGTGGCGCTGTGGGGCGCCTTCTACTGCCTGCCCGCGTTGTGTGTCGGGTTGGTGGGTGCGCGGTGGTTGCGTCGGGGTCGGGTTTCCTGCCGGTCTGGACGCGACGCCGTCGGTCGCCGGTCGCCATGTATGGCACCGTTGGGCAGCTTCTACTGCCTGCCCGCGTTGTGTGTCGGGTTGGTGGGTGCGTGGCGGTTGCGTCGGGTCGGGTTCCTGCCGGTCTGGACGGGAGAGGCGGCCAGGTCAGGCGGGGCGGCGGGCGGAGGCGATCAGATGGATCCCGATGGACTCACCCTCGCGCTCCGCGGCGAGTTCGACCTCGGTGCGGACCAGGGTGGGGAAGGAGGACATGTCCGCGGCCAACGCCCGCTTGACCGCCTCGGCGGACAGCACGCTGCGTGGGCGGACCCAGTCGACCTGAAGACCGGCGCTGGTGAGCACGGCCTTGAGCTCCTCCGGCCAGAAGCAGCGGGTGATGGTGCCGTCCTCGGCCGGGACCAGCACCACGTCGGCGCGCGGCACGTCGGACAGCTCCGCCCACCGGTGCTGCTCGGCCAGCCGCGCCAGGCCCAGCAGCAGCGAGTCGACGCAGAGCAGCAGCTGCCCGCCCGGGCGCAGCAGCCGGTAGATCTCCTCGAGGGTGCTCTCCGTGGCCAGGCAGAACGACAGCGCCCTGCCCTCCGCGAGCACGGCGTCGAACGACTCGGGAGCGAACCAGTCGAGGCTGCGGGCATCACCGGCGACCCGCAACAGGCCACCGGGTGGCAGGGACCCGTCCGGGTGCTCGCCCTGGCGGGCGGCGGCAGGCTGGGCCTGGTCGGCGACCACCCGGACGACCCGGTGGCCGGCGGCGGCCATCTGGCGGGCGAACCGGTCCCGTTGGCCAGAGACGTCGAGCACCCGGGAGGACGCGGCCGGCAGCCACTCGCGCAGCTGGACGGCGGCTACCTCGTCGTAGAAGGACCAGTAGGGATCGTCACTGCCCGCGGGTGCCTCGCAGACCACGGTGGGAGCGGCGGGACGGTAACGAAACTCCGGATCACCCAGGTCCGGATCGGTGCCGGGACCAGACAGCATGGACCATTCCTACCCTTCAAAGAGCCGCGATGCGAGGCATGTCACACATCTGGGCCAGAAGTCTCGAAGGCCGAAGGACCCGGACCGACTGAGCCTTGATCGCGGATCGCGGGATCGGTGGGCCCGTCCGTGACCCTCGGGGTGGACGGTCGCGTGCCGCGGCCGTGACGGGCCGGGCCCGCGCGATCGTGGCCGGCGCGTCGTCGCCCGGGACCGCGACCCGAGACCGTCGGGCCGGGCGGCGCGGACGGCGTGGACGCCGTGCGTCCAGACTCGCGGCGTGACCCGAGAGCTCACCGAAGACCTGCCCCATGCCGTCACCCAGAACGCCCTCGCTCCGATCGCCAAAGCCCCGATCGCTATAGCCACAACGGCCGTCCCCGAAACCGTCATACCTGTGGACGGCGGGCAACTCCTGGTGGTTCCCGCAGCTGGCCGGCGTGTCATGGCCGGCGCGCCGGGTGGCACCGGAGTGCCGCCGATGCCCGATTCGCCGGCCGCCGGCGGGTGGCCGGCGGTCGTGCTGTTGCACGGCGCGGGTTCTGGTACCGACGCCCCGGTGCCGCGGCGCCTCGGTGAGCTGCTGGTCGCGGCCGGTGTCACGGTCGGCCGGCTCGAGATGCCCTACCGGGTGGCGGGCCGGAAGGCGCCGGACCGGCCCGCCCGGCTGGATGCCGTGCTCATGGCGGCCGTCGCCGCGCTGGCGGACCTCCGTCCGGCGACCCTGGGGGCTGACTCGCCGCTTCGGCTGGGGCTGGCCGGGGCGTCGATGGGTTCCCGGGTGGCGGCCAGGACCGCCCGGGCGGTCGGCGCGCGCGGCGTGCTGGCGCTCGGCTTCCCGCTGCACCCCCCTGGCGGGCGCCCCTCACGCCAGCCCGAGCTCGACGGCGCCGGCGTGCCGGTCTACGTCCTGCAGGGCGAGCGGGACTCCTTCGGCCGCCCGGAGGCCGACCCGGCGCGCGGGGTGGAGGTGGCCGTGGTGGCCGGGGCCGACCACTCGTTCAAGGTCCGGGTGCGCGACGGCCGAAGCGCCGCCGAGGTCGTCGAGGAGGCCGCCGGGCTGGGCGCCGCGTGGCTGCTGAGCCGGCTGCGCGCGTGAGCCCCTCGGCCCGGGAATCAAGGGCCCGGCCATGTCGTTGGGCGTGAGGTAAGCGAAGGCCACGGAGGTTCGATTGACGCCTGATTGCCAGCTGTGGCAGCCCGACGGCGCGGCGGAGGAAGGCTCCGACTATCGGCCGGAGAGCGGCTCGCGGACGGGCGTACCACCGGTTACCGGGGTATCGTCCCCACGGAAGACCGGTGACAGCCGCTCCGCGCAGCCGATCCCGCGATGGGAAGACATGACCGGAGAAGTCCCAACGGTTACGGACACCGGAACGGTGATGACGGCGGGCGGCCAGCATAAGGGAGTGATCCTGGTCGACGAGACCACCGAGGAGCGGGGCACGCGGTTCGAGCGCGACGCCCTTCCCTACCTCGACCAGCTGTACGCGGCGGCGCTGCGGATGACGCGCAACCCGGCGGATGCCGAAGATCTCGTTCAGGAGACCTTCGTGAAGGCGTTCGCGGCGTTCCACCAGTTCCAAGAGGGCACCAACCTCAAGGCCTGGCTGTACCGCATCCTGACGAACACCTTCATCAACAACTACCGGAAGCGGCAGCGGCAGCCGCTGCAGAGCCCGACCGAGCAGGTCGAGGACTGGCAGCTCGCCGAGGCGGAGTCCCACACCTCGACCGGCCTGAAGAGCGCCGAGATGGAAGCGCTCGAGCATCTGCCCGACAGCGACATCAAAGAGGCATTGCAGGCGCTTCCCGAGGATTTCCGGATGGCGGTCTACCTGGCCGACGTGGAGGGTTTCGCCTACAAGGAGATCGCCGAGATCATGGGCACCCCCATCGGCACGGTGATGTCCCGGCTGCACAGGGGCCGACGTGGCCTGCGTAAGTCGCTGGAGGAGTACGCCAGGGAGCGCGGGCTGGTACCCGCCGGCTCCACTGGGAACGAGGGCGGTGCTTCGTGAGCTGCGGCCACCCGCACGAGATCGACTGCCGCAAGGTTCTCGACGCGGTTTTTCTGTACCTTGACGGCGAATGTGACGGTGCTCAAAAAAGTCTGATCCGTGCGCATCTGGACGAGTGCTCGCCGTGTCTGCGGGAGTTCGGCGTCGAGCACGAGGTGAAGCTCCTGGTGGCCCGCAAGTGTGGCGGTGAGCGTGCCCCGGAGTCACTGCGCAGCAGCCTCTTGGCCCGGCTGCGCGAGGCCCGGGTGGAGGCCGACGCCACCGTGGCCGCCGACCCACGCGACTGACCGCCCCCGGTCCTTCCCGGGCCCGCCGGTCCTCCAGAAACAGCGGTGGTCCACGGGCAGCGGTCTTCACGAACTGCCCGCCGCTTCGCCGTCGGGACGTTTGACACGTCCCCCCCGGGGGGGTATTAAAAACAGACGCGGGCCCCCCCACCGT
>NZ_JADWYU010000202.1:49541-50025 GCF_016786325.1 Frankia nepalensis | reverse complement strand
CCCCGGGGCGGGGGCTTCCACAACCGGCCGGCGGTGCCGCGGGGGGGCGTGTTCCCCCGCCCCGCCGGCGAAGCGCGGACGTCTCGTTCTTGAAACGAGCCCCAGCCGTAGTCGCCACCCCAGACCAGGACCGGCCAGAGCCCTACGGGTAATGGCCGGTCCTGGTCTGGTTGGGGCGCTCAGCGCCCCAACGGCGGAGTGGCCGGGGTCCCTGTCGGATCGACGAAGTCGATCTGGCAGGTCCGGGTCGCTCCTAGGCGACCCGGACGTTCGTTCTAAACGGGACTCGGCCGTGGTCGTCACCTCAGACCGGGACCGGCCAGCGCCTTACGGGTATTGGCCGGTCCTGGTCCGGTTGGGGCGCTCAGCGCCCCAACGGCGGAGCGGCCGGGGTCCCTCCCCGGTAGGCGAAGTCGATCCCGGAGGTCCCGGTAGCCCCAGGGCCCCCATGAGCCCACCGCCCCATGAGCCGACCCCCACACGG
>NZ_JADWYU010000202.1:31833-49531 GCF_016786325.1 Frankia nepalensis | reverse complement strand
GGCGGGCGCGCGGGGGGCCCCCCGCGATCCCCCGATGCTGCCGTGGGAGGTCCGGGTCGCCCCTGGGCGACCTTGAGCCGACCGCCCCTTGAGCCGACCGCCTCAGGTGTTCGGGCGCTTACCGTGGTTGGCCTTGCTCTTCGCGCGAGCGCGCCGCTTACGCTTCTTCTTCGCCATGCCGCGACCTCCTTCCCGGTTCGTCGTCTGCTCCGGCGGTCATCGTGCCACGCTGGGCGGTGGTGGTGACGCCGGCGCCGGCCTCGGTGGGCGCGGCCGCCCCGTTCCCGGCCGGGAGCGCGGCCACCGCCCGGCGCCGCGGGGCGCCCGGTGCCGCGCCCGGATCATCCCGCTCGCCCGGCCCGCCCTGGTCGTCGAGGTCGTCCGGCGTGGCGTCCAGCCGCCGCTGGCGGCGGCGGTAGCGCTGGGCCCGGCGGGCGCGCAGCGTCCGGCTCGCGCGCACGGGCGCCAGCGCCGCGAACAGCCCGACCCCCGACGCGATCAGCACGTCTCCGACGCTGAGCACGGCGGGCGCCACCCAGAACGGGAACGGGATCACGTCGCCGAGCGGGCGCAGCCGAGTGTCAGACCCGGCGGCCACGTGGCCGGAGTCCGTCGTGTGGCTCTGGTCCAGGCCGGCCGAGCTGACCGCGGCGGTCGAGACCGGCATCCGGCCGTCGTTCGCGCCGATCACGACCGCGTTCAGCGCCAGCCCGACGAACATCAGGAACAGCCCCGGGATCCGCCGGTTCGCGGCGGACAGGGCGGCGGCGAGCACGGTGGCGGCGATCCAGCCGGCGGTCCGCAGGTCCTGGACCACGGCGGCGACGAGCAGGGCGGCGACGATGCCCGCGGCCAGCCAGGGCAGGCGCACCCGCACCCGGCCCAACGCGTCGAGAGTCCCGCCGCGGATCCGGGCGACCAGCAGGCCGACGAGCAGGGCGAGGACGAGAAGAACGAACACATCCGTAGTGTGCCGGGGCACGCGCGGCGCGCCCCGGGGTCCCTTCCGGATCGGCGACCGGGCACCGTGGCTTCGCCGGTCCCGGGGCGGGAACTCTGGGGCCCCGGCGCGATGGGGCCCGCGCGCGTGGCCGGAGCACGCGCGGCCGGGATGCGCGTGCTCCGGGGCCGGTCACGTGGCCGCGCCGGCGTCGAGGCGGTGTCGAGCCGGCGTCGTCGCGGCCGCCACCGAAGGCGCGTCCGCCACACCGGGGTGAGGGTCGGATGCGCGCGGGTGGCTGGCATTACGCTTGCAGCGGATCGAGGGCCGGCGGCCCGCCCAGGCAACCGGAGATCTCCGGCCGTGCGTGCCGCGCACCATGCCCCTGAAGGTGCGCCATGCGCACCGTGGCCCCAGTCGAAGGGATGGCCATGGCAGAGGAAGTCCGCGCCGAGATGGTCGCGAACGTCTGGAAGGTCGTCGTCGGGGTGGGTGACTCCATCGCGGCCGGGGACGCCCTGGTGATCCTCGACTCGATGAAGATGGAGATCCCGGTCATCAGCGAAGACGGCGGGCGAGTCGCTGAGATCGCGGTGCGCGAGGGCGACGTCGTCCAGGACGGCGACCTCATCGCGATCGTCGAGCCTGCCCCCGCCTGATCTCTCGATCCCGCGGGGCCCTGCGCGGTTCGCGCCGGGCCCCGCGGGGCACCGTCAGCCGATGCTGGCGCCGTGCTCGGCGCAGTGGGCGGTCCAGCCGGTCGGGACGACCTGGACGACCAGCCGCCGTCGGCAGGCGGGGCAGTAGCGCGGCGGCTCCAGCGCCCTTGCCCGCGCGCAGCCGTCATGGGTGCCGGTGGCGGCGGGCTCGCCGCACCGGTCGCAGTAGCGCGGCTCGGCCCGCGTCGCGCCCGGCGTCACCGCGCCGTCGTGGGGGGCTGTCACCTGAGCCTCCTGATCTTCCCCGGCCTAGAGGGTCGCCTGGAGGGATTTGATCGGCATCGACAGGCGGTCGAGCATCGCCAGGTCGACGTCGGGGGACTGGCCGAGCGTCGTCAGGTAGTTGCCGACGATCACCGCGTTGATGCCGCCCAGCATGCCCTGGTCGGCCAGGTCGCCAAGGGTGATCTCGCGGCCGCCCGCGTAGCGCAGGATCGTGCGCGGCAGCGCCAGCCGGAACGCGGCGATCGTGCGCAGCGCCTCCCGCGGCTCCAGCGCCGGCAGGTCACCGAACGGCGTCCCCGGCCGCGGGTTGAGGAAGTTCAGCGGCACCTCGTCGGGCTCCAGGGCGGCGAGCTGCGCGGCGAGCTCCGCGCGCTGCGCGAGGCTCTCGCCGACCCCGATGATCGCGCCGCAGCACAGCTCCATCCCGGCGGCACGCACCAGCTCGCAGGTCTCGAGCCGCTCGTCCCAGGTGTGGGTGGTGACCACGTTCGGGAAGTGCGAGCGGGCCGTCTCCAGGTTGTGGTTGTAACGGTGCACGCCCATGGCGGCCAGCTCGTCGACCTGCTCCTGGGTGAGCATGCCGAGCGAGCACGCGACGTTGATGTCGACCGCGGCGCGGATCGCCGCGACGCCCTCGCGGACCTGCGCCATCAGCCGGGCGTCCGGCCCGCGCACGGCCGCCACGATGCAGAACTCGGTCGCGCCGGTCGCCGCCGTCGCCTTCGCCGCCTCGACCAGGCTCGGGACGTCCAGCCACGCGGAACGTACCGGTGAGTCGAAGCGGCCGGACTGCGAGCAGAAGTGGCAGTCCTCGGGGCAGCCGCCGGTCTTCAGACTGACGATGCCCTCCACCTCGACCTCCGGGCCGCACCAGCGCATCCGCACCTCGTGCGCGAGCGCGAGCAGCTCGGGCAGGGCCTCGTCCGGCAGCGACAGGACCGCCAGCACCTGCCGCTCGTCCAGCCCGCGCCCCTCGACCAGGGCCTGCTGGCGGGCGGCGGCGAGCAGCTCGGCGGGGTCGGTGGCGGCCTCGGCCGGGCTGGTGGTGGTCACGGGTGGGGTCACGGTTTAGCTCCAGCCGCCGGAACCGGCAATCGGGTATGGATGCGTCATCGTCAGAGTCAGGTAGGTATCAGGTAGGTAGATGTCTCGGGAGGTAGGTGTCGTCGACACAGGCCCGCTCATTGTCGGACCCTGGCCGCTCGCGGCGCTCGCATCCGGGACGTGGTCTGTGGCACGCGGTGGGCCGTCCCCGGCCGGGAGCAGCACCTCTGCCCAGCGCGTCCCACGGGACGCGTGTTAGTCCGGATGACGGGAACGGAAGGCCGCCGCGTCGAAGGTGCCGCCCAGCGACGGCGCCAGCGAGCGGCGCGCGACGTCGCGGAACGAGGCGCGGTCGAGCAGGCCGGCGCCGGCCGGGAGCGCGCCGGCCAGCGGCCGCCCGGCGATCGTCTCCAGGTCGGTGAGGTTCGCCCGCTCCGCGAGCCCGGGGGCCGCCGGCCAGGAGCCGATCACGACCCCGGCCGGCTCCAGGCCGCGGTGGGCCAGCGCCTCGAGGGTCAGCGCCGTGTCGCTCAGGGTGCCCAGCGCCGGTCGCGCGACGACCAGCACGGGGGCGCGCAGCAGCCGTGCCAGGTCGGCCAGCGTCGCGCCGTCGTCGTCGTAGCGGACCAGCAGCCCACCGGCGCCCTCGACCAGCACCAGGCTCCGTTCGGCCACCAGCTTGGCCACGGTGTCCGCCACGGCCACCAGGTCGAGCGGGGCGAGCCCGGCGCGCCGGGCGGCGGTCGCCGGGGCCAGCGGCTCCGGATAGCGGGCCAGCTCGTGGACGTCCGTGACGCCGGTCAGGTCACGGACGAGGTCCACGTCGCCGAGCTCGCCCGGCCCGACGCCGGTCTGCGCCGGCTTGACGACCGCGACCGACGCACCCCGGCCGGCCGCGAGCGCCGCGACCGCGGCCGTGACGACGGTCTTGCCGACCTCCGTCCCGGTGCCGGTGACGACGAGGACGCTCATGCCCGCGCGGCCCCTGGGCCGCCCGTCCCGCCCGTCCCGCTCGCCCCGGCCGCGCCGCCGACGGCGGCGGCCAGCGCGGTGGCGAACAGCGCTACGTCGCCGTCGGTGAGGTCGGCGCGGGCGGACAGCCGCAGCCGGCTCGTCCCGGGCGGGACCGTCGGCGGGCGGAAGCAGCCGACGGCGACGCCGTGCTCCCGGCAGGTGGCCGCGGCCGCCACCGCCCGCTCCGGCGCGCCGAGCACGACGGAGACGACCGCGGCGGCGGGTTCCGGCGCGCCCGCCAGCAGCGCCAGCTCGCGCGCCCGCGCGCGGGAACTGGCGGCGAGCCCCGGGTCGGCGACGAGCAGCCGCAAGGCGCCCAGCGCGGCACCGGCGGCGGCCGGCGCGAGGCCCGTGTCGAAGATGAACGTGCGGGCCGTGTCGATCAGGTGGTCGCGGACCTCGACCGGGCCGAGCACCGCCCCGCCCTGGCTGCCCAGGGACTTCGAGAGGGTGACGGTGGCGATCACATCGGGCTCGCCGGCGAGCCCGGCGGCCGCGGCGGCCCCTCGCCCGCCCGGGCCGACCACGCCGAGCGCGTGCGCCTCGTCCACGAGCAGCACCGCGCCGTGGCGGCGGGCGACCGCGTGCAGCCCGGCGAGCGGGGCGAGGTCGCCGTCGGCGGAGAACACCGAGTCGGTGACGACCAGGGCGCGCCGGTAGGACCGGTACGCGAGCGCCTCGTCGACGGCGGCGAGGTCCAGATGGGGCACGATCGCGACCTCGGCGCGCGAGAGCCGGCAGGCGTCGACGATCGAGGCGTGGTTGCGCTCGTCGGACACCACGAGGTCGCCGGCGCGGACGAGGGCCGTGACCACCCCGAGGTTGGCCGCGTAGCCGGACGCGAACACCAGCCCGGCGGCGAACCCGGTATGCGCCGCCAGCGCGTCCTCCAGCTCGGCGTGCAGCTCGGTCGAGCCGGTCACCAGCCGGCTGCCGGTAGAGCCGGCGCCCCAGGTACGCAGCGCCGCGACGCCGGCCTCGATGACCGCCGGATGGCGGGACAGCCCCAGATAGTCGTTGCCGGCGAGATCGAGGCGAACCTGGGAATCCACCGCCGGACGGGGCCGCACCGAGCGACGCAGCCCTGCCTCACGCCGCGCCCGCGCGTTCGCGTCCAGCCAGGTGAGCGGGGCGGGCAGAGCGGGCGGGGCGGAGGCGCGCTGGTCCACGGTCACGTCCGCGACTGTATTCGCGCGATCCGGCGACGACCCGGGTGCTGTGAGCCACGGCGCCGCCGCGCGTGGGTCCGACGTGTTCCAGGCCCGCCTGGGCGGCGGTGGGGCCCGCCCGGACTCCCCACCCAGCTCCGCCCGCGGCGCGCTCGCGCTGGCCGCCGGCCGCGCCGAGGCCGGTCCGAGGCGGAGCCGGCGACCGGATGGGGGAGCTAGGTTGTTCAGGAGGCGGGTGCGTCTGGCAGTGTGCCTGCCGTGGGAACCCTCGCCGACATGCTGCGCGCGAGCACCGACCTGTCCGACGACGACATCGACCACCTGCACGCGCTCGTCGCCGACTGGGCACTGCTCGCCGACCTGTCCTTCGCGGACCTGCTGCTGCTCGTTCCCAGCCGGACCTCCAGCGCGCGGGCGGCCAAGGAGGGGCAGACGGAGTTCCTCGTCGTCGCCCAGGTGCGCCCGACCACGGGCCCGACGGCGTACCACAACGACGAGGTCGGCAGCGTCGTGATCAACCGCTGGGTGGTGCGCAACGCCTGGCGGGAGCACCGGATCGCCCGCGAGGGCGAGCCGGAGTGGGACGGTGGCGTGCCCGTGCGCACCGAGGCCATCCCGGTCCTCCACGGGGACAGGGTGATCGCCGTGCTCGCCCGGGACACCAACCTGGCGACGACGCGCACCCCGAGCGCGCTGGAGTCCGCCTACCTGCAGGGCGCGAACAACCTGGCGCTGATGATCGCCGAGGGGCTCTTCCCGTTCCGGGGGAGCTCGGCCGAGCTTCCCGAGGCCCCGCGGGTCGGTGACGGGATGGTGCGCCTGGACGGCGCCGGCAAGGTGATCTTCGCGAGCCCGAACGCGCTGTCGGCCTACCGCCGGCTGGGCTACACCGGCAACGTCACGGGCGAGGACCTGCGCTCGGTGCACCGGGCGCTGAACCTGCCGGCGACCACCCCGGCCGTGTGGCACGCGATCGGCCGGCGCCGGCCGGTGGAGGTGGAGCTGGCGGTCGGCAGCACCGTGGTCCTGCTGCGCGCGATCCCGCTCTTCCCCGGGCAGACCAGGGAGGTCCTGGTCCTCGTGCGGGACGTCTCGGAGCTGCGCCGCCGGGAGGCGCAGCTGCTGAGCAAGGACGCGACGATCCGGGAGATCCACCATCGGGTGAAGAACAACCTGCAGACGGTGGCGGCGTTGCTCCGGCTGCAGATGCGCCGGACGAAGGTCGACGAGGCCAGGGACGCGTTGCGGGAGTCGGTGCGCAGGGTGACCTCGATCGCGCTGGTCCACGAGACGCTCTCGCAGACGCTGGGCGAGTCGGTGCCGTTCGACGAGATCGCCGATCAGATCACCTCGGTGACGGTCGACCTCGCCACCACGGGGACGCGGGCGACGACCCGGCGAACCGGGTCGTTCGGAATGCTGTCCGGCGCGCTCGCCACGCCGCTGGCGCTTGTACTCTCCGAGCTTTTGCAGAATGCTGTCGAACATGCGTTCGATGGCTCCGCGGGCTCGATCGAGGTCCGGGTGTCGCGCACCGCGAGCCGACTCGACGTCGTGGTCGCCGACGACGGCGCCGGCCTTCCGGAGGACTTCCAGCTGGAGCACTCGCCGCGGCTTGGCCTGCAGATCGTCCGGCAGCTGGTCCTGGGGGAGATGCAGGGCACGATCCGACTTCAGGCGGGTGCCAAGCGCGGGACCGAGGCGCTGCTGTCGATCCCGCTTTCTTCAAGTTGAGTGTTTGGGCCTCCAGAAGCTGGGTATCACCCCTCGCGTGGAGTGTGTCCGCGTGAAGCCCAACCATCAGGGTCACGTCGTGTCACGCATCCACGACTCGCGCGTGCCGGCTCTGTTCGGCGCACCCGCCAACCCGGCCACCGCGGTCCGTCAGGTAGGCGTCACCCTCGGTGCTCGCGGTAACCCCGGACCTGCGTTGTCGCGTTCTGTGACCGTCCAGGCCCGCAAAACGGCATCGGCCGCTCTGTCCATGGCGCGCCAAAGTGAATCGGCGGCCATGCGGACAGAACGGCCGAAAGTGCCGTGGTCGCGGGCGCACATCACCAGTGCGCTCCGTGACAGGGGCACGGATGCATCGTCCGCTGGGCCGATCGGTGCTCCGCCCAGCGGGGTTCTTAGTATGCGGCCATGCCTGAACAAGGCTGGTGTTGTCTACCGGTGGTCCACCAGGGTGGACGTCGCGGTGCTGCCCGTCGCCGGGCCGAACGTGGGCCGGCGGGCCGGGCTAACCGGCGTGGCCGGCTCAGGCGGTACGGACTCGCAGCACCTGACGCTTGAGAGCGCGGCGCTCGTCCTCACTGAGGCCACCCCAGACGCCGGCGTCCTGGCCGGTCTCGAGGGCCCAGTTCAGGCAGTCGGAGGTGACGGCACACCGTCGGCAGACGGTTTTTGCCTCTTCGATCTGACGCTCGGCGGGTCCCGTGGTCCCGATGGGGAAGAAGAGCTCGGGGTCCTCGTCACGGCAGAGCGCTCTGTGGCGCCAGTCCATGCGTCCTACTCCCTCTGTCGTAGCGGGCGACACTGCACATGAGACGCGTTCGTGACTGTCGGGGTTGCGTCACGACTTGAGTGACCGAGCAGTTCCGCTCGGAGCGCCCCGTCTAGTCAACTGCGTGCAGGCGTGCGCCCGGGTGTATGTGGTCCATCCACCTCGGACATTCGCCACCCTCCCACCGGAACGGGCAGGGGCGCAAGAACCTGCAAGCGCCTTCACACCATCTCTGGCCTGCACTTGTCCGCCAAGGACACGGACGGACCACGATCGGATGCGCTCCGGATGACTAGTCCTGGCCGTTGGGATGCCTGCTGGCTATGGGCTGTTGGCTCCATCGGCCGGGTGTTGTCCAGATAGTCCGACTAGGCCATGTCGTCCCGGCCCGTCCGGATGTCATGCCAACCAGGCATCAGGCTCTGGCTGGTCCGAGCGGGCCGAAGCCCCGCTCGGGGCGCCCGTTGACGTAGCCTCGCGCGTCCGAGGAGCGCGTCCCGCGCCGCCGGGACACCGCCGGCGGGACGACCCGCCGTCCTCGATCCTCCGCCCCGCCTCCGACCGGGTGTGGACCGGGTGCCCTCGCCTGAGCGCCCACGCGGCGGCAAGGCGCCGAGGCCGGGCCGATCTGACTGCCGAGCAAAGACTCTTCCGGCGGTGCAGGATGGCGTCGGGCGAGGTCTGGCCGATCGGTGGGAGGCTCCATGGAGGTACTGGGTCATCGCGGCAGCCGGAATCCCGGGCCCGAGAACACGCCCCTGGCGGTCGAGGCGGCGTTAGCGGCGGGGGCCGACGGGATCGAGGTGGACATCCGGCGTACGGCCGACGGTGACCTCGTCTGCCTCCACGACCCTCGGCTGCCCCGGCTCGGCGGCCGCGCGGTCGTCCGGCGCTCCACCGCCGAACTGGTGGCCAAGGGCGTGCCGCTGCTGCATGACGTGCTCGACGCCTGGGGCGGTCGAGGGCGGATCATCATCGAGATCAAGAACCAGCCCGGCCAGCCGGACTTCGACGCGCCCCGGGAGGAGCGTGCCGCGCAACTGCTCGTCGAGCTGCTGCGCGCTCGCGGCCTCACCGGCCCCGAGGCGGGCGTGACCGTGTCGTCGTTCGACTGGTTCGCGATCGAACGGGTGCGGGCCGCCGACGTCGGGGTGCGCACCGCCTTCCTCACCATGCCGCGGATGGCGGTGACCGGGGGCCTGGCCTACGTCCGTTCGGCCGGCCACGCGGAGCTGCACGCCCACACGTCCGCCGTTCTCGCGGCCACCGACGCCGCCGCACGCGCCAGGGCGGCCGGGATCCGGCTGGTCACCTGGACGGTGACCAGCGAGCGGGCGGCGCTGCGCCTGCGCGAGGCCGGCGTCGACGCCATCATCTGCGACGCCCCCGCCGACATCGTCCGCGCCCTCAAGGCGCCCGCCTAGGGCGGTCGGCTCAAGGTCGCCCTCGGGGCGACCATCCGGACCTCCCAGACCGACTCCGCAAGCTCCGTCGATCCGGCAGGAACCCCGGCTCCGCCGTCGGGGCGCTGAGCGCCCCGACCGGACCTGGTCGGAGGCAGGACCTGGACGACCGGGGCCGGATCTGATCTGAGGTCGGGATCTTGGCTGAGTTTGTCGGGGAGTTCTGGGGCGACCTGGACCTCCCAGATCGACTTCGCTCCGGCGTCAGGCGATGACGCGCAGGGCGTCCGGGTGGGCGGTCAGCTCGACCTCGGTGTGTTCGCCGAGGTACTCGCCGTCCATCTGGAACGGGGCCGCCGGGGCGGCTGTCAGCCGGATGGTGGCGAGGTCATGCTCCAGGACGACGTTGCGGCCGCGCGGGCCACGATCGCCGATGAGCATCTGGCCGGTAGTGCGCAGCAGGCTTCCCAGCCGCAGCCTGCGCAGCCCCACCAGGTCGAGGCCGTCGCTGAAGGACGCCTCGGGGCAGGCGCGGACCGGCCGGTCGCCCAGGTAGGTCCAGGGCACGGTGTTGCACACGATCACGACCTCGGCCTCGCGGTTCGCGGGCCCGGCGGCCTCCTCGGTTCCGTCCGCCTCAGCCGCGTCCGCGGCCCTGGCGGCCGCCCGGTCGGGGTCGAGGTCCAGGCTGATCCGGGAGCGGTCGCGGCCGACGCCCAGGGCGTAGCGCGCCATCGCGCTGCGCAGGAAGAGCCCGGCGCTGTTCGGCCGGCCACCCGAACGCTTGCGCTCGACCCGGCCGACGACCTCCGCGTCCAGGCCCATCCCGGCGCAGAAGGTGAACCAGCGGGACTCGTCGGCCCAGCGGGCGTGGCCGAGGCCGACCCGGCGGGTCCTGCCCTCCCGCAGGTTGGCCAGCAGCTCTCCGGTCGCCTCGACGGGGGAGGCGGAATACCCCAGAGCCCTGGCGAAGACGTTGGTGCTTCCGCCGGGAACCACCGCGAGCGCCGGGCCGCCCGGGTTGGGACCACCTCGCAGCAGGCCGTTGGCCACCTCGTTGACGGTGCCGTCACCGCCGAGGCTGATCACGACGTCGATGCCGGTCTCGGTGGCGCGCTGGCCGAGCTCGGCGGCGTGACCGCGTCCCTTCGTGACGACGGTCTCGACGACGAGGTCCGCGGAGAGGGCCGAGACGAGGACCTCGCGGACCCGGTCCGTGGTAGTCGTCGCGGCGGGATTGACGACCAGGAGCCCACGCATGTCCCCACCGTAGTACCGTGTCGCTTTCCGGTGCTGGCATGCGGAATGTCTCACAATGACCGAACGAGCACCGAACGAGCACCCAAACGAGCAATGGAATGCCGGCGATGCTCTCTAATGCGATCGTCACCGCCTACCGAGCCCTGGGTCCTCGTCGGCGCCCGCGATCAGCTTGTGAGGCCGCCGCCCCGTAGGGTCTTGTCATGGGAACTGGCGAGTCTCCGGGCGCGGAGAAGCCGGGAGCGCGGGCCCGCAAGGCGCGTGCCCCGCGCACGGGGGCGCAGGAGGAGAAGCGGGCAGGCTCACCTGTCCGGGTGACGCTCGCGGCCTTCGCCGCCGCGCCGCGGGCGCTGGCGGCGGCGGCCGTTCTGGTCGCGGCGCAGGGACTGCTGCTCGTCGGACTCGGCGTCCTGCAGGTGGTTCGCGGCTTCGGGCGGGACATCGACGACCTCGGGCGGGCCGAGTTCGGCGGCGTGATCTCGCTGTTCGGCGGGGTGGTGGTGCTGGCGCTCGCGCGCACGCTCGTGGTCAACCGGGCCGCCTCGAAATCCCCGGTCATCGTGATCCAGCTGTTGTGCCTGCCGGTCGGCTGGGCCATGGCCGACAACGGCCTCTACGGCTACGGCATCCCGTTGTTGGTAGTGGCGGCCGCCATCCTCGGCCTGCTGGCCCTCAACGGCCTCCGCCACCGAGACGCCCCACCGACACCCTGATCCCGACGAAACGGCAGTGATCCCGCAAGCGACCTTGAGGCGACCGCCTCAGCCGTCCTCGAGCAGGCCGCGGCGCAGCTGGGCCAGGGTCCGTGCCAGCAGGCGCGAGACGTGCATCTGCGAGATCCCCAGCTCCGTGGCGATCTGGGACTGGGTCATGTTCCCGAAGAAGCGCAGCAGCAGGATGCGCTTCTCCCGCGGCGGGAGCTTCTCCAGCAGCGGCTTGAGCGACTCCCGGTACTCGACGCCTTCCAGGGACTCGTCCTGGACGCCCAGCGTGTCGGCGACGGCGGGGGCCTCGTCGTCGCCCGAGTCGGGCGCGTCCAGCGAGACAGCCGAGTACGCGTTGGCCGACTCGAGACCTTCGAGGACCTCTTCCTCGCTCATCTGGAGATGCGCGGCGATCTCGGCGACCGTCGGGGACCGGCCCAGGGACTGGGACAGCTCCGAGGTCGCCTTCGTCAGCGACAGCTTCAGCTCCTGGAGCCGGCGCGGCACCCGGATGGCCCAGCCCTTGTCGCGGAAGTGCCGCTTGATCTCGCCGACGATGGTCGGAGTCGCGTAGGTCGAGAACTCGACGCCACGTTCCGGGTCGAACCGGTCGACCGACTTGATCAGACCGATGGTGGCCACCTGGACGAGGTCGTCGAGGGGCTCGCCCCGGTTGCGGAACCGCCGGGCCAGGTACTCGACCAGCGGCAGGTGCATCCGGACCAGCTGGTCGCGGATCTCCGACCGCTCCTTGTCGCCCTCCGGAAGCTCCACCAGCCGGGCGAACAGCGCCCGGGCGTGGGCCCGGTCCGGCGAGCCGGCGCGGTCCAGGGTGTGCTCGTCGCGCTCCTCGGCGGCGGGCGCCTGCACGTCGGACCGCTCCACCTCAGGCCGCTCGGTGTCGGCGTTCCCGGCGCTGGCGCTCCCGGTGTCGGCGTTCCCGGTGTCGGGTCCGCCGTCCGGCTGGTCCGCGGGCGGTGGCTGGCTGGCCGTCGGCGCGGACGCCCTGGCTTCCGGCCGCGCCGACGGCTTCGCCGGGCCGTCGGAACGCCGGCCGCTCTCGGGCAGCTCGGGGAGGGCCTCGTCGGGCCCCCCGGCTCGCTGGCTCAACGTCGAGAACCGGTCCCTCGGGGTCGTCGGGGTCCGCCCTGACGACGTCATGGTGTCCCCACTGCGCCGAGCTTCGCGCCCAGCTCGGTCGGCTCGGCGCTGCGGCTGCGGACATGGCCGGCCGGCGGCTCGCCGAGATCGGCCCGGACACCGCGGCGTTTCGTCAGCTCGATGGTCACCCGCTGCCCGGGACCGGTGGAGCTGGACACCTCGCCGGCGAGCGCGTCCAGGACGGTCCAGGCGAACGTGTCCTTCGAGGGCGGCTCGCCGTCCAGGCTGTCCACCGAGACGGTGACGCGCATCAGGCCGGGGGAGAGCGTGAAGACGCACTCCAGCGGCGAGCCGGGAACGGCGGAGACCAGCAACAGCGCGGACGCCTCGTCCACGGCGATCCGCAGGTCCTCGATGTCGTCGAGGGTGAAGTCCAGGCGGGCTGCGAGCGACGCCGTCGCGGTACGCAGGACGGTGAGGTAGGCGCTGGCGGCCGGGAGGGTGAGCTGCACGACATCGCGCAGCCCGCCGCCGTGGACACCGCCGGAGCTGCCCGTGCCACCGGCCGAAGGCGTCGGATCCACGTTCTACCCCCAGTGACTGCGTCGTACCAGCGACGAGTTCGTCGCTGGCGGTGATTTGAGTTGTCCAGTCACGCCGGGCCGCGATCGCCCGACGGGACCCCTGGACACATCATCCGGCCCCGAGGCGGGCACGCCGCCGCGGGCATGCGGGTCGTCCACGCCCAGCCACCGGCTGGCCAACCCACGGCCGTCTGCCCGTGGCCGTCTGTCACCACGGACGTCGGTGATGTGATCAGGCACCCCCTTTCCGCGAGGGCCGGGACCGCGGGCCGGGCCACCTTCGTGGAAACCCAGCCGCGCGAACCGGCCGATGCCCGCCACGGTCACCGTCGAACGCCCGCCAGGCGGTGTCCGGCGACCGCCGTGAGCCGCTCGCTGCCCCCACGGTACCCATGCCCAGCGGGGTGGCGCAGGTCGGCTGATCAGAAAAATGTAGCCGCGGTGTTGTTGATGTCTTGTCAGCCCAGAGGGGTGGCCCGCGTCGCGTGTCCGTCAGGAGGAGGGCCTGTCCGTTCCGTCAGGAGGAGGGCCTGTCCGTGGCCGCGAGCGCGGCGATGCCCTCGGCGCCGAGCCGCCAGGTCGTCCAGCCCTCCTGGGGGGCGGCGCCGAGCGAGCGGTAGAAGGCCTGCGCCGGGGTGTTCCAGTCGAGGACGTCCCATTCCAGCCTCCGGTGGCCCCGCTCGGCCGCGAGGGCGGCGAGCCGGGCGAGCAGCGCCCGGCCGTGGCCGGCCCGCCGGTGCTCGACGGCGACGAACAGGTCGACGAGGAAGGCCCCCGTCCGTCCCGTCCAGGTCGAGAACGTCTCGTGCCAGATGGCGAAGCCGACCACCGGACCGGAGCCGTCGCCGGGCCGCTCGTCGCCCGCCGTGGCCACCAGCGCCGCCGCGGCCGGCCGGTCTCCGAACAGCCCATCGGCCAGGTCCGCCTCGGTCATCCTGACCGCGTCCGGCTCCCGCTCGTACTCGGCGAGCGCCCGCACCAGCCGCAGCAGCGCGGGAACGTCCTCCGGCTCAGCCGGCCGAATCATGTACCCCTCCAAGGTCCGACCCGGCCCCGCCGGGGCCGGAAACGAGAATGTCCCCGAGCGCACAGGCGCTCGGGGACATCCACAGCGGCGGCGAAACGGTCACGCCGCCGCCAACGCGGCCAGGAGTCAGCCGCGACTCCACTTCCGACCCAGGACTTCCCGGCCTTCCCCGGACGGAGGCCCAGGGTTCCTGCCGGATCGCCGAAGCTCGACGACGCCGCCAACATGACCAAGAGTCCGGGCCCAACTCCACTTCCGACCCCAGACATCCGGGGTGACCCCGGACGGAGGCTGGCGGGCGCGGAGCGTCCGCGGCCAGGCCGCGAGAGCGCGCTCAGCGCGCTTTCGAGCGGCCCGGCCTTAGGCGGCGGCCTTCGTCTCCCAGAAGATCTTGGCGATGTCGTCGATCAGGTCGATCAGCTTCTGGCCGTCGGCCGGGTCGACCGACCCCTTCGCGCCCGCCGCGCCGGCGGCCTTGGTGGCCTGCCAGAACAGGTCGTGCAGCTGCGGGTACTTCTCCAGGTGGTTCGGCTTGAAGTAGTCGGTCCAGAGCACCCACAGGTGGTGCTTGACCAGGTCGGCGCGCTCCTCCTTGATGGACAGGGCGCGCGAGCGGAAGACCGGGTCCTCGTTGCCCTGGTACTTCTCCTGGATGGCCTTGACTGACTGGGCCTCGACCCGGGCCTGGGCCGGGTCGTAGACGCCGCAGGGCAGGTCGCAGTGCGCGCTCACCCTGGTGGTGGGATGCAGCAGGCTCATGCCGCCGTCCTCTCCTCGTCCTCGCACGTGGGTCCGTCGTGGGGTACGGGTGGCGCGCGGCCGCGCGAACGGCCCGCGCCCGCGCTCCGCGGCGGCGGCGCGCGGGGTACCGGCCCGTGTCCCCACCTTCTGGCAACCTACCCCTGTGCGGCGGTCCATTCCTGTGCGGGCGGTCTCCGTCAGCGGTGCGTCGATGCGGCCAACGCTGCGTGACGGCGACGCCTGCCTGGTCTGGTGGGGCCGCCCACCCCGGCCGGGTGACGTGGTGGTCGCCCGGCTGCCCGCCGGGCGCGGGCTGGGGGTGAAACGGGCGGCCTTTCAGGACACGGACGGCACCTGGTGGCTGCGCTCCGACAACGTGGGGGTGGGCACCGACAGCGCCGCGTTCGGCATGGTCGCCGCGGAGGACGTGCTGGGCCGGGTGCTGCTGCGCTACTGGCCGCGGCCGGCCTGGCTGCGCAGGTCGGCGTAGAAGGCCAGGCAGTCGGCGTAGCTCGGCAGCAGCCCCGCGGCCTCGGCCTCCTTGAGCGTGGGGGCGGCGGCGTCCTTGTCGGACAGCAGCGGGTCCACGTCGGCTGGCCAGGGCAGGGCCAGGTCGGCGTCGAGTGGGTGCACGCCGTGCTCCCGTCCCGGGGTGTACGTGGCCGAGCACAGGTAGGACACCTGGGCTCCGTCGGTGAGCGCCAGGAACGCGTGCCCCAGGCCCTCGGCGAGGTAGAGCCCCTTGCGCTCGACGTCGTCGAGCACGACGGCGTCCCACTGGCCGAAGGTCGGTGAGCCGGCGCGGATGTCCACCACGCAGTCCAGCACGCGTCCGGACACGCAGGTGACGTACTTCGCCTGGCTGGGGGGCACGTCCGCGTAGTGCACGCCGCGCAGCGTTCCCGCCCTGCTGACGCTGTGGTTGGCCTGGGCGAGCCGGAGCGGGTGGCCGATCGCCTTCTCGAGCGCGTCCACGCGGAACCATTCGAGGAAGGTGCCGCGGCTGTCGGAGTGCTGGCGGGGTGTGAAGACCCATGCGTCCGGTACGGATAGTTCGGTGACGTCCACGCCGCGGACCGTACCGGGTATGCCCGCATGCCGGGCACCCAGGTCGGCGACGCGCCGAGCCGCTAGTCAGACCGTTAGCCGTGCCGTTCGCCGCCTGCCGCGGCCGGTGCCCGCCGCCGCCCGCGGCCGGGCCTCGAGAGCCGGGCCGCGGGCCGCGGCGCCTTGGATCACAACGCCTTGGATCACAGCGCCCTGGGCCGCGGCGCCCTGGGTCACAGCACCTTCGACAGGAACGACCTCGTCCGCTCGTGCTCGGGGCCGCCGAGGACCCGCGCGGGCGGGCCGCTCTCGACCACCTGCCCGCCGTCCATGAAGACGACGGAGTCGGCCACCTCGCGGGCGAAGCCCATCTCATGGGTGACGACGACCATCGTCATGCCATCGGCCGCGAGCGCCCGCATGATGTCGAGCACCTCGCCGACGAGCTCCGGGTCGAGCGCCGAGGTCGGCTCGTCGAACAGCATCAGCTTGGGGCGCATCGCGAGCGCCCGCGCGATCGCGACCCGCTGCTGCTGCCCGCCGGACAGCTGCGACGGGTAGGCGTCGCACCGGCTGCCGAGGCCGACCCGGTCCAGCAGGGCGCGGGCCCGCTCCTCGGCCGCGGAGCGCTTCTCCCCGCGGACCCGGATGGGGGCCTCGACGATGTTCTCCAGTGCCGTCATGTGGGCGAACAGGTTGAAGCGCTGGAAGACCATGCCGATGTCGGCGCGGCGGCGGGCGACCTCCCGCTCGCGCAGCTCGTACAGCCTGCCGTGGTGTTCCCGGTAGCCGACCAGCTCGCCGTCCACCCAGAGCCGGCCCGAGTCGATCTTCTCGAGGTGGTTGATGCAGCGCAGCATCGTCGTCTTGCCGGAGCCGGAGGGGCCGATGAGGCAGCACACCTCGCCGGGCTCGACGCGCAGGCTGACCCCGCGCAGGGCCTCGTGCCGGCCGAACGAGCGCCGGATGTTCTCGGCGAGCACCATCGGCTGGCTCGGCGCCGGCGCGGCCGGCGGCTGACTGGTCATCTGATCACCATTGCCTAGGTCCCGCTCTGGTCGCGCCGCGTCGGGCGGCCGGCCGCCAGGCGGTTGCGGCCCGCCGGGTCGTAGTACCGCTCCAGGTAGTACTGGCCGACGCTGAGGATCGAGGTGAACGCCAGGTACCAGATCGCGGCGACCAGCAGCAGCGGGATGATCCGGTAGTTGCGGCTGTAGACGATCTGGACGGCGTAGAGCAGCTCGGTGTAGGCGATGACGCTGACCAGGGACGTGGTCTTGAGCATCGAGATCGTCTCGTTGCCGGTCGGCGGGATGATGATTCTCATCGCCTGGGGCAGCACGATCCGGCGCAGCGTGAGCGCCCGCCCCATGCCCAGCGCGTGCGCGGCCTCCACCTGGCCCTCGTCGACGGCGTTGATGCCGGCCCGCACGATCTCGGCCATGTAGGCAGCCTCGTTGAGGCCCAGGCCGAGGACCGCCGCGCCCAGCAGCGGGACCAGCGTGTTGGCCTCGGCGGAGGCGAACTCGGGGCCGAACGGGATGCCGATGGACAGTTCCGGGTAGAGCGCCCCGATGTTTGCCCAGAACAGGATCTGGATCATCACCGGGGTACCGCGGAAGAACCACGTGTACGTCCAGGACACGCCGCGCAGGATCGGGTTCGGCGACAGCCGGAGCACGGCGACGAGCACCCCGCCGACGATGCCGACGGCCATCGCGTAGACCGTCAGGTAGAGCGTCGCCCACAGCCCGCGCAGCACCTGCTCGGTGAACAGGTACTCCCAGACGGTGCCCCAGTCGAACGCGTCGTTGGTGACCAGCGCGTTCGCCAGCATCGCCACCAGCACGGCGAGGACGGCGACCGTGAGCCAGCGCCCCGGGTGCCGCACCGGAACGGCCTTGATCGTCTCGGTCGACGGGCTGCCCGGCCCAGGGCCGGGCTCCACGGTGGGGCCGGGCTCCACGGTGGGGCCGGGCGTCGCGGTGGAGATGGCCGGGGGGGGGGGGGGGGCGCCCCCCCCCCCCACGGCGGAGCGGCGATGGTCGCCCCCTGGAACGTCCGTGAGAACCCGGCCGTGATCCTGACCTCGGATCGGGCCTGCCTCGGGCTTACGGGTTCTACCCGGGTTCCAGGGGGGTGGGGGGGCCCCCCCCCCCCCCCGCGGCGCGGCGCGGGGGGGCCCCCAGGGGGCCGAGTGCCCCCCCCCCGAAACAA
>NZ_JADWYU010000202.1:0-31823 GCF_016786325.1 Frankia nepalensis | reverse complement strand
CCCGCCGGGGTCGCGGGCGCGCCCGGGGGTTTGGGGTTCTGCGGGGGGCGCGGGGGGGGGGGGCCCCCCGGCCCCCCCCACGGCGGAGCGGCGATGGTCGCCCCTAGGGCGACCTTGAGCCGACCGCCTTACCAGAGCGAGGCGTACGTCGAAGCGGCGTTGGGGTTCTCGTTCGGGTTGAGCAGGGACGAGTGGACGTTGTTCGCCTCGGCGCTGTTGAAGTACGTCTCGTAGGCCAGGTCGCCCGCGTTGGCCTTGAAGGTGTCGTACATCTTCTTGATGAAGAACGGGTTGTCGCCGCCGGCCTGGCCGGCTCTGCCGGCGCCGGTGTCGGACTTGCCGACCACGCCCCATTCGGACACCGAGAACTGCTTGCCGTGCTGCTTCGCGAACCTGATCACGTCGCACAGCCCGGCCGACGAGTTGCACTGGCTGGCCCAGCCCGCCTCGTCGACGCTCTGCGGCCACATGTCGTAGACGTCGACGCCGACGATGTCGACGTAGGAGTCGCCGGGGTAGACCTCGTATGGCTGGCCGCTGTGCCGGTTCATCGTCCAGTCGATCCGGACCTGCGGGTCGGTCGACCGGATCGCGCTGACGACCTGCTGGAAGCAGCGCTTCCAGGTGTCCGGGTTGGTGTTGCTGACCGACCAGGGGAACCAGTCGCCGTTGAACTCCCAGGCGAGCCGGACGATGGTGCTCGGCCGGCCGATGTTGACCAGGTAGCGGCCGAACTGCTTCCACTGTTCCGAGTAGGAGCCGTTCGCGCAGGAGTTGAAGTCGCCGCCGCCGGTGGGCCAGAACGGCTGGGAGATGACCAGTTGACCGCTGAAACCGGCGAACGCGCTGCCCATCCAGGGGTTGGTCATGTTCTGCCAGTTGTCGCGGGCGGCATACCCGTGCACCACGTTCACCTTGGAGCCGCGGAACTGCTCCCAGGCGTTCACGTGGGTCATCGTGCCGACGACGACGCCGGACAGGCCGCCGGGAATGCGCCCGCCGCCACCGCCGGGCGGCGGCGCCGCGCCACCACCGCCGCCGCCGCCGGGACGTTGCTGGGTGGAGCCCGTGGGCGCGGCGGTCGGGGGAGCGGGCGTCGCGGAGGCGGGCGTCGTGGGGGCCGCCGACGGGGTGGCGCTCGCGGTCGCGCTCGCGCTCGCCGACGGGAGTGGGGTCGCCTGGCGCAGCGCCTCGGCGAGCCCGTTGCTCAGGTCGCCGGCGATCACGGACGTCTCGCCGTCGTCTCCGCCGTGCGGCAGGGCGACCAGTCCGATGCCGGCGGCGGCGATGGCCAGTACGCCGAGCGCCGCGCTCCAGAGGGTGAAGCGCCGGCCGCCGCGGCGAGGGATGGCGTGCGCGCCGGTGCTGTGCGCGCCGGGGGCGCGGCCCCCTGGGGGCGTCGCGGCGCCGTGACTGGTGGCGCGACGACCGGCGCGCTGGGACGGCAGCGGGCCGGTGTTCGTAGATGGCGCCGAGCTGTTGGCCCGGTGTCTCACGGGAGCGTCCTTCCGCCTGACGGTCCACGAAACGGCGTGCCGTGCCGAGCCGCCGACCTCGCCTGCCGACGGCGCGAAACCGTGCACTCCGTGTGCGGATCGCCGGCCCCTCCCGAACGTCCGGCCATCCGCGCCGGGCGATCACGCCGCGGCCCGTGGAGTTTCCCTGCCACCCTAACGTGGGTGCCTACTTGCGCGATGGGGCGGTGTGTGGCCTTCTACGACGTCGTCGCTACGAAGATGTCGGGTTGTGTCTACGGTGTGTTTTCGCGGGAAAGACGGATCGCTGGAGTGGTTGTCCGGGCCGTTTGCGTGGCGACGACTGGATTGCCCACGGATCGTGCCGACGCCGGCGGCGGGCTCCGTGGCGTCGGTGGCGTTGCGTGACATCCGCGCGGACTGGGCCGGAGGGAAGCGCCGTCGCGCGGATTCTGGCGGGACGCGGATCGGCCAACGGGAAGTGCCGGCCGGAGATGTGTCTCTCTTGGGCATTTGGTCAGGCCATAGCCGATCGGGTACCGGCCCGGTTGTGCCACAATGTGCCGCGCAACGGGGGGGTCTCGTGCCTCCCATCGTTTGGCGACCCAAGGCCCGGCGCGCCCGCGCGCCGGGCGGCGAGGGCCACCAGGAGCGCTCATACAGAGCCAGGAGGGCGGTCGTCCTGGCCGTGTGCGCGAGGGAGGAGGCGATGTCCCGTGCCGGCTGGCCCGGTCCGCTCGTCGCCAGCCTGCCCGCGCCGGGCCTGTCGCCCTTTGGACATCGGGCTCCAGGGCGCCTGGCGACCAGGTATCGACCAGTCCGGGCAGCCATCCGCGCGACGGGAGCCGGCCAGGGGCGGACAAGAGTAGCCAGGCGACATCGCCACCGGATGCCCTCGGGCGGCCTCAGCTAACCGGGCCACGGTGGTGCGATCATGCTGCTGAGGTCGCGTCCCCCAACAGTTTTCAATCCGCGTTCCGAGACAACCGCCAGGAGAACCGCGTGTCCCAGTATCCGCCCGAAAACACGCCCGGCGGGTGGGGCCAGCCCGGTGGCCAGGGTACCCCGCCGCCTGGTTACGGCCCCCCGCCGGGCGGCTACGGCGCACCGCAGGAGCCCGGCTACGGCTATGGCCAGCCGCCTGGCTACGGTCAGCAGCCCCCCGGCGGGTACGGCAACCTGCCGCCCTTCCCTGGCGGCCCGGGGTCCAATGTGCCGCCTCCCGGCGGAGCGCCCATTCCGAACTACCTCTGGCAGTCGATCGTCGTGACGATCCTCTGCTGTATCCCGGCCGGGATCGTGGCGATCGTGAACTCGACCCGGGTGCAGAGCCGGCAGCAGATGGGTGACATCCAGGGTGCGCTCGACGCCTCCAAGAAGGCGAAGACGTGGTGCATCGTCTCACTGGTGGCCGGCCTTGTCGTGACGGTGATCTACATCATCCTGATCGCCAGTGGCGCGATGGATGTGAGCGCCAGCTACAGCTCCGACTGACCTCAGTGAGCGGCTTCGGCGGCCGTATGGGTGCCGAGGCCGCTCGCCGGGTCGGTAGGTAGGCCGGTCGGCGGGACCAGTCGGCGGGGCCGGCGAACGGCTCGTCGCATGGTGCCTGCTCTCCTCGACTTCTCCGCTCTCTTGGACATCCGCTCTTGGATATCCGCCGGCTCTGACCTCGCTGGTTCCGCTCCATCCCCTCGTATGACACCGATCCCGCTTTGACGCCCGGCGTTGGAGCGGTCAGCTTTACGAAAGGCGCGGCCGCGACCGTGAGTACCCCACCGCCCTACGGCACCCCAGGTCAGGATCCCTATGGCCAGCAGCCGGGTTACGGCTATGGCACGCCTCCGCCGGGCTATGGCCCGGGCCCGGGCTACCCGCCCGCGCCGGGCGGTTTCGGCGGTCCGCCGCCGGGTGGGGCGCCGATTCCGAACTACCTGTGGCAGTCGATCGTCACGACGGTGCTGTGCTGCCTGCCGGCAGGCATCGTCGCGTTGGTGTACTCGACGCGGGTGCAGCCCAAGCAGCAGATGGGTGACATCCAGGGTGCGCTCGAGGCCTCGAAGAAGGCGAAGACCTGGTGCATCGTGTCCGTCTCCGCGGCGGGCGCCATCCTTCTTCTCTACGTCGTCATCTGGGTGATCATCCTAGGCGCGATCGCCAGCAGCGACTGACGGCCCGCGTCCCGGCCGGCTCCCGCGACCGCGGGGATCGAGGGCGACGGGCGTCGGGTCCGCCGCCGTCGCCGCCCCGCGTGGAGCGGGACGGCGACGGGGCGGCCGCGGCCCTCGCCTCTACCGGGACACCGGGTCCCACGCACCGCGCCGTCCCTGGAAAGGCAGGACAGCACGCGTGAGCACACCGCCCCCCTACGGCGCCCCGGGCCAGGATCCCTACGGCCAGCCACCCGGCTACGGTCAGCCTGGCTATGGCCAGCCCGACAGCTATGGCCAGCCCGGTTACGGCTATGGCCCTGGCTACGGCACGCCCCCACCCGGCTATGGCACGCCCGGCTACGGCACGCCGCCGCCCGGCTACGGCTACCCGCCCATGCCGGGCGGTTTCGGCGGTCCGCCGCCGGGTGGGATGCCGATTCCGAACTACCTGTGGCAGTCGATCGTCACGACGGTGCTGTGCTGCCTGCCGGCGGGGGTCATCGCGTTGGTGTACTCGACGCGGGTGCAGCCCAAGCAGCAGATGGGTGACATCCAGGGCGCGCTCGAGGCCTCGAAGAAGGCGAAGACCTGGTGCATCGTGTCCGCCGCCGTGGCGGGCGCCGGGATTCTCCTCTACGTCCTCTACATCATCATCGTGGTCGTCGCGTTCGCCAGCGGAGTCGACTAGCCGGAAGCGGCTGGCGGCCGGGCAGCCCGCTGGCGGCCGGCCGTCTCGCGGCCGGCCGCCAGCCGGTCGGGTCATTCCCAGCGGAGCAGGTCGCTCAGCGGCCGGCGGACGAGTCCCCCGGCCGCGGCGGCGCCCGCGGCCGCCGCGAGCGCGAGCGTCCCGGCGGCCAGCGCGGCCAGGAACGCCGCCGACGGCATCAGCCCGAACCCGGGGCCAAGGCCGATGTCGCGCGCGACCGCGTCCGACTGCAGGCGGAAGACCAGCACCCCCAGGGGCACTCCCACCGCCACCGCGGCCGCGGCGAGCGCCGCGGCGGCCAGCGCGCTCTGTGAGACGAGTTGGCGCGGCGTGCAGCCGAGGGCGGCCGTGACCCCGATGTCCCGGGCGTTCTCCCGGTTCGAGGCGAGCAGCGAGTGCAGCATGTTGGCCAGCGCGACCAGCACCAGCAGCCCGGCGATCAGCGACGTCACCGTCTCGATCACCTGTCGGCCGCCCGCGTCGGTGCTTCTCGTCCGTAGATCCGCCCCGTCCCCGAACCGGGCGGCGAGGGATTCCTCCACCGTGTCCGGGGAGGTGCCCGGCGTGAGCGTCATCCGGTACTGGTGGGGCAGCGCCGCCGGGTCGATCGCGCGCAGGTCGGCGAGGCGCATCGCGAACACCCGCCCGCTGTCCTCGGAGGTCCGGTACCAGCCGACGACGCGCACCGTGCGCGCCGTGCCCGCGATCTCGACGGTCGCCGTCTGGCCGACCGCCAGATCCAGCTGGTCCAGCAGGCCGTAGCCGACGGCGACCTCGCCGGCCGCGGCTGGCAGGTGGCCGTCGCCGACCGAGTACCCGGGCAGCGCCGGCCCGCCGAGCGCGCGGACCCGGAACGTCTGGCCGTCGTAGCTGCCCCTTCGCTCCGTCTCCGACCACCAGGTGTCGACCCCGGCCGTCTGGCCCAGGGCCCCCTCCACCGCGGCCGGCGTGAGATCGTCGCGGCCGACCATCACCTGCCAGGGGTCGCCGGTGAACGCCGGCTCGTCGAGCGCCCGCGTCACGGTGACCATGAAGCCGCCGGCCACGACCGCCCCGGTCACGGCGATCAGCACCGTGAGCGCCGTGAGCAGCCCGCGTCCCGGCCGGGCGGCGAGCCGGCCGACCCCGAGCAGCGCGAGCCGGCCCGGGACCAGCGCGGTCAGCCGGGCGAACCGGCCGCCCCGGCGGGAGGCCGCCGGCGCGTCCCGCAGCGCGTCGACGATCGACGCCCGCCCGGCCCGCACCGCCCCCGCCACGGTCGCGAGCGTGAGCAGCAGGAGCAGCAGCCCGGCGGTGACCAGCAGGTCGCCGACCTCCCAGTGTGGCCCCGGCCGGCCCGTCACGGCCGCGCCGAGGTCGATGCTCGGCGCCAGCGCCCCGGCGACGACCCAGCCGAGCAGGGCAGCCGCCGCGCCGAGCGCCAGGTGCTCGGCGAGCAGCGCGGCCGTGAGCTGGACCGGCAGCACCCCGACCGCGCCGAGCAGCGCCATCTCGCGGCGCCGGGCCACCATCCGGCTGGTCATCGACCCGGCCACGATCACGGCGACGGCCACCAGCAGGAAGGCGCCGAACGCGGACACCAGCCGGCCGAAGATCTGCCCGACGGTGAGCAGGTCGCCGCGGGTGTCCGGCCAGGTGTTCGTGCCGCGGATCGCGTCGCCGTGGGCGCGGATGACCGCGCCGGCGACCGCCTCGGCCGACACGCCGTCGTCGAGGTCGAGCCAGTAGGTGACCCCGCCGGCCACGTCGGCCGGCACCGCCGCGCCGGCCCGCGCCGGGTCGATCCGGTCCAGACCGGCGTCGGCGACGAACATCCGAGCCTGGTCGCACTGCGGGAAGCCGCAGTCGGTGAGCTCGTTCGCCGTGCCGGCGACGGTGAAGGTGACGTCGCCGCGGGCGTCGCGCAGCACGACGGGGTCGCCGGGGCGCAGGCCAAGATCCTCGGCGGCGCTGCGTTCCAGGACGATCTCGTCCGGCCCGCGCAGCCAGCGCCCGGAGACCAGCAGCGGATGGTTCACCGCGACATCCGGGTCGTCCAGCGCGGTGACCTGGCCCTGGACCACCTTCTCCGCGCCGCCGTCCTTCCCTGTGCCGCCGTCGTTTTGTGGGCCGCCGTCGTTTTGTGGGCCGTCGTCGGGGACGACGAGGGTGGTGTCGAGGTCGCGCAGCGGCCCGGTCACCGCGCGCACGCCCGACATCGCCGCGAGTTGGTCGCGCAGGTCGGCGCCGTCGGTGGCCGGGGCGCCGCCCGCGGCGGCCGGTGCCCGCGCCCAGACGACGACGTCGGCGGCGTTGGTGCGGGCGGCGAGCCGGTCTACGGCGTCGCCGCCCTGGCCCGAGACGGCGAGGCCGGTGGACAGGCCGACAGCGGACAGCGTGAGCACGAGCACGGTGACCACGAGGCCCGTCCGCCCGCGGCCGCGCAGCCCGGCGGCCGCGAGCATGGCTATGGCGCGCATTACCAGCTCCCTAGCCCGAGCAGGTCGTTGAGGTCGTTTCCTGGGCCGTCGCCCGACGGCCGCGCGGTGGACGCGTCCTCGTCGTCGTCGTCGACGACGACGACGAGGCTGGCGCCGGCGCCGACAGCGGTGGCCATGCCGGCGTCGCCGGCAGCCTCACCGCCGGTGGCGGCTCGCCGTCCGCCAGGCCGGCGTTCGTCGACGATCCGCCCGTCGCGCAGGAAGACCACCCGGTCGGCCTCGGCGGCGACCGCGTAGTCGTGCGTCACCATCACCAGCGTCTGGCCGCGGCCGTGCTCGGCGCGCAGCAGCTCGACGACCCGGCGGGAGGCCGCGGTGTCCAGGGCGCCGGTCGGCTCGTCGGCCAGCACCAGGTCGGGCCGGCCGGCGACGGCGCGGGCGATCGCGACCCGCTGCTGCTGCCCGCCGGACAGCGTCGCCGGCAGCGCCCTGGCCAGGTCCGCGAGGCCGAAGTCGTCGAGCACCTCGGCGGCCCTGGCCCTGGCGGCCCGGCGGCCGACGCCCGCGACCCGCAGGCCGAGCTCGACGTTCCCGCTCACGTCCAGGTGGGGCACGAGGTTGTAGGACTGGAAGACGAAGCCGACCCGGCGGCGGCGCAGCAGGGCCCGCTTCGTCGGGGTGAGCGCGCTGATCTCCTCGCCGCCGATCCTGACCGAGCCCACGTCCGGGGTGTCCAGACCGCCGACCAGGTGCAGCAGCGTCGACTTGCCGCAGCCGCTGGGGCCGACGACGGCGACCCACTCGCCGGCGGCGACCGTCAGCGAGACGCCGCGCAGCGCGGCTCTGGCCCGCTCGCCGCGCCCGTAGGACCTGGTCAGGTCGGTGATCGTCAGGATGGGGCCGCCCGGTTCGGCCGGAGCGGTCGGGGTTGTCGGGGTTGTCGGGGTTGTCGGGGTTGCCGGGGCCATGTCAGGTCCTCCCATAGCGGGCGAGGCGGGCCTCGACGATGTCGAGCCAGCGGAGCTCGGCCTGCAGGTGCAGCAGGGACGCCTCGCGGAGCAGGTCGCCGATGCCGGCGACGGCGGGGTCGGCCGGGCTCGCGCCCGGCGAGGTGGAGCTGGGGCCGTGATCGGCCGGGTCGCCGTCGCGGTCGGCGCCGGCGGTGGGCGCGACGGCGGTGAGCGCCCGCAGCGCCCGCAGGCAGCGGGTGCGGTGGGCCGCGAGGGTGCGGGCGGCGCTGCCGGAGCGGGCGTCCCCGCCGGCCGCGCCGGTGCCGGCCGGCTGGCCGCCGTCGCCGCCGTGGGCGCCGTGGGCGGCGTGGGCGGCGTTGGCGTCGTAGATCAGACCGGCGACCAGCCGCTGCACGACGTCGCTCTTGCCGACCGGCAGGTCGCTCGGCTCGTCGAGCCAGCCGCGCAGCGCCTTGCGGCCGGTCTCGGTGAGCTCGTAGACCTTGCGGTCGGGACCGCCGGTGCCCTCCTCGACGTGGTGCGCGACGTTGCCGTCCCGCTCCAGCCGGGTGAGGGTCACGTAGATCTGCCCGACGTTGATCGGCGGCGCCACGTCGCCGAACAGCTCGTCGTGCGCGCGCTTGAGCTCGTAGCCATGGGCCGGGCCCCGGTCCAGGAGGGCGAGCATCAGGTACCTCACGGCACCGCGTTCGGGGGCGCCGCCGTGGCCGCGCCTACATAACGGTTCTGCATAACGGTTATGTACAGCCGTTAGGTACCGGCGTCAACCCACCACTTTCCGTGTTTCGTCGCGCCAACTGGGCGTGTCGGGGCGGCGCGCGGCCACCGACCGGGCAAGCTGGCGGTATCTCCCGCCCGGATCGGGCAGATATCGCTTCCAGGGGGCTTGACGGGCGGGCAGGATCGGGTGAATGCGGACACGGCCGGCATCGGACGATGACTGGGCCGAGATCTGGCCGCTCTGGCGAACGCTGGTGGCGACCGGCGAGCTGTACGTCTGGGACCCGCGCACCTCGGCCGAGGACGCCAGGAAGATGTGGATGCTCCCGCCGCCGGCCGTGGTGCTCGTGCGGGAGGATGACGCCGGCCGGGTCGTGGCCACCGCGCAGATCGCCCCGGCGCAGCCGGGCCTCGGTGACCACGTGGCGCAACTGGTCTTCATGGCGGACCCGGCGCGTGACGGGCTCGACCGGGAGATGGCCGAGGACGCGATCGAGCACGCGGTCGACCTGGGCTACCGGGCCATGCAGTCCACCGTGGTCGTCGCCGGCAACACGAAGACGGTCGCCGTCTGGCGCGCGCTGGCCTTCCGGGTGATCGGCACCCTGCCGTCAGCCTTCCGCCATCCCTGGAACGGCGACGTCGACCTCTACGTCATGCACCGCTTCCTGCCCTACAAGACCTACCGCCCACGCCGCCAGGACTGACCGCGCGGCGGCCGGAGACCGGCGTCACTCCATGGCCGGACCCTGGAACCGGGCTCGGAACTGGTCCTGGGATCGGGCCCTGGTCCGTGGTGCCCCAAGACCGCCTGTCGGGCACCACAGGTCCTGGGATCATGGGCCGGGTGCCCCACGGGACATGGGCTGGGCGATCGTTCCCCGCGGGCCAGGCCAGGCCAGCCAGGCCGGGCCAGGCCAGCCAGGCCGGGCCGGGCCAGCCAGGCCGGGCCGCGTCTGGGCCGCGGGCCGCGGGCCGGGTGACGGGTCGGGGTGGAGCCGCTCAGAGCAGGTCGCTGATGATCTTTCCGACGGCGTCGGCGGTCTCGGCGGGGTCGACGGTCCGCCAGGGAGCGGCCCAGGCGGCGCGGGCCAGCTCCTCGTATTCGTGGGCGACCCTGGTCTGCAGGGCGTCGTCCGCCTCGTAGCGGTCGATGGCGCGGTCGGCGTCCGCGGCCGCGCGGGAGCGGGCCCGCGCGCGGGCGACCTCGACCGGGACGCGCAGCAGCACCTGCAGGCCGGGGCGGGGCAGCGCCAGGTCGCCCAGCTCGAGCGCGGCCACCCAGTCGCGGAAGGCGGGGCGTTCGGCCGCGGGCAGCCTGGCCGCGCCGTAGGCCGCGTTCGAGGCGACGTAGCGGTCCACCAGCACGACGTCGTCGCTGGCCGCGGCGGCGGCGAGCTCGGGGCGGGCGTTCGCCCGGTCGAGCGCGAACAGCAGGGCGCTGGCCCGGACCGACGCCGCGACGGGGGCGAGCGCCTGGTCGCCGGTGAGCATCGCGCGCACCGCCGGGCCGAGGGGCGCGACGGCGTACCGGGGGAACGCGAGCGTGCCGACCCGCCGCCCGGCGGTCTCCAGCGCCGTCACCAGCGCCCGCGTCAGCGTGTTCTTCCCCGCCCCGTCGATCCCCTCGATCGCGACGATCACGCGCGCCGTCCCCCTCGTCGTCAGGCCGCCGGCCACGTTCCAGCTCACCGCCCGGCTTCAGCCACTGTCCCGCATGTCCCGCATGCCAGCGGGACACCCAGAAGGCTCACGCTACCGGCGGTCGATCTGGGGCCGGGGCCAACGGCGCGTCGGCGGGCCGAGCTCCAAGGTGATGCGCGGGCCGCGCGGGGCGGAGGGCGCGTCGGCCGTCGCCGAGCCGGGCCGTCGCCGGGCCGGGCCAGCCGGCCGCGGACGCCGGGCGGGACCGTCATCGCCGAGCGCGACGGGCGCGCCGCCCGGCTCAGGGCGCCTCTGACCTGGGCTCAGGCGCCTCGGGCCCGTCTGACCGCTCTGGCCGCGGCGCCCAGCGCGGGTGCTCGGTGGCGGCCCACCAGGTGGGGACATAGCCGGTGCGCAGGCCGGCGCGGGCCTCCGGGTCGCGCAGCGCCATCCAGAAATGGCCGAGGACCGCGAAGAAGATGCCGATGGCGAACAGATCGTGGATGAACGTCGCGCCGGTGCGGTAGCGGTCCGGGATGCGCAGGTCGGCGCCGAACCACATCACCAGGCCGGTGCCGAGGAAGACCACCATCGAGCCCGCCACGGCCGCCGCGTACAGCTTCTGGCCCGCGTTGAACTTGCCGCCCACGCCTGGCTGGTCCGCTGGCTGCTCGCCCGGCTGGCCCGGCCCGGTCGGCTCGGTCGGCTCGGTCGGCTCGGTCGGCGGCGTGCCCGCGCGGTCCCGGTGCCGGCGAGGCGGGCCGACCGGCGACCGGTCGCGCAGCCAGGCGCCGTCGGCGGCGGTGAAGCGGTTCAGCTCGGTGACGTCCCGGCGGAACCCGGTGACCAGCCAGCCGACCAGCGCCGGGACGGGCAGCGCGTAGCCGGCGTAAAGGTGGATCGTCATCACCAGCGCCCGTCGGCCAACCATGAGCGACAGCGGTGGCAGGTACAGGATGGCGGCCGTCGCCAGGCAGGTCCCGAACAGGACCGCGGTCAGCCGGTGCACCCACCGGGTGCCCGGGCCGAACCGGCGGATCTCGCCGTGGCGCGCCGCCGGCCGGCGTTCGTCGCTCACCGACCGTTCGTTGCTCAACGACATCGCGTCAGACGGGCTCGTCGTCGCGGCCGTTGGACTTGCCGATCCAGGCGTCGACGTCGTAGCCGCGCCGTTCCCACCAGCCGGGTGACACCTTGTCGACGAGCTCGATCTCGCCGAGCCACTTGAGCGACTTGTAGCCGTACATCGGGGCGACGTACAGCCGGACCGGACCGCCGTGCTCGTGGCTGACCGGGCCGTCCAGCATCCGCAGCGCCACCAGGACGTCGTCGCGGCGGGCCTGCTCGATGGTGAGGCTCTCGTCGTACAGACCGTCGAACGACCGGAACGTCACCGCCCGAGCCTCCGGCCGCGCGCCGAGCAGGCCGAGCAGGTCGGCGAGCCGGACGCCGGACCACGGCACGTCGGTGACCCGCCAGCCGGTCACGCACTGGAAGTCCCGGGTCAGCTGGGTCTGCGGCATGGCCTCCAGGTCGGCGTAGCTCAGCGTCAACGGCACGTCGACCAGGCCGTGCACCTTGAGCCGGTAGTCGGCCGCCTTCACCCACGGGACGTTCGACGCCACCGAGTAGATCTCGAAACGGCCGCCCGGGATCAGGTCGGCCAGGCCCGTCGGGTCGCGCTTGCGCAGCGGCGCGGTCACCTTGTTGGCCGCCCGTTCGACGTCCGCGCCGACGGCGACCCCGATCGCTCCCAGGGCCGCGAGCCCCAGCACGACCCGACGCCCCACCGGCGCGCCTTCTGCCACGACATCCAGTGAACACCGGTAGGCCGGCCGGGCATAGGTGCGCGCGCAACCGTCAGCAATCCTTAAGACGACCGGGCCGAGCTGGCAAAGGTCACGCTAGTGCCGCATCAGCGAAGGTTGGCCCGCGTCACGCGTGGGACGGTGCTGGTGAAGTGTCCGTCGAAACGCGGTCCCTGGCTCGCGTTCTGGCGGACAGGTCCAGAGCCCGGCCTGCCAGGGGCGGGGGACCGAGGTCAGGCCCCAGCCCAGGCCGGACCGGCCTGGGCTGGGTGGCTTGTTGTTATGATCATTTGAGATGTGCCGCGGGCGCGGGTGCTGCCACGCGCCCCGGACTCGTCCGTCGAAACGCGGTCCCTGGCTCGCGTTCTGGCGGACACTTCGGGGCCGCCATCACCCGCGGGACGGGGCCAGCGGCGGGGCGAACGTTGCCGGGCCTAGGCGGTGACGTCGCGGCGGGCGAGGCTGGTCGCGCCGGCCACGGCGAACGCCACGGCGTAGCCGATCCCGAGCAGCAGCGGGCCACGGTAGCCGGAGACGGCGTTGCCGCCCGTGGCGATGTCGGTGAACACGAGCCCGGGCAGCCAGCTGGTCGCGTCCAGCCAGGCGTTCTGGATGATGTGCTCCAGCGGGAACGTCCAGACCACGCCGACGAGCACGGCCGTCGTCGTCGACCGGATGAGCAGGCCCAGCGCCGTGCCCGCGATCGCGAAGAACGTCGTCGCGACCAGCACGTTGAGGTAGTCCTTGCCGACCTGGCGCATCGCCGCGGCCGTCCACCACTGACCGGTGTCGACGCCGCGGATCTGCGCCATCAGGATCGCCGTCGCGGCGCTGAGCAGGAACGCGCCGACGAGCGCCACCGCGAGCAGGCCGGTCACGGCGGCCATCCGGCCGGCGAGCCAGGAGACCCGCCGCGGCTCCCGCATGAAGATCACCCTGATGGTGCCCTGGCCGTACTCGGTCGCGACCATCGCCGCGCACAGCACGAGCAGCAGCATCCCGGTGAACGTCGAGCCGGCCCGGAAGCCCAGCACGAGGCCGGCCGGGGTGGCGAGCGCGGGCAGCGGCGGCAGCAGGGAGGTCGGATCGTCGAAGGTGGGCGGCCCGTCGTCGGCGAGCGCGAAGCTGAGAACGGTCGACAGCGTCGACAGCGCGGCGAGCGCGCCCATGGCGATCGCGGTCCCTGGCCGGCGCAGCTTGTGGAGCTCTGCCCGGTAGGCGCGGCTGACCGCCCGTGGCCGCCCGCCGCCGGCCGGCCGGCCACGCCGGCGGGGCGCGGGAGCCCCGGGGGCGGCGGGCGTGCCCTTGCCCGGTGCCCGCCCGTTCAGGTCGTGCGTAGTCAGGCCGTGCGTGTTCAGGACATGGAGGTTCGGGTCCCGCGCGGTCAGGTCCGGCGTGCTCACGACGCGTCTCCCGTCCGCCGCGCGCCGTCCGCCGCGGCGGCGACGAGGCCCGTGTAGCGCTCTTCCAAGGTCACTCGGCCTGGGGCGATCTCGACCAGCGTGATCCCGTGCGCGTGCGCGGCCCTGTTGAGGCCGGCCAGCGCCGCCCACATCGGCTCGGCCGGGCCGTCGGGCCCGTCCGCCGACGGCGCCGGGGGCGGGTCGAGCAGGCCGACCAGCTGGTCGCCGTCCCGCTCGACCGCCAGCCCCAGGCCGGCGGCGAGGTCCGCGAGCCTGCCGACGTCCCGCGCGTGCTCCGGGCGCAACGTCACCCGGGGCGCGCCGGCGGACAGCAGCCGCTCCGGTGGGCCCTGGTAGGCCAGCTCCCCCCGGTCCACGACGATGATCCAGTCGCAGATCTGCTCGACCTCCGCGAGCAGGTGCGAGGAGACCAGGACGGTCCGTCGCCGGCCGTCGCGGGCCGCGAGGCCCCGGATCAGGTCACGCATCAGCCGGATGCCCATCGGGTCCAGGCCGTTCGTCGGCTCGTCGAGGATCAGCAGGTCCGGGTCGCCGAGCAGCGCGGCCGCGATCGCGAGCCGCTGCTTCATGCCGAGCGAGTAGGACCGCGCCTCGTCGTCGGCGCGCTCGGCCAGGCCCACCTCGTCGAGCACCGCGTCCACCCAGGCCGGGTCCCGCCCGGCGAGGATCGTCAGGGCCTCCAGGTTGCGGCGGGCCGACAGCCGCGGGTAGAGGGCGGGGTTCTCGATCAGCGCCCCGGTCCGGGGCAGGTAGCCGGCCGGGTCGGTCAGCGGGTGGCCGAGCACGGTGCCCTGACCGGTGGTCGGGCGGACCAGGCCGAGCAGCATCCGCAGGGTGGTGGTCTTGCCGGCGCCGTTGGGCCCGATGAAGCCGGCCACCGCGCCCACCGGGATGCGCAGGTCGAGATCGTTGACGACGGTCCGCCGCCCGTACCGCTTCGACAGCCCGCGCACGTCGATCGCGGGCGGCCCGGCCGGCGCCGGGCCGGCGGGCGCCGGGCCGGCGCGCGTTCCCGTGGCGGTTGGGAGTGGGTACGGGGGCGGGAGGCTCGCCGTCCCGGCGGCGTGGCCGGTCGGCGTTTCGGCGCGCTGGGTCATGTGATCAGGGTCCGTCGACGGCGCCGTCGGGTCGTCCTCCCGGCGGCGGCACTGTCCGTACGCCCGTCGGCGTACGCGGGTGCCGCGCCCCGGGCCGGCGAGCCTGGCCCGGATTCCGATCATCAGCCGGCCGGTGGGCGCCGGCCTCGCCGAGCGCCGGTCCAGGGCACGTTCCAGACCGGCCGCCGTCGCGAACGGGCTGGCGGCCGCGCCGGGCTCGGGTCCCGACGATCCAAGGCTGGTGCGCAGGGTGGCCGTGATGGCACGCTGGCGGACATCGGGTCGGGAGACGGGGATCAGTCGTCACCCAGATGACCAGGAGGAGCGCCCGTGAGCGACGATGCCACGATGCCTGCCGACGAGGAGAAACCGGCCGACGAGGAGAAACCGGCCGGCGGGGCCGACGGGGAGAAGGCTGCCCGGGTCGCGGCGGACCTACGGGCGCGCGACATCGCGGTCGTGGCGCTGACCTGGGTGGACAACAGCGGCGTCACCCGGGTGAAGGGGGTGCCGGTCGGGCGGCTGGAGCACGCGGCGCGGGCCGGGATCGGGGCGTCGCCGGTGTTCGACGCGTTCGGGCTCACCGACGCCATCGCGTCCGGTCGGTACGCGGGTGGCCCGGTCGGTGACCTGCGGCTGCGGCCGGACCTGGACCGGGTGGTGCCGCTGGCGGCCCAGCCGGGCTGGGCCTGGGCGCCGGCCGACCGGTTCGACCAGCTCGGCCGGCCGCATGCCCAGGATGCCCGTGAGGTGCTGCGCCGCCAGATCGACGAGCTCGCCGGCACCCAGGGGATGGGCTTTTGGGCACGCGCGGCGATCGAGATCGAATGGGCCGTCCGCCCTGAAGGCTGGTTCGCCTACTCCGAGCCCCAGGCGGGCGGCGGTCCCGCGTACGGCATGGACCGGGTGATCGAGCTGTCCGACTACCTGCGCGACGTGACGCGGGCGCTGACCGAGCAGGGGCTGGTCGTCGAGCAGATCCATCCGGAGTACGCGCCCGGGCAGTTCGAGGTGTCCGTGGCGGCCGAGGACCCGCTCGGGGCGGCGGACACCAGCGTGCTCGTCCGTCAGACGGTGCGCGCGGTCGGCCTGCGGCACAAGCTACGCACCTCGTACTCGCCGGTGGTGGTCCCCGAGGGGGTCGGCAACGGCGGGCACGTGCACCTGAGCCTCGGGACCGGGCGCCGGGCCGACCGGAACGTGCTCGTCGACGGCACGGGGCCGGCGGGGCTGAGCCACGTCGGCGAACGGTTCGTCGCCGGGATCCTCGGCCATCTGCCGGCACTGCTCGCGGTCGGCGCGCCGAGCGTCGCCTCCTACCTGCGGCTCGCGCCGTCGCGCTGGTCCGGCGCGTTCGCCTGCTGGGGTGTCGAGAACCGGGAGGCCGCGGTGCGGCTGGTCACCGGGCTCGCGGTCGGCGGCAAGGCGGCCCAGGCGCCGGGGGCCGCGGAGGAGCTGGGCGTCAAGGTCGAGGCCGAGCGATGGGCCGCCGCGTCCCCCAACGTCGAGATCAAGTGCTTCGACCTGTCCGCGAACCCCTATCTCCTGCTGGCCGGCCTGCTGGCCGCCGGCCGGGCGGGGATCACGGCCGAGAAGGCGTCGTTGCCCGAGCCGGTCGACGTGGACCCGGCGTCGCTGCCGGCGGACGAGCGGGCCCGGCGTGGCATCACGGCGCTGCCCGCCCGGCTCGCCGACGCGGTGGAGGCCTTCGAGCGCGACCGGGTGCTGCTCGCCGCCTACGGCCCCGAGCTGCACGACACGATCGCCGTCGTGCGGCGCGCCGAGATCGACCTGTTCGCGGCCGCCACCCCGGAGGAGATCGTCGACCGGACCCGGTGGCGCCACTGAGCCGCGCTCCCCACGACCGTGGGAGCGCGTCGGGGCGCGTCCCACGCGGATCCCGCGTCGGCGGGTGCCTCAGCGGCGGAGGCGCGGGTGCCTCAGCAGCGGATGAGGCCGTCGTCGCCGCGGACGCAGGTCGGCCAGGTGAAGGAGGGGAGCGGGATTCCGTCGACGGGGTCGGACTCCGGCGGAGGTGTCCGCGTCGGCGGGGTGGTACGCGGGGGCGTGGGCCGCGGGGCCGGGCGGCTTGACGGCGGGACGCCGCGGGACTTGCCCGTCGGGGTGGTGTTCGCCACGCCGGTGGGCTCGGGCGAGTCGACCGCCGCGAGCGAGCTGGAGAGGGTGGAGGCCGGGGCTGGCGCGGTCGTCGAGGCCGACGCGGCCGCGAAGCCCACCTCGTCGCTTCCGCCGGTCCCAGCGCCGAACAACAGTCCGATCATGAGAGCGGCGACGCCGAGGATGGCGACAACGACCGGAAACGTGGTGACATGCCACGAACGACGGCGATGGGCGCCCACGCGGACACCCTACGGGCCGACTCGGCCGCCCCGATCGTCGTTGTGTGTCCGATATTCCAGCATTGACCCGAGTTGACGCCGCGCGTCGGCTCCGCGGTCAGCCGGCCACCCGGCGGCGTATTGGGCCGCCAGCCGCGCCGGTGCCCGTCTCAGACCTGGGCGGCGAGCTCGGCGTCCGCCGCGCGGGCGACGCGGGCGGCACGGGCGGCGCGCTTCTCGGCCTGGTGGTTGGCGAGGGCGTCCAGGCCCTCGAGGAAGGCGGCCACCTCGGACCTGGCCTGCTCGGCCGTGTCGTCGAGGCCTTCGAGCGCGAAGAACTTCCACTGCCGCAGGATGGGCGTCAGCACCTCGTCGTGGTGGATCCGCAGGTCGTAGATGCCGGCGTCGGCGATGCGCCGGGCCTTGGCGTCGAAGTTGATGATGCCGGTGCCGGGCATCGCGAAACCGATGACCTCGTCGCGAATGGCCTGGACGGTCCGGTTCAGGTCGAGTTCCAGCGCGGCGGTGACCAGGTTCCGGTAGAAGATCATGTGCAGGTTCTCGTCGGCGGCGACCCGGGCCAGGAGCTTCTCGGCGATGGGGTCCTCGGTGAACCGGCCGGTGTTGCGGTGGGCGATCCGGGTGGCCAGTTCCTGGAACGTCACGTAGGCGATCACCTGCAGCGGGGTCTTGTTCCCGCTGTCGTAGCCCTGCTGCATCTGGTGCATCCGGCCGCGCTCCAGCTCGGCCGGGTCGACGCCGCGGGTGACCATCAGGTAGTCCCGCATCGCGATCGCGTGCCGGCCCTCCTCGGCGGTCCAGCGTCCGACCCAGGCGCCCCAGGCGCCGTCGCGGCCGTAGGCGGCGGCGATCTCCCGGTGGTAGCTCGGCAGGTTGTCCTCGGTGAGCAGGTTGACCTCGAAGGCGAGCTGGGCGATCTCCGAGAGCGCCGACTGCTCTGGCTCCCACGGCAGGGTGTCGAAGTCACGCCCCTGGCTCCACGGCACGTACTCGTGCGGCATCCAGTCGACGGCAAGGCCCAGGTGCCGGTCGATGTTCGCCGCGGCGACCGGCTCCAGCTCGCGCAGCAGGTCGGGGTCCGTGAGTGAGGTCATGAACTGACCTTCGCAGCTGAACCGCGGCCCGACCATGTCTCCCCGGAGTGGACTTTCCAGCCGTGGACTGTTCCAGGGGAACAGAATCGGGCCGGATGAGCGGTCCGGCGGCGGTGACATCCTGAAGCGGCCGAATGCCCGCCGCGACGCTGTCGCTCGTGGATGGGTTTTCCACAGTCATCCACAGCTGTCCACAGGCCTTGGGCGTGGGAAAGCGCCTGTGCCCCCGGTGGTTGGCCCTGATAGCGGCGGTTCCAGCTGGTCCGGCGGCCCGTCTGTACACAACCCATCCCTGGTTTTCCACAAGTTATCCACAGGATGGCGCGCAGGGGTGCCCGCGAGGCCGGGAACCCCGGCGGGAGGCTTGCGGCGGGGTGAATCGGGGGACTGAGCTGGAGTGCCGCTGCCCCGGATCGAGACGCTGGAGACGCTCCCGCTCGTCGACCATCACTGTCACGGGCTGGTGCGGCGTGAGCTGGATCGCGTCGACTTCGAGCGGATCATGACGGAGGCCGACCATCCCGCGCCCGACGGCGTCTCGTTCTTCGACAGCCAGCTTGGCTTCGCGCTGCGGCGCTGGTGCGCGCCGGTGCTGGACCTGCCGGCGCACGCCGAGCCGGACGACTACCTGGCCCGCCGGGCGGAGCTCGGCGCCGACGAGGTGGCCATCCGGATGCTGCGCGCCGCCGGCGTCGAGGAGTTCTGCGTCGACACCGGCTTCGCCCCGGAGCGGCTGACCAGCTCCGCGGACCTGGCGGCGGCCGTCGGCGGGCGGGCCCACGACATCGTGCGGCTCGAGCCGCTCGCCGAGCAGGTGGCGCTCGACATCGTGACCGGCCAGGTGGGCGTCGCGCACTTCCCCGACCTGGTGCGTTCCCGCCTCGCCGCGCGGGCCGACGCCCGCCCGGCCGGCCCGGGAGGAACCCCGGCCGGCGGTGAGCGGGCCGGCGCCGGCGGTCGGGGCGATGGCGGTGAGCGGCCTGACGGCCAGCGGGGCGATCGCGGTGAGCGGGGCGATGGCGGCCAGCGCGGTGGTGACGAGCGCGACGGTGGTGAGAAGCCCGACGGCGAGCACGGCGGCGAGCGCGGCGGCGGCGGGCGCGGCGGCGGCGAGCGCGGCGGCGGGCGGGGGGCCGCCAAAGCCACCCGGGAGAACCGCGCGGCCGTCGGCCGCGCGGTCGACGTGGTCGGAGTGAAGTCGGTCGCCGCGTACCGGGTGGGCCTGGAACTACCCGCGCACCGGCCGACGGACCGGGAGGTGATCGCGGCGGTGCGCGGCTGGGTGGGCCGGCTGCGCACCGGCGCGCCGCTGCGGCTCGCCGACCCCGTGCTGCACAGCTTCCTGATCTGGGCGGGGGCCGATCTGGGCCTGCCGGTGCAGATCCACACCGGCTTCGGCGACACCGACCTGCACCTCGCGCGGTCCAACCCGCTCCTGCTGACCGACCTGCTCCGCGCGCTCCTGCCGACCGGCGCGCCGGTACTCCTGCTGCACTGCTACCCGTTCCACCGGGAGGCGGGCTACCTGGCGCAGGTGTTCCCGCACGTCTACCTGGACGTGGGCCTGACGACCCACAGCGTCGGCCGGGGGAGCTCCCTGGTGCTCGGCGAGGCCCTGGAGCTCGCGCCATTCGCCAAGCTGCTGTACTCCAGCGACGCGTTCGCGCTCGCCGAGCTGTACCTGCTCGGCGCCACGCTGTTCCGCCGGGCGCTGTCGACCTTCCTCGCCGCCGGCGTCGCCGACGACGACTGGACCGCGCCGGACGCCGACCGGGTCGCGGCCATGATCTGCGCGGGCAACGCCCGGCGCGTCTACCGGCTGGCCGCGCCGCCCGCCGCCGAGCCCGCCATCGCGGCGCCGCGCGTCGCCAGGCCACGCGCCGCGAAGCCACGGGCCGCGAAGCCACGGGCCGCGAAACCGCGCGCCGCGAAACCGCGCGCCGCCGAGCCCTCGGCGGCGAAGACCACCCGCTCCGAGACCGCCGCGGCGCCCGCCGCCGGAGCTTCCGCGGTGGTCGCGGCCGGCGCCGCGGCCAGGACGCGCAAGCGCCCGTCGGCCGCGAGCCCGATCTCACTGGTCAAGGAGCCCCGCGCCGCCACCAGGCCCGCGAGGACCAGATCCCGCGGCGCCACCCGCCCCGAGCCGCCCACCGACGGCGGCTGACGGCCGAGAAGACCGTCACACCCCCAGGCCGCGGCCGATGATCTCCTTCATGATCTCGGTGGTGCCGGCGTAGATGGTCTGGACCCGGGCGTCCAGGTAGGCACGCGCGACCGGGTACTCCGTCATGTAGCCGTAGCCGCCGTGCAGCTGCAGGCAGCGGTCGATCAGCTTGACCTGCAGCTCGGTGGCCCACCACTTCGCCATCGCCGCGTCCTCCGCGGTCAACCGCCCCGCGTTGAGCTCCTCGACGCAGCGGTCGATGAAGGTGCGCACCACCTGGGTCTCGGTCGCGAGCTCGGCGAGCAGGAAACGGCTGTTCTGGAAGCTGCCGATCGGCTTGCCGAAGGCCTTGCGGGTCTTGCAGTACTCGATCGTGTACTCGAGCACCGCCTCCATCGACGCGGCGGCGAGCACCGCCACCGACAGCCGCTCCTGCGGCAGGTTCACGACCAGGTGGAGGAAGCCCGCGCCTTCCTCGCCGATCAGGTTCGCGGCCGGGACGCGGACCTCGTCGAAGAACAGCTCGGCGGTGTCCTGCGCCTTCATGCCGATCTTGTCGAGGTTGCGGCCGCGGGTGAAGCCGGGCATCCCGCGCTCCACGCCGAACAGGGACAGCCCGCGCGCGCCCGGCTCGTCGGAGGTCCTGGCGGCGACGACCACCAGGTCGGCGTGGATGCCGTTGGTGATGAACGTCTTGGAACCCGACAGGACCCAGTCGCCGCCGTCCTTGCGGGCCGAGGTCCGCATGCCGCGCAGGTCGCTGCCGGCGCCCGGCTCGGTCATCGCGATCGCGGTGACCAGCTCCCCCGAGCAGAACCCGGGCAGCCAGCGCCGCTTCTGCTCGTCGGTGCACAGCTTGATCAGGTAGGGCGCGACGACGTCGTTGTGCAGGGTGAAGCCCAGGCCGGTGGCGCCGGCGCGGCCGCACTCCTCGGTGATGACGACGTTGTAGCGGTAGTCGTCCTGCCCGCCGCCGCCGTACTCCTCGGGCACGTCGAAACCGAGGAAGCCCTGCTTGCCCGCCTCGGTCCAGACCGCCCGGTCGACCATGCCGGCCTTCTCCCAGTCGGCGTGGTGCGAGGTGACGCGCTCGGCGAGGAAGGCGCGGTAGGCGTCCCGAAGGAGCAGGTGCTCCTCGTCGAACAGGGTGCGCTGCACGGCTGGTCCCTCCGAAGTCCGCGGGTGTCCGCCGGCCGCCTGCGCCGGACAGGCCACGTGAGGGTGGCTGTCGCGTCGCCCGCGCGAGCCATTGGACAATGGCGACCTCGACGATAGCTAACAGCTGTTATCCGATCTATCTGTTATCCGATTCGCTGGTCCGGCGCGACCGGGGCGCCGGTGTCCGGCACGGCGACGGGCACCGAGCGAAGGCCGGCGACGACGGCCTCGAGAACGGTGCGCAGCTCGTCGAGTTCCGGCCCGGCCATCCCCGCGGCCCGGCCGGTGAGCAGCCCGATCGGCGCCAGGTAGAGGAACCAGGCCAGCGCGCCGGCGGACAGGTCGGCGCGCAGCTCGCCGTCCCGCTGCGCCTCCTCGACCGCGCCGCGGACCACGTCCAGCCGTTCGCGCATCACCTCGCTGAGCGCCTGGCGCAGCATCGGCTCGCGGCGGGCCGCCACGATCGCCTCCAGCAGCAAGGCCTGCTCCCGGGACAGCCGCCGGCCCACCGCGGTCGACGTCGCGGCGGCGAGCAGCGCGTCCCCGAGCTCGCCGTGGCCCACATGGGCGACGGCCTGCACCGCGTGGTCGACGGCCCGGCCGGCGGCGTCCGCCAGCAGCGCGGCCATGTCGGGGTAGTGCGCGTAGATCGCGCCGGTGGTGACCCCGGCCCGGTCGGCGATGTCCCGGACCCGGACACGGTCGTATCCCCGCTCGGCGAACAGATCGACGGCGGCGGCTAACAGCCGGTCTCGGGTGACCTCCGGCTGACGCCGACGCGCGGCGGCGGGACTGCGCAGTGCCATCGGCCCAGTCTGCCTGCCGGCCTGTCCGTTTTCGTCGCTGGCCCCGCCTCCGGCCGGCATTGTGACCAGTTCGTTCGTCCTACGCGGCCGGGCATTGAGTCACAGAACGCGGAAAACGGACAAAAAGCGGGTTTCGTCGGCGGGTTCGGGCCTCAGCCGTTGCGGGCGGCGATGGGCGGGCAGTCCAGCGCGAGGTCGGCACGGACCTGGGGCGGGACGATCGAGCAGCCGACCTCGGCGCTGCCGAGCTGCATGAGCAGCCAGCCGGACTCGGTGCGGCGCAGCACGCCCTGGGCCCGGTCGACGGTGTCGGTGACGGGCAGCAGCTCCGCCCAGGCCCAGTTCGGGTCGCCGCGGGAGATCCTGATGCCGGCCACGCGGTAGTCGTTCGGCGGGACCATCCTGGTCAGGTCGCTGCCGCGGATCGCGGCCGTGATCGCCGCCGCGTCGGCAGCCGTCGGGGGGACCGCGCCGCCCGCGGCGGTCGCGGGCACGTCCACGGCCGGATCGGTGGCCGAGCCGTCGGCGGCGTCGGCGGCCGGCCCGGCCGCGACGGTGCCGTCGGCGGGCGCCGTGCTGGCCAGCGTGGCGCTGACGGCCAGGGGCGCGCGGTCGGTGCCGGCGGACGGCCCGCTCGCGAAGGCGACGGCGCCGCCGACGGTGACGACACCCGCCACCGCGACGGTGGCCGCCGGAAGGACGATGCGTCTCGCGAGCAGGACCCGGGGCGGCAGGGTCCTGGGCGGCGTGGATCCGGTCGCCTGGCGTGCCGTGTGGCGGCCGCGGGAACGGTCGGCGGTGCCCGCGCTGGCGGGGGTCACCCGCGCTGCGGGCCTGGTGCTGACGCGGTGTCGGGCCATGGATTGCACATCCCCAAGTGTGCTCGGATCATTCCGGTGAATCGTGGCGAGAACCGGTCGGACTACCGACAGGCCACTTTGGTACTTGGCCGTACGTCTGCGTACGAAGCGTCCCTGACGGCGGATATCTCGATCAATAGCCCGCAGGTGTCCGTCTGGGGACGTCGTAGTGCCACTCGGCGGTTTGTCCGCGTTGTCCGGGTAATTCTCATGGAACCAGGACGCGCGCCGCGCCGGGGCGCTCAGGAGTGCCAGCGGACGAACGCCGACGGGACAGGGCCGCGTGGCGGGGCCGCGACCCGGCGGTGGGTGGGCGTCGGGCGCCCGCCCCGCCGAGCCGGCCCCGTGGCCGGCGGCCCTGCCCGAGAGACGCCGAGCGATCGGCCAGGCGAGCGATCGGCCAGGCGAGCGATCGGCCAGGCGCGCGTTCGGTCAGGCCGCCGAGCCGACCGGGGCCTCGGCGCCGCTCTCGCGGGCGTCGGCGGCCCGCGGGTCCGTGACCGGGGAGTCCGTGACCTGGGCGCGCGCCGCGCGCAGGGCGGCCACCGCGGCGGGAGCCGGCAGGGCGGCGGAGTCGCCGTAGGGGAACACGGCCTGGGCGGTGCTGGTCATCTGGGTCTCCACACTGAGACGAAGGGCGTTGTCGAGGTCACGGCCGCCCGGCCGCCATCGGTCGTGGCGGCGCGCGGCGCCTCTCGACAGTGCGGCCGGTGGGCCCCGCGCGGCGACGGTGGCAACCGGCGAGCCCGAGGGGAGGCCACCACCACCACGCTGGGGCGGCTAGCCCGCTTCCCCCTCCGTCCCGGACCCGTTGAAATCAGCTGCGCGCCGTGGGAAGGGTGACGTGTGCCTGCTCGAGGCCGCAAGTCCCGCTTCAGGCGCGAGGATGGCTTTCGACCGGAAGACGGACGTCCTTGAGAACATCGGATCGCGACGCGCGCCGTCGCGGCGCGGGGAAGCCAGACGGGGGAGACGACGCGGTGTGGATGCGGACCGGCCTCGCCGGGCGCGGTGAGCCCGCGCCCGGGCCCACGGTCGTGGCCGACGCCGGCCGGGCGGACGACCCGGTGGGCGCGCCGGAGCCCGCGCGGCGGCCGGTGGTGGCCCTGGCGGGCGTGCACCGGACGTTCAACGCCGAGATGGCTCCCGTCCGGGCGCTGCGGGGCGCCTCGCTGACGGTGTGGCCCGGGGAGTTCGTCGCGGTCACCGGCCCGTCCGGCAGCGGCAAGTCGACGCTGCTCAACATCATCGCCGGGCTGGAGCGCGCGGACGACGGCTCCGTCGTGGTCGCGGACGAGGCGCTCGACGAGCTCTCCGAGGCGGGGCTGGCCCGGCTGCGCCGCCAGCACGTCGGCATGGTGTTCCAGTTCTTCCACCTGCTGGAGAGCATGACGGCGGCGGACAACGTGGTGCTGGCCGCCCGGTTGTCGGGACTGGGCCGGCGCGCCGCGGTCCGTCGCGCGCAGGACCTGTTGGACGTGCTCGGCCTGCTGGAACGGGCCGAGGCGATGCCCGCGACGCTGTCCGGCGGCCAGCGCCAGCGGCTCGCGATCGCGCGGGCGCTCGCGGGCGGCCCGACCCTGCTGCTCGCCGACGAGCCGACCGGGGCGCTGGACTCCGCCGGGGCGGCCGAGGTGCTGGACCTGTTCACCCGCCTGCATGCCCGCGGCCAGACGATCATCATGATCACGCACGACCCGAAGGTCGCCGCCGGCGCGCGGCGGGTCGTCACCATGCGGGACGGCCTGATCGAGGACGCGGCGAACCCCGGGGCGGAGCCCGTCGACGCCGCGCGGGGGACCGCGCGATGAGCCTGCCACTCGCCCCGCCGCGCCGGCGTGGACAGGGCCGGCCACGCCGGCTGCTGCTGGCGGCCGGAGCACTCGCGGCCGGCGGGGTCGCGCTGGCGTGCGCGGTGCCGCGGCTGCTCGGCGCGGGCTCGCCCGCCTGGTCGGTGCTCATCGTTTCGTCCGCGACGCTCCTGGCGGCCGGGGCGCTGGCCGGCCAGGTCGGCGCGTTGCGGCGGCACGCGGAACAGGTGCTGCTGGCCGGCGCGGAGATCGCGGCGTTCGCGCTGGTGGGGGTCGGGGCGCTCGCGGCGGCCGTGGTCGCGCTCGGGCACGTGCCGCGCGACGACGGCTCCGGGTTCATCATCCCGGTCCTGGTGAGCGCCACCGCGGCGGCGGCGCTCAGCATCGCCCTGCGGATTCCCGCGCGCCGCGCGGCGCGCCGGATGGCGCGCGGGTCGCGGTTCTCCCCGGACGACGTCCTGCACACCTTCGGGGAGCAGACCAGCAAGGACGTGCCGCTCGAGGCGGCGCTCGGCCAGCTCGCCGAAGCGCTCCGGCGCGGCCTGGGGCTGCGCCGGGTGGAGATCTGGACCGGGGCGGGCGGGCGGCTCACCGCCGCCGTGGTGGTGCCGGAGCCGCCGCCGCGCCGCGCGCTCACCCCGGCCGGCGCCGCGGCGGCCGGCCCCGTGACGGCGGCGGCCGCGCCGGTGGCCGCGGCGGCGGAGCACGCCGTGCTGGGGCAGGCCTGGCCGGGTGACGTGCTGACGCTGTCCGTCGGCGACCTCGTGGCGCTCGCCAGGACCCGGGTCGCGGGGCCCGGCTGGCTGTCGCTGTGGGTGCCGGGGCTGGCCTGGGCCCGGCCCGGCGCCCAGCCCAGGGTCGTGCCCGCGCGGGCTGGCGGGGCGCTGCTCGGCCTGCTCGTCGTCGAGCGCTCGGCGGACGACCCCCGGTTCACCGAGGCCGAGGACCGGCTGCTCGCCGAGCTGGGGGCCCGCCTTGGCACCGTGCTGCACAACCACCAGCTGGACGCGAACCTGCGCGAGGCGCTGGTCGATCTGCGCCGGGTGAACGAGGAGCTGCGGGTGTCGCGGGCCCGGCTGGTCGCCGCGGCCGACGCCGAGCGGCGGCGGATCGAGCGGGACCTGCACGACGGCGCGCAGCAGCAGTTGGTGTCGCTCGCGATCGGCCTGCGGCTGGTACGGGACCTGGTCGCCGAGGACGCCGAGGCGGCCGAGGAGCTGATCGGCGAGATGGCCGAGCAGGTCACCGCCGCGATCACCGAGGTGCGCAACCTCGCGCACGGCATCTACCCGCCCCTGCTGCGCTCGGCCGGGCTCACCGAGGCGCTGCGCGCCGCGGCCAGCCGCTCGCCGCTGGGGGTGCGGCTGCGGGCCGAGGGCGTCGGCCGGTACGGGCCCGAGGTCGAGGCGGCCGTCTACTTCTGCTGCCTGGAGGCGCTGCAGAACGCGGCCAAGCACGCTCCGGGCAGCGACGTGGAGATCGAGCTGGCCGAGGAGCAGGACGCGCTGGTGCTCAGCGTCGTCGACGACGGCCCTGGCTTCGACCCGCTGCTGGTCGCCGCCGGTCACGGCCAGACCAACATGCGCGACCGGATCGGGGCGATCGGGGGCTCCCTCACCGTCGATTCCGCTCCTGGCCAGGGAGTCGCGGTGCGCGCGGTCGTCCCGACGGCGCAGCCGGCCCCCCGCCCGGCCGCCCCTGGCACCGGCCCGCGCCCGGCCGCCGGCGCGACCGGCCCGCACGCCGCGACCGGCCCGCACGCGGCCACTGGTGCCACCGTCACCGTCACCGTCACCGCCGCCGGTGCCGGCGCCGGCGCCGGCGCCGGCGCCACCGGCCCGCGCCCGGCCACCGGTGCCACCGCCGGAAACGGTCCCCAGCGGCTGGACGCCCCACCCGCCGGCGAGCGCGCCGACGCCTGGACGCCGCCAGCGACGGGCCGGCCGGACCAGCCCGACCGGCCAGCGCCCGGGGCCACGGGTCCCGTCGAGCGGGCGAAGGGCTGACCGATGGCCGTGCCGCTCCTGGGAGCCCTGGGCATGGTCGCGCGGGCGCAGCTGCGCCGGCGCTGGCTGAGCCTGCTCGCGATCGGGCTGCTCGTCGGGTTCGTCGGCGCTGTCATCGGCGGCGCGGCCAGCGTCGCCCGGCGGACCGCGACGGCGCACGAGCGCCTCGAGCGGGCCACCAACGTCGCCGACCTGCAGATCGTGCTGGCGCCCGTCCCCGAGCTCGCGGCCCGCGCCGCGTCGGTGATCCCCGACGTCCAGGCCGTCTGGGTGACCAGCGCGTCGGTCGCCCGGCTCGACGACCGGCGTGACGTGGTCTACATCGGGGCACTGTCCGGCCACGCCGTCGGCTCGGACACCCGTGTCTACACCCCGATCGTCATCGAGGGCCGCGACTTCGACCCCGACGCCGCCGAGGCGACGATCGACGAGGACGCCGCCAGGGGCCTCGGACTCGGCGTCGGCGACACCGTGCCGCTGCGCATGCTGACCCTCGCCAACTACAACAACTTCGACACCGGCTTCGGGGAGCCGGGCGGGCCGCGGATCACGGTGACGATCACCGGCATCACCAGGATGGCCGGCGACGCGCGTCACCAGACCCCGCTGATCCTGTCCCCGGCCGCGGCCCAGGCGGCGCCACCGGTCAAGATGGCCGTCCTGATCCGGCTGGCCGCCAAGCCCGGCGCCGTCGCCCGGGCCGAGCAGGCGCTGGCGGCGGCCGCCGAGGCGGCCCGCGCGGACCGGGACCCGGACGCGTCCGAATGGCCGGAGTTCGAGATCTCGCACCCGGCGACCGACTCCGACCCCAGGGCCGCGGCCACCAGCCATGTCGTCGTCACCGGGCTGGTGACGTTCGCGATCGTCGTGGCGGTGACCGGGCTCGCCACCGCGGGGGCCGCGTTCGGCCGCCATCACGACTCCGGCCGGGCGGACCAGCGGATCGAGAGCACCCTTGGCCTGCCGCTGGCCGGCCGGGTCGGTGCCCGGCTGATCGCCACGGTGCCGGCCGCGCTGCTCGCTGGCGTGTTCGCCCTCCTCGGCCCGGTGATCGTGGGCGCGGTGTCCCCGGTCGGGCCGTTGGCCGTCTTCGAGCCGCACCCCGGCTACGCGGTCAACCTGACGGTCGCCGCGGTCACCGGGCTGGGGGCCGCCTGCGCCGTCCAGCTGCTCTCGGCCTGGTCGGCCTTCCGGGCCAACCGCCACATGGTTGCCAGGGACCGGACCGCCGCGGGGAACCCCCGGGTCCGCCCGGCGCGCGGGCGGGCGGCCCGGCGCGGTCCTGCCTGGGTGTGGGTCGGGGTCCGGTTCGCCGGCGGCCTCTACCGGCCCGCGGTCGTGCGCCGGCCGGCGGTGCTGGCGGTCGGGCTCGCGGTGGCGGCGCTGGTGGCCGCCGGGACGGTCGACCAGGGGATCAACCGGCTGCGGGACGACCCCGGCCGGTATGGCTGGTCCGCCGACCTGCGGGTGTTCGACGCGCGGCCGGAGGTCGTCCAGGCGCTGAAGGCGGACCCGCGGATCGGGGCGATCAACATCGCGGACAAGGCGGCCGTGCGGGTGGGCGCCGACTGCCCTGGCGTGACCGCCGTCGTCGAGGGCGGTTGGGGCGCCTACGACGGGTGCCGGGAGATCTCCGCGTTCTCCATCATCAAGGTCCCGGCCAAGGGCACGACGTCGCCGGAGGGCGCGCGGGCCTGGACGATCCTGTCCGGCCGGCAGATCGGCGACCCGACCGAGATGGTCATCGGGATCAGGGCGGCGCGCGCCCTCCATGTGGGCCTCGGTGACAAACTGGTGGTGGCGCCCGGTCCCGGGGGCGGGCAGCCCGCGCGGCTGACGGTCGTCGGCATCGGCATCGGCCCGCCGATCAGCGGCGAGCGGCTGGGCGACAGCGTGCTGGTGGCTCCACAGGTCCTCGACCGCACCCAGCTGACGACGCCGTGGCGAGACGCGCTCGTGGCGGCGGCGGATGGCGTCTCGGTCGACGAGCTCGCCGCCGAGCTCGGCGTCCGCTACGAGGTCGACCAGCGGCGGCCACCGCCCGAGATCGCCAACCTCGACGGGATTGGCCGGCTCCCCGAGCTGCTGCAGCTCGTGCTCGGGACGCTGGCGGCCGGGGCGCTGGGGCACACCGTCCTGATCAACTGGCGGCGGCGCCTGCCCGAGGTCGCGGTGCTGCGCACGCTGGGCAGCACGCCGGGGCAGACGGCCGCCGCGGCCGCCGCCGCGGCCGCCGCGACCGCGCTGGCCACGGTCGTCGTCGGCATCCCGCTCGGCCTCGGCATCGGCCGGCTTGCCTGGTGGGAGATCGCGGCCGCGACCGGGGTCGGCGGCGACACGGCGATCCCCATGGCGCTGCTGCTCGCGCTGCCCGCGGCGACCGCGGGCATGGGGATCCTCGCGGTGCTGGCGCCGGCCGCCATCCGGCGCGGCTGGCTCACACCGTCGATGCGATCGGGCGGCGACTAGGCGCCGTCTCGCCGGGCCCGGCGCTGTCCCGGGGTCCGGCATGAGTCGCTGGGGCTGGGGCCGCGGCGGGGCGGGGCGGGGCGGACGGTGATCCGTGGATCTCCGGCCTGGGGGAGGGCGGGAGACCGTTGGGTCCCGCGTCGTCCCGGCGGCGCCCACCGGTGGGGAGGGACGATGGGCGCCGCCGGGCCGAGGCGGGATCAGTGCGCGGCGGAGCCGGGCGCGCGGCGTTCCCAGAGGTCGCGCAGGACGCCGGGGGCGAGGTCCGCCTTGTGGAGGTAGTCCATGCCACTCTGGGCGACCATGGCGGGCAGGTCGGTCTCACCGTAGGTGGAGACCAGCACGACGACGGTACTGGGGTCGAAGTCCCGGATGCGGCTGCCGGCGGCGACGCCGTCGATGCCGGGCAGGTTCACGTCCATCAGCACAAGATCCGGGCGCAGGGTCTCGGCGGCGGCGACGCCGGCCTCGCCCGACTCCGCCTCGCCGGCCAGGACGAAACCTGGCGCGCGCCGGACTACGGCGCGGGCGGCGAGACGAAAGGGCCGCTGGTCGTCCACGACAAGGACCGAGACGGCGGAGGAGGGGGTCATAGCGTCAAGTGTCCCCGCCGTGGCCGGCCGAACCCAGGATGCGACCACCCAGGTAAGGGGGTGTGGCTAACCCCCCTTGTCGCGCGCCCGTCAAGGTGGCAATGGCTCCGTGACGGTCCGCGCGGGCTCCCGCGACGGTTCGCCCGCGTGACGATACGGGTACCCACAGACACCAGTACTCACCGACACCCTTGGCGGTCGTTCGACAGCGCGGCTGGCCGCGTGCCCGCGGTGGCCGTCAGCCGCCGCGGACCACCCGCCCCGCCCCCGGTAGCCGGCTGCTCGGCTTGGGGGACGCGGCGCCGGCGGCCTTCTCGTGCCCCGAGTGCAGGTAGAGCAGGACCGCCTTGACGCGGCGGTTGAGGTCGGGCTCGTCGGTCAGGCCGAGCTTGGCGAAGATCGAGTTGCTGTGCTTCTCGACCGCCCGCTCCGAGAGCACCAGGCTCGCGGCGATCGCGGCGTTGCTCCAGCCCTGGGCCATCTGGCTGAGCACCTCGCGCTCACGCGGCGTCAACCGGTCGAGCTCGGAGTGGCTGCGCCGGGTGTTGGCGGCCACGAGGCCCTCGACGACCGCTGGGTCGATCACCGACTCGCCGTTCGCGACCGCGCGGATCGCGCGGAGCAGCTCGTCCAGCCCGGCGACCCGCTCCTTCAGTAAGTAGGCCCGCCCGGCCGAGCCGCCCTCCAGCAGCGCGAGCGCGTAGGTCGCCTCGGCGAACTGGCTGAGCACGACCACGCCGGTGGCCGGATGCTCCCGGCGCAGCCAGGCGGCGACCTGGATGCCCTCGTCGGTGCGGGTCGGCGGCATCCGGATGTCCGTGACGACCACGTCCGGGGCCAGCTCGCGGACGGACTGCTCCAGGGACGGCCGGTCGGTGACCGCGCCGACGAGCTCCACGCCGTCCGCGCGCCCGATCAGGGTCGCCAGGCCGTGCCGCAACAACGCATCGTCCTCAGCGAGCAGCACCCGGATGGCCACCGTTTAACCCTAAGGGCGCGACAGGGTCCGCGTGGTCGTCACCTTCCGCCTCGGCATGTCTCATCGACGACGAAAGGCGCTCTTGGAACATTTCGGACATCCGTCGGTCACGCCCCGCTGGCGGTCCACCCGAACTCGCTTCCGATAGCGGCCAGGATCTGGCCGCTATTGCCTCTAGCGTCGTTCCTGACGGACGGCGACGACGAGCCCCCGTCACACTCCTCGACCGCGAGCACGGAAGGACGTCGACGATGACCGCCACCATGACGCTCACCACGACCACCGCCGCCGAGACCGGGGCCGACGCCGCCGTGTCGACCAGCGAGCACGCCGACCTGCTCGAGTCGCTGGCGCGGCACCGGTGGTTCCTGCGGTTCACCGTGCGCGACCTGACCGACGAGCAGGCCCGCCAGCGCGCCACGGTGAGCGCGCTGACCCTGGGCGGGCTGATCAAGCACGTCACCAACGTCGAGCGGCTGTGGATCGACTTCGTGCTGCGCGGCGCGGACGCGTTCGCCGACGGCTTCCGCGCGTGGGAGGGCGAGTTCGAGCTGCTGGAGAGCGAGACGCTCGCCAGCGCCCTCGAGCGCTACGAGGAGGTCGCCCGGCGCACCGACGAGATCGTCGGCGGCATCCAGGACCTCGGCGTCGGCCACCGGCTGCCGGAGGCGCCGTGGTTCGAGCCGGGCGCCAGCTGGTCGGCCCGCCGGGTGCTGCTGCACCTGATCGCCGAGACGTCCCAGCACGCCGGCCACGCCGACATCATCCGCGAGTCCCTCGACGGCGCCCGCACGATGGGCTGAGCCCTCGCGGGACGGCCGGCGCGCGAAGCCCCGCGCGGATTGGTCCGCTTAGGAAGTCGTTCAGGAAACACACAGCGGGCCCGGCGAACCTTGGCCCATGACAACGCCTGAGCCGGCCGCGCGGGCGGGCACCTCGCCCGGACGGCCGGTGGCCCCGGACCTGGCCCCAGCCGGCCTTCCCAGCGCCGCGGGATCCACGCTCGTCCTCGATCCCGCGCGCGGCGGCGCCACGGCGGGCGCGGTACCGGCGCCCGGGCCCGCGCCGGCGCCCGCGACGCGTTCGCCGGCCTCGTCGCGCCCTA